>JBBQWZ010000041.1:0-64450 GCA_038210135.1 Bryobacterales bacterium
GAATCTGCTCCAGGCTCCCCGCTTCCGTATCGTCCATGCTGATGACCAATCCCCAGCATCCCGATCCATCCCCTCTCCAGGCTCATCTTGCGTGAGAATCCATCCCCACCTTCAGGCTCATCTTGCGTGAGACAAGAGTCAGGACTGATTGACCTCGTGTTAAGCTTCATCATTTAACGGGCTTTTTTAACCGCAGCAGCAGCCAACCCAACAAGAATGAAGGCAAGCCTTTGCGTATTTCTACTGGCCGCGTCGCTAGTGGCCGGCACTACCGGTAGCATGTCTGGCAGGATCAAAGATCCCAGCAGCGCCGTAATTCCGGGAGCCATCGTCACCGTGACCAACACGGCTATGGGAATTTCGCGCAAAGCCACTGCGGACTCTAAAGGCGACTATGCTTTTGGCACATTGGCGGTAGGGCCCTATGACTTGAAAGTCTCAGCGGCGGGTTTTCGCCCATATAAGCGAAGCAACCTAATTGTCAACGTCGACAGTGCGCTCCGCATCGACCCCACGATGGAGCTGATCGAGAAGAAGGAAGAACTCACGGTCGTCGAAAAATCCACCGAAGTCGATACAGCCACGACGCAGATGGGTGAGGTAGTTAGCAGCAGGGCGATGACGGCGTTAGCGCTGAACGGCCGCAGCTTTACCGATCTCTTGGCCCTCCAGCCTGGCATTGTTCCGGTCACCACCCAGTTGCCGGACTCCATCGTAATGGCGGGTGCTTCCGTGGCTATACCACCTTCGGGCACGCTCAACGCGGGCAATCAATCCATCAGCGGGCAACGGGAAGACGCTAACGGATTTATGGTGAACGGCAGCGACGTGAAAGAACTGATGAATGGCGGCGCGCTGGTCATTCCGAATCTGGACTCGATTTCTGAATTCCGGATTCTCACCAACAACTTCGACGCGGAGTACGGCAACTACAGCGGCGGCGTGATTAATGTGATTACTAAATCCGGGTCCAATGCACTTCACGGCGGTGCATTTGAGTTCCTGCGCAATACCGCGCTCGACGCGCGCAACTTTTTCTCCCCGGAACGCAGCTCTTACCACCAGAACCAGTTCGGGGGAACCATCGGAGGCCCCATTCGACGGAACGCGATATTTTTCTTTGGGGATTACCAGGGCACTCGTCAGACCCAGGGCGTCGACACAGGGCTGATCCCGGTACCTTCGCTCGCCAATAGGGGGGGAAACTTGAGCGATCAGGCCAATTCTCTCACCGGCACGGTGGCCGGGCCCTATCTGGCGAATCTGCTTTCTCAAAAGCTTGGCTACGGCGTGACGGCGAATGAGCCGTACTATGTTCCGGGCTGTGCGTCAAACTTCCAATGCGTGTTCCCCAATGCCGTTATTCCGCTACGCGCGTGGTCGGAACCCTCTAAACACTTACTGCGTTATATTCCCGTCCCCAACATCGGGGGTTCCACCTTCTCCACCAGCGCATATGGAAAAACGTTGCGCGACGACAAAGTCAGCTTCCGGGTCGACGGCAATTCCGAGCGCTGGGGTATGCTTTCCGCCTACTACTTTTTCGATGACTACAACCTGGACAATCCGTACCCTACCGGCCAAGGCGGCGCCAGCGTACCGGGTTTCGCTGCCCTGAATCTAGGACGGGCACAACTCGTGAGCGTCGCTCATACCGGGACGTTCGGTGCAAGCGCGGCGAACGAACTGCGCGTGAGCTACATGCGCGGTGCCAATAACGTAGGACAACCTTCGGGCGGCGTGGGCCCAAGTCTCGCCTCGCAAGGATTTGTTACCGGTCCCGGAACGCCGGGAATCGTGGTGCTGGATCCGTCCATCGAAGGTATCGAGAATGTCCAGTTCCCTTCCTTCGTGATGGGAACGCCGATCACCAATTTGACCCAGGCCAATAATACTTACTCGCTCATCGACAATTTCTCCAAGGTTCGCGGTGCTCACAGCATTAAGGCGGGCGTGCAGGTCAGCTTCGAACAGGTCAACGTTCATCCGAATCCCACCTTTAACGGATCGTTTCTGTTCACCGGCAGTGAGACCGGTTCGGAGTTCGCCGATTTCCTGATCGGGGTGGCCAGCAACTACAATCAGGCGGACTCACAAGCTTTTTACGCCCGCCACAAGTACGCTGCAGCTTTTGTTCAGGATAGTTGGCGCTTCCGGCCCAACCTCACCTTGAACTTCGGCGTCCGCTGGGACCTCATGCAGTATTGGTCAGAAAAGTACAACCAGATTCCAGCATTCAACCTTGGACAGCAGTCCCAGGTGTTCCCGACAGCCCCGCGCGGCCTGGTTTATCCGGGCGATCCAGGCGTGCCCGCTACGCTGGTGCCGCAAAAGAATCGATTCGCTCCGCGGCTGGGGATCGCCTACGCGCCGTCAAAATCCAGCGGGCTTCTAGGCAAGATTCTCGGAGGGCCCGGAAGAACCAGTGTGCGCGCGGGTTTCGGACTGTTCTATTCGGTCATCGAGGGCAACAGTATCGCCATCGACGAGCCGCAGCCCCCCTATGGTTCGAGTTACACCAGTTCGGCGCCACCGTTATTTGCGACACCCTTCATCAGCGCCGCGGATGGTGCTCGGCACGTTCAACTGTTTCCACTCACCTTTCCGCCGCTGAACGCGTCGGTAAACCATCCGCAATCTAACATTGATTTTTCCCCCTTCCTGCCGCAAGCCGGCATGACCGCGCCCTTCCGCGACAACACCTATCCGTACAATGAAAACTATTTCTTGTCGGTGGAGCGGCAGCTCCTGAGCGACACTGTGCTGAGCGTGAGCTACGTCGGCTCGCAAGCACATCATCTTCTGCTGGTCTATTCCGCGAACCCTGGCAATGCAGCGCTATGCCTGGCGTTGAGCAAACCTAATGCGGTCGCCCCAGGCTCGCCCACTTGCGGACCCTTCGCCGAAGACGCCACTTACACTACGGCCGCCGGACAACTGATCCATGGGACGCGCGGTCCGTTTGGCTCCAATTTCAGCAACAACGATTTTGAAGGAAGCTTTGGCAATTCCAGCTACAATGCTCTCGAAACCAGTGTGCGTCGTTCCGGAACGCGATTGGATTTTATGCTGGCCTACACCTACAGCAAGTCCATCGATCAGGCGTCCAGCATTTCCGATATCGTTGATCCCTATAACTACAAGCGGACGCGCGCCCCTTCTGCCTGGGACTTGCGTCACAACTTCGTCGCGACTTTCCGGTATCAGCTTCCCTTCGAGCGGGTTTCCCGCCGCGCGAGACTCTTCACTGAAGGATGGGCGATCTCCGGAATCATCCGCGCCAGCTCTGGCTTTCCCATCACGTTGGCCGGGCACGGAGATAACTCGCTTCAAGGTAGTATCCCAAACGGCGTAAACAACCATAGCCTAGATCTCCCGGATTACACCCCCGGCGATCTGAAACTAAATCACGATCCGCGAAATGGGCAAGAGTACTTCAATACTTCTCTCTTTGATATAAACGCTCTGGGCACCCCCGGTTCGGCTTCACGCCGCTCCATTTACGGACCGGGAACATTGAACTTCGACCTTGCCTTGCTCCGGTCCTTCAAGTTGTCGGAGAAAAAAGCACTCCAGTTACGCCTCGAAGCGTTCAACACATTCAATCACGCCCAGTTTTTCGGCCCGGCAGCCGTAAATGGCGACTTCGGCACGGATCTTTTCGGGAAGGTCGTGAAAGCCGCCCCGCCGCGCCTGGTGCAATTGGCGCTGAAGTTTACTTTTTGACGGCCTCCAGTTTTCTGCCAGAAATTGGCTGGCTCCGTCACCCAACACGCAACATTGGCTGGCTCCGTCACCCAACACGCAACATATAATTGCGGGACCAACGGAGTGCCCAGCAATGGAGAAGGACTGCCAGAATCGACGGAGTCGTTTTCGGGTTGAGGGGGACAGGGCTGACCGGTGCGTTTGCGAGTTTCGAGTTCACAACTGCAGTGAAGTTGCAGCCATGAGTCGCAACGCGCGCTGCATCTCGTCAGCATTGCCCTCCACGTGATGCAACGGGTACCTTCCCCTAAAACGTCTTCTCTTCACCGGAGACCGGCTGGTCTATCTGCGCTTGCTCCGCGTTTGCCCCTATTGAAGTCGCCTATCTGCCTCGCCTCCGACGAAGCAGTAGAGCGACCAGCAGCGGAACGCCTAGCGTTGCGAACGTACCGGGCTCGGGCGTGTTTGTTCCGACATCGCAAAAGGGGCCGCCGCTGGCACTGACGCAGCCGGTTCCAGGCGTCAGCAAATCGAGCGTGAAAAATGCGTCTCCACTGCCGCTGCTGGCGCCTTGCTGGGCCGAATTAGCGGATGTGGCATTCACCGACAGGAGGCCGGAGATGGTGAAGGGAGTTCCCACGGCCGCGGACAGCATCGCGCTGACCTGCTGAGTATGGCCGATGGTCTGTCCGAAAGCCTGGTCACTCAGGTTCAAGCCCGAAAATAGACCTCCGCCATTTACGATGACGTTGGAGCAACAGGTTCCCGCCACAGCGAACAAATTGTCCGTCAGGGTGAGGGTACCCATCAGGCTAACGAACGTTCCCACGGGCAGATTTGGCGACGTGATCGTGATGGTATCGAGGAACCTCACAGCCACTGTCGACGCGTCGGCGGCGTACAGGAAATTAATCCAACTGGTCGAAGCACTGGCGCTGGCCGTTAGGTGTCCGATGCCGGCGGTCGCGGACATGCTCGTAAATCGGACTCCATTCGCGTCACTGATGCTATATCCGATAGGGCCTTCCGAAATGGAGAGCTGCTGCAGTTGGCCGGAATCCATATTCAAATCCGGCAGCAAGGTGGCCCGTGCCTGGATGGACGATTGCACATACGTCAGAGGCAACGCGATCAAGGGACCGAGAAAGCCGGGTAGCAGGAAAGTTAGAAATAACAAGGTATGGCGAAACATGTGGAACTCCTCCCGTGCCGCACCTTCGGCTGGTGCGTAGCGGTCGAACCAGGATGGGCGCCTAGGTACCTCGAGGCCAAGTAATTCGAGGTTAGGCTGAGGTTAGTTACGTAGAATTACTGAATGGCTTGAGTACTTTCGCGGTGGCGCCGCAGCGGACTCGAGCGGAGCCCAAGTGCTACGCTGAGCGATGTGGAAGCGCTTCCAGATCCTCGGCGATCGATTGTCGAGGCCGAACTGGGGCGAATTCTGTCAGCCGCCCAGTTTGCAAATTCGGAGCGCCTCCGCGGTTTTCTGAGCTACGTCGTCCGTCAGGTGCTGGACGGCCAGGCCGCGTCGATCAAGGAATTCGCGATTGGCTGCGAAGTCTATAAGCGCCGTGCGGACTACGACCCCAAGACCGACGCGATCGTACGAGTGGAGTGCGGGCGGCTGCGCGGTAAACTGCTCGCCTACTACGCGGGCGAAGGTGCCGCGAACCCACTTCGTATTGAGCTGCCCAAGGGAACCTATGTTCCGGTGTTTCAGGATGTGACGCCGCCGCCGGCGGTTCCTGTAGCGCTAGCGAGTCCAGCCCGGGACGAACATCTCACGGCACCTCCATCGGCGAAACGCTGGTGGGTGGCGTCGATCGCTGCCGCGCTATTGATTGCAGGCACCATCGGATTCGCCCGCTATGGTCCGTCGCCAGCCGCCCGCGGGCGAACGAGTGGATTGCGTTTCGCCGTCGAGCCGTTTCTCGACGAAACCCAGTCCGGGAAGCCGGCGATGAGCTTTACCGACCAGACGAAGCACCGTCTCAGTCAGATCCCCGGAATCGCTCTGGTGGATTCTCCGCTGGCTGACTTCATCCTTAAGGGCTCTCTCTCGACCGCTTCGGGCCACCTCCACTCGACCTTCCGGCTCTTACGGGTCGCGGACGGATACCTGGCATGGTCGGCGGATTACGAATCCACGGGCGATTCGGCGGCGCGGTTTGAAACCGACGTCGCAGCGCTATTGGCGCGAACGATAACGGCGAAATTCGCAGGTCTGTCGGGCGCCGATATCCTGCGTGCGCCGGCGCACGATCCGGAGGCAGTGAAGGCGTTCGCGGAAGGCTCCCAGGCGTGGTCAACCCAGCAACTGCCCGAGGTGCTGCATAGCGTCAAAGCGCTACGCCGCGCCGCGGACATCGAGCCAAACTACGCGGAAGCGCTCTCGGCGCTGGCGGAATCGGAGTTGCTTTTGGATTCGATCGACCCCTCGCGACCTCACGGGGAATGGGCCTCGCGCGCCAAGGCCGACGCGGAACTCGCGATTCGAGCGGATTCCCGCTTGCCCGTGCCGCATGCGGTATTAGGCAATATTGCACTGTGGCATCACTGGGATTTTCGTACCGCGGAATTGGAGTTGGCGCGCGCGCTCGACCTCGATCCGGGGCACTCGCCGTATTCCATCTGGTACACCTATGCGGCGATTCTCGGGGGCCACGCCGCCGAAGCGTTTCCGCGGCTCGAATTCGACCGCCTAGCCAATCCGCGGTCGGAGGATATTCCGCGAGCGATGAGCATCCTGCACCTGGCTGTTCATCAGAACGAACCAGCGGAGCGGGCTGCCCGTCTGGCAATCGATTTAAGGCCAGGCGACTGGATGTGCGCGCAGAATCTCGGCATCGTTCTCGAAACGGCGGGCCGCTTGCCGGAAGCGGAAAAGCAGTACGAGAAGTGCGGTAGAGGCTGCCTTCTGGATCTGGCGCATCTCTACGCCCGCTCGGGCAGGACCGCGGCAGCCCGGCAACTGGTCGAGGAAACGAGCCGGGTCTACGCGGACTCCGATCGCGATGCGCTCCAACCCGGCAGTCGGCAGCGGGTGAATTCCGTAGATCGGCGGGCCTGGAAGCGAGTGGCTATCTTGTACGCGGAAGGCAACCACAGCGAGGCAGTCCGTCTATTGCAGACCGCGTTCGACAGCCGGGACGATCAACTTCCACTGCTCAGCCTCGACCCGCGTTTCGCCGACATGCGGAAAGATCCCGCGATACGCTCGATTCTTTCGCGCATCACACCGCTGGTGATGAATTCGTCGGCACCGTAATCGGGGCGTGGAAACGGCGCACCGGTATGCCGCGGCGGGGTCTTCGGCGGGCTTCGCTATTTCAGGCTGAAATGGCAGCGCTGCAACAGGTCCTGAAACTTGGGGTCTGCTCGTAGATCGTTCCATTTGGCATCGACGGTCAAGAAGATCATGTGAACGTCGCGGGCTTCGTAGGCTTTGTCGAGCCACTCGAGGGCAGCTTTGCGATCGCCTAATCCGGCGTAAATGATGGCGATATTGTAGGGCGGAACAAAGCGGTTTTTCCCGGCGGCGAGTAACGAGTTGAGGATTTGTTCCGCCTCGGCGCGTTGTCCATTTTTGGCCAGCGCGTAGGCTTTGAACGACGTCGTGGTGGAGTTGCCACCGGAAAACTGGAAGGCTTTGTCGATGCTCGATAGGGCTTCGTTCGGCTTGCCTTCGCGCTCCTGAATCTGCGCCAGCATCATGTGGGCAACCCAAAACCTGGGATCGATGGCGAAGGCTTTCTGGAGGGCCGCGGTGGCCTCCGGATAGCGTCCGGCGTTATAGAGGAACTGACCCGTCATGGCGTGACGGATGGGGGACAAGGGGTCGAGGCCGCGCGCGATTGCGATTTCGGCCAGTGCCTCTTTATGCCGTCCGGCATTCGACAGGACGTGCGCATAATAGCCGTGGGCGAAGGCGCTATTGGGATTGAGTTGAATGGCGCGCTTCAGGCGTTCCGCAGCTTAGTTCCAATCCCAATCGAGCCAAAAGTTGACCCATCCGGCGGATGCCTGCGCTTCCGCGAGGCTGCTGTTCAGGCGGAGAGCCTCTAGAGCGGCTTTGCTCGCCAGCGGCCATATTTCCCGGGGGGGCCACATCGCCGCTGACGGGGAGAATGGTGTAGGATTCGGCGAGTCCGGCGAAGGCGAGAGCATAGGACGGATCCTGGCGATCGCGGCCTGAAAATACTCAATCGATTTGCGGATGGCGGCGGGCGTGATTTGAAGAAACGAGTGCCGTCCCAGCAAGTACGGATCATAGGCGTCGAGTACGCGGGTTTGTTGACCGGTGGCTCCGGCGGCGGGGGAAAGTTCCACCTGAATCTGGCGCGCGATGGCGTTTCCGAGGTCGTCCTGCAACTGAATGACTCCGGAGCCGATGCGGTCGTAGTTTTCGCTCCAGATTTGCGCGCCGTCCCGTACACGGATGAGGTGGACGGTAACGCGGACCCTTTCCTGGTCGCGGCGGACGCTGCCGTCCACCAGGTAATCCGCGCCCAATTCCTCGCTGGCCTGGTTGATGCCTTTCGCCTGGCGCTTGTAACCGCTGGTGGAACTGCGGGCGATCACTTTCAGGCGCTGGGGATTGACGCGGCCCAGGACCCCGATGGTTTCCTCCGTCAGACCGTCGGCGAAGTAGTCCTGATCCGGGCTGCCGGTTAGATTCTCGAAGGGCAGAAGAGCGACCGTCACCTGGTCGCCTGAAACCTTGGAGCCGGGAAAGGAGGCACGGGCGAGGAGTAAGGCCAGGATGAGGAGCAGGCAAACGGCAGCGGCTGCGGCGATTTTCCACTTCGGCCTTGGAGGATTCGGCGGGGCGGCGGGCTGGTCCGCGGATGGTGCCGGCGGGACGGTGGGAGTCGGCGCGGTGGCGGGTGGCTGATCCGTTTCGGGCGCGGGTAGGGTGGTGACCACCGCGCAGAAGCGGTAGCCTTTGCCGGTGACGGTCTGGACGAACGCGGGTTTCGAGGTGTCGTCTCGAAGCGCGGCGCGGACTTTCCGGACGGCGGTATTGACGCTGTTCTCGCTATCGACGAAGGTCTCTTTGCCCCACAGGCGATCGACGATTTCCTCCCGGCTGACCAGGTCCCCGCGCCGCTCGAGCAGGAGGATCAACAAGTCCATCGGGAGGCGTTCAATCTTAACGGTACGGCCGAGGCGGCGCAGCTCATAGGCCTTCGCGTCCAATTTGAAGTCGCCAAACTGCCAATTCGTTTCTGGTGCTGCCCGGATGACCGCTAGAAGAGTTTACTTCATCCAAGGGAGCGCTTTATAAAGGGCTTAGTTTCTAACGCTTGCGCCTTCAGGAAAACTACAGATCGGTTCAGTCGGCCTCCATTGCCTCGGAGGCCGGGAGCGGGCATCCTCGGTCTCAGGCGAGTCCTCTGCGAGGTCGCCAATTTCAATCGCTTGGAGATTCAAGGTGCTCAAAATATTCTTTACGATTCTGTTCGCTACTGTGAGTTTGGCTTCGGCGCAGGAGGGCCGCAAATGTACGAATGCGTCGCTCCGGGGCGATTACGCATTCGAGCTGAGTGGAACCCGGCCGTCCGGCCCGCCACCGGCCGCACTGGAGCAAATGGTCGGCGTGACGCGAAGGTCTTTCGACGGGTACGGCGGGGCTACCCAGACCGACTACATTCACGGCTCGATCACCGGCTATGCGAGCCGGAGCGGCACGGGAATCTATTCGGTCAACGAGGACTGCACAGGCAGCATCACGCTGATCAATTCGGGAGCGCCGCCGCTCGAGGCGCGGTTTGTGATTGTGGACGGCGGGAAGGAAGTCTGGCTGGTGATTACGTCGCCGATCGACATCGTGGTTCGCGCCAAGGGTAAGAAGATCTAAAGGGAGATCCGGATCGAGAGCCGTGTTAGCAATCGGTGCCTACGTTTCGTTGCGCATCGTAGGCACCGATTGCCCCCTCGCCTGTCCGTCAACCCGCCACTTGCAAGCGCAGTTTTGCGGGTCGGCCTGGTGGGCGACGTAGGAGTCGGAGGTCGTGCGCTTGTTCGAGGCTCTTGGTGAATCCGGGAGCGGCGAAGGGTTCGTTGAGACGGGTGGCACGGCGGATCGCGGCGAGTTCGAGGCGGTTCTCTGCTTTGTCGGTTTCCTTTTGGGTGAGGATCGCTTGCCAGTCCGGCTTGGTGAAGCGGGTGATGAACGACGGCATGTGGAGGAATGAGGGCGGATGGGCGAGTCCGGTGTGGGCGCGCGCGCTCGACCACTCGTAGTCGGTGGCGGACTTCGTGATGTCGGCGCGGACCGGGTTCATTTCGACGTAGGCGAGGGCGATTCCGAGGTGATGCTCGTCCATCACACAGGAGTCGAAGCGAGTCTTCCAAAGCTGGCCGCGTTGGTCGTGGCGAAAATTGATGACGCGCGCGTACTCGCCTTGCAGGGACTGCATCATGATCGAGAGGCCGGTGTCGGTAGCAGGCTCGACGATCAGGTGGACGTGGTTGGTCATGAGGGTGTAGGCGATGACCTTGACGTCGCGCTCGGCGGAGTGGCGGTCTAAGAGGGAGAGGTAAAGGTAGCGATCGGCGTCGGCGAAGAACACATCCTGGCGAAAATTTCCGCGCTGCGTAACATGCAGGGGAAGTCCGGCGGGAGCGAAGCGCGGTATTCGTGGCATTCGCTAATGTGGTGCAAACAATAAGCCAAAACTCTCAAAGAATTGCGTCCAATCTTGTTTGGCACAGTTCCGCCCCCAGTTCCGCCCCCCTCAGTTTCCGCCCCCAGATGCGCTCATAGTTATGGGATCGCCCTACTTGTGGGCGTTTGATAGCTTGAGAAGGAAGTAGTAACTGTCCAATTGGACGTCGTCGTTACTAGTGTCTATTGACTGAGCCAGACACTTAATACCCTCAGTGATCAAGCCGAGTGCTCCGCCTACCTTCAGCAAGTCCGCAACTTGGGCGGGCAGTGCACCGCCTAAAATACCCATCGTTAGAACGGCGCCGGGAACACCAACATTGATTAAGGCTTTCTTGGCAAGCGAGCGGTGATGAAGGGTCTCTTGCTTTTGGAGCTTATGTAATTGTGGCGCAATGACATCCTGATATAAATCGATAACATTGCTTTTTGATACCTCGCCCCCTTTTGATAAATACTCCTTCAGAACCTTGTTCAGCGCGAGGCGGTAGGCAAGGAATGACTCCGGCTCATGTTTACGAATCTTCAGGATAGTGCGAAGCGGCAGATCAGCGAATAACGGTATGCTGTGCGCGAGGGAATCGGCGAGACTCTTTAACTGGGAAGGTGGGTATGGTTCTGGACTAGCTGAAAGCAGTTCCGATTCACCCTTTCGCCCGACCAAGTATTTGAGATCCGTGCCCACACCCAACATTTGTTGAAAAACAAGATCATTGGTAATTTGATCAAAGAGACGGCGCAAGATCCAGGCTTTAGCTGGGGATCCATCAGGGACGCTAAGCGGCTTTTTGGGACGTTTTATGGTGCGAAATCGTTTCGGTAGCCAGCCGGCCTTGGAGTAGCGCGTTATCAAAAGGCCGTGTTCGACGTAATCCTGAGGGCCTGCTAACTGAATCGTTGCGGCCTGACTACCAAGGGGGGCGAATACTACGGAGACTGAGAAGTCCTTTGATCTTTTCGCTAGACATTCCGACGCGTGTTCTTTGATTTTTGAAACTTCAGCGTTCGATTCGATACATTTTTGGCAATAGTGGGGTGTCCACAATTTTACGTAATGCTCCTCGATCAGTGGCCGAAGCTCAATCAGGAGCGGAACCACTCTGAAGAGATAATTTCTAGAGTCGCTACAGTGAGGACAAATGCTGGGTATAGGAATTACAACGCGATCGGAATACAATGCAGCGTATCGGGCAAGGCCAGTGAGTTTTGATAGCCGGCAGGCAATCGCTGCGCATCCTGAATCTCCGCGAACTGATGGACTGGCTAAGAAATTGAAATCGATCGGACTCGAGCATTCGTCTTGAAGAGTTCGAGCGTTGGATTCAGCGTCAATGCCTGCGCTCAAATCCTGGACGATTTGTTTAACTTCCGCGTCAGGTAAATTTTCAAGTCGAGAAAGTGAAGACTCGACTTCGAACAGACCGGCTTTTTCCAACGCTTCAATGGCCGGGGTCATTGTTTAACCTTGAACTCGGATAGAGACGAAGCAGCTTCATATTCGCCAATTCTCTTACTGAGGTGACAAAGAGTTTCCTCTTAACTGACCTTCCGAGCGCGCTTAGCCACCGGAAGTACCGACCGCAAGGCATCATTAACCGATTCCGAATCCGGGAACGCCTCTGATATCTCGGGATCCAAGCGGACCAGCTTCGTACCTGCCGAATAAGCACTCGCGTACTTCCCGCGAACTCCCTCGCAGAAATCGTACTCGGGCCGCATCTCTCCTTCGGACTTAGTCGTCGCCTTCTTCATATGCTTTCCGCTCCGCGTTCGTCCGAGTCTGCCGCTGATTACTCGAATCACTTCCTGCCTCACAGCATGGATCACGGCGAGAAGCCGCTTGGAATCGGGCTGCTCAAGGATCAGCAGCCATCCTCTTCGTTCGAGTGTTCCGGATCCGCAATCGTCGACGACAGCGCGTCGCCAAAAACTGTGGCCGCATCGAGGAAGCCGACGGCGTGCCTCCGCAAATTCGAGGCGGCCTTCTTCTCATTCCACTCAAACTGGAGTCACATCTCAATTTACTCGGCGATCAACGTAAAACTAACTGCACCCGCTGGTGCCGCCGCAGTTTTCGCACTTATAGCAGGACCCGTTGCGCGTCATTAACCCGCCACACTCGGAGCAGGACGGAGCGTCGCTGATGGCTTCTGCGAACGCCAGGGTCTGTTGGGGCTCGGGCTCGGTGGGCCTTAACTTGAGGGCGCTTCCGGCTTCGTTGCTGGCGCTTGCGAACGCGTATTCCGCCCCCAGGAACTTCGCTCCCAGCCAGCGGAACAGGTAATCCATGATCGACTTCGCATACGGCACGTCCTTGTTGCCAGTCCAGCCGCTAGGCTCAAAACGCACGTGGCTGAACTTGTCTACGAAGAACTTCAGTGGAACGCCATACTGCAACGCATAACTGATCGCCGTCGCGAAGCTGTCCATCAGGCCCGAAATGGTCGAGCCTTCCTTGGCCATGGTGATGAAGAGTTCGCCGGGGGTTCCGTCCTCATAGAGTCCGACGATGATGTAGCCCTCGTGGCCTCCGATGGTGAACTTGTGTGTGATCGACGCCCGCTCGTCGGGCAGCTTGCGGCGAACCGGGCGGTAGACGATTTTCTCCACCTGGATCGTCGCCGCTGGCACCGGGACGTTGCCCGGACCATTCGCGGCCTTCGCGCCTTTCGCCGTGCCGGAGCTCATCGGCTGGACACGCTTCGAATTGTCGCGGTAGATGGCTACGGCCTTGAGACCCAGCTTCCAGCTTTCGGTGTAGGCGTCCATGATCTCTTCGACCGTGGATTCCTCGGGCATGTTGATGGTCTTGGAGATGGCTCCGGAGATGAAGGGCTGGACGGCGGCCATCATCTTCACATGACCCATGTAGTGGATGCTGCGGACTCCGTTTTGCGGGCGGAAACTGCAATCGAAGCAGGCCAGATGCTCGGGCTTCAATTCCGGCGCATCCTCGATGGTGCCCGTGGAATCGATGTGGGCGACGATCTTTTCGGTCTGCTCGGGCGTGTAGCCCAGCTTGATGAGCGCGGCGGGCACGGTGTTGTTGACGATCTTGATGACGCCGCCGCCGACCAGCTTCTTGTACTTCACCAAGGCGAGATCCGGCTCAATGCCCGTCGTATCGCAATCCATCATGAAGCCGATGGTTCCGGTAGGCGCGATCACGGTGGTCTGCGCGTTGCGGTATCCGGCGAACTGGCCCAGCGCGTAGGCATCGTTCCAAACGGTCTCGGCGGCTTCATAGAGATCAGCCGGAACGCGCTTCGAATCGATCGACGTCGCGACGGAATCGCGGTGCATGCGGATGACGTTGAGGAATGGCGCTTCGTTGATGGCGTAGCCAGGGCAGGGTCCGGTCGATTCGGCGGCGATGCGCGCGCTGGTCAAATACGACTGGCCGCACATGACGGCTCCAATCGCTCCGGCCCAATCGCGGCCCTGGTCGGAATCGTAGGGAATGCCCATCGACATCAGAAGCGCGCCCAAGTTCGCAAAGCCGAGGCCGAGGGGGCGGAAGTCGTGCGAGTTTTTGCCGATCTTTTCCGTCGGATAACTGGCATTATCGACGATGATTTCCTGCGCGATGGTCACTGTATCCACAGCATGTCGAAAGGCCTCGACATCGAAGTGCCCGTTGGCTCCGACGAATCTCAGGAGGTTGAGGGACGCCAGGTTGCAGGCGGAGTCGTCGAGGAACATGTACTCCGAGCACGGGTTCGACGCGTTGATCCGCGCGGTGTTGGGCGAGGTGTGCCACTTGTTGACGGTAGTGTCGAACTGCATGCCGGGGTCGCCGCATTGCCAGGTGGCTTCTGAAATCTGACGTAGCAGGTCCTTGGCCTTCTTCCGATCACGAGGCTGTTCGCTGCCGCGGGAACGGGTCCAGTAGTCGGAGTCGTTCTGGACGGCGTGCATGAAGTCGTCGGTGACGCGGACGCTGTTGTTGGCGTTCTGGAAAAAGATGGAGCCGTAGGCCTCGCCGTCGAGCGACGAATCGTAGCCATTGTCGATCAGGGTATGGGCCTTCTTTTCCTCTTTGGCTTTGCACCAGATGAACTTTTCGATGTCCGGATGGTCGGAATTGAGGATGACCATCTTGGCGGCGCGACGGGTTTTTCCGCCCGACTTGATGACGCCGGCGAAGGCGTCGAAGCCTTTCATAAAGGATAGGGGTCCAGAGGCGTAGCCGCCGCCCGACAGGATGGAATCCTCTTCACGCAGGCTGGACAGGTTGGTTCCGGTGCCGGAGCCCCACTTGAAGAGCATGCCTTCGGTCTTCGCGAGATCGAAGATGGACTCAAGCGAATCGCCGACGGAATTGATGAAGCAGGCCGAGCACTGCGGCTTGGCCATGTGGGGTTCCAGCTTCTTGATGCTGTCGCTGGGCTCATCATAATAGAAGCCGAATCCGCGGGTGTCTTTGACGCCGACGTTGAACCAGACAGGTGAGTTAAAGCACGCCTTCTGGGTGAGCATCAGGTGGGCCAGCTCGTGGCGGAAGTTGTTGCCTTCCTCGGGCGTCTTGAAGTAGCGCTGCGTGATACCCCAATCGGCAATCGTGTCTACGACGCGGTGGACCAGTTGTCCGACGGAGGTTTCGCGCTCGGGCGAGCCCATCTTTCCGTAAAAATACTTGCTGGCGACGATGTTGGTCGCGGTTTGGGACCAGTTGGCGGGGACTTCGATGTCGCGCTGTTCGAAGATGACGGCGCCTTTATCATTGCCGATAGAGGCGGTGCGGAGCTCCCACTGAACGTCGTCGTAGGGAGTCTTGCCGGCTTCGAGTTTGGCGGTAAAGTAACGTGGAAACGCGACGCCCACTCGCTCAGAGATTTTGAGCGGACGACGGAGGTCTTTCATTTTGCTGGAGAGATCGACGCTTAACTGGCCCATGGAAATACCTTCTCTTATTTATGATAAATTGCTTTGATTCGTTGAAAATCGGGAGGCGGCGGGCGCCTCAAAAAATGTCTTGGCCTCCGGGTGAGCGGCCCGAGTACAGCCACAGTTACGATTCGGCTTCGATCGCATGAATGACGCTAGCAGGATTCGCCACTGCCTCGTTATCATGCCCCAACATGTAGTAGGGCGTCAAGAACTATATCTATAAGTGGCACACGAGGATAGGAGCGGCTTCTAGGACTCTCAGAGGGCGGAGTACCGGGGGGCCGTAAGTAGTTGTAAACCTGACCTGTGTCATGGGGCTTTCGGCGCAGAATTCGAGAATGGAGCACCCAAGTGGATGAAGGTGTCGAGAAATTCGCTAACGAGTTTCTCCACAACAAGTTGGAAGCTGCAAGTGCCTCAAAGCAGACAAGATCCATCTTGTATCGTTGGGTTATCGGGCTCGTAGTTGCGGATTTTAAGTGATTGAGCCCAAAGGAATTTTACATGGCTGGGTGCGTGCTTTCTACCTTCTCGCATGATCCCGTAGGGGAGACAGGGAGCTATCATCCATGTCGAAAATTTCGACAAGTATCCGAACATTCATTAAAGGGGCCGTTGTTGCCCTGGCTGTACTCTGTATGACCTTTCCGGCATTGGCTGGGAAGCAACTAACGCCGAAGCGTGAATTAAACTTCAACGCAGCGGCTCCGGCGAACACGGCCTCTGTCATCGGCGTGACGGGCGTGATCGTAAAGGTAAAGAGCGCGAGCATCGCCAAAGATGGCACCATTGTAGTTCGCGTGACCATCACGGATCCAAAAGGTATTCCGCTCGATCGCCTGGGCATCACGACGGCAGGCACGGTTGCCATCAGCATGATCGCGGCGACCATTCCAGCCGGCAAGACCCAGTATCTGTCGTATACGACGACGACGCTAAAGGCGACGATCACCAATAATCCATCGCAGATCCAGGCCGCCAACGACTCGGGCGGCGTGTTTACGGTGAACGCGATTGGCGATTACACTTACACATTCAAGACCAAGGCTCCGGCCGGGTTCGACGCCACGGCGACCCACTCGATCGGTGTTTCGGCGGTCCGCAACCTCGCGGATTACGGCGAGTTCGAGGAAACCAGCGAAGTCGGCAACGACGTATTTTCGTTCGTTCCGGATGGCTCCGCGGTGAAGGTTACTCGCTCGGTCGTCGCGACCGCGGCTTGCAACAGCTGCCACAATCCGATGTTCGGACACGGCGGATCTCGCGTGGCGGTGGAACTTTGCATTATGTGCCACACGCCGCAGACCATCAATCCCGACACACAGTTGACACAGGACATGCCGGTGCTGATCCACAAACTGCACTCCGGCGCAAGGCTTCCCAGCATCGCCGCGGGCGGGACATATAAGATATGGCATCGCGGAGCGTGGTCTGATTTCACGACCGTCGTGTTCCCGCAAGAAACGCGGAACTGTACGGCTTGCCACACTCCTGGCCAGGCGCAGTCCGACAATTGGAAGACGAATCCGACCCAGGCCGCTTGCGGCGCTTGCCATGACAACGTGAATTTCGCGACCGGCGAGAACCACGTCGATCTGCCGGTATTCAGCGACACGCAGTGCAAAGCCTGCCATTCCCCCACTTCGACTGGCGACTTCGACGCTTCGATCCCCGGATCGCATGCTATCCAGAACAACTCGAACCTTCTGACTGGCCTCGTGACCAAGCTGATCAGTATCACGAATGCGACGCCGGGCAGTTCTCCGGTGGTCACGTTTAGCATCACGGACAAGGCCGGCAAGCCGGTCGATATCAGCAAGATCACCTACGCTCGTGTCGTGCTGGCTGGGCCGAACGTCGACTACCAGACGGGTCCGGGCGGGATTCGCGTTTCCGAAGATCCGAGCAAGACGCCCGGTACCGACGGGACCTACACCTACACGATGACCAACAAAATTCCGACCGCGGCGACGGGATCCTTCACGATTTCGATCGAAGCGCGGAACGCGGTCACTCTGATGGCTGGCACGAAGAAGGAATCCGCGGCCATCGATGCGGCTCTCCCAGTGCGGCAGAACTTCTCGGTCGACAATTCACCGATGGTTGCACGGCGCCAAGTGGTTTCGACCGACAAATGCGCCTCTTGCCACCAGGATCTGAAGTTCATCCATAGTGCAACGCGCGGCGAGACTCAAGAATGCGCGATGTGCCACAACCCGAGCCTGGTTGACGCCACGCTGAAACAGACCGTCAGCTTCGCGAGCTCGATCCACAGCATCCATCGTGGAGAAAACCTCGCGAATCCCTACATGCTGGGAACGACCAACTACCAGGAAGTCCGGTTCCCGGGCGACCTGCGCGCCTGCGCCACTTGCCACGTCGGCACCACCTATCGGGTGGAAAACGTCGGAGCGCAAGTAGCGATTCAGACGCCGGGCGAATATACGCCGACCACGCCGCCTATCACCGCAGCCTGCCAAGGTTGCCACGACGATAAGGCGACCGCTTCGCATGCCCTTGCCAACACCACGGTGATTGGCGAGAGCTGCGCGACTTGCCACAGCCAGAACGGTGCGTTCTCTGTCGAGAGCGTGCACGCTCCGAAGAAGTAAATAGGTACCGCAGGCGAGTGGGCCTCCAACTACTCCTGATCGCCTGCTAGCCGCTCCGAGGCGAATCGGAGAAGCCGCTCCTCGGTGCCGGGTCGAAAGATACGGTACCGGGGAGCGGTTATTTTTTAGCGTTCGCCGCTCTCGCCGGTTTTGGCGTCCGCCACTCTCGCCGGATCGAAGCGCACCCGTGAGGATGCGCTCACTAACTTCCAGCACCGAACCGCGACCGTAAGGAAGCGGACCTCTTCTCATACCTAACTTCCGCCAGCGATTCGACGCCCCGAGCCGCGCCCACAGCGCTCTGAAGGAGCGCGCCGGAAGCGGACCTTCTACGCGCCAGGCCCCTTGGCTTCGTTTGGAAATACCGCGATCAGCAGATCCGGCAAATCGCGGTTTCCGGCGATCTTCAAGCAGCCAATCGGGTTAACGGCAAATTGGCTTCGTTTTGAACGGGGTCATTCCGAAGCCAGGATGCGTGATCTGGGTTCGTTTCGCAGCGCCCGCACAACCCATCCGGCCCACCATACGATTCCCCCAGCCGGAATTCCGCGTTACACTTTCACTCATGCGTAAGATGCGTATCTGCCTTGCCGCCCTAGCCGGCGTTGTGTCGGTCACCGGACTGCTCCTCAGCCAGACTCCGGAAAAGAAACGGAAGCTCAACCTCGACGACCAGCACCGTTTCCTGAGCGTTGGCGACCCGCACTGTTCGCCCGACGCCAAGTGGATCGCCTACACGCTCGGAACGACCGACGCGAAGGAAGAAAAACGCGATTCCGATATCTGGATGGTGGCCGTCGATGGCTCGAAAAAGCTGCGCATGACTTCCAGCCCGGAGGCGGAGAATGCGCCCCGTTGGAGTCCGGACGGAAAGTATCTTTCCTTTACGTCGTCGCGCCCCGGCAAGGCCAAAGGCACCCAAGTCTGGGTGATGGATCGCGACGGCGGCGAAGCGACGCAGCTCACCGAAATCGCTAAGCTGCGGATCTCGGGCTACGACTGGTCGCCGGATTCGAAGAAGCTTACTTTGATGATGCGCGAGCCGGAGGACGTGGACACTCCGGAAGCCAAGGATGAGGAGAACGACCGGCAGCGTCCGCGACCCGCGGCTCCGGAAGCGACTCCAGCGGCGAAACCGAAGCCGATCGTCATCGATCGCTATCACTTCAAACAAGACGTCCAGGGCTACCTGACCTCGAACAAGACGACGCGCATCTATCTTTACGACATCGCGACGAAGAAAGCGGAGCTGCTGACGAACACAGAGTTCGATGAGAACGGCGTCTCCTGGTCGCCCGACGGCTCGAAGATCGCCTTCGTCTCGAACCACGAAGTGGATTGGGACCGCAATCCCAATTCCGATATCTGGGTTGCCGATGCCAAGCCGGGTTCGACACCAAAGAAGATTTCGACCCACAAAGGAAACGATTCGGGGCGCATCGCGTGGTCGCCGGACGGCAAGAATCTCGCCTGGCTGCAGGGCGGCGATCCGAAGTACGGCGCGTACAACATGAACCGGCTGGTGATGGCGCCGGCCGATGGCAGCGCGGCCCCGAGGTTGTTGACGGAGTCGCTCGATAACAACGTCTCAAACCCGACCTTCACCCAGGACGGGAACGCGATCGTGTTTCTCGTCACGGACGATCGTACAGTCTATCCGGCGCGCGTTTCCGTCAAGGGAGGCGCGGTCGAGAAGCTTGCCACGGGCCAGAAGGTGTACACGGCGTTCGACAACTCGGTGAAGGGATGCACGGCGGCCATCATTTCCGACCCCTACACGCAAGGCGAGATTTTCGCGATCACGTCGTCGGGTGCAAAGAAGCTGACCGATCATCATGAGGCCGCGTTCTCGCCGCTCGAACTGGGCAAAGTCGAAGGTGTCGAATTCAAAAGCAAAGATGGCGTGACGGAAGTCCACGGCGTGCTGACGATGCCGGTCGGGTACGAGGCAGGGAAGAAGTATCCGCTGCTGCTGCTGATCCATGGCGGTCCGAACGGACAGGATGCGTTTTCGTTCAGCTATCAGAATCAGTTCTTCGCAGCCAACGGCTACGCGGTGCTGAACGTGAATTATCGCGGAAGCAATGGACGCGGGACAAAATATCAGTCTGCGATCTTCAGTGACTGGGGTCATCTCGAAGTGGAGGACCTGCTCGCCGGCGTCGATCATGTCGTCAAAATGGGCATCGCCGATCCGGATCATTTGGGGATTGGCGGCTGGAGCTACGGCGGAATTCTCACCGACTACACGTGCGCCTCGGATACGCGTTTCAAGGGTGCGGTTTCGGGCGCCGGCAGCGCGCTGCAATTGACGATGTACGGCACCGATCAGTACACCTATCAATACGACAACGAGATCGGCCGCCCTTGGGAAAACCAGGAGAAATGGATCAAGATCTCGTATCCGTTCTTCCACGCGGATCGCATCATCACGCCGACGATGTACATGGGCGGGCAAAGCGATTTCAACGTTCCGATCGCTGGTGGGGAGCAGATGTACCAGGCGATGAAGAGCATCGGCAAGGTGCCCACGCAGCTGATCATCTATCCGTCGGAGTTCCACGGAATTCAGCGGGCTGCATTCCAGAAAGATCGCCTGGAGCGTTGGCTCGGATGGTTCGACAAATACGTGAAGGGGATCGAGCCAAAGGCTCCGGCGGTCGGCGCAGCGGGCGGCACAGCGGAGCAGCGGTAACCACCGCGCATTGCCGGTAATGAAGCGGACTTTGGCGGATAGGGACTCGCGTCGAGATCTGGAACTGCGTTTGGCGCTGCTCCAACCGAGCGCGCCTGCCTTGTGGGGCAAGATGAACGCGGGCCAAATGGTCTGCCATCTGATCGACGCCTACCATTGCGCGACCGGTGATCGAACGGCTTCGGATGCGTCCGGCGTGCTGCAGCGGAGCTTGATCAAATGGGTCGCGCTGCGTGTTCCGTTACCGTGGCCGAAAGGCTTGCCCACGCGCCCCGAATTCGATCAGCTGGTCAGCGGAACGCCCCCGGCGGAGTTCGAAGCGGACCGCCGAAAGCTGGTCGAAGTGATCGGGCGATTCTGCGCCACGCCGCGCGATTTCGCGTTCCACCCTCATCCGATCTTCGGACAACTCAGCGAGCTGGATTGGATGCGCTGGGGCTGGCTCCACGCGGATCATCACTTACGTCAGTTCGGTGTGTAGCGGGCGGCGCTCGCGGTCGACTGCATGCAAAGTGCGAGGGCGCCGTGTTTCGAGAGGCGGCGTTGAGCCTGTCGCTGAAGGGGACGGAAGCTGCCTTCGAGGCGCTGTACAATGGCCGCAAGGAGACTCCGTGACGTTCCGACCTTTGCTCCATCTTGTGTTGTCGGCGATCCTGTTTGCGGCCACGTTCAGCCCCGCGGAGTTGGATGCGCACCGCAAGTGGATGGACGACGCGCAGGAACGCAAGGACGATCTTCGCGAAGCGTTGGTTGCAAAAGACGCCGCAAAACTGCAGGAGGCTGCGATTGCGATTGAGGCGTTGACGGCGCGAGAACAGGAGTTCTGGGCGCGGACGACGTTGAAACTTGCGCAGGAGTTCGCGGTCAAGAATCGCGGCGAAGCGCGCGAATTGATCCGCGCGGCGCAAGCTGGCCGCTTCGAAGAGGCAGCGAAGATTCTCGGTTCGCTCGATAAGACCTGCTCCGCTTGTCACGATCAGCACTTCGAGAAGGATCCGCAAGTCGGGGCAGGCAAGCCGTAGATCGGTCGCGCGCGGTCAAACAGTACGAACACTCCGCGAGCAGAGTTGCGCACGGTTACCCACGCCAGGAATGGACGGGTCGTATGCTAGCCTGATCGCTGAATTGAACGTTGGGCTCGTTCGATTTTCTCGTACCGCTTTCTTGCAATATGCGAAAAATTCTTATCGTTCTCTTATCGATCGCGGCCGTCGTCGCGATCGCTGTTTTTGTCGCGATCCGCTGGCTTGGTCCGTCCTACACAGTTGTGGTTCCGAAATATGTGGAATCGGGCGAGCTGGTTCAAGTGGAGCAGGGTTGGACTGACGCGCAGCGGCTCACGTTTCACCACACGGCGCAGGGAACGAAGCTGATTCCGTATGCCTGGTTCAAGGTGCTCGAGCAGCCTTGTTTTTCACTCACGGGCTGCGAGGCATTTCGCGAACCGAATTACATCAGCCGGTTCGGATTCCTGCAGAGCAAAGCGGATCCGAAGTTGAATCCGGACGGTTTGCCGGTCGGGTTCTCGCGTCAGGAAGATTTCTTCGATCCAATTATTGGCAAGAGCTATCCGGCGCTCGGGTTGACGTGCGCCGCCTGCCACACCGGCGAATTGCATTACGGGAAGTACGCGGTGCGGATCGAAGGCGCGCCCGCGATGATCGAGGTGACGAAGTTTCAGAAGGCGCTCGGGCTCGCGCTCGGTTTCACGCAAATCATTCCGTTCCGCTATGGGCGGTTCGAGCGCAACGTGCTTGGCTCGAACGCGACGGCGGAACAGAAAGCTGAGCTGAAGAGCACCTTCGACGCATTCATGAAGCTGGCGAAAGCGGAAATCAAGGATGCGGAAGAGCAGAAGATTTACGTAAATCAGGCCGGTTTCTCGCGGACGGATGCGTTGACGCGAATCGGAAATCAGGTTTTCGCCGTGGATATGAAGAATGAGAAAAACTTCACGGCGTCGAATGCTCCGGTGCGGTTTCCGCAGATCTGGGACGCGTCGTGGTTTACGTGGGTGCAATACAATTCGTCGATCGCAAGTCCGATGGCGCGCAATATCGGCGAAGCCCTTGGAGTGCGAGCGATTGCGAAACTGTATGGGCCAACGGCCGGAGAATTTGCGAATAGCGTTCACGTCGAAGGTCTGTGGACGGTGGAGAGGCTGCTATCCGGGCCGGCTCCGTATCAGGGATTGCGATCGCCAAAATGGCCGGCGGTTTTTCCCGCGCTGGATCCGGAGAAGGTGGCGAAGGGGGCCGCGCTGTACAAGAAGAATTGCGCGGGTTGTCATCTGCCGCCTGTGAATGAGTTGATCGAGGACCTGAATTCGAAGTCGCCGCGTAACTGGTGGAAGAACAGTTTGGGCAGAATGTTCCTCAAGATCTCCGACGTGCCGATCGAAGTGGTCGGAACCGATCCGCACGAGGCGCGGGATTTTATGGCGCGTAAGGCTGACAGCGGCGCTTTGAACAAAGGAGTGATTTCGGCGGCAGAAGGTCTGGATTTGGTAACGAGGGGAATCGCCGAAAAGTTTTACGCGAAGGCCGGTTTTACCAAGGAACAGCGGGATGAATGGAATGGATTCCATGCGGACGGCGATCCGGCGGTGCGCGCGGTTCCGGTATATAAGGCGCGTCCGCTGAATGGAATTTGGGCGGTTGCTCCGTATCTTCACAATGGCTCGGTGCCGAATTTGTATTTGCTGCTTTCCCCGAAGTCGGACCGTCCGGCGACGTTTTGGTTGGGAAGCAAGCGATACGATCCAAAAAACGTCGGCTTCGACATGTCGGAACTCGAAGGCGGTTATTTATACGAGACGAAGAATCCGGGAAACGATAATGGCGGGCATGAATTTCGCGACGGGCCGCGACAGAATGGCGTGATCGGTCCGCTGTTATCTCCGGAAGATCGCTGGTGCCTGATCGAGTTTCTGAAATCGATGTAAGAAGTGAGCCTACGCTTTTTTCTGGAGGAGCCCGATCATGTTGCCCTCTGGATCGGAGAACCAGGCGAACGTTCCGGTGGGAATCTTGATGGGTCCGACGAGTGCTTTGCCGCCGAGTGCCGTTGCTTTATCGAGACTGGCTTGGATGTTTTCTACTTCGACGTAGAAGATCGTGTAGTGCCGCGGCTCGTGGCCGAGCATGGTCATGTGACCCGGAACCCCCAGCTTGCTGCCGGTATCGATGGTCGCCGCCGGTCCGGCGGCCTGGGTCTGCCAGCCGAAAAGATCGCCGAAGAATTTTTGCGTTTTGGCAAGATCCCGGCAGCCGATTTCAAAATGTACAACTGGATTGCTCATCGGTTTGGCAAAAACTTACTTGACAACTCCAGAACAAAAGGCGAACATGGGAACGTGACAGGCCGGAGGCTCATTTTCTTTGAACTTCTCGGGCGGTTTCGCCACTATACCGGTGTGATGCAATGTTTCATCGACACTGACACTCTAGAAGAGTTCGTGCTGAGACGGCGACCAGATCTACAAGCGCACGTGGCCCTAAGGAGCCGTTCGACCTCCCTAGAAGTATAGTGGCGGCACTCGTTGCATTTTGTCCGGAGGTGGTGCATACTACGTTTAGCAAGTTGCCCGGTGAAATTCCGGACTCCACCCTTGATCCAAGGGTACAAATCGGACAAGCGAAAGCCGCCTTCGGGCGGTTTTCGCATTTTAGGGTCGCAGGTACAGTGGGGTACCGTGGCAGTGCTTCCTCGCGGTACTGAGGCTCGTGAAGAAGGAAGTGATAAAGATCGGGTCCCTGTGCTTGCCGACATAGTCTACGAATACAAGCTTTACCGGCGAACCCAACCGTCTGTAGATTTTGACATAGACCTCCTCTGCTTTGATGAGCCCCTGCGAGGGCGTCTTGATGTAAATTGCATCGGGATCTCGTAAAAGATCGGGGACCCAAAACAACGCTTGGATGCGATCCTTCTGCCACTCGTAATCTGCCTCCTTGAATGTTCCCGCAACGATGGACTCTACGATAGTGGTTGGTTTCTTATGGGGCACGCCAGCTCTCGCCGTGAGCTTTACGAACTTTGGGAAATTGCTACTTCGAAGGCGTATCTCGCGTCCGCGAGGATCCACGATTGGGCACTGCGGCAAGAACTCCGCCTCGAATCTGTGGTATGTATCCACCACCGCAAGGTGATTCAGCTTAGGAGGCGCAGCCCCTGGCGTCAGCCAGTGAGCCTGAGTCTGGCTAGGCAACGCAATCGCAAGCTGTTGGCGCAGACTCGGGCTACCCATACCGAAGCGACGCCCTAGAGCGTCTTATCCTCCGAAGATCCAATACGCCCTTGCATTTGCGGCGAAGCCTTAATGCCGGTCCAACTTTCTCGACCAATGGCGGTAATCTCATAGTGCCCATCGGTGCCAACAACCTCACCGCGATCACGCGCCATATTGCTAATCACAGCAGATACATTGGCGTTGAAATTTGCGCCTTTTGTGATAATGCCTCCAGTGAGTAGGGCCTCTGCAATTTGCCCTGTAGTCATAGGCTCCGTCGCCTTTTCCGCCAGTAGGAACAGGATGGCCCAGCGGACGCTGATTCCGGCAAAGGGTCCATTCGAGTCAAAGCTGGCAGGCAAGCTTTGTTCAGAAGCTTCGATTACCAACCGCAAGCTCTCTAATGCGGACGCGAGAGCTTTGAGTTGAGCATCTCGTTGCTTCAGCTCGTTGATTCGTTGGTCAAAACGTTCCTGTAAGTCGTTGATTACATGAGCATAATGGTCATTCTGCATTGCTAATCTTCCCTTGTGATCATAAAATCGAGTACAATAAAAATGAGGGGGGCGGTGTATATAGACCGCCCTTGGTTCGCGCCGCCCTCGCAGCGCACACTATCTCCTCTGCATAATCAGCCTTTCAAGGGTCTCCCGGACTTGCTGGTAAGGAAGCCCCCTAAACTGATTATGAAGCCCGGCATTGGCGCTTGTCAATGCCGGGCTCAATTATTTGCGAAGTGCGCAATGGTGTCGCGTTGCTGCGCGGCGAAGTTGCGGCGAAGGTTTTGAATGAGGCCAAGAACACATATTGCGACAGCCGACCCGAAACTAACGGAGTTTCAGAACTTCGACAATTTCGTGCGGCTTACGCTGGCGAAGCCAAGACCCGCGAAGCAAGCACCGACAGCGGCGCGGCCTCAGTCCTCGACTAAGACCTTGCCGCGCCCGTAACGCTTACGCCGCAAGCCTAGGCGTGCCTTCTTTGCCAGTGAGCGCCACCCACGTCAAACGCTTGCCGACGATCTGGCGCACTGCTGTATCAAAGCGGTTGCCATCGGTAAGCTTCTCTCCATCCGCATCCTTGCGATTGTTGAAGCGGAATACCTGCTCATCGACGTAGGCTTGCAGGTGGACCGGATCGACACTGACGTAGGTGCCCTTCAGTGTACGTTTCAGCAGCGACCAGAAATTCTCCATGCCGTTAACGTGGATGCGGCCCTTCACATAGCCCTGAAGTTTGTTGATGATTTCGTGAGTGAACTCACCGGGCAAGCTCTGGTAGGCGTTGTATTCGTCGGTGAACAGCGTGGAGCCTTCCTCTAGGTTCGCCATCACGTTCTTGTGAACATCGTAGTGCTTGCGGGTCGGCGCTACAGCAGCCTTGACGCGGCCATCGCGCTCTAGCAATCCAAGCACGACGGTCTTGCCCCAGTTGCCATCGTTCTTCGCGTCGCGGTTCCGTTTCGATTTGCGGTGCATGTTCTGAACCTTGCCACCGACGAAGGTTTCATCCGCCTCAACCAAGCCTGAAAGCTTCGTATTGTCGGGGCCCTGCATGACTTCGCGCAAGCGATGCAGCATGAACCAAGCCGACTTCTGTGTTACCTTCACGTCCCGCGCAATCTCGTAGCTGCTGACGCCATTCTTGCAGTTGATGACCATCCACATAGCCGCAAGCCACTTGTCCAGGCCAAGCGCGGAATCCTCAAAGATCGTTCCCGTCTTGAGGGTGAACTGCCGTGGCTTTGCCTTCTCGCCCTCTACTTTCGGAGTGTGATGGCTAGCGCACTGCCAGCGGTTGTGCTTCTCGGAGAACGTGACGCTCATACTTCCGCAATGCGGACACGTAACGCCATTCGGCCACCGACGCGCCACTAAGTACTCGCGGCAATTCTTCGGTTCCGCGAAGTAGATGATTGCTTCCTGAAGGCTTGTCGGTTCCATGAATCCATCATGCCTGAATCATGTGGAGTTGTCAAGTAAGTTTTTGCCATCGGTTTCCCCCCGGTTTGTGATGTTTGCGACTGTGCTATCCACGGTGTCGCGGCGGTGAGCAGCAAGGCGGTGCGTCGCGTAGGCCCGATGGCTGTTTGATCGTCGTCCATTATTTCCCCTGTCGCTCAACTCACGATTGGGAAGTGTATCACACGGTTTTCCCGTGAAACGATGTTTGCTATCGCGACGGCTGGGTGACCACCACGGTCGCTTTTCCCTTCAAAGGCGAACCGCCCAACGCGCCTATGATCGCGATGGAGCCGACCCGCTTCTTCCCGTTCGAAGGCTCGACGGTATAGGACAGAACGCCGGATCCGCTAACGCCGGATCCGGAATTGATGTGGATCCAGGGAACGCTCGGTTGTGCCTGCCATGCGCAAGAACCACTTGCCCGCACGTCCACCACTTCGTCGCCGCCGGCGGCTTCGGTGGCGATCGACGGCCTGCTCAGGGAGATTTTGCAGGAGGGCGTACGGTTCAGCATTTTGTTGACGACGCCGCCTGCGATCGAATCCATCAAGCCCATCGGACCGCTAACGCCCATGCCCATTCCCATCGGCATCTGCATCGGAGGGGGCATTGGCATGAGAGCGGCGGGCACGGGTAGGAGTGCGTTCGGTGGCGGCGGACCTACTGCCCCAGTCGGCGGCAACGCGGGTGTGGGCATGTCCTGCTGAGGCGCCGGTTCGTTCGTTGCTTTCGTCGAGCACAGCTGCGGCGTCACCGTTTCGGTTTGCGGCAAGGCGAGAATCACATCAGGATCCGCTCGCAAGGCGGCTAGAGTTTCTTTCGCGGTGGCGGCGGGGAAATCCGCGCGGACCACGTTCGCGTTGTCGTACCAGTGGATGTTGGCGGCGCGCAGTTTGACGAGACGCGCGGATAGCAACGCCCTCGATTCCGTGGTGGTGGCGCGAGTGACCACATAAATGGCTCCGGGCGCGGCTGCGATCCGGGGCGGCTGCGCTGACTTTGCAGCGCGCGAGGGAGCGGGCGCGGCGGACTTCGCCGGAATCAGTTCCACGCCGAACAGCGCAGGACTCGCCAGAAGCATCGCGCTGAAGATGGTCGCCGTGTTCATAAAGGCTCCTCGGAATCAAAAATAGGCGGGAGCGGTGATGCGGTCCGCTCCCGCGGAGTGGTGGATCATCGAAGGCCTGCCTAGTAACCGTATTGATCGACTGTGATGGTGAACTTGCGGCTGCAGCCGGCGGGGTTGCTCGATCGACCGCCGATGGTTTCGCCGCACACAGCGGGTGCGCCGAACATGCCACGCCGCGTCGATCGCGTCGGATTCGCCAGCACCTGGAAGACGACGACGCCCGAACCGTAGCCGTGGTTTGCGGATGCGATGCGGATCCAGGAACTGCTGCTCACCACTTCCCACAAACATCCGGGCGCGGCATTGATCATGACCGCGGCTTGTCCGCCGCCCTTGGCAACGGGGGTATAGGTGTAGGAAGGCGCCGTGTTCGCGCAGGAATTCGCGCTAGCGAGAGAGGGTACGAGTAGGAAGCAGGCGAAAGCGCCCAGTCTGGTGGCTGCCCGCAGCGTGCTCTTGCTGTTCGGAGAAAGTGTGTTGCGTGTCATCGGAGTGTCCTCGGTTTTCTTGAGATTGGAAAGCGTTTCCGCCTTCACTCGGAGATGCGGAGGCAGGCCGATTGCGGGATCAAGTATTTTCAAAATTGTTTCGACTGGCTTCGGCGATACTAAAATCCGGAAGCCGAATGATGAGTATTGAACTGGTGGCCGCGACGCCCGAACAGGCGGGTATTCTCGAGAATCTCCTTGAGTTGTATGTGCACGACATGAGCGAATTCTTCGAGGTTCCGCTGGGGGAGGACGGACGGTTCCGCTATCCGAATCTGCCGTTGTACTGGTCTGAGGCTGGGCGCTATGCGTTCCTCGTCCGGGTGGACGGGAAGCTGGCGGGGTTTGTGTTCGTGAAGCAGGTTTCGGGGACTGATGGCGGTCCGATCTGGGACATGGCGGAATTTTTCGTGATCCGGGGATTGCGGCGACGGAGAGTGGGGCTTGCAGTAGCGCGTGAAGTCTGGAAGCGCTTCCCGGGCGAGTGGGAGGTCCGGGTTACGGAGTCGAACGCAGGTGGGCAGCGATTCTGGCCCAAAGCCATTGGTGAATTTGTTGGCGCGGCGGTTGAGCCGCTGTACTTGGAAACCAGCCGCGGACGCTGGACGGTTTACTCTTTTTTCTCCAATCCATGAGCGTCGGCTCCGGGGGCTGGCACGGAACGATCTAGAGTAGCCCGAAAGAAGGAGCCCGCGTGTCGAAGTGGGGATGATCGGTTGCGACGCGGAAGCTTCCCAACTTGCTGTGAAACTTCTATTCGACTCCCGAAGGTACTTACTCCGAGCCGTTTCGGCGCGCAATTCTACGTGGAGTATGGAGGACGACCTTCGTAATGGCCCACGGTTTGCTCAAAGGCTCCCAGGGTTGCAGGTTGTTGCACGCTGGATGAGCTTTCGGAAACGGCAACTCAAACAGCTTGGCATCGCCCGAACTCTTTGGATCCTTTTATTTGCATTAGCTTTTGAAGGGTAAACCTGGGACATAACCAATCCTTTGGATATGTCCCGGGTTTCTGTTTTGGCACACGTCGCCGCAAAAGTTACCACGATGAGCGTAGGAATTTCACTTTGTCGCCGCTGAGAGCGTGAAACTAACTGTTAAGAAGCCCCACCCGGAATCGGCCGGGCGGAAGCTGTTGTTAGGTGAGCGCGACCTTACACGGTCGCGCCTCGGGTTATCTGGATAGGCTATTTGCGCTGTTCTTTTCCGGGAGCGTCGTAGGGTGCGCCGGTTCCGGACGAGCCCATGAAGAACTTTTGCCCGTCGGCGAGCGTAACGTCTCGGCCGTTGGCGCGCTTCGAGCGATCTTTCGCTTGATAGCCGTCAACGATCACGATCTGGCCAGGTTGCAGGGTATCGCGTTTCAGGCCACGGCGCAGCAGGCTGTTTGGCGTGCCGCCCTCGACCATCCACACTTCCTTGGTGCCGTCCGGCTTGGTGACTTCGACGTGGAACCAGGTGTGCGGATTGATCCACTCGACGCGCACCAGCGGTCCTTTCAGCAGCAACGGCAGGTTCGGATCGAACTCCGCGCCGAACGCGTGATGCGCGTACACCTTCTGGATATCAGCGAAGAATAAAGTCACGACGCCGACCAGTGCCGCCGCGATGACGATGATGGATTTGGAATTCTTTCTCATACTCTAAGGCTCCTCCTATTTCGTTACGGGCGCAAGTGGCGTCCAGCTACTACTTCTTGGACATCGACTTCAGCGCTTCGGCCTCGAGCAGGCGGGCGCCACGCAGAATGTTCGTGAACGAGTAATTGCCTTCGTGGCAGGCGTACTCGTAGATGCGGTTCTCGGTCACAGGCCAAACCATTTCGCCGGTCCAGGAAGTCGTCCAGACGGTCGGATCTTCGACGGTGAAGCGATACAACAAGGTCCGGTCGTCGAGGCGTTTGAAGCGCTCGATGACATGCAAGTTACGCGTGGCGCCGAATAGCGCCGGCGTGTCGTTGAAATTCGTGGTGTCGACGACCAGTGTGTCGCCTTCCCACTTTCCGACGGAATCGCCGAGCCAGCGGCGCACGTCCGCAGGATCGTGCTTCGCGTTCATACGTACGATGCGCGCGTCGTGATTCATTTCGTTGAGAATCATGACGGTGTCTTTGGTCTGCACGATCTGCTTGACGTTGTTGTAGAGGACGGACAGCGCGGGCGGTCCGGCGCTCGAGCCGAAGCCGAGCAGGCAGCGTTCGGCGAGCGAGCGCATTTCGGGATCGTCAAAGGGTCCAGGCGAAACGCCTTCTTTGATCCACCAGGCGTCGCCACGATTGGGCCGGTTGCCGCGCGCGCGCTCGCCGGCCCGCTTACGCGCTTCGGGCGTCATCTCGGGCATGCGTCCAGTGGGAGGATCGACGATGATCGAGGTCCGCCATTTGCCGTCGATCTTGAATGCGCCCTGGCCCGGATCGACCCACAGCGTGTTGTAGCCGCCGACGTTGCCAGCGGCGCCTTCCGAGCCGTCGCCACCGGTTGGCGGAGCGGCGCGATTCGGATCGCTCGCCTTGTTCTGGCTTTCCATCCGGGCGGCGGCCGTCTTGGCAATCGCTTGCGCTTCGGCGTCGGTAAGCGCCATGCGTCCGCCGACGTTCGCGGGCCGTACCAGCGGAGTCAAGGTCGCGATGTCGTACATACCCGACAGGTCGGGGTGTCCGTCGGGAGTTCGGTGCGAATCCGCGGCAACTCCGATTCCGGCGAGGGAGATGACCAGAGCGTTAGAAACGATCCATCTGTTTCGCATGTCGTACACCTTTTTCTACGGTCTCTCGAGGGGTTTCCTGCGGTGTTCGCCGAACATCAGCTCTTCGACAAACTCGACGCATTTAAAGTCCATCAGGCGGGCATCCGACTCCATACGGCGATACAGCGGAAGCGAAATTTTCCAGGGAGCCGTGAACACGTCGGGATCCTCGATGGTCGCCTCGTAGCGGATGTGGTTCGGCGTCATCATCGTGTAACGCTCGACGACGTGGAGCTTGGCGCTGTGGTGGGTACCCGAACGGTCGAACCAGGTTTGATCGTTCATTCCTCTGACGTCCACCACCAGCGTATCGCCTTCCCACTTGCCGACCGACTGTCCCATCCAGGAATCGGTTTCGGCGGGACCGGGATCCTTGAAATAGACGTCGCGATGCGCGCCCGCGAATTCGTAAGCGATGAAGAAATTCTTCTGGCTCTGGATGATCTGGAAGGGAAACGGCATGTAGGTCGCGCGAGGCACGCCGGGCAGGTAGCACTTGATTTCCGGATCGCGATCGAGCCAGTTGGCGCGATTCTCTTCGCGCTTCTTCTGGGCTTCGGCAGTGTACGGAATCTTTCCGCCTTCGACGATTCCCATGCCGCCGGGTACGGCTCCGACGGCGCCGAGGCGCAGGAGGGGCACGGCGGCAATCTGCGAATGGGGTCCTTTGCGAAGCATCAAGGACGGGCGCGCGAGGTGACGCTCGATGTCGTAATTGGCGGATCCGATGGCCTGCCAGATGCCATTGAAATCGGGCTTCCCGCCGGCGATGCGGGGAATGTTTGCAGGCCGCGCGGGTGCTTGACACCAGGCGCTGCCAGCGACTGCCGCGAACATCAAAAACGGGATGGTGACGCGAAGGGACTTGACCACGGAAGGGATCATAGCATAGGCGGCGGCGTTTGGGACCCGCTGTTGACAGGGGTTCGAACACGATCCGCCAGACTGGTTGCTAACGTCTAGTAGAACGCGATCCAGCGGCCGGAGAATCCGACGCCGAACCATAGCGCCATCGATACGAGGGCGGTGAGTTTGACCAGCACGGGCGACATCTTTCCGGGATCGGAATTCGCAACGCGGCGGCGCCAGGTGAAGGCGAAGAGGCTCGCCAGGATGAGAAAACTCATTTTGTACCAGAAGGGCGGGCTGTAGTAGCACTTCACGGCTTCTGACAAGAACATTAGAAATCCGGTGGTGATGCTGGTGACCAAAGCGAGAACCAGCCAAGGGTGCACTTTGCGCGTGAGGTCGGCCGCGGGCTGATCCTTCAGGCCGAGTCCGAGCAGGCGCATATCGACTACCAGGACCGCGCCCCCGAGCAGGGCGAGCCCCAGCAAGTGAATGCACTCGATCACTGGAAACAGCCACAGCGACTGCCGCACGATGGTGCCGAGCGAAGTGGCTTCGAGCCACTGGAAGTTGGCGAGATTGATAAATGACAGCACGTTGGGTTTGATGAGAGCCGCTAATTAAACCAGTTGTACGCCTGCATGCGTCCGCAGATCACGACGCCGCTCCAGAGGATCAACGAGAGCACGCCCGCCATTCTCGCGCGGGGAGGCGGAATCGGGTCCGTGTCCCACGACGCCACTCGCTTGTGAATGGTGAGATGGAACAACAGCGCGTTGACGCCGGTGAGCATGATCATGATCACCTTGATGCGGAAGAATATATTCGCGGCCGCTTTCAGGGGGCCGGAATAGAATAGAAGCCCTCCGCTGATGGACATCACGACGAAGCCAAAGAGAGCCCACGGGAGCAGCCTCGAGGCGACTTGGGATACGGGCACGCCACGGAGTCCGATGCCGACCAGGCGGAGATCCAGCATCGCCACCAGTCCGAGGAACAGGCACAGCGTCAGCACGTGCGTCGTTTCCACTAACGGATAGTAAATGGTGGACTCGCGGATATAAACGCTACCGCTGGTCAATTCGAGCCATTGAAAAAACGAATGTAGATCCACTGGGGCGGTCTCTCCAAAACTGCGAAAGCCTGCTCGCCGAAGCGCGAAAGCCGCGGCGACAACGCAGTGTACCAGAAGCGCACGGCGACTCTGATAGAATGCCGAGCGTCGCTATCTGGCGTCTTTGAAATGAAATTTAACTCTACAACACGTGCGACTGTTCGACTGCGAATCGCTCAGGCTGGCTTGTTCGCCGCCGCATTTCTAGCCGGTTGCTCCAAACCTGCCGCGGTCCTGCCGCCGATCCAATCGATGGCGACGCTCGAGGAGGTGATGCACATGATCATCATCCCGAACGCCGAAGTGGTCTGGAAATCGGTCGGTACTGTCTACACAAAGGACGGCGTCGAGGAAACCAAGCCGGAGACGGTGGACGACTGGTATAAGGTCGAGAGCAGCGCGACAGCCCTGACCGAAGCCGGGAATCTGCTGATGATGGACGGCCGCGCAAAGGACAAGGCGCACTGGATGGACCGGTCGAAGGCGCTCCGCGAGGCGGGGGACAGCCTGCGCAAGGCGGCCCAGGCGAAGGACTCGGCTCTGGTGTTCGAGCGCGGCGGCTATTTATTCGACGCCTGCCAGGGCTGCCACTTCGAGTACCGCTTTGACAAGGATCCGAAGACGATCCGCACGCATTAAGCGCTGCCGGCCTAAATCGCGTCAAAGCACGCAGCGGATCCGCGAATTGTCTGCGCCATTTGTGCGGGACGCGCTGTCAGCGATTGATTTCATGCGGGTTAGCAGGTGGCCGCCCTCGTGCATCCGAACGTACGCGGGAGGGTTACTATGACGAACCCATTTTTGATTTCGGCCGGACTTTGGGCCATCCTGGCCGCATTCGTACTCGGCCTCGCCATTTACCGCAAGTCGATTTCGCGTGGAGAGATGGACGTAGTTCATATTCGGGACTCCGACGCGTCGATGATTACCGGACAAGCCACGCTGGCGAACCGCATGGACAAGATCGATCGCTGGGGCAAATTGCTGACCATCGCCGTGGTGGTCTACGGTGTCGCGATCGTCGGGTTGTACCTTTGGTCGGCTTGGCAGGCCAGCAACAATCTGGGAGCGTAGTTCAAGAGATCGGATCTCCGGTACGGGGTCGATTACAGTGGAGGTATCCGCATGGATTCTTCCCGATGACGACACCCGCTTACCAGGCAGCTCGCGCCGTCGCGGAACGCGTGCGGGCGCACTTCGAGCGTCACCGCCGCAATGCGCTGGATCCGGGTCAATTAGCGCCGCACCCCGATACCCGGGTGATTGAATCGATTGTGGACGCGGCTTTTTGGGCCAGTCTGCGGCGCGAAGAAGGCATTCCGCCGACGATCTCGCTAGCCTACCTGCCTCCAACTCAGGCCGGCCACCCGATCACGTTCGCACATCCTGTTCCGTTGACCGCCGAGGCGCTTACGCGCCTTGCTCCCGCGGTGGCGCGCCCAGGCATTCATCTCGGCATTTGGCATCTTGGCGAATCGTTGTGTATCTGGGGCGCGACACTGAGCCTGCCTCCGTTTTGTTTCGTGATCGAAGTCATCGAGCCTGGACTGCTGGTGGTAAAGCACCGGCGCGAGCAGGAGCTGACTAAATTCGTCAATGTCGCTGTTCTCGAAGGCGATCAGATTAAGGTCCTCGATCACAAAGCGGCACAACTATCCGACTCGCCGGCGCTGGTTGCTTCGCTGCTCGGACTCGACACTCCGGGGGCGTCGGCCGACGCGACCAATGTGCTGATCCAACTCGCGGTATCGATGCGTGAACACAAGCGAGGCGGATCGCTACTGGTGGTTCCGCAGGAGAACGAGGTCTGGCGAGAGTCGATTGTGGGGAAGACTCCTTACGCGGTGGCTCCGTCGTATTCGAAACTTGCTTCGCTGATGCAGTTGGACGATCCGCAGAAGAACCTCCCGCGCTGGCAGGAAGCGCTTCGCCGGGTGGTCGATGTCGTCGCCGGACTGACGGCCGTCGACGGCGCGATGGTTCTGAATCGCCGCTTCGACCTGCTGGCTTTCGGCGCGAAGATTGGACGGCGCGAAGGCTTTCCGCGAATCGAGAACGTGATCGAGACCGAACCCCTCGAGGGCAATTCCCCACGGATTGTGAGCCCTTCCCAACTGGGCGGAACGCGGCACCTGTCCGCTGCCCAGTTCGCGCAGGATCAGCCGGACGCGTTGGCGCTGGTGGCGTCCCAGGACGGCCGGTTCACAGTCTTTGCGTGGTCGCCGCTCGAGCAGATGGTCCGCGCGTACCGGGTCGAAGCGTTGCTCCTGTAGCGCGAAAATCCGCGCTCGGCAATCTTGCTGGCGCGTCCATCCGTTTTCGATTGAACGATTCCGATCCTTCTCCTATTGTCTAAAAAAGACCACTCAAGGAGATTCGATGCCCCATCGCCCCAACCGCTTTCTGGCAGCCGCCGCACTCTTGGCCGCCGCGTCCGTCCTGACTGCGCAGGAAGACAAGAAACAGAATCTGACCGGCTCTTGGAAGTTTTCGATGCACGGCGATCATGTGATCCCGGGCGGGCTGACCCTTGAGCAGGAAGGTACGAAGGTGAAGGGAATTTTTATGTTCATGAACAACGACATTCCAGTGCAGGGCGAATTTGCTGGCGGCGTCGTTTCGCTGAGCGCCAACGCCAGGATGCAATTTCGTGGACCTGGCGGGGAAGACCACGGAGGCGGTGGCGAAGACAAGAAGATGAAGATCGAGGGAAAGATGATCGAGGACGGGACTCTTTCGGGCGAGATGGAGGGTCCGCGCGGGCCGATTCATTGGACTGCTGAGCGCTTTAAAGAACGCAAGGTGCCCGGTCCGAAGACGACGGCGGCTGCGGCTGTGAATGTTTCCGGTGCCTGGACCGCTTCCGCGGGTGGTGGCCAGGGAACCATGAAAATCGACTTGAATCTGAAGCAGGACGGCGCCAAACTTTCCGGCACGTTGAAGAGCGATCATTCCGGCGAACTGGCGGTCGAAGGCATGATCGTAGACCGGACACTGGTTTTCGTTTCGATAGCGAACGTCGGCGGACCGGGCGCGATCCGCATCGAGTACACGGCCAAGTTGAAAGACGACGGAACCTTGACCGGCGAATTGGTTTCGCCCATGGGCAGGATGGCTTGGACCGCTGCACGCGCAAAATGAACCGCCTGGCTTTGGTCGCGTTGACGCTGATGACGGCTGCATTGTCCGCGCAGACGCCATGGTCCGCCGAGTATTGCGTGGGCTGCCATAGTGCGCAACGGAAGATCGGCGGACTCTCGCTTGCCGGCTTTAACGTGGACAATGCGGAAGTCGTCGAGAAGGTGATTCTGAAGTTACGCGCCGGCATGATGCCGCCGCCCGGTTCGCGCCGGCCCGCGAAAGCCGAGTTGGACACGATTGTCGAGGCGCTGGAATCGAAAATGGACTCCGCGGCGGCGGTCCGCCCGAATCCGGGGTGGAGGCCGTTTCAGCGCCTGAACCGTAGCGACTACGGCCGTGCCATTCACGATTTGCTCGGGCTCGACGTGGATGTGACGGCGCTGCTGCCCGCGGATACGGTGAGCGGGGGATTCGACAACATCGCGGACGTGCAAACGTTCTCGCCGATTCTGATGACGGGCTACCTGCGCGCCGCCGGCCAGATCGCGCGCCTCGCCGTGACGAATCCGAAAGCAAAGCGGCTGTTGTTTACCTGCCGCCCAGCTGCGCCCTCGCGCGAAACTGGATGCGCGCAGAGAATACTTCAGGCAGTCACCACCGCTGCCTATCGCGGGACCGCTACACCGAAAGACCTCGAAGATGCGTTGGCGTTTTTCAAAAAAGGCCGGGATGGTGCGAGTTTTGACAACGGCATCCGGCTGGCGCTGCAATCCATCCTGATGAGCCCGCGATTTCTATTCCGCCTGGAATCACCGATGGACTCGACGCTTCGCGTGTCCGACGCCGCGCTTGCCTCGCGCTTGTCTTACTTCATTTGGGGCGCGGCTCCCGACATTGAGCTTGCAAAGGCGGCCGCGAGTGGCGCGTTGCGAACTCCGAAAGATTTTGAAAAGCAGGTACGCCGATTGCTCGCCGACAGAAACTCCGAAGCGCTGTCCCGCAGGTTCGCCACGCAGTGGCTTCGGTTGCAAGATCTGGACAAGGTCATCCCGGACGACGCGCTGTTTCCGAAATACACGAGCGAGATCGCGAAACTCATGCGGCGCGAAACAGAACTCTTCTTCGACAGCGTCGTCCGCGAAGATCGCAACGTGATGGATCTTTTCAACGCCAGGTATTCGTATTGGAACGAAGCCCTGGCGAAGCATTATGGCGTTGCCGGCATTGCCGGATCCGCATTCCGCAGAGTCCCCGTGCCGGATGAGCGTCGCGGCCTACTGGGGCAGGGAAGCGTCCTAATGTCCACTTCGCTCTCGGACAGGACGTCGCCGGTTCTGCGCGGCAAGTGGATCCTCGAAGTCCTGTTCGGAACGCCGCCGCCTCCTCCGCCTCCGAACGTGCCTTCGCTCGATGAGACCGCGAGGGCGGTACGGGGGGAAAAGACGTTCTCGACTCGTCAGCGTATTGAGGAGCATCGGCGCAACCCCGCGTGCAGTTCCTGCCACAAGGTGATCGATCCGCCGGGAATTGCGCTTGAAAACTTCGACGCCACCGGAGCATGGCGCACGAGTGACAACAAAGTCCTGGTCGATGCGCTCGGGGAGTTGTACGACGGAACAAAAATGCAGGGACCAAGTGGACTGCGCGACGCACTGAGCGCACATCAGGATCTGGTGTTGCGTAACCTCGCGGAACGCATGATGACCTATGCGACAGGCCGCCGCATGGAGGCCTCCGACATGCCCGCGATCCGCGCCATCGTGAACGGCGCGGCCAAAGACGGCAATCGTTTTTCGTCGTTTGTTCTGGGCGTTGCGAACAGCGCCGCGTTTCAGATGAATCAGCCTCCCTTATCGAAAGCGCAATAAGCAAATGTTTCTTACGCAAAAACATCTCGACCGGCGAACTCTGCTGCGCGGTCTCGGAGCGGCCGTCGCGCTGCCTGTTCTCGACGCGATGACACCGGCGCTGCGCGCGCAAGAGCAGGCGAAGAACGTACGCCTGGTGTGCATCGAAATGGTTCATGGCGCAGCCGGCAGCTCCGCGATCGGAATCAAGAAAAATCTCTGGTCGCCGGCGAAAATCGGCCGCGGATTCGATCTTGCCCCGACGAGCCTGCGGCCTCTCGCGCCGTTTCAGGATTATTTGACGATCGTCAGCAACACCGACGTGCCGAGCGCCGAAGCGTTCGAAATCCGCGAAGTCGGCGGCGACCACATTCGCTCAAGCGCAGTGTTTCTGACGCAGGCGCACCCGAAGCGGACGCAAGGGGCGGACGTCGAAGCGGGAATTTCGATCGACCAGGTATACGCGCAGCGCATGGGTCAGGCGACCGCGATTCCCTCAATGCAGTTATGCATTGAAGACGTTGACCAGGGCGGCGGATGCGGCTTCGGTTACTCCTGCATTTACTCCGATACGATCAGCTGGGCGTCCGCCACGCAACCCCTCCCGATGATTCGCGATCCGCGGATCGTGTTTGATGAATTGTTCGGAGTCTTCGGAAGCGGGTCGAATGCGGCCGAACGCCAAGCCCGCCGCGCCGAGGAACGCAGCATTCTCGATTGGCTGATGACGTCGGTGAAGCGCTTGCAGAAAGACCTGGGCGCGCAGGATCGAACCCGGCTGGACGATTACCTGGCCAACATTCGCGAAGTGGAACGGCGGATCCAGAAGGCCGAGAACGTCACTGCTCCGCGAGAGATCCCGGCGCCTCCGCGAGGGATTCCGGTCTCGTTCTCCGAGCATGTGAAGATGATGTTCGACTTGCAGGCGCTGGCGTTCGCCTCCGACATCACCCGGGTGTTTTCTTTCAAGCTGGGCCGCGACAATTCGAACCGTACGTATCCGGAGAGCGGCTTCAAGGGCGCGTTTCATCCGACTTCGCATCATGGCGGGAAGGAGGATCGCATTCTCGACTTCGCGAAGTTAAATACGTTCCACATCAGCCTGATTCCGTATTTTCTCGAGAAGCTGAAGAACACGCCCGACGGCGACGGCAACCTGCTCGACAACACGCTGCTGCTGTATGGATCGCCGATGGGCGATTCGAACGAGCACAATCACAAGAAGGTGCCGTTCTTGCTCGCGGGGCGCGCGGGCGGGGCGTTGAAAGGCGGAGTCCACATTCAGGCTCCGAATGAGACTCCGCTGGCGAATGTGATGTTGAGCGTTTTGCACGGCATCGGCATGCCGGAACTGAATGAGTTCGGCGATAGCGAAGGCGTGCTCGATCTGAACGGCTGACAGCCGGTTCAGGCGGAACGGTAAGCGGCGCATCCGACCGCGCACCGAAGAAAGGCGAAGGCCGCGACGTAGCGCCACTTGAAAACCTTGCCGAGGTGGAGTTTGGCGAATCCGACGAAGACCAGCAGCGGGATCGCCTCCTGCCCGGACCGCTTACGCGTGCGTGCGGGGGGCTTTCCGAGAAGCCCTACATCTTGCGGCACCGACGGCCAGCAGACCGCTGCCGAGCAGCAGGAACGCGCCGGGTTCCGGGACACCGCTGGGGGACGGGGCGTCGTCGGCGAAGTTCGCCTGAAAGGTGAGGTTGAAGCCGTTCCCGGCGAAGTTATTCCAGACCGTTGGCGTCGACGCGCTCAGCAGCCAGAGATTTCCGCCGGTGTAGCTGTTCTGGTTCAGATTGAAGGCTGCCGCGCCTCCGCTGTATCCGTTTTGGTCTATGACCGCGCCGTACAGCGTGCCTGGGGTGAGCGAGACGCTCATGTTTACCAGGTTGTCCGTAAAGCTGTTCGGTAGGAAAAAGTATTGCGAATCGTAGAGCGATGCGCCGATCGGTCCCGAACTAGCGTCCCAAACAAAAATATGCAGTTGCGCCGCTTGGCCGGCCGCCGGATACATCTTGAATTGGAAGCTGGTCAGAATACTCGCGGAAGCAACCGAAAAGGTTTGTGCTTCTTTGATATAGCCGCCGGTGGCGTCGCCGACCCAATCGGGATACGTGTTGACGAATGAGGCTGCCGTGGCCGGCAGCCCGAGAGTGATTCCGCAGGCGAGTACCTGCAGTGTGCGTAACGCGAACGCGTTCATAAGTCCTCCGAATGATTGCGGTTTTTACGGGTTCTAAAGTGACCGTGTTGTTGCCGCTTAACTTAAAGAGGAGGACGGGTAGGCGATATTTGTAGGCTACTTCTCGATCTTCTCGAGTTTCTTGAGGGTCGACGGAATCAGGAACTTGTCGTCGGTGAGCTTCTGATTGATGGTGACGGTGTCGGAGAAGATCTCGTAGATTTTCTCGCCGTTGCGTTCGCGGAGGATGGTGAACGGCCACTGCACTCCGCCGCCGACATCGCGGTACTTCGAATAGATAGTCACTTCGTCAATGCGGTCGCGCGAGATGGGGTCGCGGCGATAGAACATTTGCTTCACCGGAAGCTTGGTGGATTGGTGGAAGCTAACCGTGACCGTCCGGTTGTCCGAGTCCGTGATGTCCACCACCTCGACCGGCTGGTTGCCCCAAACCTCCGTCGCCTGCCACTCAAAAACCATGCCTGGTTCCTTCAGGCGCTGGCGCAGGATGTAGAAGACGTTGTGAAGGGTGGATAGCCGCCACCGTTCGATCTGGTCGGCGGGCATGGGGCGCGCACCGCGGAAGTTGATCTCCCAGCCTTCGGTTTCAGTGAACAGCACCGAATTGTCTTCGGTCTTTCCAAAGCTTTGCCGTTCACGTTGACCGATTTGCTTGGGATCGGGCGGGGCGTTTAGGTACCGCGTGTAGATCTTCGCAAATGACAGGCCGCGAAGTTGCTCGCGATAGAAGGAGTACGCCCGGCCGTGCTCGATTCGGTCCTGCATGGCGAGGTACGTATCGCCGCCCACGGCAGTGAGTGCCTCCATCACCATTCGCTTGCCTTTGACTTCGCGCGGCTCCTTCGGTCCGGCTTTTTTCGCGGTGTCAGGCGGGGCGGTCGCGGGCCGGAACTGCGCCAGCAGAGGCGTGGCAGCGGCGGCCGTAAGTAAGAGTTGTCGTCTTGTCATCGTAGTCTTATCAAAAACCCAGGCCGGAGGCCTAGGCCATCTCACATACCCAGGCCGGAGGCCTAGGCCGCATCACATACCCAGGCCGGAGGCCTAGGCCACATCACATACCCAGGCCGGAGGCCTAGGCCACATCAGGGATTTGCGGGAGCGGACTTGGGTGCTTCGGGCTTCTTTGCCAGGTCCTCGGGCTTGAAGCCGTTATTCAGTTTCAGGTCGGAAGTGATCAGGTCGCCGAACTTGCGGCCATCCTGCGTCACCGTGATTTTGAACGGAAGCTTCACGTTATCTACGTCGCGCCAATCCCCGTAGGCGGATTCAACTTTCGAGGGCTTGCCGGCCGCTCCGGGAGTTTCATAGGTTAGCTTGGCTGGCAGTCCATCGGCGGCGAGTTCGATGGTCGCGGCCATTCCTCCCACCGCTGTGATTTGGACAGCTTCGGGACCGGAGACGGTTACGACGCGTAACGGATCGCGATCGCTGAGGATGAGCGGAACGATTTGGCGGAACGCTTCGCCGCGAGCCTGTTCTACGACCGGACCGGGCATGGGCTGGAAGCCTTGCGGCGTCATCAGCCAACCGGAAATTCCGTCGGTGTAGGCGGTGACGCGGCCGAAAGGCAAGTCCTGCTCCTGGCGGATGATCGACGGGAAAATTGAGCGGTTGAATTGCTTCAGACTCATGGCGGGAACGTCCACATGCATCTGCATGTCGCGGATCGCGGCGAGGTTTTGGGACCCGCCCATCGCTTGCTGGGCTTTCTTCAGCAGTTGGACGGCTGCGGGCGAAGAGCTTTTGGCGGCGTTGTTCGATAGGGCCGCTTTCGGCTCCGGGATGGTGAGATCGATCGGCTTCACTTTGGCGAAGGGCGTTCCGAAGCTGGCGCCGAGGTCGGTCAGCGGCTTTCCGAATTCTGACGAGTTTCCGACGGCGACAATCGCCATTTCAGAAGGCCGGAAATACTGCTTCGCAACGCGCAGGACGTCGGCGCGCGTAACCGCCGCGATGGCTTTCTGGTAATTGAACAGGAAGTCGCGCGGATAGCCGTGATACTCGTACTGCATCAGGCGGTTCAGCGTCTTGCTGGGCCGATCGAAGAAAAACACGAAGCTGTTTTCGGCGGCCTGCTTGGCGTCGTTGAGTTCCTCTTCGGTCACTTGGCCGGTGCGCAGTTTTTCGAGCTCGACCTGAACCGCGATCAGCGCTTCGGTGGTCGATTTCGATTTCGTACTGCCTTCAATCGTGAACGTGCCCGGGGCGTTATATCCCGCGCCCCAACTGGCGCTGATGCCATAGGCATATCCGAGTTGGCTGCGCACGCGGCGCATCAGGCGGGACGAAAAGCCCTGGCCGAGAATGTCGGCCGCGACTTGCAGGGCGGGGTAATCCTTGTCGCGAAGCGATCCGCCCAAATGGCCGAGTTGGAAAAATGTCTGAGTGACGTCCTTCTTTTCGGCGAAGTACACGCCGGGCTGCACGACCTGCGAGACCTTCGGGAAGGTGGGCACGGGCGGTTGCTGGACGGTCCAGTCTTTGAAGGCGGCTTCGAGCTTCGCGCGCATGTCGGCCGCTTTAAAATCGCCGTACACCGCGAGCATGATGTTCGCCGGAAAATAGTAGCGCTTGTAGAACTCGACGAGGTCGTTCCGCTGAATGTTGTTGATGTGTTCGTACTCGATGCGCCAGCCGTACGGCGAATCGTGCCCATAAAGTAGCGATTGATACTCGCGCGATGCGATGTCGCCGGCTTCGTCGTTGCGGCGCGAGATCGCGCTCTTGTATTGCGCTTTGGTGAGGTCGATCTTGTCCTGGCGGAATTCAGGATTCATCAGGACGTCGCGGAAGACGGCAAGCGTGCGATCGTTGTGTCCCTTGAGCGAGCTGAAACTGAGTGTCCCCGAGGCTTCGCCGATGGAGCTTTCGACGGACGCGGCAAGGTTCTCGAGCTCCTCGTCGATCTGATCGCCGGTTTTCGATTTGGTTCCTCCGGAACGAAGGACGCCGCCGGTGATATCGGCGAGTCCGCGCTTGTTGGCCGGGTCGAAGAGGTTGCCCGTGCGGACCAGCGCGAAGCCGGAAATCACCGGCAGCTCGTGATCCTCGAGCAGGTAGATCTTCATGCCGTTCGGCAGCTTGAAGGTTTCAGGGGTTGGAATCACCACCTGTTTCAGCGGCGGATATTTGAGGCTTTTGTACGCTTCCAGAGGCTTCGGCGCGGTCTGCGCGAAGGCGGCCAAGGCGGCTAACAATACGAGTCCGAATTTCACTTGGCCTCCTGAGCGGCCGGAGCGCCGGCCGGTTGCACGGTCCAGGCCACGGTCCGATTCTTTTGCGCGAGGTAGGTTTTCGCGACGCGCTGGACATCGGACGGAGTCACTTTTTCGATGTCGTCGAGATCGGTGAACAGCTTGCGCCAATCACCCTCGAGCACGGCGTAGGTGGTGAGTTCCGAAGCCAGGCCCATGTTGTTATCGAGCTTGCGAATCAGTTGGGCGCGAAGTTTGGTTTTCACGCGCGCGAGCGATTCGGAGTCGATTGGCGTCTTCTTCATCCGTTCGATGACTTCGTAGACGGCTTTTTCGTTTTCGTCGAGCGTCTTTCCGGCGTTGGGCACGACGAAGAACAGCATCAGACTTGGGTACTTGCTGCCGGGGAAATCGGTTTGCGACCCGGCGCCGAGGGCGAGTTGCTTGTCGCGGACCAGTTCCTTGTACAGAATTCCCGTACGGCCGGCGGAAAGGACATTGGACAGAACGTCGAGGGCGGGTCCGTCGGGATGTTTTCCGTCTGGCACGTGGTAAGCGATCGCGAGAACGGGTTGTGCCGGAGATTCGACGGCGACACGGCGCTCGCCTTCCTGGGGCGGCTCGGTGGTCCGAACGGCCGGAGGCAACGGACCGGCGGGGATCGAACCAAAATATTTTTCGGCGAAGGCGTGAGCCTGTTTCGGATCGACGTCGCCGGCGATTCCGACGGTGATGTTGCCTGGCACATAGTGCTCGCGGAAGAAGCGCATGGCTTCGGGCTCGCGGAAGTTTTCGATGTCGCTGGCCCAGCCGCCGGGCATGTTGTGATACGGATGCGCCGAATACGCGGCGGCGAGCAATGCTTCGACCAGCTTGCCTTGCGGAGAGGATTCGACGCGCATGCGACGCTCCTCGCGGACCACGTCGCGCTCTTTGTAGAACTCGCGGAAAACCGGATTGCGGAAGCGGGCGGATTCGAGCAGGAACCACAGCTCCAGGCGATTGGCGGGGAAGCTGTAGTAATAATTCGTGGAGTCCTCGGCGGTTCCGGCGTTCAGGCCGACGCCGCCATTCCGCTCGACTACCTTGTCGTATTCGTTCGGTTCGACGTACTCATCTGCTCTTGCGACGGCTTCGTGCAGGCCTTCTTCAAGGGTCGCAATGCGTTTCGGATCCGCCTTGACGCCCTTCCGGCGCTCCTGCTCGAGCTTGTCGTAGGCGGTTTCGATTCCCGCGAGGGCGGCTTTTTCTAGGGTCCAATTCTTCGAGCCGATGCTCGGAGTGCCCTTGAAGGCCATGTGCTCCATCATGTGAGCGATGCCGGTCCGGCCGTTGGGGTCGTCCACGGCTCCGGCGTTTACATAGGTGTTGAACGACACTACGGGAGCGCCGTGGCGTTCGACGATCAGGAAGTGCATTCCGTTCGGGAGCGTGAATTCAGTGACCTTCTTTTCAAACTCTTTGAGCGACTGCGAAAAGACAGGCAGGGCAGCGAGAAAACCGGCTAAAAGCCAGCGGGGGTAACGTTTCATAGGAAAGACGCGTTCTTATCCTCTAGGGTACAATCACGCGATATGCGCATGCTCGTTTTTGCCGCTTTCAGTGTCTTCCTGCTCGGGTTTGAAAGCACTCCGGTTCTCTTCGCCCAGCCGAAGGCAGCGGCGGCCACTAAGATTACGACGCCGAAGGAGCAATTTGGTTCCAATCTCGGCGACGACTACTTTCTCGCGACCTATACGCAACTGGGCGATTACTGGCAGAAACTGGCGAAGGAAAGCGACCGGATGAAGCTGGTCGAGATCGGCAAGTCCGAGGAAGGGCGTCCGCAGTGGATGGCGGTCGTCACGACGCCCGAAAATCACAAAAAGCTTGGCCGGTACAAAGAGATCGCTCGAAAGTTGGCACTGGCCGAAGGCCTTTCCGATGAGGAAGCAAAGAAGCTTGCCGCCGAAGGCAAGGCCGTGGTTTGGATCGACGGCGGCTTGCACGCGAGCGAAGTACTGGGCGCGCAGCAGTTGATGGAGACGCTGTATACGTTCCTGAGCCGGACGGATCCGGAGACCATGCGAATCCTGGACTCGACCATTATTTTATTCGTGCAGGCGAATCCGGACGGGCAGGAGATGGTGACGACCAGCTACATGTCGCAGAAAGATCCGACCAAGCGCGTGTACGTTCCGACGCGGCTGTATCAGAAGTATATCGGCCACGACAACAATCGCGATTTCTACATGTCCACGCAAGCGGAGACGGTGAACATGAACCGGCAGCTGTATCACGAATGGTTTCCGCAGATCATGTACAACCATCACCAGACGGGTCCGCTGGGAACGGTGTTGTTTGTGCCGCCGTTTCGCGATCCGGCGAGCTATTGGTTCGATCCGCTGGTGATGATCGGAATTGATCAAGTGGGTTCGGCGATTCAATCCCGCTTCCTGGTGGAAGGCAAGCCGGGCGCGACGTCGCGCGGTGGATCCAGTTATTCGGTTTGGTATAACGGTGGCCTCCGCACGACCACGGATTTCCACAACATGATTGGGATTTTGACGGAGACGATCGGGAATCCGACGCCAATGGAGATTCCGTTCGTGCCGGAGCGGCAGATTTCGAGCGAGATTCTGCGGTCTCCCGTGTCTCCGCAAAAATGGCATTTCCGCCAGTCGATCGAGTATTCGCTGACGGCGAATTACGCGGTGCTGGATCTGGCTTCGCGGACCAAGGATCAGTTGCTGTTCAACATGTACCGCATGGGCAGGAATTCGATCGACCGTGGCAGCAAGGACAACTGGACGATTACGCCGTCGAAGATGGCGAAGGTCGAAGAATTGGTGGCGAAGGATCGTGCGGCAGAAGGCACGGGGCGCGGCGGCAGCGGCGCGGCATTGACTGGGCCACCGTCATTGAATGCGGATGCGGCCGACGTGTTTGGACGCGGGCAGCGTGGCGTCGATCTGAAATATTGGGCGATGCTGCATACGCCTGAGGCTCGGGATCCGCGCGGGTTTATTCTGCCGGCGAATCAGCCGGACTTTCTGACTGCGACGAAGTTTGTCAACACGCTGATCAAGACCGGCATCACCATCCATCGCGCGACGGCGGACTTCACGGTGGCGGGAAAAAGTTATCCGGCGGGGTCGTACGTAGTGAAAGCGGCGCAGGCGTTCCGTCCGCACTTGATGGACCTGTTCGAACCGCAGGATCATCCGAACGATTTCGCGTATCCGGGCGGTCCGCCGCGTCCGCCGTATGACAATGCGGGCTGGACGCTGACGTATCAGATGGCGGTGAAGTTCGATCGCATTCTCGACGACTTCAGCGGTCCGTTCGAGAAGATCGAAGGCTTCGCGAAGGTTCCGATAGGCGGCGTGAAGGGGTCCGGGGCGGGCTATTTGCTGAGCCATCGCGTCAATGATTCGTTCGTGGCGGTCAACCGGTTATTGAAGGCCGGTGAGGAAGTGTACTGGCTGAAGAAGCCGGTCAATTCTGGAATGACAGCGGGCGAATACGGCACGATGTTCATTCCCTCGAAGGCTTCTACGAAGGCTATTTTGGACAAGCTGGCGACGGACAAAGGCCTGACGTTCGAAGCGGTGTCCGCGAAGCCGGACGTCGAGATGATCAAGCTGAAGCCAGTGCGAATCGGCCTGTGGGATGAGGTCGGCGGGTCGATGCCTTCCGGTTGGACGCGTTGGATTTTCGAGCAGTTCGAATTTCCGTACGAGGTGGTGTACCCGCCGACGCTTGACGCGGGCGATCTGCGCGGCAAGTTCGACGTGCTGATCTTTGTGACGGGCGGAATCCCGGACGGCCAGCGCGGCGGGTTCGGCGAAGGCGGCGGCGGACGCGGCTCGAGCGGTCCGTTGCCCGAGGAATGGCAGCCTCGCGCGGGCAGGGTCTCGGTGGATAAGACAGTTCCGCAGTTGAGGAAATTCCTCGAAACGGGCGGTGCGATCTTGACCGTCGGAACTTCGACCTCTCTCGCCCGGCAGCTCGGGCTGCCGGTCTACGACGCGCTGGTCGAGCGGACAGCGACCGGCACGGAGCGGCATCTGCCGCGCGAGAAATTCTATGTGCCGGGTTCGGTGATGCGGGTGGCGGTGGACAACTCCAGTCCGCTGGCGTGGGGCATGGAAAAGGATGCGGATGTATTCTTCAACAACTCGCCGGTATTCAAGCTGGGTCCGGATTCGCAATTGAAGAAGATTGCGCCGGTCGCGTGGTTCGATTCGCCGAAGTCGCTGCGCAGCGGCTGGGCGTGGGGCCAGCAGTATCTGGATGGTGGCGTGGCCGTGGCGGAGGCGAGTGTCGGGGAAGGGAAGCTGTTCCTGTTCGGACCGGAAGTGACGAACCGCGCGCAACCGCACGGCACGTTCAAGCTGTTCTTCAACGCGATCTATTACGGAGCGGCCGGCAAGTAACGCAACAGCAAGAACCCCGCCTTCGAAGGGTGGGGTCTGTTCCATTCTCTAAATGCGGTTTGGCTAGCGGGCCTTTTTGGTTTCGGCCATCTTATAGTTTGGCGACAGCGAGAAAAATTCGATGAATTTCTTCTTGTTATCGACGGCGACCGGCTGCTTGCGCTCGGTCATCGACTGGGCCAATTTGGCGTATTGACGGCCGAGTTCGCTCGCCGTATCGACGAACGTGCCGTGAGTCAGCGCGCGATTCACGCCGTGATAATCGTTCGGGAAGGTCATGCTGACCGGCAGGCCGAGTAGATTCTCGATCTGCTCCGTCGTGATCATAGGCCGCTTCTGGCAGCGGTTCAGGAGGACGCAAACTCGCTCTCCGAGATCGAGGCCTTTCAGGTAGTGATACTTTTCCCGCGCCAGGTGCAGCGAAGGGATTTCCGGCGTGCAGACCAGGAAGATCTTCCTGGATTCCTGCATGATCTCGATCGAATAGCGCTCGAGGTTGCCCGAGAGATCGAAGAACAGCGCGGAATAGTTCCGCCGCATGAACTCGATCAGATTCCGGATCTGCGCGCCTTCAATCCGGACACTGGGGTTCAATTTTCCGGCATGCAGAACGTCCAGACGATCGAAGTGCGTAACCAGATCGGGCCACAGGCCTTCATCCATGTCCGAGGAGCGTTCCGCTGCGTCGGTCACGCAATAGGAATTGTCGAGCTTCAACATGAAGCGCAACATTCCAGAGTTCAGATCGAAATCCGACAGGAGTACGTTCTGATCGGGCAGTTTGCCGAATGCAGAGGCGGTGTTGGTGGCGATCGTCGAGGTACCAACGCCTGCTTTCGAGGGCAGGAACGAATAGATCTGATCGGTGTTCTGCTGTTTCGCGGGCCGCTTTTCGAGTAGCTGATTGACGCGAGCGAGCGCTTCCGACACAGCCTGTTTCGAGAAGGGCATGGACAGAAACTCGCGGATGCCGATCCGCATCGTGTCGAGCAGCATTTGCGGATCGCACGACCGGTTGATGGCAACCAGTTGCACGCCGGGAACTTCCTGTTCGATGAACCGTGCGACTTCGGTAGCGCGTTCAATTGAATCGACGTTCAGGAACACGATGTCCGGGGCGTGCGCCCGCAGTATCCTGGTCAGCTCAACGGCCGCGGGATACTGCTCAAGGATCCGGCAGCTAGTCGCAAACCCAAGCTCATCGAGGGCGCGCTTTAACCGCTGGGCAACATCGGCGTCGGGCGAAATGATAATACTGCGGCGCATACTCAGAACTCTCTTCAGCCTAAATTACATATCGGAAGGCTACAACTGATCCTGAACCTTAGTACGGCTCGGGATCTCCCTTAGAAGAGTTCTGGTACGTTCTATTCTTTTCCGCAAAACCTAAGGGGCCAGTTGCGAAGCCGACCCCTTTCGCGCGACTAAATGGTGGACGTGCAGAGTGGGCAGCGCTTCGCTTTGATCGGAATCGCACTGGTGCATTCCGGGCAATCCTTGGTGACCACTTCGGCAACCACGGGCTTTTGGAAGCGGTTGATCTGCTTGACGATCAGGAAGATCACTAACGCGATAATAATGAACTCGATCGCCGTGTTAATAAACGATCCGTAAGCCAGGACAGCCGCTTTGTCGGCCTTCGCCGCGGCGAGGTTGGGATAGTCTTTGCCGTTCAGAGCCACGAACATGCCACCGAAATCGACCTTGCCCAGTGCCAGCGAAATGACCGGCATCAGGATGTCGTTGACCATCGAAGCCACAATCTTGCCGAAGGCTGCGCCGATGATCACGCCAATCGCGAGGTCCAGCACGTTTCCCCGCATGATGAACTTCTTGAATTCCCCAAACATGTTGTTTCTCCTTTTTTGATCAGACCGGGCACTCTGTCCTTAAACTAGCAGCGGAGTAGTCCTATTTCCCGGACCACTTAGTCTACACGTCGGCTGCCCTAGGTGTGTCCACGGGTTTGCGATCCAAAAAGATTCTTTTCGGGAAGACGCGGTTAGAATGAAGGTATGTCTAGCGGCGCGAAACCCGGCCTGCCGGTTCCTGGTGGTCCATCCGATGCGGTGATTACGATCCTGTGCCCATGTTGCGATGCGGAACTGGTGATCGACCCCGTGATTCCGGCGGTGATTCGGCACAAGGAGGCGGACAAGCCCAAGACCTTCTCGGACTTTGAAGCCGCCGCTGCCCGTCAGCAGACCGAGGCCGAACGGCGCGAGGAACTGTTCAGGAAATCGGTGGCGGAGACCAAGAATCGCGAAACCGTGTTGGGCAGAAAATTTGAGGAGTTATTAAAGCAAGCCAAGTCGGAACCGGCGGATGAAGCTCCGCCCAAGCGTCCATTTGACTTTGACTAAGATGCCCGAGAATCGGAGGAGTCTCAAGAGCGGCGCGGACAGTTACCCGAAGGAAACTATTTGCGCGCGCCAGCCTTGGGGCTCTTCAACTTCGTCTGGCGGCGTTTGTGGGCCTTGCGTTTCGGTTTCGTGATGAGAAACGTTCCGCTGCCCATGTAGTCTGCTTTATAGAGTTTATCGTCAGCCATATTGAGGAACTTTTAGTGTATCGCAGTCTAACAGGCATGCGCAAAATTTCGACCCTTAGCCGAGTCCTCCTGGCAGCCGCCTTGGCCGCGTGGCTGGCCGTTCCGGCGGCCGCCACTGAACAACTGGCGCTATTCGGGGAAATCGACGGAATCCTGAAATCGCTCTCCGAGATTACCGGCTGGAAGGTGAAGCGGCACGTCCGCGCCGGCGTCCTGACGCGCGAGCAATTCCGCAAAGAAGTGGAGATGCGGATCAAGAAGAACGTGAAGCCGGAGGAGGTCCGCGTCGAGTCGCTGACGCTGCGGATGTTCGGTTTCGTCCCCGAATCCTACAATTTGGTGCAGAACACGGTGGATTTGCTGAGCGAGCAAACGGCGGCGTATTACGACTATGACCGCAAGAGACTGTTCCTGCTGGATGCCGCGGGCCGCGACGCCGATGTGGACGAGGATCGGATTGCGCTGGTTCATGAATTAGCGCACGCGCTGGCGGATCAGCATTTCTCGCTGCGGAAATATACGCACAAGGGCGCTCCGAGCGATGACGCTTCCTCGGCGCGGCAGGCGGTGATGGAGGGGCAGGCGACGTGGCTGATGTGGGCCTGGTCCGCGAAGCGAGCGGGGGGCAAAGGCGAAGTTTCGCCGGCGATCCTGGCGGCGAATACGGATTTCTTCCGCGGAACCGGCGCGGATAGCAAAGCGGCAGCGGACAGCAAGAACGACAAAGACGCCAGCGAACTCGCCAAGAACAAGGTTTTCGAGGAAACCCCGCTGTACATTCGCGAATCGCTGGTTTTCCCCTACGTCGAAGGCCTGAAGTTTCAGGAGGCGGTTTACCGGCGTCTGGGCCAGGAGGCGTTCACGGCGGTTTTTGCGCTGCCGCCTACGAGCACGCAGCAGATCCTGCACGCGAACATTTATTTTGACCGTCGCGGACCCGCGACGCCGGTTCCGCCCGCTCCGCCCAAAACGCATCGGCTGTTGGGCGATGGAACGGTCGGCGAATTGGATCTCGCGCTGTTGCTTCGCCAGCATGCCGGCGAGGAGACCGCGAGGAACCTGTCGCCGGGTTTGCGCGGCGGCTCGTTCCTGCTGTCTGAAACCAAAACGGACAAGAAGCCGCTGCTGACCTTTGTGACCGAATGGGACACCGCCGATACGGCGCGAAAGTTCTTCGAGGCGTATCCCGCTGTGCTCCGCAGCAAGTGGAAAAAGCTGGAAACGAAGGAGTCCACCGCGTCGCTTGTAAGGGGCGAGGGAGATTTCGGTCCGTTCGAACTGCGCCTTGAGGGCACCCGCGTCGTTTCCTTAGAAGGCGCACGATAAACGGATTCCGGATGGTAGCCTTGCCGATTCCCGTTTCCTTCGCGTTTGTTCCCGAAAGCCACGGCGATTGTGGCGGAAAGTCCTGCACCGCGGCGATAGCGTTTCTAACGAATCTACGCTTTGGCCCAATGGCGGTCGGAGTGCAGGTCAAAAGACTTCGCGTCCAGCCTGTTCAGCGCCGCGCTGCATGGCCGAGCCTCGTGACTTTTCCCAATCCCTAATTAATTTCTGATGAAAGTACTCACCGCATGAAGAATATTTCCATTCAAACAATTTCGTGTCTTCTTGTCTTCGCCGGCCTGCTGCCCGGTGCGGCCAAACTCCGCCTCGCATCGACCACGGTCGGTCCGGTCTCGATCGCCCAAGGTCAGAGTGGCGGCGTACAGGTTGTCGAAGCGTCGAATTTCGGAGATTCTTCGTTAAGCCTGACCGCCAGCGCGAATGTGACGTGGCTGTCGCCGAACGTAGGCGCGCAGCACCCCTGCACCTTTAACGGAACCTGCTCGCCTGTGAACATCCGCCTCGATACGGCCAGCCTCGCGAAGGGCTCGTTCACCGGCATCGTTACTGTCGCCGATCCGAACGCGATCGACGCGCCGCAGACCATCGTCGTCACGGTGCAGATCGGCGGCGGCGTGCCGGATAAAGTCGAGCTCTACGTTCCGAATAACGGCCGCGCGGTCACGCAGAGCTTTCAGACCAACGCGCGCGTGACAGCCAACGTGACTGCGCCCGGGACCGGTCCGAAGCTTTCGCTTTCGATGGCGGCCGCCGGGAGTTACGATTTCGCGTTCTCCTATACAATCCAAACCAGCGCGCCGGCTGGAACGCAGGAACAGGATTACACTGGCTCGATCAATGTGAACGGTTCGACCTTTGCGCCGGATAACAAGACAGTGCCGGTCACGCTTCACGTGACTTCGAAGCCGATTGTCTCGACCTTTCCCACTACGATTTCGATCCGCACCGCGCAGGGAACCACCAGGGTGGACAAATGGCTGATCCTGTCGAACACCGGGGTGAATGCGCTCGCGATTACGGGAGTCACGGTGTCGGGCGTGACTGGGGGAACCTGGCTTAGCGCTAAAGTGACGAACGGCATCATCGTCGCGACGGCGGATCCCACGGGTCTGGCTCCGGGCAACTACACGGGAAAGCTGACCGTCGCCAGCAACGCCGCCAATCCCGTGAGCGCGGATGTCCAACTGGAAATCGTCGCGGTGAAAGGCCCGACGGTTTTAACTGGCGGCGTCATCGACAACGCGGCCGGCGAATCGACGCTGGCGCTGGGCGGCATCGTCTCGATTTACGGCGAGCAATTGACGGCCGGCGATCCGGTGCAGGAAACCCAATTGCCGCTGAAGACGACACTCGGAGGCACACGCGTGTTTCTCAATGACGTCGCGATTCCGGTGTACACGGTGGCTGGTTCGCACGTTGTGAATACGACGGGGCAGATCAACGCCGTCATTCCTTACGAAGCGCAAGTCGGCGACGGCGTGCTGCGCGTCGAGCGCGACGGCGTTCGCGGCAACAGCGTCTCGGTGAAAATCGCGCGGGTGGTGCCGCGCATCCTCAAGCTCGGAATCGGCAACTACGGCATCATCATCAACCAGGACGGCAGCTATCCGATTCCTGAAACGGCGGGGATCTTCAGCCATCCCGCGACGGCTGGCGATGCGCTCGTGATTTATGCGCTCGGCTTCGGGCCGACGGTGCCACCGGTGCAGACCGGCGTAGCCGCTCCGGGGCAGGAACCGCTGGCGCGCGTGCCCGGCAATTTCAAGGTGTACTTCGGCGGCAGCGGTCTCGCGAATCCGCCCGTCACGGAGCCGCTGTACGTCGGTCTGGCGCCGGGCTTCGTCGGCCTGTACCAGATCAACGTGGTGGTTCCGGCGAGCGCACCCAAAGGGCCTGACATCTCGGTGTATCTATCCAACGACATCGTGATCAGCAATCGCGCCAGCATAGCGATTCAGTAACCGCATCAGGTACATTGGAGCCGTGACTGAACGGCTCTATTACAACGACGCATATGCTCGCGCCTTCGACGCGCGAGTCGTCGAAACGGCGGACGATGGGCGCCGCGTCTACCTGGATCGCACGGCGTTTTATCCTTCTTCGGGCGGGCAGCCTTTCGACGTGGGCAAGCTAGGCGCGGTGCGCGTCGTCGATGTCATTGATGAAGGCGAGCGGATCGTGCACGTTCTCGACGCGCCGCTTACGGAAGGCGCCGTGGCGGGCGAAGTGGATTGGGAACGCCGCTTCGACCACATGCAGCAGCACACCGGACAGCATTTGCTTTCGGCCGTTCTGGTGGAATTATTCGGCGCGGAGACGGTCAGTTTCCACATGGGCTCGGAAGTCTCGACCATCGACGTCGCCGCTGCTTCACTGAGCGACGCGCAGCTGGCCCGAGCCGAAGATCGTGCGAACGAGCTGATCTTCGAGAACCGGCCGGTCCTGATTTCCTACGCCGATTCGCAGGGGGACCTGGGTCTGCGCAAAGCTTCGGCGCGCGAAGGCACGCTCCGCATCGTGAACATCGACAACTTCGACAAGAGCGCTTGTGGCGGGACGCATGTGCGTTCGACCGGCGAGATCGGGTTAGTGCTGCTGCGGAAGACCGAGAAGATCCGCGCAACCACGCGGCTCGAATTTCTCTGCGGCATGCGCGCTGTCCGCCGTACGCGGATGGATTACCGCGCTCTCGCGCAAATCTCGCGGAGTTTCTCGGCGCCGATCGACGAAACTCCGGCGCTCGCCGCCGCGCAGGTCGAGAAGGCGCAGGACGCCGAGAAGGCCCGCAAGCGTCTGGCGACGGAATTGGCCGAGGTCCGTGGCAGGGAACTCTACGCGTCCACAGCGGAGTCCGATGGCAGGCGCACGTTGATCGAGCGGACCGTGATCGGCGAGGATCAACGAGTGCGCGCGCAGGCGTTCATCGCGGGCGCGAAGGCGGTCTATCTGGCCGTGTCGGAAGCGCCGCCGGCGATCCTGCTTGCGGTTTCCCCAGATTCCGGACTGCACGCGGGCAACCTCGTCAAAGCGGCGGTGACGGCTGTGGGCGGACGCGGCGGCGGCAATGCGACGGTGGCCCAGGGAAGCGTTCCAGACGCCGCATCCCTGGCGGCTGTCGTCCAGGCGTTGGGAATTTAGCGCTGGGCCGCTGACGGCGGCAGACGTTCCGCTACCTGAAAATCGGATAGATCACTTGATGATCGGGTACATCGGGGCGATAGCGGCCAACGCCGTTCCGATCACGAAGAGGGCCAGCATCATGGTCAGGAAGGATTTCGATTTTGCCGGCGCACCGTTGAATTCTCTCCACACCAAAAGGCCCCACAGAATCCCGAGGAGAATCGGTCCCTGGCTGATTGCGAAGCGCAAAGGCAAGCCCGGTGATTTCTGCGGAAGGGCGGTGGACGCAACCAGAAGAGCGAGGATGCCTGCGCTCCAAATAGCTCCGCCCGCGATTCCCATCAGATGCTGTCGCCGCTCGCTGCGGAAAAACTCACCGATTCCAACCGGCAGGCCTTGAATCGGAAAATTCATGAAGAACGGATTGTAGACGAAAGTGGAAATCAGGACGCCAGTCGCGAGTAGAAGCATCGCGCCGTACGGTCCTACCGACCCGTCGCCGGCGCTGAAGTTGTCCACCATTGGGTAGAAGGCGGACAGGAACACTCCGCCGAGCACCGAGAATACGATGCCTCGAATCGCGGATGGCGTCCGGACGCGGGTAGCTGCCTGATGCGAGAAATTTCGCCCGGAGCGGCTGGCAGGTTGGCTGGCCTTCACCGGAGTAGGAGCAGGCGCTGGCGCGGCTGGGGCCGACGCTTGTTCCGTGAGCAGGCGGGCCTTGAGAGCCGCGGCATACGCCAAGGCGTTGAAAGAGATCGCCGCGATCACCAGCAGCAAACCTCCGAACAGCAGAATCGGATTGGGCGTCGGGTTGAGAAGGAAGTGCCAGATTCCGTTGATCACCATCGCGGTTCCTAACGTCAGCGGAATCGCCACCGACATTCCGGCCACCGAGATTCCCGCCCCCATCATCATCATCGCGAGATTGACGACGAATCCAGCGGCGACCGCCCACGCCATTTTCCGGTAGGTGGCGATCAGATAGTTATCTTGAAAGGTGAGTTCGGCCGGATCCAAAGTTCCAAAGGTAAACGCAGCGATCGCCGCCAGAACCAGCGCGCCGAGCGCAAAGTCGTAGAAATAAAATTCATACCGCCACTTGCCCACCTTCTTTTGCGTATTCGCCCAGGAACCCAGGCACAGCATGGAGATCAGCACGAGAAGGAGCGTGCTGAGATAAGTCGTTGGCAGGATCATAGTAAGTCGTCAGGAGATCGTAGTACCTGTGTTCACAAGGTTTTCCAGGCGCACCTTGGCCGTGTCGGTCCCTAAAGTTTTTCGCCGAAAATTCCGAACTGAATTATATCCTAGACCGTCCTGAGGGAGGCGAGCCCCCGTGAAGTTGCTCTACCCGATACTAACAATCTTGATGGCCGCGTTGCTGGTTCCAACCAGCGCGCCAGGCCAAAGGCCGCGGCCGAAAATTGATCCGGAAAGCCGCGATGGTCTTCTGTTGCAACAGATTCTGCAGGAATCCGATCCAGCGGCGCGCCTCCGCCTGCTCGAACAATTCTCGGTTCAGTATCCAAAACACGAGTCGATTGGCTGGGTTTACGACCAGTTGCTGCCTGGCTATTTCAAAGCCCAGGACCACGAAGGTGCGCTCGCGGTTTGCGAACGGGCGCTTGCGACCGATCGCGAAAATCTTGAGTACACCCAGATCTGCCTGCGCAGCGCGGAAGCGAAAAAGAATTCCGACCTGACCGTCAGGTACGCAAACGCGCTCTGGTCGCTGGCGTCCGCGAAGGCCGCTTTGGGCGGTCCGGGCGCGCCGAATGCCGCGGATCTTCAAACCTACGCGGAATACACCATCTACGTGCAGGCCACCCGCACCGCCGACTGGAAGAAACGGCTGGAGCTGTTGCAGGCTCTCGAAGTGCGGAATCCGAAGGGCCGCTACATCCCTAATATCCAGGCCGACTACACGCAGATTTATAAGAACATGACGGGTCCGGCCGCGTTGCAACTGGCGGAAAAACTGCTCTCCCGCGATCCCAATAACGTGGACATGTTAGTGGCGATCGCCGAACAACACTTCCGCAGAGAAGACAATCCGGAGCTCGTTTCGAATTACTGCGGCCGCACCATCGAGATTCTGAACAAGCCGCGTCCGGAGCACATCGTCGAAGAAGAATGGACCAAAAAGGTCAGCCAATACGCCAACATGTGCTACTGGATGGCCGGGATTTCGAATAGCACGCTACGCCGCTACAGTCTGGCGGATCGCTACCTGCGCGCGGCCTTGCCGTACGCCAAGGACAACGCGCAAATGTTGGCGGCGGCTTTCTATCATTTAGGCTTCGCGAATTACCGGCTGGCGGAATTGTCGGGAGAACGCAACCGGATTCCGGATGCGCTTCTCTTCCTGAAGCAGTGCATGATGATCAAGAGCTCGTTCCAGGAGCAAGCTTCAAAGAACGTAGCCGCGATTCGGGCCGAGTACAACCTGAAATAGACTTTCGCCGATCTAGTGTCCCGAACCCGCCGGAGCCTCTTCCGCTGCTTTCAACGGAAAATGCGCGCCCGCCGGAATCTGCACCAGCATGTCTTCTTTGCGCTTGATCAACGTGGTGGTGTTGTAGCTCGCAAGCTCGAAGCCGTGCCCGTGGGTAATCGCATCGGTGGGGCAAGCCTCGACGCAATAGCCGCAGAAGATGCAGCGGTTGTAGTCGATGTTATAGACCTTCGCGTAACGCTCGCCGCCTGAAACACGAAGCTCGTCGGTGTTCTCCATGGCTTCGATATAAATGCATTCCGCCGGGCAGGCGGCCGCGCAAAGAAAACAGGCAACGCATTTTTCCAGGCCGTTTTCATCGCGCTGCAGAACGTGCGCGCCACGGAACCGTTCCTGGAATTTCGCCGGCGAGTCCGGGTAATCTTCCGTGATGGTGGGCTGCAGCATCTCTTTGAAAGTGATGCCCATGCCCTTGGCGATTGCGGCGGCGCCTTCGAATACTTCTGAGATCTTTGCCATGCGTTCTTCTAGATTAGCGCAGGAGGAAAGAGCGAGGGGCTTCAGCGAACGGGATAGAATTCCGAAGCTCTCCACGCTACAATCGCTGGATATGAACGCGCGACCGATTCTGTGTCTCAGCCTGATGGCGGGTGCCTTATTCGCTCAGGAAAAATCCAAGCAGGCGCCCGACATGTGCGCGCCGCCGCCCTCCGGAGTCGCGCCGGCCTTGCCGGCGAAGATGCTGGACGGCCAGGGCACCGCGTGGATCCAGTTCCCCATCACCACGTCGAACCCGGAGGCGCAGAAATTTTTCCTCCAAGGCGTCGCGCAGATGCATTCCTTCTGGTCGATCGAGGCGGAACGCAGCTTCCGCCAAGCCGCCGCTCTCGATCCCGAAGCGCCCATGCCCTGGTGGGGCGTGGCCATGGTCGCCGCGGGCGACTACCGCCCGCGCTTTCAGCTCGAGGACCTGAGCCGTCCCGCTGGCGCCGTTAGCGCGCGCGTCGTCCAGGCCGCGAAAAAAGCGCAGGAGCTGGCGCAAGTTCCCGGCAAAGCCACCGATCTCGAGAAGCTCTACGTCGCGAGCATCGTCGGACGCCGCACCTCGGAGCCCGGCAAGCAGGATGCGGCTTACGTAGACGGCTTGCGCGCGATTGCGGCGAAATATCCCCACGAAGTCGAAGCGCAAACCTACCTCGCGCTCCACATTATGCGCGGCTTTGAGACGCCGTCGAAATCGCCGCGCGATGGATCCACCGAAGCTTCGACGCTGCTCCGCAAACTGGCCGCCGACTTCCCCGATCATCCGGGCGTCCACCACTACATCATTCACGGCTTCGAAGGCTCGACGTATGCGAAGGATGCCTGGCCGAGTTGCAAGCGCTACGCGGAACTGGTTCCGAACATCCCGCACGCCCTCCACATGCCGGGTCACATCTACGCGCAGACCGGCCGCTGGCAGGATGCGACGAAGAGCTTTAACGACGCCGCCATCAACGAGCGCAAATGGATCGCTTCCGACCGTCTCTACGGCACCGGCCATCACGGCCACAATGTCCACTTCGAAGCCATGTCGCAGTCTTTTGCTGGCGACTTCAAAGCGGCCAAGGCGTCGGCGGATGACCTGCTGACCTACACCGAGAATCCGCGCGAAGCCGCTCAGGTCGATCAGTTTTACACGGCGTATCGGCAGGGCTGGTTCGCCATGCTCCGGACCCTGGTGCAGCACGAAGCCTGGGACGCGATCCTCGACGGCAAGACTCTGCCCGACTATCAGCGTCCGCGCGAGCAAGCCTGGCGTCATTGGGCGCTGGCTCTCGCCTACCTCGCCGAGAACAGCGTCGAGCATGCGCAGATCGAAGCCAAAGCGATGGACGCGTCCATCGAGAAATACAAGAACGATGTGAAGCGGGATCCGCCGCCGGAACTCCTGATCGCCCGCGACGAACTCGAAGGCCACTTCCAGATCGCGGCCGGAAAATGGAAGCAGGGTTTCAACGCCTTGAGAAAGGCGTCGGAGAAGGAACGCGCTTTACGGTATTCGGAACCGGCTCGCTATCCCCGTCCGGTCGCCGAGGCGGCCGGTCACCAGGCTTTGAAGCACAACCGGTATGCGGAAGCCGAGAGGTCGTTCCAGATTGCGCTGACGCAATATGAGGAAGACAAGATCGCGCTGGTCGGAATCGCGGAAGCGAAGAAACGCGGTCAACAAACCAGCGGAGCCGGAGCAGGCCGCTAACGGGATCGGCGAAGCGCCTCCTAAACAGAACCGCGACCGTAAGGGAGCGGCCAACTGCTACTGGCACTCTATTGAATCGGATACGTGACCATCTGCGAGCCGCGTTCGCCGGTCACCCAACTCCCGATCACGGCAGAGAATTTGCCCGCCGTTCCACCGGCGATGACGACCTGGATTTGCTCCGGATTCTTGAACTTGCGATAGCAGATTTCACCCTGAATCGTAATTTCTTCGTACGCCGCTTTCGCTTGCGTCCCTTCTCCTCCATCGGCCTCGGAATACCGCCGAATCGGAACACCGGTCTGATTCCACAGGTATTGCCTTACATCGTCCTTGCTAAACCCATCATTTGAAATTGTCTTAACGTGCTCCGGACAGATGACTACGAAGGCCTCGAAAGCGAGACAAGCCCGTGGAGTCCACACATTCGCCAGATTGGCGCAGATGGCATCTAACACCACCGTCGCCCGGCGCGCCGTATGCTCGCTAACAGCACGTATCGGCTCAGCCGCGAACAGCGTGAGGCCGGAAGATCCAGCGGGCAGTCCGCGCTCGATGTGAAGCGGTTCCCAGGGGCTTAATTCCTCATTCTCAGCAATGACATAGCTAAACTTGCCGGGATTGCCGAGGGTGGACATGTCGATCTCGCCAGGCCGCGCCCCGCCGATGTTGGTCAGGATCAGCTGAAAAGCGCGCCCAACCGTCGAATTCGAACGCGCCACATTACTGAACACATTACCTGAGCAATGGAATCCTAATTCGTTACGAACAGGCCCGTTAAGTATCACCAGTGGAGCCGCGAAGTGCGTCGTAGCCTGCACCCCATGCAGGTTGAACCGTTCGTCACAAGCCGCCCGGATCAGCGGAATCAGCACCCGCATCAGGGCTGGTTCGCAGCCCGCCATCGCGGCATTGGCAGCGATCTTTTCGACGGTAGCCGGCGCGTAATTGGGAGCCACCAGGGCTACGATTTGATCCGGCGGGAGTCCAGATGCCTGGATCAGGCGTTCCACACGCTCCACGGTCGGCGGAACGACGGGAAGGGGGTCGCGGCAGAGCGTCCGGGCTATCTCCCAGGGGTCATCGCCCTCCGCTACCTCGATCCGGCTGGCCCGGGTGGCCTCGACATGGACCGGGGCGGCGCCCGGGTGGGTGTCCACCGGGGCCTCCCTCTGGCGCGCGGTGCAGCCAGGCTTCATGCCCGGATTTCCGTCGAACGCAGGCGCAACTTCGCCAAGTCCGAACTCGGCGGCGAGCGCGTTCAGGTCGGCTTTGGCGAACCCGATCCAGGCAGCGATGACGGCGCCGGCTGGGTCGATCCGGTACAAGGCGGGGACAAACTCGGGATCATATTGCCGGGACCGGACCAGGCCAGGATCGAGCGAAACCGGAAAACGGATTCCGAGCTGGCGCACGAACGCATCGGTTTCCGCGCCCGAGTCCTGCGAAATTCCCTCCACCCGATCGCCGAAAGCGTTCAGGTACGGGGCCATCAGCCGGCAGGTCGGGCAGTCCGTTTCGAAGAAGAAAAGAAGTTCGGCCACGGGTGGGCCTCAGTGTAGCAGGGCCCCGGATCGCTGTGCTGCAGGCTTCAGTTTTGGGCATACTAAGCAAGGGATGACCGACCGAATCCGAGCCGCGACTAGAGCGCGCCGAAGGAGCGCGTCAGGAGCGGTCACTATCTAGTTTTTCGACGGAGTGAAGCCATGCCCGAAACCAAGCCAGTGGTCATCATCACCGGAGCCAGCGGCAACCTCGGCTCGACCGTGCTACCGATGTTTCGCGAGGCCGGATATCGGGTTGCGGCGACCGGTTTCAATTGGAACTGGCCATCCGAAAACGAACCCGGCTTCTTCACCAGCAGCCTGGATCTCACCGTGCGCGCGAGCGCGGCAAACCTGGTCGCGCAAACGCTCGAACGCTGGCAGCGGATCGACGCGCTGGTCCATCTTGCCGGACTGTGGCTGCCAGGGTGTCCGATCGAGCAGACCACCGACGAGACCTGGGATCAGATTTTCGATGTCAACCTTCGCGCGGCGGTATCGATGATGCGCGCCGTTATTCCCGCGATGAAAGTGCAGGGCGCGGGTTCGATTGTCATTATCGGATCCACCGCCGCACTCGACCCCGTCATCCACTGGACCGCCTTCTCGGCCGCGATGGCCGCGCTCGCCGCGACCGTAAAGGTGGTCTCCGCCGAAGTGCAAGCTTCCGGAATTACCGTGAATCTGCTGGCGCCAAGTACCATCAATACGGAGCAGGTCCGCGGCTTTCACCCCGACCCCGAGGAGTGGAAGAAGTGGGTGGACCCGAAAGCGATCGGTTCGCTCGCGCTGTGGCTGTGCGGCGAATTGGGGCGCGATGTAACCGGTGGAGTTTTGCCCATGCCCGCGCGCCAACCGCATCCGAGCTATCGTTGGCCGGGCGTAGCCGAAGGCCACTAAACTGCAAGTTTGAGGAGATTGATATTGTCGCGATTGCCAATTCGATTGCTTTTCGCTCTGTGTTTGCTGTCGAGCAGTCTGTTGCCCGCCGATACGCCTGTGCCGGATCCAATCCAACTGATGAGCGAAGTCCGCGAACATCAGAAGAAGATCGACGAGCTGCGCGAGAACTACACCTTCCATCGCATCCGGCGTTCTGAGGAATTGGACGGCAAGGGCGAGGTCAAGAAAGTCACGACGGAGGAGCATGAGATTTTCTTCGTCAACGGACGGCAGGTGCGCCGCTTGGTCAAGCGCGATGGCCAACCGCCGCCCGCGGACGAAGCCAAAAAGGAACGCGAGCACGCGCGCAAGCAAACCATCGAATTCGCGAAGAAACCTCCGTCCTTCGGACGAGGCGGCGGCGTCAGCATGATCAGCATGGTGCTCAGCGTGTCGCACTTGTCGAATCCGCGCCGCGTCGAGATGAATGGGCGTCCCACGCTGGCGTTCGATTTCAAAGGCAATCCGAAAGCGGAAGCGCACACCATGCAATCGAAGGGCGCGCGAAAACTCGAAGGCACGGTCTGGATCGACGAAGTGGACCGCCAGGTGGCGCGGCTCGAGGTCGAATTCTACGAGACCTTCCGCGTGGCCGGCGGCCTACTCGCCAGCATCCAGGAAGGCACCGTGATCAAGATGCAGCAATCGCCGATCGGCGAAGGGTTGTGGATGCTCACCGATAACGACCAGCGAATGAATCTGCGCGTCATCGCGAAACGGGTCCACCAGAATACGCGGGTGACGAATTTCGATTTCAAGAGGTTTAATGTCGACGAAGCAGAGAAGATCGGCCCGCCGGTATTGCGGTAGGATCAATTTTTCGACGGCTTCTCGACGTGGTCGATCACGGTCTTCAGGGCCAAAGCGGTCCGAATGAGGAGGGAGATGCTGAAACTATGTTTCATGGCATGCCTGACCGACGTAATATTCTTGACCTCGTCGGACTCAAGAATAGAAAAGCCCACCATTTCGGGTGGGCTCTTCAATCGCCGGGAATCACCCCGGTGATGCATGGGAGAATCAGATTCGACGGTATCGCAACCTTCGAAATCTGTGTGTGTCTGGATCGTACGGCTTTCGGGCTATTTGAGTCAAGAAAAAATCCAGACCATTTAAAGTAGCTCTTAACCCGATCAATCCAAACCGGTTACTAGATATGGAAGTTTTGCACTTCCTGTGGAAAGCCTGAGGAAATCGGGTGTTTGCACCCATGGAAACGGCTCTAACACAGGGAAAGATTTGGGCTTACTTGCCGTCGAGACCGAGCGTGATCATCGCTCCCTGATCCTCTGGACGGCCGAATTTGCGGCGCAAAACCGTCAGACCCCCGAGCGCGATACCGGCCACCAGGCAGAAGCCCATCATGATGAAACTGAAGATGATCGCGTTGTTGACCATGCCCAGAAATCCCTTGGCTTTCTGCTCTTTCGGGGTCTCGTTGAAGGTCAGGGAAATCTGGTGGTTGACCTTCGCCAGCAACCGCTCCGCCGTGTCCGGATCGGCCGGAGGAAGGACTATAGCTACCAGAGAACCGGTCCGCTTGACCATTGCTCCGGCGATTTTGCTGAAAGCGTCCGCCCGTTCGCGGGCCATCGACGGCGTCGGATAAGAGAAAACGGCAAGCTGGGTTTCGGGACCTCCCGAGAGGGAGGAGTACCGCCCCAATTGGCCTTCCGCACCCATGTGGAATGCCGCCAGCGAAGGCGCAATCCTGGGTTCAAAACGTTCGAGCGAAACTGGTCCGAGGACATACCGCTCCGAATTCGGAATCAGGCCTTCGGCCGGGATGTACGTAATCAGGGCGGGAAGCTGGGATTGTTCGAGGCGGGGCAGCGTTTCGAGGGTCGGCGTCAATTCGGCCACGGTCGGGGCCCGGCCGGTGAACTGCAAGACGTAATTTCCGTACGCCAAAATCACGCCGTCGTCGGTGGTGACAGCCAGTTTCGCCAGCTTCGACGGCTTGGCTCCGGCCGGGCGCCGGAACTCGAACAGAGCTAGCGCGCCGGTAGAATCCCGCATGCGCCAAGCGGTCGCGGTGAACTTCGCGGTCGGGCTGACGTAATCCGCTTGTTCGGTGGTTTCGAGGCCAAATTCTCCATACAGCGCACGGTCTGAAACCGAAAGGGAAGTAGCTGGTTTGCGCTCGAAATCGGCAATCCGGTCAGGCCAAATGGCGGCTTGCGCTGACGCGGCCAGGATCACGAGCAGTACGCCGGTCGCGCGGAGAGACATCCCCTTCATTGTAGCCCTGCCCCGTGGCATAGGCCTCCGGACTCTTGTCTCACGCAAGATGAGCCTGAAGGTGGGGATGGATTCTCACGCAAGATGAGCCTGGAGAGGGGATGGATCGGGATGCTGGGGATTGGTCATCAGCATGGACGATACGGAAGCGGGGAGCCTGGAGCAGATTC
>JBBQWZ010000042.1:0-63065 GCA_038210135.1 Bryobacterales bacterium
CCCTTGGAAAACGCTCCCGCGTTTCCCACATTCCCACAGCGCCTACGATTGCTTCTTTCCTCAAACAAAAAAGAAAGACTCCAGCCTCACCCACCCTCAACGCCCCGCTTCAGGCTCATCCTTCGATGAGAAAATGCTGCATGGCGCCGGGCAGCCCGTGCGCGTCGAGGTAAGCGGCCATGGAGGTTCCGATGACGCCGAGCCAGCGGAGCATCAGCGGATGGATGTTGCCGGAGATGGGTTCGGCGAAGGGCGGAATGTAGATGCGGCCGGGAAAGGGCGCGGTCTGGTGCTGGGTGTAGACGATGTGCGGCTGGAAGTCGAGATTAATTTTAGTGACGGTGCGCGACTCGATCATGTTGTTCATGTAGGAATCGCGGTTGTTGTCGTGGCCGACGTATTCCTGATAAAGCCACGGCATGGGGCTGACCTCGTAGGAGGTTCCGACGTTCTGGCGGTACCAGCTGGCGGTCATGGTTTGGCCGTCGGGATTGATAGAGGGCCACAGCATGAGGATGACGTTGTCGAAGATTTCTTTGGGCTGATCGCGCAGCAGCTCGTAGGCGAGTTGAATGGAGTGCTGAGCTCCGGCGACTTCGCTCGCATGGAGCCCGCCGTCGATGTGAACGAGAGCTTTCCCGGTGGCGGCAAGGGCGTGCGCCTGGGCTTCATTGAGTCCGCGGGCGTTGGCGAGTTGGCCGGAAATCTTTGAGTATTCGGCGACCTTCGCCAGATTGGCAGGCGTCGAAATCAGGGCGACCCACCAGTCGCGACCTTGCGTTGTTTTGCCGATTTTGACCAGCTTTATGCGGTCGGTTGAAGCGGCCAGCTTCTGGAAATAGGCGATTGATTCCTCGTAGGTGGCGAGATAGAAGTCTTCACCGACCTTGTGGCCGAGAATGGATTCCGGCGTGGGAATTTGAGCGGAAGCGCCCAGCGCGGCCGCCATAACGAGGATCAGGGTTCGCATTACGGCACCTGCGTAAGTTTGTATTGTTCGAGCAGGTCGGCGAGCTTGGCCTCACTGAGATCTTTGGCGCGGAGGTCGGCGGAGAACTTGCGGAGTTGCGCGATGTACTCGGCGAATTTGCGGGCGAGAGCAGCGTCGTCGATGGTTTGCCGCGCGTCTTCAAGGGCCGGCAGGCGGTCGCGCTGGAAGGCGTCGAGCGCGGCGTCGAGCTTCTTCTGCTCTTCGGATGCCTTCGCGCCTTTGGCGGTGTGGAACGCTTTATTCTGGTCGAGCAATTTGGCGAGCTCGGCGTTGGCGGTTTCGGCCTGGGTGCGCCACGCGCCGGCGGGTCCGCGAGTGGCGGCGTTCGACGGAGCGGGCGGCGCGGCGGCGCCGTTGTAGTAGAGGGCGTTGAAGAAGAACTTGTAAGTTCCGTGAGATTGTCCTCGCCATTGCGGACGGAAGCCGAGCAGGACGATGTGGCCTTTTCCGTAGGCGACGTCGAGAGCGGCGGCTTTGCCTTGGATCTTTTCGGGCCCAAGCAAGTAGCCGCTGGCGAGCGGAGTCCGCTCTTTCGGATACGACGCGAGGATGGTTCCGGAGAAGCCGGGCTTAGTTTCGAAGGCGGGGCTGCGCTCCGACATGATGATGGATTGCGCCGTCAGGCCGGCGACCAGAGGATGCGTCGTGTCCTTGATCTCGACGTGGAGCAGGCAACCGGAGCAGAAGAATTCGGTGGGCTTGGCGTTCGCTAGAACGTTGGTGACGGGAAGGTTGAACTTGTCGATGGCGAAGAGAGTGGCCGCGCTGAAGGCAACGAGCGTTCCGCCGCCGTCCACGAATTCACGAAGCTTTTCGACGCCGGCGTCGCCGATGCCTCCCGCGTACTGGCCGGGGACGGAGCCTTGCGCGTAGCCGTCCATGATGGTGCGGGCGTTGATGTCGGCGACGACGATGACGTCGTAGCGATCGCGGAGGTGTCCGGCCTGGATGTCGGCATTGCGGAGCCCGGTGTAGGGGAACGCGAACTGCTCTAGGATCCAGCGCGTCCAGCCTTCATCGATCGAGGCGGACCAGGGGCGGTAGATGCCGATGCGCGGCGCCTTCACGGAATACGAAGTGGCGTTGGCGGGCGCGGCGCTGACGGTGACTCCGGTGTTTTGCGCGATGGCGTCGAGCTTGGCGCGGTCGTAATCGATCGAGATATCGTCGGAGTTTTTTCCGAAGGAGACTTTGCCACCGGCCGCGAGCACCTGATTGACGGCGCGATAGCTTGCGTTGGTGCGGCGCGAGAGGGAAAACGGTCCGGCGCCGCCGTTTAGCTTGCCGACGATCTTGTCGGGCTGATCCAGCTTGCGGAGTCCACTACGTTGGTCGGCGGCAACAGGCGTTGCGACGGCGGCGACTTCGACTCCCATCTGCATGGGCAGCGTCCAACCGGTGACGTCGTAAGGCAACTCTGGCGGTCCGCCGGGAGTCTGGCGGAGGTCGGGATATTTTTGTGTTTCGAAGAGATCCTTGACAAGCCCGGAGAAGGGCTGATCCATGAGGACGACCCAGGATCCGGCGGCGTACTCCATGCCGTTGGCGCGGAAGGGGCGCGTCGCGGTGTGGACCTCGATGCCGTTCAGCATGATCTTTTCGGCAAGGATCGCGGCGCTGCCCGGATCACGCTGGTCGCGCGGAATGACGTAGGCGTAGGGCGGATCGTTCGCGAAGCGCTTCACGATATCGCGGCCGGCCTGATAGCGGTTGTACTGAATCTCTTCGCGATACTTGGCGGCGGTATCGAGCACCGACATGGAGCCGCCGATCATATAGCGGACGGCGTCGCCGAGCCGCCACCAACCGCCTTTCCAGGGGGAGGAGTAGAAAACTTCGGTGCGCAGGTCCTGCTTCTCTTTCGGAAATTCATCCACGGTGTAGAAGTGCGGCGTCGCGTAGCGGTAGAGCGCGGTTTCGGTGAGGAACGAAACCGTGTTGCGGTAGCTGTTGACGTGATCGATGAAGCCGGGATACCAATCGTCGAAGCGTCCGCGGTGCATGGCGCCGGGCATGTTGTGCTCGTCGAGGTAAGCGGCCATCGAGGTTCCGAAGACATTCACCCAACGCCACATCAGCGGATGGACGTTCGAGGAGATGGGATCGGAGAAGGGCGGGATCCAGATGCGCGCGGGAAAGGGCGCGGTCTGGTGGTGGTTGTAGACCACCTGCGGATACCATTCGAGCATTTGGCGGGTGACGACTTGCGACTCGACCATGTTGTTCATATAGCCGTCGCGATTGTTGTCGTGGCCGATGTATTCCTGATAGAGCTCGATCATGGGGCTGACTTCGTAGGGCGTACCGAGGTTCGAGCGGTACCAGTTGACCATCATGTTCTGGCCGTCGGGATTGATCGAGAACCAGAGGACGAGGATGACGTTATCGAGGATGCGGTGGATTTCGGGCGTAGTGCCGCTGACGAGGTTGTAGGCGAGTTGAATGGTGTGCTGGGCGTTCGCGACCTCGGTCGAATGGAGTCCGCCGTCGATGTGGACCATGGCGCGTCCGTCTTTCGCGAGGGCGCGGGCCTGATCGTCGGAGAGCCCGCGGGTCCATGCCAGGCGCTTCGCGTTTTCCTTGTGCTTGTCGAGATTGCGGAGGTTCTCAGGCGACGAAATGATGGCAATGTACCAGTCGACTTTGCGGGTGGTTTGCCCGACCTTGACGAGCTTTAATTTGTCGGTGGAGGCGGCGAGCTTTTGGAAATAGCCGAGCGATTCGTCGTAGCTGGCGAGGTAGAAGTCGTCGCCGGGTTTATGTCCGAGAACGGATTCGGGAGTGGGAATCTGCGCGAACAGGGACGACGCCACAGCGAGCAATAACAGGGGTTTCATGGAACTTGCTAGGCTAGCACGCCCGGTCGAGATCAGGCGGCGGACATGCTCTCGACGGAAGGCGCGGCGCGGCGCGAAGGCATGGGAGCGAGCCAGCAACCGATTCCGAGGGCGGCGGTGGCGACGGCGAGAATTTGAAACACGAGGTCGTAGGAGCCAGTGCGGCGCAGCGTGCCGGCGAGAAGCAGGGGTCCGAGGGCGGAGGCGAGAACGGTCATCATCTGGGCGGAGCCTTGGATTCTGCCGAGATGTTCGCGGCCGAAGAGCTGTCCCCATACCGAAAAGAAAACAACGGTGACAACGCCGCCGGCGGCGCCCATGGCGACTCCGTAGAGCGCGACGTGGGTGAAGGTGCGAACCAAGGGCAGCGCGGCCAAAGCGAGCGCGAGGATCGCCATGCCGCCGGCCATCACTTTCTGGATGGGCCATTTGGTGGCAAGCCAGCCTCCGCCGAAGTTCGCGACGAGGCCGACCATCGTGCTGATGACGAGGACGGTGTGATAAGTCGAAGCATCGAAGCCGCGTTCGACGAGGATGGATTCGTTGAATAAGGAGATGCCGGAATAGACGAGTCCGAAGAGGGAGCTGGAGAGCGCGAAGAGCCAGAAGGCGGGCGTCGCGAGAGTTTCGGCGAGCGTGAAGCTGGGCGCGTCGGCGACAGGCTCCGCGGCTCCATCGAGGGTAAGGCCCTGCTCTTCCGGACTATTGCGAACGAGCAGCCAGGCGACGGGCGCGAAGGCGATCAGGGTCCAACCGACGGTGGACCAGGTGGAACGCCATCCGACTTTGATCACAGCCGCACCGACGGAGGGAAAGGCGAGGATGAATCCGACGCCGACCAGAAGCGAGTAAATGCCCATCGCAAAATTGAGGCGCCGGGAAAACCATTTTCCGACCAAGGCAAGGCTGACGACGGAAAGGGCGCTCTGGCCGAATCCGCGGGTCGCCATGACCGTCACGAAGAGAAGCGGGAATGAGGTGCTGGCGCTCATCAGCAGGACGGAGCCGCCCAACAGGATCAGGAGAATGGTCAGGATGATGCGGGATCCAAAGCGGTCGGCGAGCCGACCGAACGGAATGCTGAAAGCGGCGCCGAGCAAGGTCGCCCAGAGATTCAGGCCGGCGTAATCGACGCGGTCGATGTTGAGTTCTTTGAGCAGCGATTCGGTGATGAGGCCGAGGCCCTGCGTGCGTCCAGGGAGGGTCGCGACCATGGCGAGCGCAGAAATCGCAAGGATGATCCAGCCGGAATAAATTGGTTTTCGCACCGGGGAAAATACGGAAATCAAATTGTATCGAAATCGAGGAATCGTTAACGGCGCGTGGAGCCGCGCATGCTCGAAGGGGCGGGGCGATTTTGCGAATGAACCTTCGGGTGCATCTCGGCAATCAGCCGTTGCTGGCGGGTGGAGCGATCGTCGCCGTAGCAGACTTCAAACGTAAATCCGGTGGGCGTCAGAAGAGCGAGTTCGGTTCCCTGCTCGCTGAGATGCATGCCGAGGCTTTCGCGAATATTGTCACTTTGCCCGATATAGAGCCATTCTCTCGAATTCGAGAGACCATAGACTCCGGGCGAATCCGGCGCGACGCGCTGGATGGTCGCCGCATTAAACACGATCGAAGCGACGCGATTCGCAAAAGGCATTTAGGTACGCACTTCAGTATGGGCCTCGCGATGCCCGGCGTCAACGCGGCTGGGCGGGTAGAGGGACTTTCGGACCGGCGCGCATACGCTTCGAAATCGAGAAGACGACGCGGATCGCAAGAAGCGCGATCAGGATGGCGGCGTACAACTGGGGGGTCTGCGTGCCGACTTTGCCCTGCCACCAAAAATGCACGACGGCGGCCATCGCGCTGATGTAGACGAGCCGGTGCAGACGCTGCCAGCGTTTTCCGCCGAGCCAACGAATCGACTGATCGAACGAGGTGGCGGCTAGCGGAATCATCAAGCCGAGAGCGAGGGCGCCGGCAATGAAAAAGCGCCGGTAGGTGAGGTCTTCGGTGATGGTTTGCCAGTTCCACTGCACGTCGATGCCGAAGTAATGCAGAGCATGCAGGGATCCATAAAAGAAGGCGAAGAGGCCGATCATGCGGCGGAAGCGGATCAGCGGGCTGAGTCCAGGAAGGCGCCGGAGGGGAGTGATCGCGAGGCTCGCGAGTAGGATCCGCAGAGTCCAACGGCCGGTGTAGCGGGCGACAAATTCGATGCGGTTGATGCCGAGATCGTTATGCGACCAGCGCCAGGCGAGCCAAGCGAGAGGCGCGAGACACGCGAGGAATACAAGCCACCATAGCCATGGCGATGCCCAGAGATTCTTTTTCATCGAGGGTTGCGGCGCGCGCGGGCGCACCAGTTTCATTATCCCGCCGGAGAGGATTCTATTCCGAGGGAATCGGCTGCTTTCGCGCCTGCGAGACGCCGATGAGGGCGCGGACCAGTTCGACGAAAGGCAGGATCAGACCGAACGCGAAGGCCCCGATGCCGAGGACCCCGATGAGGTAGGCAGGCGGGTGATCCATCGTCGGATTCGGCGTTTCGAAAAGCATCGCCACGACGAACAACAAGGCCCACGCGGGGATGGCGAGAAGCAGCCAGAGATGGAAGCGAAGCGATCCGGCGGCTTGGGTTCGCACGAAGCCCTTGGCAGTGAAGCGCGCAACGGCGGCGACGATCAAACCGGCGGTCAGCATGAAGAGGCCCGGGGTGAAGAAGAAGTTATAGTCCAGACCCGCTACGGAGGTCCACATGGGAATGCCGAGCCAGAGGGGTGCGGATTGCACCAGGATGGCTTTCCAACGTTGGCCGGAGTTATCCACTTTGATGGTTTACCAGGAGACGTCCCGCGACCGAAGTTCGAGCTGTAACTGTTCGTAGTTCAGAAATTGGACGGCGTCGATGCCCTGCTTCCGCGCTCCTTCGACGTAGACGGGAATGTCGTCGGTGAAGAAGCAATCTTCGGCGGCGCACTGCGCGGCGGCGATGGCCGCCTGATAGATTCGCGAACTCGGCTTGGCTGCTCCGACCTTGTAGGAAAGCACGTACTCGTGAAAGTGATTCAGCTGCGGATAGCGTGATCGAATTTCATCGAAGTGGATGACGTTGGTATTCGACAGCAGGACCAGGCGATATTGTTTCGCGAGGGCTTCGAACAGTTCTTCCGGAAGCAGGGAGTGGGCGGGGAAAAGCGCAGACCAGAGATTGCAAAACTCGGCGTGGGAGATGTTGATATCGAAAAGGCGGCCGAGCTCGGCGGTGAATTCTTCGGCGGTCATTTGACCGGTTTCAAAGCGCTTCACGAGATCGGTGGTTCCGAATTTCTTTGGGATCTCTTCGGCAGGAATTCCGCAAACAGCTTCGAGTGCGCGATAGGCGCGCGGAAAGTCGAGCGGGACGATGACGCCGCCGAGATCGAAAATAAGCGCCTTAGGCATTGTTCGTTATTGTATCGGGCCAGGCCGAATTTTGAATCCGAGACGAATTACGCAAGGGGTGAAATGGACAAAAAGACCCTTTCGCCCGATCTCTTGCTCGCATAGAATAGGGTCGCTCCTGGAGGCTCTATGCCATTGGTCCGTTTTATTGCCGCGCTCTGTTTTTGCGCTCTTGCCCTTCCCGCAGCCACCGTACAAAAGATCGCGGTCAACCAGGTGGACCTCTATCTTGCAGGCAAGCTGGTTGAAGCGAAATCTCACATTGGGGTCGTCGATGTCACTTACACGCCGGATCCGACGGGCGTCCAGTGGATCAACATCGTACAGACACCAGCTTCTGGATCGCCCCGCTGGCTGGTTCGCAATTTGATTTTACTTTCGCAAGCGTACCTGCACGCGCCGACGTACCGGATCAGCCGTTATGTGGATCTGCTGGTTACTTCCGGCACCAATCTGTCCGGGACATCATACCTCTACAGCTACGTCATCACGAACGCGCCGCTGACCACAATTCCGACCATTGGATTGACCGCCGGAACCGCGACGGTGGCGGTCGCAAGAATGCAAACCAACAGCGGCCTTGCGAACGCACCGACCAGTATGAATAGCGGGGCTGCGCCGAATCTGCTTGCGAGCAGCGATCCATCGTTGTCCGGCTCCAGCTACGCGCCGCCGCCGGTGAAGGAGGAAACGAATAATACGGACCAGACTCCGGTGGTGACGGGCGACCCCGACATGCCCAACGTGACACAGGGTTCGATGCAGTGCGTGCCCGGCGCGATGGCGAACAGCATGCAGTGGTTGGCGAAGAAAGGGAAGATCAAACTTTCCGAGGATCCGAAGAAGACTCTCTCCGACCTCGCGGCCGGCATGAGCACGGACGCGACGAAAGGTTCGATGCTCGATTCGGCGATTAGCGGGCTCAGCTCGTGGGCGGCCGGAAAAAGTATTCCTCTCAATATTGAATTCCAGACGGACGGGGCGTACCTGGGTTTGCCAACGACGGGCGACATTAAGGATAAAAACGGAAACACACAGGCCAAAGGACGCGGTGCGCCGAACTGGGAGTTTCTTTTTGGCGAAAAACAGAAGGGCCAGGACGTCATCATGATCGTCGATCGCCTGACGCATACGATCAGTGGAACGATGGAGGTTTTTCATCACGCCGTGGTCGTCGAATGGGCGGGAACGGTGGCAGGACAGCGCTCGGTGACGTATCGCGACGACAACTATCAAAATGGCGGCGCCACGACGAAAGACCAGCAGGAAGAGATCGGCGATCGGCACGAGAGCATGAATATCGACAGCAACGGCAATGTGGAAAGGGACCTGTTCGACACGCGTCTGCGCGCGATGATTGCGGAATCGCCGGTGCTGGCGCAGACCTCCGCGCTTCCGGCGATTCTCGCTCCGACATTCATCGCCAATCCGATTTCGCACATAACCAGCGACCCGTGCTCACACAGTACGGACCCGGTTTCAAGGAATGCGCTGCTTCTGTTTCATCCGAATGGATCGATGAGTTACCTGGGTACGGCGTCCGCAAGCATTCCTGGAATGGTGGATTACAGCGGGAACAGCGCGGCCGCCCATGCCAAGGGACCGGGTATGTACCGGGGATTCAGTACGATTTACGACGTCGTTCTGGCCCTGATCGCCGGTCCGTTCGGGCTGTTCGGAACTTCGACGACGATGGCGGGGGGAGACGGAAATCTTCCGGGCGGGTGCTCCATTGTTTCGACGGCGGACGTCGTGCAGGGCGTGCCGTACACGACGGCGGCGAATGGAAATGGAAAGGCGATTGGGGACCCGGTATCGTCGGCGACGGGCGAATTGTTCTCGGATTATGATCCGGACCTCGCGCTGGGCGGTCCGCTGTCACTGAGCTTCAGGCGTTATTACGGATCGATGCTGGGCATCAACGATTTCTACTCGGCCCTCGGCAACAATTGGATGCACAACTTCGACAAGTGGCTGACGGTCTCAGGCTCCAATGCAACGGCACAGCTGGGACGGGGCCGGGTGGCGCGATTCCGTCAGAGCGGCACCACCTGGTCGATGCTCGGGCCGGATCGCTTTGCGCTCCAACTGATCAGTTCGGGCGGCGGCTACAAGCTGATGGATCCGGAAGCGCGGTTGATTTATACGTTCACCGCGGCTGGTGCTTTGACGCGCATCGAGGACCGCAACGGGAACGCGCTGACGATTACGCAGGCGGCCAGCGGAAACGGTCCCACGCTGGTTGCCGACGGGCTCGGCAGGTCGCTGGCGTTTACGTATACGGGGAACAATCTCACGCAGGTGAAAGATCAGACCGGCCGGACGGTGAGCTTCAGTTATACGGGAGGGAATCTTACGAAGGTCACGGATGCCGCGGGAAGCGCGACGAGTTTCACCTACACGCAGGGCTCCGTGCTGCAAGGCTTGTTGACGGGCACCACGCTTCCGGTGGGGAATGTGTTCCGGAATCAGACCTACGACAGCTTCGGGCGTGTTTCGCGGCAGACCGATGCAGCGGGCAACGCGCTGACGTTTTCGTACACCGTGTCTTCGATCGGCGGAAACACGGACGTGTCCGATGCGTTGTCGAATACGTCGCGGTATGCGCACGACAATCTGGCGAGTGTGACGGAGCTTTCCGACCCCTATGGAATTACCGCACAGCGATCCTACGACCGGGCGAACCGGCTCGCCGGGCTTACGGACAGGCTGGGGAACCAGACATCGGCCGTGTATCACGACCCGACGGGGTATCCGGCTTCGAGCACCGATGCGCTAGGCAATACGACAACGTACACGTGGACGGCGCAGGCGCAGGCCGGCTTCACATACTACAACCTGACGAAGATCGCCTATGCGGACGGCACCTCCGCGGCGTTCACCTACGACGCTTCGGGCAACAACCTTTCAAATGTCGATCAGGCGGGAGGGACCACGACGTTCACCTACAGTGCGACAGGACAGTTACTGACGTCTACGTCGGCAACGGGCGGCGTGACGACGTTCGCGTACAACAAGGACGCGACATTGGCGAGCCGCAAGTCCGCCGCGGGAGATTTGACCGCGTACGAATACGATGGGTTGAGCAGACGCACCAAGACGACCTATGCGGACGGGTCCACGCGCACACGGAGCTTCGACACGTCGGACCGGGTTTCGAAAATCACGGATGAACTGGGCAAGGCGGTGATCTTCGGATACGACAAGAATGGCCACGTGGCTTCTGTCACCAACCGCGCGGGAGGCGTGACGCAATACGGCTACGACACCAGCGACCGGCTGACGACGGTAACGGATGCCAGCGGCAAGATCTGGAAGTTGGCGTACGAAGCGCGCGGACTGCTCCGGCAGGCGACCAATGGAGCGGGCGAGGCGGTGGTGTTCGCGCGCGATTCGCTGGGCCGCGTTACGTCGATGACGGATGCGGGGGGAAAGGCGTCCAAATATGGATACGATCGCGAATCCGGATGGATCTCGGCATCGGACGCGCTGGGAAACAACGTCTCCGTGGTGCGCGATGCGGTCCGGCGCATTGTGCAGTCGCGCACTCCGTTGTTGGGCACTTTCGCTAGGACCTACGACAAGGCAAACCGGCTGACGGCGTTGAGCGATCCGCTGAATCGGGCGACTGGGTATCAATATGATGGCTCCGGGCGTCTGGCACAGTTGACGCTCGCCGATGCGGGCGTCGTGAAATTCACGATGGATGCGGCTGGAAATCGAACGGCGATTCTCGACCCGTCGGGCAATGCGACGACGCAGTCTTTCGACAAAATGAATCGGCTGGTCTCGCGGACCGATCCTCTAGGCCGCGCGACTTCGATCGGCTACGACCAGCGGAATCGTGTTTCCACGGTGACACTGCCGGTGGGAATTGTAAATTACGCCTTCGACCAATCGGGGCGGCTGACGCAGGCGTCGTATTCGGACGGGGTAAAGCTTAGTTACGCGTACGACGACAACGGATTGCTGATTTCGGCGGATGGCCTGACGCTGACGCGCGATGCGAATGGGCGAGTGAGCAGTTCGAACGGTATCGCGGCGACACGAGACGGAGCCGGGCGCATCACGTCGGTAACGCTTGCGACGAATAAGACTGTGAATTATGCGTACGACGCGCGCGGATTGTTGTCCACGGTAACGGACTGGACCGGGGCGATCACTACCTTCACCTATGACGACGGCGGGGAGTTGTCGTCCATTCAGCGGCCGAATCAGGTGAATACAGCATTCACATACGACAAGAATGGACGGCTGGCGACGAAGACGGAGGCGATGGGCGACAACGTCCTGGCGGCGCTGACTTTGACGCGGGACGCGGCGGGACAAGTGACCGCGGCGGATCGCAATCAGCCACTGCAACCGGATCCGCCGGCGGGTCTGACTCCGTTGCCGCGCGACGCGGCGGGGCAGGTGACATTGTATTCCTACGACGCCAACGGCTTGCTGGGGAGCGATGGCGTGACCAACTACACGCAGGATGTTGCTGGGCGGCTGCTCAGCTACACGGGCGCGAATGGGTCCGACACCTTCACATACGACGCGCTCGGCGCGTGGACGTCCAGGACGGCGAATTCCTTTGTCTGGAACTATGCGTTCCGCAAGCCCGCGGTGTCTGTGCTGCGGTCGGCGGACGGCACGCAGGATTTGCGTTACCACGTCCACCGTCCGGATGGACGGCTGCTCTATTCGATCGAAGCGGATGGGACGCGGCGCTGGTTCCATTTCGACGAGCGCGGCAACACGCTGATGCTTACGGCGGACGACGGAACCATTTATGAGGCGTATGCGGTGACGCCGATGGGCGAGAGCGTGACGGTGGTGAATCCGCAGGCTGCGCCGGCGGTGCGGCAGGCTGGCGCAGGCAAGCTGGATGGTCTCGTTGTCCCGCCGAATCCACATATTTTCGGCGGGGAAACTGGCTCACTGCGGGATGCCATCTCGGGGGTGAACAATGCCGGACCGTCAGGCAGTCCCGGGTCGACGTGGGTCAATCCAGTGACGGGTGACGGATTGAATTACACGTCAACACGCACGGTATTTCTACCGGACCATTTCGACGTTACATTTTACAATTACGTAGATCTTCACCACGACAACGAGTACGAGAACGTGCTCACAGCGTTCAACTGGATTTCGCCTTCGGGGGGCATACCCGTGGCAGCGACTTTACCGGCTGTAACCGGATCGTTTATTTCGCTCCGCGACTACACTACCGATGGAACTGGACCCCTCGTCGACGTCGTCGGCGATCTTTCGGGGCCGGACAGTGTCATTCGCGCCACGACAATCGCGGCACCCTACACCACGGATGAAACTGCACCCTTCGTCGACCTCGTCGGCGATCTTTCGCCGCAACAGAGCACGAGCGCCGCGAGAACCGACACCTCGGAACTGTGGCTTACACCCAGGCCGCCGGGGGACCTGTCGATCCGGATCAGTTTCCCGAACGTGCGAGGTGGGGCGTTCAAGATCTCAGAGAATGAATCGCCCCGGCCCGAAGATCGAGTCATGCTCAATTTGAATTATTTTGATGCTCCAACGACCGGACGCAAGACAAACACACCGACCGCGCTACAGGGTCACCCGGAGAATCCTCGATGAAGAACGCAACAACAATTGGAGGCCAGATGATGAAACAAATTCTAATCTGCTTCGCGGCGTTGATCCTGTTCGCGTCGCAGCCCGGCTTTGCGGATACGGTGAAGTGTTCCTACGACGCGATGGGCAGGATCACGAAGGCCGAGTACTCGAGCGGCAAGGTGATCAATTACACGTACGACAAGTCGGGCCGACTGACTTCACGGGAGGTGGTTGCCCCTGCGCCGCCACCTCCGCCGCCGGCTGGGAAGGCGGATCCGAAAGCGGCGAAGAAGCCGGGCGCGGACAAGGCTAACAAATAGGCGTCCACGGAATGGAACCGCCGGGTGGTGGCGGGCGAGGCAAGTCCACGATGAGGTCGGTTCCGACCCATCTGGTACAATCGTAAATTGTCAGGCTCCGGGCTTCGTGCAACGGGCGGCTGCAAACCCCGCCAGATCCGGAAGGAAGCAACGGTAGCGGTTTAACTCGTGTGCCGCGGATCACCCGGGGTCTGGCATATCCTTGGTTTCCGCCCACCCGCATGTATCAGGTCATCGCGCGCAAATACCGTCCGAAGTCCTTCGGCGAACTCATCAGCCAGGAACACGTCAAGACGACGATTGAGAATGCGATCAAGCAGAAGCGCATCGCGCACGGTTACATTTTTTGCGGGCAGCGAGGAACCGGCAAGACAACCGTCGCGCGCATCCTGGCGCGTTGCCTGAATTGCGAACAGGGTCCGACGCCGACGCCTTGCGGCGTTTGCGCGAGTTGCCTCGAAATTACGGGCGGCAACACGATGGACGTGATCGAAATCGACGCGGCGTCGAATCGCGGCATCAATGAGATGCGCGAATTGCGCGAGAACGTCAGGTTCCGCCCGGCGCGCGATCGCTACAAAGTTTTCATCATCGACGAAGCCCACCAGATCACGACGGAAGCGTTCAACGCGCTGCTGAAGACGCTCGAAGAACCGCCGGAGTGGGTGGTGTTCATCCTGTGCACGACGGAAGTCCACAAAATTCCGACGACGATTGCATCGCGCTGCCAGCAGTTCAGTTTCCGGTCGGTGGATTTCCAGGAACTGGTGGACCGCATGAAATGGATCTGCGGCGAAGAAGGAATTACGGCGGACGACGAGGCGCTAAGCGTGCTCGCGCAAGCCGGCGAGGGAAGCGTCCGCGATTCACTTTCGGCGCTGGACCAGGCGATCGCCTGTTGCGGAAATTCGTTGACCGGTCCCGAAGTGCGCGAGCTGCTCGGCATGTTCTCGCTGGATTCGCTGGGCAAGGTCGCGCGCGCGTTGGCGCTCGAAGATACGAACGAAGCGGCGCGCGAGATGTTGGCCATCGTTGGCGACCTCGAAGCAAATGGCCGCAATCTTCAGCATTTCTGCCGGGAATTGGCACGTTACATCCGCAATCTTCTGGTGGCGCGGATCATTAAACCGGAGACAGGCGGATCGCGTTTAATCGCGGCGTCGGGACCTGAACAGGCGTCGATGGCACGAATCGCGGCGCAATTTTCCGAGCAGGATCTCACGCGGTATTTGCAATTGACGCTGGAGTTGTTCAAGGACCTGCAGACCGCGCTGCAGCCGAGATTGCATCTGGAGATCGGGCTGCTCCGGCTGGTTCACGCAGGCAAGTTAGTAGATATCGAAGAGGCGTTAGCGAGTTTGGGCGGGGCTTCTGGAAGTGCTTCGTCTGGAAGTGCTTCGTATGGAAGCGCGGCGCCGAAAGCGCCGGCGCCGACGGCTCCGCCGGCTGCGAAGCCGACTCCTCCGCGACCGAGTTCAGCGAAGCAGGCGACAGCCGCTCCGGCGGGTTCGGCGCCTCCGTGGGCTGAAGAGGTCAGCCGTCCGGACGAAACAGCCGTCCAAAGTAAGCCTCTCGCGGACGGCGATCTGCGGACGCGTTTGCATGCCGCGCTGATCGAGCTTGGACAGCAGTTCACCGCCGATGCGGTGGAGCATTCGGAATTGCAGGAAACGGCGAGCGAATTGATTTTTACGACGCCTAAGATGTTCGCACCTTCGATGAAGGCGGTCTACCTCGACGGCGCGGTAAAACAGGTGCTCGGAAAGCCGATGAAGCTGACGCTCAAGAGCGGGGAAGTATCTTCGGTCGCTGCTCCGATCGCGGCGCAGGCGGCGGCAACGAGCGCCGTCGAAGAAGAAGCGACCGGGCGCGCGATGGCGCATCCGGAGATCCAGCGATTTCAGGAGATGTTTCCCGAATCGCAAGTCCGCACTGTTCGCAATCTCAAGGAATAGCTTATGAAAATGCCCGGAAACATGCAGAACATGATGAAGCAGGCCCAGCAGATGCAGCAGAAGATGCAGGAAGAAGTCGCGCTGATCCGCGTCGAAGCATCGAGCGGTGGCGGCATGGTCATCGTGACGATGGACGGACACAAGAACGTTCTGACGGTGAAGATCGATCCGGAAGTCGCGGGCGACGTGGAGATGCTGCAGGATCTGGTCGTCGCGGCGTGCAGCGAGGCCGTAAAAAAAGTGGACGAAGAGACGCAGAAGAAAATGGGCGGCATGCTCGGCGGGCTGGGACTTCCTCCGGGAATGTTTTAGGCCGGGCGCGGTTCAAGAAAGAGACGGATGCCCGATTTTGCCGAGCCGCTTGCGCGGCTGATCCAGGAATTCAAGCGCCTTCCCGGCGTCGGACAGAAGTCCGCGCAGAGGCTGGCGTTTCACGTTTTGCGCGCTTCCCGCGACGATGCGGATCGCCTGGCGCAGGCGGTAATCGACGTCAAAGACAAGCTGGGCTTGTGCTCGCAGTGCAACAACATTTCGGACGGCGAACTGTGCCCCTACTGCCGGGATCCTCATCGGGATCCGGCGGTACTCTGCGTTGTAGAGGAGCCGCACAATATTCTGCCGATCGAGACGACACGGACGTTTCAAGGCGTCTATCACGTGCTACACGGTTCGATTTCGCCGTTGCGCGGAATCGGTCCCGAGCAGTTGCGGATCAAGGGTTTGATCGAGCGAGTAGGCCAAGGCGAGATTCAGGAAATCATCCTGGCTACGAATCCGACGGTCGAAGGCGAAGCGACAGCGGTCTATCTTTCGCGTTTGCTGAAGCCTCTGGGCGTGCGTGTGACGCGGATCGCGATGGGAATTCCGGTAGGTAGCGATCTTGAGTTCGCGGATGAGGTCACGATGTCGAAGTCGCTTGAGAACCGCCGGGAGATGTAATTCCGCTTCCGGGCGCTACTTTCTTGTTCGCTTGCGACGCATCACTTTGGGTCGCCGCTCTGGGCGCGGCTCGGTTGGCGGACGGTTTTATTTTACTGGCGGAAATGCGACCGGCACAAACTTATAGAAATAGCTTCCGCGGAATTTATTGATGTGGCTATACGTCGTCAGCTTCAAGCCGTCCTTCTCGACGGTCCCCTGAAAATCAACATTCCCTGATTTCGATTTCGATGTAAACGCGATGGTTCGGGCATCTCCATTGACCTGGCCGACGCCGGAATACTCGTGCGTTTTTGAAAGCCATTTGGCGACTTCGACAGGCGTTCCACTCGACGTGGATTGCGCGACCGCGCCATCCTTATAGAAGCGAAGATAGGCGTACGTGTCCGGCTTTGAGCCAGGCGACTGATAGAGCCCGTCCGTGCGAATCGACGCGGGAAGAGCGCCAGTCTGGGCGGGCGCTTGCTGCCAGGCACCGAGGGCGATGACGCCTGCTAATACAAAACATAGATTTCGCATGATCTTAAAAAGGATACGCCAAAATTGGCGGTAGCGATGATGACACAAACCCGACGGGAATTGCGCTATGCGGGTATGCGTTACTTTGCACTTCTACTCATCGGATCGGCAGCGTGGGCGCGGCTGGTTCACGACCCCGCCGGCTTCCGGGTGGACCTGCCGGATGGGTGGCGCGCGTCGTCAAGCGGAGCGGGAAAGATCGTCGCGACGAGCGCGGACGCGCGAGAGTCTGTGTTTCTGCATCCAGTAATGGGACGAACCGCGGACTGTGCGGCGACACTGGATCGCCTCTTCCGCCAAGGGACTTCGGAGTTTCCGCAAGTCGCCAACCTGCGCGTGTCGCGTCCCGGGGAGCGGATGGCGGTGGCGAACTTCACGTTCCGTTCGGGCCAGTCAGCGGCCGCGATCCTGTGCGCCGAAGTGGGCAGAGACGTCGGGATGCTCTACGGAGTCACGGCGCCGGCCTCCGACATCGGGCGCGAGCGGCCGAAGCTGATGCTGATTCTCCGCAGCATCGCATTTGAGGACAAGGCCCCCTCGAACCTGATGCGAACGACGACCGATGATGCCCTGCCGATGCTGAACGTTTGGCGCGAGCCCCACGAAATGGCCTTCACTATTGGCGTTCCGCAAGGCTGGCGCGCTTCAGGTGGTATCCGGCGGTTGGACGTGACGCACTACAACACCGGGGTCGACATGACCAGTCCGGATGGCTCCGTGATTCGGATCGGCGATGCGAACTTCGGGCAATGCACGGTTCCCGGTCCGGGAATGGCCTCGATGCCGCCCGCGCAGACGTCGGTACAATTCTGTTCGTACCTGACCGGCGCGCAGTTCGGCGACGGGTACGTAAAGCGAAGTCTCGCGCGGGAATGGGGCTTGTCTGGAGTGGAGATCGTAAGCGTTACGGACCGGCCCGATCTGGCTCGCCAGGCAGAAGCGCTACCGGCGTCGATGGGATTGAGCGTTCGCGCGTCCATCGCGGAAATCAAGATTCGCGGGAGCCGCAACGGAGCGCCGGTCGCGGGCGCGGTGATGGCGCGGACGACGATGTTCCGCGCCGCGCAAGGCCAGAATTTTCTACTGGGAATGCTCTCGCTCGAAGTGCAGGCGTTCCTGGGCAGTCCGGAGCGGTTCAATATGCTGGCTAAATTGACCGGCGCGGTGCAGTCGTCGATGCGGGTGGATCCGAAATGGTGGAGTGAGACGCAACGAATCGGCCGCGACGTTACGGACCGAACGCTGGCCGCATTACGGCAGCAGGCGGAGAATCAACAGCAGGCGTTTTGGGACCGGATGGCGGCCTCCGACCGGCGCCGCGAAGCCGTGAATGACATCCTCGGCGGGACCACGCGGCTAACGGACGGCAAGGGCAATCAGTATCAGGCGAAGGCTGGAAGCAATTACTACTTTATGGACGAGGACGCGGCGCGTCGGGCATCGCGTCCTAACGACGCGGTGACGGGGAGAGACGTCTGGCCGTCGCGGACGGTGGATCTGACTCCGCTCGAAGTGGTGCGTTGAAATTCAGATCGATGCTAGCATTACGCCAATGACAGGGCAGCGCTGGAAGGACGTCGAAGAACTCTTCCATCGCGTGCTCGAAAATGAGCCGGAGACGAGGTCCGGCTTTCTCGACGCGGCGTGCGGAGACGATATCGCGCTGCGCGACGAGGTGACTAAGCTTCTCCTGGCCTTCGACACTTCGGAAACAGAACGCCTGCGGGCGGATCCGGATTCCGGCGAGGGGCGGGACATCGGGCAATATAAAGCTATTCGCAAGATCGGCGAAGGCGGCATGGGCAGCGTGTTTCTCGCCGAGCGACAGGACGAGCAATTCGTCAAGAAGGTCGCGATCAAACTGATCCGGAGCGGTCCGGGCTCGCATGCGCTGATCCAGCGGTTCTACACGGAACGACAGATTCTCGCCGGCATGGAGCATCCGAATATCGCTCGCCTTACGGACGGCGGCGTGACGGATGACGGGCAGCCTTACCTCGTGATGGATTACATCGACGGGCAGCGGCTGGATGGCTACTGTGACGGGAAACAGCTGAGCATTCGCGAGCGGCTGGAACTGTTCCGCAAGGTGTGCAGCGCGGTCACCTACGCCCATCAGGCGTTGGTGGTTCACCGGGATTTGAAGCCGAACAACATTTTGGTGTCTTCCGATGGGGAGCCGAAATTATTAGATTTCGGATTGGCCAAAGTCCTGCAGGAATCACCGGCGGGCACAGCGGATGCGACCGTGACGGCGGGTTTGTTTTTCACACCGTTCTACGCGTGTCCGGAAACCTTGCGCGGCAGCCGGCCAACCGTCTCGGCGGACGTCTATGCGCTCGGCATCATTCTGTATGAACTGCTCAGCGGCCATCGTCCGTTCGAAAATCTGGCCAACGAACCGGCGGCGCAGATGCATGCCGTGATGACCAAAGATCCGCCGCACCCGAGTGATACGGTGATGGCCGCCGAAGCCAGCGGGCCGTCGGCCGTGGACGCCGCTGCGCGTCGCGGCGAGACTCCGGAAAAGCTGAAGCGTCTGCTGCGCGGGGATCTGGATGGCATCGTGCAACGCGCGGTGGCGCGGCTTCCCGAGGAACGCTATGCCTCGGTGGCCGAACTATCGGACGACATCGCCAGTTACCTCGACGGTCGGCCGGTGCGGGCGTTGCCGCAAACCATCCGGTATACAGCGGCAAAATTCCTGCGCAGAAACCGCATCTGGCTGACGGCGGCGGCGGCCGTGTTGGTGTTTCTGGCGGCGGCCGGAGGCTATGCCGCGCGCGAGCAATGGAAGGCATCGCAGCGGTTCGAGGAGACGCGGGCGATCGCGAAGTATCTGTTGTTCGACCTGTTCGACGAACTGAGCCGGCTGCCGGGCTCGACCGGAATTCGGGCCAAGATGGCACAGCAGGCGCAGGCACAACTGGATCAGCTTTCCCTGCTCGCGCGTTCGAACGCACCGGTGCGCTTGGAGGCGGCGGCGGGATACAACCGCCTTGCCGAAGTCTACGGAGTTCCGGGCCGCTCCAATCTGGGAGACTCGGCGGCGGCGGCGCAAAATCTAAAGAGAGCGCAAAACATCCTCGACGATCTTTGCGCAAGCGGCGCCGCCGGCGGAGACGCGTGCATCGAGAAGGTGCGTAATTCCCTGCTGCAGGCGAAGCTGTCGCTGTGGGGGAACGGGAAAACGGAAGGGGGCGCGGTACTGATCGCCGGAGCGGAGCGCGAGTTGGAACACGTGAAATCGGAACAAAATCCCAAGTGGCTGCGCATGCGGTCGATGCTTCGCACGTACCAGGTCGAGCTCGCGGACTTGCAGGAGCGATGGGCGGACGAAGCACGCCTCGCTGGCAGCGGTCTGGCGGAAATGAGCGAATGGCCCGCGGCGATGCCGCCCGATGAAGAGAGCACGGTCCAGAAAATCTGGTTCCTGCGTCTGCTGGGCAATTCGCTCTTCTACTCGGGGAAGCCGACGGAGGCCCTGGAACGGTATCGCGAGGCGAAAGCGGTCGCCCGAGATGCGGATGCCCGGTGGCCGAATCGACCGGCCGTCCTGAACGCTTTAATGGGAGCGGATTACGACATCGGCACTACGCTCGACGCGTTGAAAAGTCCGCCGCTGGAAACGTACGAGTCGTTTCGCCAGGCGATCGAAGTCGGACAACGGTTAGTCGCAATCGATGATCGGGACGATAACGTGCGGCGCATTTACCTGATGTTGCGGCAGGCGTCGGCCGAGACGCTGGCCCAGGCGGGACGATTCGACGAAGCGTTCCGAGAGCAGGAATTCGTGGTGCGTTCACGTTCCGCCAGTGCCGCCGCGCAGCCGGGAGTGAATCTGGCCGCGCGCGACTTGGCGTTCTCCATCTTCGTCCTGGGGGATTTGCATTGGGCGAACCAGAATCGCGCAGAAGCGTGCCAACTCTGGAAATCCGCGATCGAGCGTTTCGAAGCGCTTCGCAAAGGTGGCGGATTATCCGAGTGGGATTGGGATCACAACGTGGCGAAGGTTCGCGATCATCTGAAGTTCTGCGCGGCGCGTTGAAGCCGTTTCGCTTTGGCATACTAAACGGATGGACTCGCCTCCGCAGGGCGAAATCACGCGGCTGTTACAGGAGTGGCGGGCGGGAGACCGTGTCGCGTTCGAGAACCTGATTCCGATGGTGTATGCGGATCTTCGCCACATCGCTATCGGGCTGATGAAGCGGGAACGGCACGACCACACCTTGCAGCCGACCGCGTTGCTGCACGAGTTGTACTTCCGTCTCGCGCAGCAGCGGCAGGTGGGCCCGGCGGATCGGCATCACTTTTTTACCTTCGCCGCCATGCTGATGCGAGTGATTCTGGTCGATCACGCGCGGGCCCACAACGCGCAGCGGCGGGGCGGCGAATTCGTTCGCATTCCGATTTCGAACGACGTGCCCTGGCTGGGGACGCGAGGCACTGACATGCTGGATTTGGATTCCGCCCTGGATCGGCTCGAGAAAGAAGACCCACGCAAGACGCGGATCGTTGAGCTGCGCTTCTTCCTATCCTTCACCGTGGACGAAATCGCCGAGATCCTGGAAATATCGAAGGCGACCGTGGATCGGGATCTACGATTTGTTCGCGGGTGGTTGTACAAGGAACTGCGCTAGATGGCAACCAATCCGGAGTCGCGCGAAGCGGCCGACTCTCCGGGCGGCGGCGCGCCAAAGCGCCGCATCGGCCCCTATGAATTGGACGCGCTTCTCGGCGTCGGAGGAATGGGCGAGGTGTATAAGGCCATCCGCGTGGACGACTTCCATCAGGTGGCCGCGATCAAGTTGTTGGCGCAAGGACTGAACGATCGGGAAGTTCTGAGCCGGTTTCATGCGGAGCAACAGGTGCTCGCGAGCCTCCATCATCCGAACATCGTGCGCCTGCTCGATGCCGGATCGACGGCGGAAGGCGTTCCCTACATTGTTATGGAATATGTCGAGGGAACTCCGCTCGACGAATATTGCGCGGCACACAGGCTGGACCTTGCCGCCCGCATCCGCCTGATGATCCAGGCGCTGGGCGCGGTGGATTATGCGCATCAGCGATTTCTCGTTCATTGCGATTTGAAGTTTTCGAACATCCTGGTGACCGCCGACGGAACGGCGAAGCTGCTGGATTTCGGCATCACGAAATTGCTGAGTCCCGAGCAATATGGAATCGGCGAGTCGCTTACCCAGTCGTTCCGCCCCATGACGTTGGGGTTCGCCAGCCCGGAACAGTTACTCGGGCAGAAGCTGTCCACCGCGAGCGACATCTATTCCTGCGGCGTGATTCTGTTTGGGTTGATGACCGGACAACATCCGTTCGAAGACCAGATCAAGAATCCAGTCGGATTCATACAAACCCTTCAATCGGCGGACGCCGAAGCGCCGGGAAGCCGTGCGCGGCGAATCGGGAACAGCCTGGTACCGGCGGAGGCGATTGACAAGGATCTCGATGCCATCGCACAGCGGGCGCTTCGCAGCGCGCCCGAGCATCGCTATCGCTCAGCGGAGCGGTTTGCCGCCGACCTCAAAAGCTATCTGGCTGGGCGACCCGTAGAGGCGCGCGAGGGTTCGCTGGGCTACCGTACTGCGAAATTCATCCGCCGGAACCGCTTCACAGCGGTAGGCGTCGCCGCGCTGGCCGGCGCACTGGCATTCGGCGTCGCCGGCAAGCCTCTCCGATCCGGCAGCCGCGCTCGGATTCGTCGAGCGTTCGCTATCGCAGGTGAAGAAGGCTTCCGAACTCGAGTTGAAGGCTCGCGCACTTTCGCGGCTGGCAGAAAAAAGCCTGTCGCGCCAGGCGGCTTGGGAAGGCTTGGCACTCCTTCCGCCGGCGAAACCGGGCGACACGCCGCGAGGAGTTCGCGCGCGGTTGATGACGTTGACGAACGGTTGATGGTCAGCGGCCCATCCTATTTCGTATTTTGTCCGAGCAACGTTTTTTCCCGGTCAATTCGCTTGCGGAGATCATTCGCCGGCTCGCCCGGCTTTGTAGGCGGAATCAACGAGTCGGCTTTGGCGATCACCGCGCGTGCTTCCGAGGGTTGGGCGAGGAGCCGGTAGATCCGGCCAAGAATCACCAGGTAGTCCGGATTGGAATATTTGGTTTTCCGATTCAGCCGTTCGGCGTAGCCGAGAGCGCGCGGCAAATCCATCAGGTCCGGTGTAGCATCATCGAGCGACAGGATGAACGCCGCCTTTTGGAGGACGGCTTCCATCGCGTCCTCCCTGTCGGCCGCGGCAGAGGCGCGTTCCCGGGCCAGCGCCCAGTATTTTCGGGCCTCGGCGAGCTTGCCTTCGGTTTTCGCAAGGCCTCCCAACCGGTTCATAATCTCAGTCAAGGTGCTGTTCCAGATCGCATTGTCCGGTTGCGTTTTCAATACAGTTCCGAGGCCGCCCGCGGCTTTTAGATAAAGAGCTTTCGCCTCGGCTCGATCGGCGGCGGAGTTTTTCGATTCGGCGCGGCTCTCGAGGGCGTTCGCGCAAAAATACCACGACGTGGAGGCGTCGATGAGCGCGCGCTGATTCGTAGGATCGAGGGCGAAGAAGGCTTCGTTGTCGCGAACGGATTGACGCGCGTGCTCGATTGCCTCGTCAAACCGCCCGACCAGCGAAAGTGCATAGGCAAGGTGATTTCGGAGGAGATTTTCGAGGCGGATATTCTGAAAATTGGACTTGCCCGGCGTGGACATCATCCGGATTTGCGAAAGGCCGGCTTCAAAAAGAGCGATTGCTTCGAGCGTTCGGGTGTCCTGCAGGACGGTGCCGAGTTTCAGGTTGCAGATGGTGACTCCGCGGCGGGCGCGAAGGTGGTTCGGATCCCGCTCGATCGCGCGAAGATCCAGCGCGAGGCTCTTTCGAAAATACGCTTCGGCGCGCTCTGGTTCGAGATTGCCCACGAAAGACCCGCCATACATGTCGCCGAGTACACCGTAGACGGCGCCGGCATCCGGAAGCGTGTCGGGCGAGGCGCCGGGGCGGTTCGCAATTTCTTCGAGCGCCGCCGCCGCCGATTCAAGGTGGGGCGTGGCAGCGGCAACGTCGCCTTTCCCGAAGTAGGTCTCGCCGAGGCTTTCCTCAACGTGACCGAATGCGAGCAGCGCGCGGTCCATTTTGGGATAGCGCCGGCGAACTCCGATGGCAAGGTCCAGAGCCTTCTTCAGCGTCGCGATCGCGGGTTCTGGATCCGAGAGGTTGTTGCTGTACGGATTGCCCTGCAAGTCGCCCATTTTTGTGTACGATTCCACCACGTCGACGAGCACGTCCGGATCGTCGGGCGATTCGCGCTGCAGGCGATCAAGGAAGGCGAGAGATTGCGTCAACAGTTCCTTCTGCACTCCAGTCGAGCCGGGCAGCAATTCGACTTCGTTGTAAAAATCAAAAAGGAGGAAGCGGTTCAGCTTGCGCACGTTTTGAAACTGCGCGTCCGCGCGAGCCTGTTCGGCCCGGGCAATTCCCGCCTGCCAGACCGTGGCGGCAAGTCCGGCCACGATCGCGATCACGACGGCGGCGGCTGAGATTACTTGCGCGCGGTTGCGTTCGCCGAACTTCGTGGCCCGGTATCGCCAGTTGGATTCGCGCGCGGAAACGGGCCGCGCAGCGAGATAATTTCGCAGATCGTCGGCCAGTTCGGCGGCGCTTTGATAGCGGCGATCCGGCTGCTTGGCCATGGCTTTTAATACGATCGCATCGAGATCGCCGCGCAATTCGCGCCGCCTACGATGGATGTCGAACGGCAAAATTACCGCGTCTCTAGCCGCATCCACGCCCGTTAGGACGGTGCTCGGCCGCGCCGGTTCGTAGTTCGTGATGGTTTGGATGAACTGTTCGTTGGCGTAAGAGGAGAAGCGATAGGGCTGCCGCCCGGTGAGCAGGCGGTAGCAGATGATGCCCAGCGAATACACGTCGCTCGCCGCGGTTACGACGCCGCCGAGGATCTGTTCCGGACTTGCGTACTCCGGCGTAAAGGCGCGAAATCCCTGCTTGGTGAAGCGCCCGACGCCGGCCGGATCGGCGGGGTCCATCAATTTCGCCGTGCCGAAGTCGAGCAGCTTGGGACGGCCGTCGTTTCCGACCAGAATATTGCCCGGCTTCAGATCGCGATGGACGACCAGGTTTCGATGCGCGTATTGAACCGCGTCGCACACCTGCAGAATCAGCTCCACCAAGCCTTTTACGGAAAGCGGGTGGGCAGCGACGTATTCGTCCAGCCGGACGCCCTCCACGTACTCCATCACCAGGTACGGCTCGCCTTGTTCCGACACGCCGCCGTCGATCATACCGGCGATGTTCGGGTGCTCAAGCGACGCGAGGATCTGGCCTTCCTGGCGGAAGTGGTCCTCGTGGAACTTGGTGGTCAGTAGCGAGGACAGGACTTTGATCGCGACGGTCTGCTGAATTCCGCCCTCGTTGCGGGAGGCGAGGTAGACGACGCCCATTCCGCCTCGGCCGAGTTCGCGCTCGATGGTGTAGCGCCCCAGCGGATGGCCGACTCGCCGATCGGTACTGCGCGGCTTCGGCTGTTCTCCATCGATCCCGGTAACGGTGACGGTGTGCTGCTCGTGAAAGGCATCGAGCAGCGAGTGGACCTCGTCAAACATCTCCATGTCCGGGCCACACCACTCGGCAAGCTGGTTCACGCGATCGGCTGGCGGCAGCTCGAGCGCGCGATGGTAGAGCGCCTCGATCTGTTCAAACCGGTTGCTGGCCGAACTATCCATTTAGGATTCGATTCCCATAGAAAGCCGGATCACCCGGCGTTCGTCGCCTCGGCGCTGGGGGACTGGCCGCGCAATTCACGAAACAGCCAGCCGCGGACGAAGCGGAGGTCCCGCTCGACGGTCGCCCGGGATACGCCGAGCACTTCGCTCGCCTCCTCGACTGTAAGCGAGAGGAAGAACCGGAGCTCCACCAGCCGCGCTTTGCGTGGATCGAGAGTTTCCAGGCGATCGAGCGCACGATCCAGATCGAGCACGTCGGCGTTGATGTCGTTGAGCCAGGGCAGGTCCTCGGACAAGGGCATCTTCACCATGTTCGGTCCGCCACGGCGCTCGGCCTTGTGGGCACGGGCATGGTCCACCAGGATCATACGCATCAGGCGCGCGGCGAAGGCGAAGAAATGGCCGCGATCGACAAGCTCGATGGATCGTTGGGATTCGAGACGGAAATAGACTTCGTGCAGGAGAGCCGTGGGCTGTAGCGTATGGTCATTCCGCTCCTGCCGCATCAGGTTCATAGCGATCTTATGCAATTGGTCATACACCAGCGGCATCAGCTGCTCAAAAGCAGCCCGATCGCCCTGACGCCATTCGCGGAGCAGCTGAGTGACTTCCCCAGCGTTGTCTTCGCGATTCGCCATAGTACGAATATTATCCATGAACCGGGGAGCGCGTGCAGCCGACCGTGAGGTGTTTTCCGTACGGATGACGCTATACCGGTAAGGATGCGTTGCGGACCTGAGCGGTCAGGGCCGAGCCTCGCTTCGAGTCTCGCGGCGCGCAATCGTAAAGCGGTTAAAAGCTGCGATGCGCTCAGTGCGCCCGACCAGGGCCATCCCGGTAAGCGTCGCAAAGGCCGATGGTATACTTGCCGATTCAGCCGTTCGCATCGCAGAGAGGGTATCGATTGTGCCGGGATACGGCGGTCCGTCCAGTCCGCCAAATTCGCTGCAAGTTGGCCAGCTATTCGCCGACCGCTTTGAAGTCCTTGCTGGACTCGGCAGCGGAGGCACGGCCACGGTGTATAAGGTCGTGGACCGTCTCACAGTCGAAACGATCGCGTTGAAAGTGCTGCATCCGTGGGCTGCGGAAAATCCCAAAACCATGAGCGATTTCCGGCGCGAGGTGGTGATCGCGCGGCGCCTTCAGCACCCCAACGTGGTGCGTATTTTTGACATCGGCGAGCACGACCGCCAGCTGTATCTGTCGATGGAGTTCATCGAGGGCCGCACGCTGGCCGCCTGGATGGCGGAAAAGAAGCGTCTGTCCGAAGCCGAATTCCTAGGCATTTTCGCGCAATTTTGCAACGCGCTTGAACACGTCCATGCCGCCCGCATCATCCACCGCGATATCAAGCCGCAGAACGTCATGCTGACGCCGGACGGCACGCTGAAATTGATGGACTTCGGCCTGGCTCGCGAGAAGGGCGGCCGCCAGACCGTGGGCGTGATGTTCGGCACGCCGGCCTACATGTCTCCCGAGCACATCATGGGTGTGCCGCTGAGCATCGCCTCCGATCTCTATTCGAGCGGCTGCATGTTCTATGAACTCCTAAGCGGGCAGAAGCCGTTTCAGGGCGCGTCCCTTGCGGAGCGCTGCGTCATGCGTCCGCCGCACTTGGAAATGGACGCGCCCGGAACCAGCGCCCGGCTGGCGGCTGCGATCGAGCGCTGCATCGAGCCGAATCCAGCGAGCCGCTTTTCTTCGGTCGCGGAACTGCGCGCCGCCATCGCCGGAACCAGCAGTCCGAATGCCGAACCGCGCCACACGCTTTCGACCATGCTGGCGGAGTCGCCAGGCACGCCCGACGCGATCGCGCCCCTGCTGATCTCCGTGGTCCAGAAGATCTTCGAGATGCACCGCGAAGGCCATACGAATCTTTGCCTGACGCCGGATCAGATCCGGATGATGGGCCACGGCACCGTGGAGATTGAGGCTTTGCCGGTGCAGGGTCCGCACGAGACCATTCAGAATCCGACGTTGAAATACGCCGCCCGCGAATACTTTATCGAGGGTGCGATGACCTCGCCGGACGCCCGTCTGGCTGCCGATTTGTACGCGGCGGGCTATATCTTCTACGAGCTGGCATTGGGGCGCGGGAAATTGCGGGACGAGTTCCCGGTGTTGGCGGACAACGACGGCGATCCGCGGTGGCTGCAGTGGCATTCCGACTACAGCCGCTCGGTAAAGTCTGTAGCGCAGGCGCTTCCCGGCTTTCCCAAAAACCTGTCGGACGTAATCGCTCAGCTGGTGGACAAACGGATCGATGTCCGGGTCAAGAATCTTCCAGCTGTCATCGATGCGCTCCAGAAAGCGGATTTGAAGCGGGGCCGTACCCGCCTGATGCGGGCCGCTGAGATGCCGCAGGCGTCACGATCAGCGCCGCATCCCCGCCCTCCAGTCGCGTCGAAGCAGGGCGTGGACTGGCGGATCGTGCTTCTCGGAGTCGGCGTCGCGGCCCTCTTCGCGGCGGCCATCGGCGTCGGATTGTGGTTTTTCGTGCCTAAATTGCTTCACTGATCCGGCCTTTCCGCTCAGTCCCCCGGAACCTTCATTTTCCGTGAGGCACTTTGGCGGCATATGACGCTATACGGGTTGGGGTAGCAATCCGATGGCGCAGCCCGTTATTGTTCCGCAGCCTGAATCACAGCTCGATCCGCACATCACCGATGCCCTGGTTGACGCCGGTGCATCCGCCGCGCGGCGCGAAGCTTACATTTTGCAACTGATCGAAGCCCACCGTTCTTATGCGCGCGCCATCGCCACCAACGTGCTGAAGAAGCTTCCCTCCTCTGTCGATAAAGAAGACCTCCACGGCGCGGCGGAACTCGGTTTGGTCGAGGCGGCGCAGGCCTACGATCCGCGGCGTGCCGTGCTGTTCAAGACCTTCGCGTTCTACCGCATTCAGGGCGCCGTCTACGACGCGATCCGGAAGATGAGTTGGTATTCGCGGACCGCCTACCAGGAATTGAAATTCGGGATGGCCGCCAACGAGTACATGAAGGACTACTCGGAAGCGCCTCCGGCCGCTGGCAGCGGCTCCGAGCAGATCCTCGAAGCGCAATCGCAGATCGGCGCGATCGCCACCGCCTACATGCTGTCGCTCGACGAACCCGGCGCGGCGACTCCGGCGGACACGCGCAAGTCCGCCGAGACCGCGGCCATCGAAAATCAGGATGGAGCCAGACTGCGCGAGGCGTTGACCAAACTGCCGGAAAAGAACCGGCGCGTCATCGAAGGCTACTATTTCGAGAACGCGAACCTGGAAGAATTGGGCGATCGGCTGGGCCTGTCCAAATCCTGGATGTGCCGGGTCCACGCCAAGAGTCTCGAAATGCTGCGCGATCTGCTGGCCACGCCGCTCCTCGAAAAGAAGCAAGCAACTTCTCCGCGTTTGAGCCGATGACTACAACGTCATGGCTGGAGACTTCATCGCAAAGATCGGCACACAGGCGATCAACCCGCAATCGACGACCGCCGGTTCGGTTACCGGGAAGGACAGCCCGTCCAACTTCGATGAAGTAAAGAACGCCAAGAAAACCGCCGGACCTCCCGAGGTTCCGCCGTTGATTGAAACGCTCGACGCGAAATCGCAAAAGGCCGCCGAAACACAATTGGTCAAGAAAATGGAGAGCGGCAAAAGTGGCCCTCCGCTGTTCACCGACGATCTTTCGCGCGCCAGGAAGACTCTCGATACTTCCTCGAAAAAGGTACAGCAGCTGCCAAAATCGGCGGAGAACGGTCCGCTGCGGCAGCGCATGACCGTTTTGGAAGATCAATACCAAGCCACCGAACAAAGCGTCAAGAAGCTCGGATCGCTCGACAATCCCAAAGAATTGCTTCAAATGCAGGTGGAAGTCTACCGGTGCAGCCAGAACATCGAGCTGTTCTCGAAGGTGGTCGAAAGCGCCACGTCGAGCACCAAGCAACTACTTCAGACACAGGTCGGATAATGAAGCTCCGCATCGCCATCCTCACGCTTATTTGCCTCACGCTCACCAGTTGCCTGAAACACGAGCTGCAATCCGGACTCACCGAAGCCGAAGCGCAGGAGATCATCATCGTTCTCCAGGAGCACGGCCTCGAAGCCGATCGCAGCCTGACCGCGAAAGACCGCGAGGCCCCGACCTGGACCGTTTCGCTCAAAGGCGGCAACCAAAATCTGGTCGCCGCGTGGCGCATTCTTCAGGAGAACGGACTGCCGCGGCCGCGCGTGAAGGGATTCGAAGAGACGTACGCGAATCCGGGTCTGATTCCGACGGCCGGCGAGGAAAAAGCGAAAATGATGCAGGGCCTGACCGGCGAAATTAGCCGGACCCTGAAATCGGTCGCGCGGGTGATCGACGTACGTGTCCACGTGGTCCTGCCGGAAAACAGCGCACTGCTCGACAAGAGCCAATGGGCTCCGGCGACCGCCTCCGTGTTAATGAAGTATCAGGGTGACCAGCCGCCCCTGACCGTACCAGAAGTCAAGCAGCTGGTCTCGAAGGGCGTCGAAGGCTTGCAAGCCGACAACATCGCCGTCGTGATGAAGAAAGTGGAAATGCGCAAAGAAGCCGCGCACGACATTATGTGGTACCTGGGCAATCAGGAACTGCTGGCGGGAGCAGTTTTCTTTTTGGCGATCATGACGATCCTCGCTCTCACGCTGACTGTGCAAGTCCGCCGGCTGAAGTCGCGGCTCGCCACTGCCTTGATGACGTCCGCGCCGGCACAAGAAGCGCTGACCACCGGGGCGCGAAAGTGAATCCGCAGGTATTCGCCTGGTTCGGGATGATGGCCGCGCCGGATCGCTTTGCCCGCGTGCGCAAGCTACTGCCGAAAAACCTGGCGGAAGACGTATCAAAGGAAGTAGACGCGGCGAAGAATCTGTCGGCCGACGCGCTGCTCGCACGGCTTCACGATTTGCGTGATGGCGAACTGGCGATCAAGCGAGCCACCGTTCCGGGAGTGAGCCGGATGCCGCATCCGCTGATGCGCCACCTGCTCGGACGAATGCCGCGATGATTGCCAAAGCGTCCTCGATCCCGGCCAATCAACGTCTCTTGCGAAAGCGCACGGCGGTGGCGCTCGGACGTGCGGGCGACATCATTGCGCTGGCGGAAGAAGATCGCGAAACGATTCATCGGGAAGCGAAGCAGGCCGGCTATGAAGAAGGCTTGGCGCAATGGACCGCCGTGGTGCTCGAAGCGCAACGTGCGAGCGCGGCCCGCTTCGATCAGGCGGAGCCGGAACTGGTCAAACTCGCTTTGGGCATCGCTCGTAAAGTAATCGCCGAAGAAATGCGCATCGCTCCCGAAGCCGTCGGCGCGATTGTGAAGGGCGCTATTCAGAACGTGCGCCGCGCGCCGAGCCTGCATATTCAGGTCCATCCCGATTCCCTACCCTACGTCGAAGCGCGAATGGCGGAAGTGCAGAGGGCGGCGGGAGACAACTGCCGGCTGGTGATCACGGCTTCCGAATCGGTAGAGCCGGGCGGCTGTCTGTTATCCAATGAATACGGCAGCGTGGACGCGCGCCTCGAAACGCAAATCACAGTTCTCGAGCGGATACTCCTCAAATAGCCAGATGACCGATCCTGTTTTCAATCTCGGCAAAAGGCTGGCGCAACTCGAAGCCGTGACGCCGGTCGAGGTTCGCGGCCGCGTCCACGAAATCGTCGGACTTCTGGTTCGCGCCTCACTCGAAGACGCTTTCGTAGGCGAGCTGTGCCAGATCCACAACACGCGCGGCGGCGAAACTGTGAAGGCGGAGGTGGTCGGTTTCCAGGGCGGCGACGCGCTCCTGATGCCACTGGGCGGCCTCACCAATATCGGCCCGTCGAGCGAAGTGGTCAGCACCGGAAAGTGCCTCAGCGTGCGAGTCGGCGAGGGACTCCTCGGGCGCGTGCTGGATGGTTTGGGCGAACCGATGGACGGCAAAGGCCCGCTCGATTGCGTCGAGGAATATCCCGTTTCAGCCGCGCCGCCGGATCCACTGACACGCCAGCGCGTGACCAAGCCGATCTCGATCGGCGTGCGCGCCATCGATTCCCTGCTCTCTTGCGGTGAGGGCCAGCGCGTTGGTTTATTCGCTGCGGCCGGAGTTGGAAAGAGCACTCTGCTCGGGATGATCGCGCGGAATACCGAGGCCGACGTTAACGTGATTTCGCTGATCGGCGAACGCGGTCGCGAAGTCCGAGATTTTCTCGAACAGGATCTTGGTCCCGAAGGCATGAAGCGATCCGTGGTCGTCTGCGCCACGTCGGATAAGCCTTCGCTGGTGCGCCTGAAGGGCGCGTTTGTGGCCACCGCGATTGCGGAATACTTTCGCGATCAGGGCAAGAAGGTGATGCTGATGATGGATTCCGTTACGCGATTCGCCCGCGCCCAGCGCGAAGTCGGTCTCGCCTGCGGTGAGCCTCCGGCGCGCGCCGGATACACTCCGTCCGTGTTCGCCGAGCTCCCCAAACTGCTCGAACGCACTGGCAATTCTGATAAGGGATCGATCACGGCGTTCTATACCGTGTTGGTCGCCGGCGACGATATGAACGAGCCCGTGGCCGACGAAGTCCGTTCCATCCTCGACGGCCACATCGTTCTTTCGCGCGACATGGCGGCGCGCGGCCACTACCCGGCGATCTCCGTATTGGATTCCGTCAGCCGCGTGATGAGCGCGGTCGCAACCAAGGCCCATCGCGATTCCGCGACTCGTATGCGAGGGCTGCTCGCGACCTACGAGAAGCAGAAAGACCTCATCCTGCTCGGTGCCTACCAGCGCGGATCCGACAAGAACGTCGATGCCGCCATCGACAACGTGGACCGGATCAACGAATTCCTGAAGCAAGGCACGCACGAGCCGTCCGATTTTCAATCGACGGTCGCACAGCTGACCAGCCGGTATCCGGAGTAGCGCATGGCGCAGTTTCGCTACCGACTCGAGGTTCTTCTCGATCAGAAAAACCGGCAACAGGAAAAAGCGCAAGAAAACCTGGTTGAACAACGCAACCAATTGAAGGATGCGCTCGATAACCTCAGCAGGCTACGAGAAGCGAAAGAAGAAAAAGAGCGTTCGCGCCGCGATCGCCGGGCCCGATTGTTGAGCGGCTCGCCCGGCGGAGACGAAGTACGGCAGAGAGCGGATTATCTGAAGGCGCTCGACGCCGATGTGCTCGAAGCGAAGCGGAAGATTTTGTTGCAACAGATCACGGTCACCGATTGCGAGGAACAAGTGGAGGTGGCGAAGAAGCAATTCGAGGAGGCGGTCCGCGAGGTCCAGATTCTTGAGAAGCACCGGGCGAAGGCGGAGCAGAAGTTCCGGCGCGATCAGGATGAAGCCGAGCAGCGCGAGTTGGACGAAATCGGCTCCGTGCTCCACGCGGCCAGAAAGCGGCCCTCATGAAAATCGACGGAGTGCAGGCAAACCAGCCGGCGAAAGACAAGGGGACGGATAAGGATAAGAAGTTCTCCGCCGTGCTGGAGAAGAAAAAGCAGTCGTCGAGTCAGGAACCAGCGGCTGACGATGCCACCGCGAAATCGTTTTCCGGAACGCCGGGCTTATTGCCGCCGCCGGAAATGAGCGGAGGGCCGGTTGCCAAAACGGAGCAGCCACAGGCCGCGACCGCCGCGCGGATGCTCGACAAATTGACCGACGAGATCACGGTTGCGACGAAAGAATCCGGGGTCAAGGAAGTCCAGATTCAGCTCAACTCGAAAACGCTTGAAGGCCTGAAGATCAACATTTCGAAGCCGGACGCGGGCGGAATTCAAGTGCAATTTCAGACGCAGTCGAATGGAATCGCGACCATGCTGCAAGGCCAAACGTCGCAGCTGGCGGATCGGCTGGCGGCGAAAGGTCTAACGGTGGCGTCGATCTCCGTTAACAGAAAACCAGGCGCGTTGCGCGCGGAAGGCACGCGAAGCGACGTCGATCCTGCGACGCAAACCAGTTGGGCGGAATCGCAGAAGCGGCAGAGGGATCGATGACCGTCGCCACGTCGCCATTGCAGGGCCTTCCCGCTTTTCGCGCCGGCGATGTCGAACCCTGGAATTGGTTCCAACGCGTTTTCCCAGGCGTCAACGACTGGCAGGTGTGGCTCTCGGACGCATTAGGCGAATTAATTCCGGAACCCGTGGGCGAGGCGCTGATTCTCGAACAGACCGACACGCTTTCGTCGAAGGGCGGCATTCATCGTTTCCGTTTTGAGAAGAACGAAATCACTTTGGGACGCGAAGCCGACAACGATGTGGTGCTTCCCGCGCCCGCGATCACGAAGCGGCACGCGCGCCTGGTGATGCGCAATGACGTCTGGGTGCTCGAAGATTTGGGCGGTTCGCTCGGGACCATCGCGGGCGGAAAGAAGCTCGCTCCACTCGAGCTTCGGCCGATTCGTAATGGCGGCCAGTTCACGATTTTTCCTTACGACTTCACGGTGCGCCTCGAACGAATCTGGAGGACTGGCCGCGACGTCCGGCTTTCTGCGCCGCGCGTCGAATCCGGCGAATGGGGCGCATTCCGTGTGAACGCGCGCAGCGGATTCGCCCTGCACGTCGAGCCGCTGGGACTCGCCGCCTACATCGAGGTCCACGACGTCCTGTTCCTGACTGCGATCCGGCACGCGCTGCGCATGGCGCAAATCGATCCCGCTTCGCCGGCTCCGGTCGATGACGACGTGTGCTTTTTCCTGTTGCTCGCGTGCCTTGAAAACGCCGGACGCAAGGTCGCCTTCCCGTATCAATTCAGCCTGGGCCCGCGTGGCGCGGTGCCGCCTTACGATCCCACCGAGCGCGGAATCGCCGTCGAGTTCTCGGTCGGCCTCGGCGATGGCCATGGACCGGTTCGCATTTTCCTCCCGTATTCATTGCTCAGCGCGATGAAGAAAACCAACGCGGGTCCGGCTGGTCCGACGTTGCCCGCGGGACTTACTTTCGCGTACCGCTATGCCGCCGGCTCGGTCGATTTGACACCCGAAGAAACGTCGAGCCTTGAAGCCGGCGATATTTTATTTGCTTCCTCGTCACCCGCCTTGCTCGAACCCAATCGCGCGGATCGGGGCTGGGAGGTCACCGCGGTGCAATCCGCAAGTGGCGGAAATCAACTCAAGATCGAGCGCCCACTGAAAGAAAAGGTGCCTATGAATGCTGCTCTCGAAGGCCTGACGCTGCGAATCGACGTGATTCTCGCCGAGAAGGAAATGACGCTGAAGGAAGCGGAAGCGCTGGCGCCCGGCGTCCTGGTGCCGCTCGAACGCGATGCAACGGCGCCGGTCCAGCTAGCCGTCAACGGACGCATCCTCGGTGAAGGCGAGTTGGTCGATATCGATGGACGCCTTGGCGTTCGCGTCCTGAGTTGGAGAACCACTTGATGGCGCTCTTGCAGGTCAGCGCCGCCGACCAGGTAGGTGCCTTGAATAATTCGATTCTGGATTACGTCAAACTCCTCTTCATCCTGGCGGGCATTCTCGTATTGGCGTGGATCGGATTGCGCTACTGGATGCCGCGTCTATCCGGCATGACTGCGATCGCGAGCGGAAATGCAATTCAGGTGGTCGCGCGCCAAGCGCTCGAACCGCGCAAGACGTTGTACGTGGTGAAAGCCGGCGGCGAATACCTATTGCTGGGCAGTTCCGAACAAGAGATGCAGTTGTTGACGCGCCTGGATTCGGCTGCGGTTGAAGCGGAACTGGTGCCGGCGCAACCCGTGGGATTCAAGTCCACGCTGGACCGTTTTCGCGTCAAGGGCAGAGGAGACGCCGCATGAATCGCGTTGCGCCGTTACTGCTTCTGCTGCTGCTTTCGAGCCGTATGGCGCAAGCCCAGGGCGGCAACCAGATGTCCAATCCCGTCGTGCTGATCGTCGTATTGGGCGCGCTTTCTCTTGCGCCTTTCGTGGTGATCATGCTGACGTCGTTCGTTAAGATTTCGGTGGTGCTGTCGATCTTGCGAAACGCGCTCGGTGCCCAGCAGGTTCCGCCCAACCAGGTGATCACGGGTCTCGCGTTCATTCTCACGATCTTCATCATGTCGCCGGTCGGCCATCAGATGTATGATGCCGCCGGATCGCTGACGAATTCGAAGGACATCTTTTCCGAGGCGAGCGTCAAGAGCCTGTTTGATGGAGCGCAAAAAGGTAAGGAGCCGCTGCGCAAGTTTCTATCGAGACATAGCCATCCGCGCGACCGCGCGTTGTTCATGGAACTCGCCGCGACGCTCGACCGGCAGGGGCAGCGTCCAGTAGCGGTCGCAGAACCACCCGCGCCCGCACCCCAACAGAATCCGCCCGCGGACCAGGCTCCGGCCACTCCGCCGCCCGCGCCTGCCGAAAGCAACGCGCCGAAAATCGACAAGGAAGAATTCCGCATCCTGATTCCCTCGTTCGTCACCAGCGAACTCAAAGACGCCTTCCAGATTGGCTTTCTGGTTTTTGTTCCGTTCCTGATTATCGATATGGTGATCGCCAACATTCTGCTTTCGATGGGTATGGGCATGCTTTCGCCGTCGGTGATTTCGCTGCCGTTTAAGCTATTGCTCTTCGTGCTTGTAGACGGATGGTTCCTGATTGTCCGCAGCCTGGTCGTGAGCTATACATGAGCGCCGACGCCATTCTCCGAATCCTGCGCGAGGCCATGCTGATGGTCTTGCTGCTGTCGGCCGGTCCCATGCTCGCGGGGATGCTGGTTGGCTTGGTCGTCAGTGTGATTCAAGCGACGACGCAGATCCAGGAACAGACTCTGAGTTTCGTGCCGAAGCTGATCGCGATTTTTCTGACGCTCGCAATCCTCGGCCCGTGGATGCTGCTACAGGCCATGCGTTTTACAACGGTTCTGTTCGACGCGATCGCGACCGTGAAATGAGCCGAGCGTGAACCTGATTCCGACAGCCCAGCATTTGCTTTCGCAATTGGGAATCCACGCGGATGTAAACGCTTTCCTCATCGTTTTCGGATTGGCGGTCGCGCGCCTGGCGACCGCGCTTTCGCTCGCGCCATTCTTCGGCGGGCAGACCGTATCCGGCCAGGTCCGGACCGGCCTCGCCGTCATCCTCACCGCGACGCTGACGCCATATCTGGTTGCCAATCCCGCCATCGAAACGATGAACGTCGTTCTGTTCGTGGCTTTGTTGCTCAAGGAGGTGATGATAGGAGCCGTTATCGGCTTCGTTTCGCAATTGGTGTTTCTCGCGGTGCAGGCCGCTGGAACGCTCATCGACACGGGCCGCGGAATGAACCAGCCGGCTTACGTCACGCCGCAGTTGCCGGGACACCTGTCGGCGCTCGGCCAACTGAAATTTCAAGCCGCCATCGTTTTGTTCCTGGCGATGAATGGTCATTTGATGTTTATCAACACGCTGCATTCGAGCTTTACTCAACTGCCAGTCCTGAGCTTCCCGAAGTTTCCGCCCGGCGGCTTCGCATTCGCCGACCAGATGGCGCGGATCACTGGCTCGACCATATCCATCGGAATGCAGTTGGCGGCGCCGGTATTGTTGGCATTGTTCATGGTGGATGTGGCGTTCGGCGCGTTGGGGAAAATCGCATCGCAAATCAACGTCCATCAGGAAAGCCAACCCGTGAAGGCGCTGGCCGGATTGGCGGTCCTGCTGCTCGCGATCGGCTTTATCATGACCCGGCTAAACCGCCATTTCGCCGACATGCTGGATCAGATTGCCGCCCTGGTGCGGTCGCTTGCGAATGGCTAACGCAACTTCCGGATCGCGGCGGCGATAACCAAAGTATGAATAAGATCGACGGACCCTCTGGACCCACTCTTCCGCTGCCGGCAGAACCGGCCAAGACGGCGCCGATCTTGCCACAGCCGCCGAACGCCGAGCAACCGCCGGCTCGAATTCTGCAACAGAGCACTGGCTATGTGACGTCCGAAGAAGGTCAGGCGCGGCGCATGGAAATCTTGAACAAGATTGCCGCGTCGCAGCCGCACACGGGAGGCGTCGATCCTTACGACGACGCGTATTGGGCAAAACAGCCGGCCGAAGTGCAGGAACTCCGCGACATGCAAGAGCCCGGCGAACGTTCGGCGAAAGTCGCCGAATTGATCACCAAGGGTTATAAAATCGACGTGCCGATCATGCTGTACGGGTGGGGTCCGCATCAGACGAACCAGTTGCGCGCGGCCTATGGCTACACATGGGTGCCGAGCGCGACCATGGAAGGCATCATCATGTCGCCGGGGCTGCATGCGCCCGGGTATCCGGATTACGATCCGAACAATCCGCCGCCCGGCGCGATCCTGATCGATGCCGCCGAGATCGGCGACAACCCGTTCAAGGATTTTACGAAGCTCCCGGATTACGCGCAGGCTCCTTCAGGTCAGACCGATTACAAGCTGTCTCCGGCAGCCGGCGCGCCATCGCATCCTTCAACGGCGGCCGCGTTTCCCACTTCGATGTCGGCGATCATGTCCTCGAGCCGCGGGACGGATTCCAAGTCGTCGACGGCACCGGCCGCGTCATCTACCGCCTCGCCGAAACTGGTTGCGACCTCCGGCAAGAGCACGAAGATTCCCGACGACCTGATGTCGAGCCTGGGGGATGCGGTCGATTTGCAAAAGCGCCTAGAGGTTATGGGCTATAGCAAGCTGCCGATTGCGGAGCAGCAGCCCGAGGACAATCAAACTCCCAAATACGGGCAGGATACGCGGAGACCGTATTCGCTGGGCGGACTCAACGTGGGAATCGTGAAGGGCTGGTACGAGCGCATGAAGGAAGAGGATGCGAATCAGCTGGTGGCCGGCGTTATGAAGCTGAACGCGACGGCGCAATAGCGGCGAAAGAGAGTGAATGTCCGGCGAAAAGACCGAACAGCCAACAGCGAAGAAAATCAAGGATGCCCGGAAAAAGGGCAGCGTCCTCAAGAGCCAGGACATCACGCAAGCGCTGGTGTTTCTGACCGCGACGATGGTGCTGCTGTTCGGCGGGCAAGCCTTTGTGTCCGAGCTGCGCGCGTTGTTACAGCAGTTTTTCCGGCCGGAGGTCCTCAGTGGAACGCTGTTGCCGGATCAGCTTCTCAGCCTGACCGGCATGGCGTTTCAGCGGCTGTTCATCGTGGTGTTGCCGCTGGCCCTCGGCGTGATGATCGTCGCTGGGGCGACGACCTTTTTGCAAGTCCAGCCCCTGCTGTCGTTCGACGTGATCAAGCCCAAATTCGAAAAGCTGAATCCCATCCAGGGCTTTCAGAACATCTTTTTCAAAGCGAAAACGTACGTCGAACTGGCGAAGAACCTTTTGAAATTTACGCTGGTCCTGGTGGTCGCCTATTTCCTCATCCGCGATTCGCTTGGCCCGTTGATCCTTTCGTCGCAACTGTCAGTGGCCCAATCCGGCGAACTCGCGGGCACCCTCCTGTCGCGCTTTCTCTTACGCGTCGGGGGCTTGTTCGCGCTGATCGGAGCGGCCGACTTCTTCCTGCAGCGATCGTTTTACACCAAGGGCCTGAAGATGTCGAAGCAGGAAGTGCTCGACGAGTACAAGCAGGACGAAGGCGATCAGCATGTTAAGCAGGCGCGCAAACATTTGCATCAGGAGTTGTCGCAGCAGGCCGCCGTCCGGACGGTACCCAAGGCGGCTGCCGTGGTCGTAAATCCGACCCACCTCGCCATCGCGATTCAATACGACGACAAGTTCGAGAGCGCGCCGTCGGTCTGTGCGAAAGGCCAGGACGACCTCGCGCAGAACATTATCGGAATCGCCAAGGAACACCACGTTCCGATCATCCGGAACGTTCCGCTGGCGCATTCGCTCTACAAGGTCGGCATCGGCGACGAGATTCCGGAAGACCTGTATGACGCGGTCGCCGAGGTCCTCAACTGGGTGTACAGCCTCGAGGAAGAGAACAAGAAATGAAGGTTCAATACACGATTCCGGGCTTCGACGCGCAGGCCGAATTGGCGGCCGTGCGCGGTCCGAAAAGCGCCTTTCAGGGGAAGTTGGCCGAGATCGCGGCGGATCCGCCGGTCTCGTGGGAACAGATTTTACGGCTCCAGCCATCGGGCGTCGATGCGGGTTTGGACGCTCCCTCGCGTCCGCCGGGTTTGTCGTTCGGCGATGTGGAGCAGGAACGTGAGCGTTGGAAAGATCTGCTCGACCGCCATCTCGCCGATCCGCCGGCGCAACCGGAGACCCGCAAAATGCTGGCTCTTTTGGTCCGCTACCGGGAAGCGCGCGAAGGCGTATGGTCGCGTTCGCTGGCGGAGGGAACCAAATAATGCCCTGGACTCGAGAAGACGTTTACCTGGTGGCCGAACGCGCCAGCCAGCTTTCGCGGCAAGGCCGTTACCGCGAGTCGGCGATTTTGCTCGAAGGGCTGGTCGCGGTGGCGCCCGCCGATTCGTATTGCCGGAATGCGCTGGCCCGGGTGTACCTGGCCTTAGGTCTTCCAGATCGGGCTCTCGATCTGTACACCGGCACGCTCGATGCGGAAGCGCGCGAGGTCCGGACCGAGGCGCTTTTGCAACTGAATCGACGCGACGAGGCGGTCAAGGAACTGCATTGGTTGGCGACCTATTCACCGGGTCCACGGTTCCGCCGCTTGCGGATTCTGGCCGAATCCAGCTTTCCCGCCCCGTCAAGCAACTTTGGCTGAGGGCCCCCGATAACTTGTGCGTACCGGATGAAAAATCGCCGGAGACGGATTGAGGAGAAACCACAATGAACAACATCAGACCCGACTTTACTTACATTGCGATGACGGCCAGCCCCGAGCAGACCAATAAAGCGAAAGAAGTGATCGGAGATCTCAAGAAGTTGGACGGGCTGTACGATTCCGGGAAAACAAGCGATGACGTTTCCGTAAACAATCAATGGATACACATCAGTGCAACCCTTGCGAACTTCAACTCCTCCGGCGCTCCGATGGCCTCACAGCCGGGAACGTTCTCGAATGCCTCCAGCAGTTCCACGGCGAACGCATCCGAGCGAACGGACACTTGGAAAGAGCTCGGCGACCAGGTCAACGCCATCTCGAATAAAGCGAATTCGCTCCAAGAAGAGGCGATGAAACTGATGAGCGATCCGAAAACCGCCGCCATGGGGCAGATGAAAATGGCGCAGGCACAGGCTATGATGGCGGCGCTGTCCAACTTCATCCAAACCATCAGCAAGATGGACGAAACGATCATCCGCAACTCAGCTCCGGCGTAAATGAAACGGGAAGAAATGTCCGACATCACGATCACGCAACTCGTGTCGTATTACGACGGGAAGACCTCATTACGGGGTCTTCTCGGCGTTTCTGTCGAAAGCATGGAGCCGGTCGCCGCGCTCGCCAGCCGTTGGTATTCACAGGGCCGCTACAAGCAAGCGGCGACCGTCTTTCAAGGCCTGGTGGCCCTCGATGAGAACGCTTACTACGGGCATGCCGGATTAGGAGCGATCGCGTTGGTGCAGGAACAATACGAAGAGGCGAGCGTCCACTTGCGGCGGGCTTTTGCGATTGTCCCGGACGATCTAACCATCGCCGTGAATCTTGGCGAGGCCCTGGTGATGTCCGGTGAACTGGCCGAAGGGCTGCAAATTCTCAATACGGCCATGGACCAGGATCCGGACCACAAAGATCCCTTCGTCAATCGCGCCCGCTCATTAATTCATGGTTTGCGGAATCAGATCGAACAAACGCAGGCCGGCCGTTGAAGTAGGTTAGCAACCACGGGCGAACGGATCCGATAACCAAATTGCAAGGCATTACGAAACAAAAGAGGAAAAGACAATGAACGTAATTGGTGGTGGATTATTTTCGGCGGGTCTTAGCGCATTGACCGGGGGCGCCATCGATCCGACAAAGTTGCTGGGTGACCTGGTTAAGAAGCTGATCGAAGAATTGATGTCGAAGCATGACAACGCGTCGATGAAGACGGTGCAGGATCTGGCTCAGCAGCAGCAGAACGCCCCTGCGCCGAGCGACGTTGCTCCGTGTCCGCAGCCATTTTCGCAAGACGCAAGCAACGGCGCTTCAGGCTCCGCCAGTGGTTCAGGCTCCGGCGCCGGCGTCCATTCGAATCCCAGCGCGACGTTCGGGATTCTGATCATTCAACAGCGTGACAACACCGTGCAGCCGCGCGAAGGCGGCAAGCTGTCTGACTGGGACGGAACGACCGGCGGTTGGCAAAAAATGGCCGACCAAGCCAAGTCCGGCCTCACCGGCTCGCCCGACGCACAGCAGCGCATCCTGAATGGCGGCAAGGATCCGTGGAACACGGCGGATGGCAATCGCGACGAGCGTATCTCTGTTCTTTGGGCCATGCAGCAGAATCCCAATGTCCGTTACGACGCCGACAAGAAGGAGTTCTTCACCAAGGGCGCTGACGGCTCGCAGACGAAGGTCGCGGATCTGGCCGAGGTTGAGAAGATGGTGACCGATAACGGCGGCTTCGACCAGAACAACGCAACGGCGCTGCACAAGGTCGGCGACCTCTTGAACGGCAAGATCAGCACGGCGCCGTCGACCAGTACGTCCATCGCCGCGTTCTCGGGCTCCCTAGCGGATGCCGCCAAGCTGTTCAACAATACGACGCAGGCGGCGGACACCGATCAGGACCCGGCCGTGCAGGTGCAGAAACAGAAGCACTTTGAGCACAAGGGACTGGCGGTCGATCAGGGTGCCGCGGTCATCCAGCAGATGATCAGCTACACGCAGTTGAGCAGCAACATCGTCCCCATGAGCGCCTAACAGGAAAGGGATCAGAAACCATGAAACAAATCACTCCTCAATTCGCGAACCAGCTTCTGAATGGCGAGAGCCAAATCCGGGAGCTGGTCGAGATGTCGGACGCCCAACTGGCGGCATGGGCGGGCTTGGGTTACCGTGCCTGGTCGCAGGGCCGGCGCGAAGAAGCGCGCAAGATTTTCCGCGCGGTGATCGCGCTCGATGAAAAGAGCTACTTCGGCTATGCGGGGATTGGAGCAACCGCCCTCGATGAAGACGATCTGGTGGCGGCAATCGAGAACTTGCAGAAGGCGGTGACGCTGAATCCGAACGACGCCGTTGTGAATTCGAATCTCGGCGAAGCGCTGCTGCGAAGCGGCAACGTGCAGGATGGCGCTGTGTACCTGCGCAAAGCCATCGAGCTGAATCCGGGCGGCAAGGATCCGGGCGCGAACCGTGCGCGGGCCATCGTCAGCGCGCTGGGCGCACAGCTCCAGCAGATGTCGGCGAACTAAGCACTCCGCGAGAACATGCGAGAGAAAATCCAGGCACGCGTCGACGCACTGAGGAAAGAAGTGGCCGGCGGTAACTTCGCCGCGATCCTCAGCCGGTACGGCGACGTGTTCCTGGTCGGGGCGATCGCGGCCATGGTTGGCATGATGATCGTTCCGCTGCCAACGTGGCTGCTGGACATTCTGCTGACGGTCAACATCACCGCGGCCGTCACGGTGCTGATGGTCTCCATTTACATTTCGGGTCCGACGCAGATTGCGTCGTACCCGACGCTCTTGTTGATCACGACGTTATACCGGCTGTCGCTCGACATTTCCGCCACTCGCCTGATCCTGCTGCAGGCGGATGCCGGCGAGGTGATCCGGTCGTTCGGCAACTTCGTCGTGCAGGGCAATTTCGTGGTCGGCGCGGTGATCTTCCTGATCATTACGCTGGTCCAGTTCATCGTCATTACCAAGGGTTCAGAACGCGTTGCCGAAGTCGCAGCGCGCTTCACGCTCGATGCCATGCCCGGCAAGCAGATGTCGATCGACGCCGACATGCGCGCCGGAATTATCGATTTCCAGCAGGCACGCACGCGCCGCGATTCTCTCGCGCGCGAATCGCAGTTTTACGGAGCGATGGATGGGGCGATGAAGTTCGTCAAAGGCGACGCCATCGCGAGCATCATTATTACGGTCGTCAACATCGCCGGTGGACTGGTGATCGGCGTGGTGATGAACGGGATGGGCGTCAAGGACGCCGTCCAGACCTATTCGATCCTGACGATTGGCAACGGCCTGGTTTCGCAGATTCCCGCGTTGTTGATTTCGATTTCCGCGGGCATGGTGGTTACGCGAGTCGCTTCGGACACGCCGGATTCAAATCTTGGCAAGGACGTAGCCTCGCAAATCGTCGCGCAACCCAAAGCCATCGCGATCACAGCGGGCTTACTTCTGCTGCTTGCGTTGACTCCGGGGCTTCCCAAGATTCCGTTCTTTCTGCTCGCCGCGTTGACCGGCTCGATTGGTTACGGGCTGTTTCGCGCGAAGGACATTTTGCAGGAAAAGGCCAAGGCCGCGCAGCCGGTGCAGGCGGAAATGCTGAAGGGACCGGAATTCAGCGTGACGGTGCCGATCGTGTTGAACGTCAGCCAGGATCTGACTTCGGCGATCGACCTTGCCGGAGTCGAAGGCCAACTGTTCTACGAGAAGCTGGCGGCTGTTCGCAAGAGCCTGTACTACGAGGGCGGCGTGATGTTCCCCGCTATTCACGTGCTCGGGAACAATCCATTTTCGCCTGGCCTCTACGAAATCTGGCTGAACGAAGTGCCTTCGGCCACGGGCGAAATCCGGCCTGATCGCGTGCTGGTGGACGCTTCGGCGAAGAAGCTGGCGGTATTCAACATCGGCGCGGAAGAGACTCGCAATCCGGCTACGGGCCGTCCGGCGAGTTGGGTTCCCAAGGCCAACGCGGAACGCGCGAAGGCGACCGGCAACCAGGTGTGGGACACGCACGAGATCCTGCTGATGCACCTGACCCACTTCCTGCGCAAGAACGCGCGCGAGTTCATTGGCGTCCAAGAGGCGCAGATTATTGCGGCCCGCGCGCGTGAGTTTTATCCGACGCTGGTGGACGAGTTGGTGCCGAAGCCGCTGTCGTATCAGCAGCTGGCCGAGGTTCTGCAGAAACTGGTGGACGAGCAGGTTTCGATTCGCGATCTGAAGACGATTTTCCAATCGCTGGGCGAGATCGCGCGCGAAGAGGGCGACGTGCTGGTGCTATCCGAGCATGTGCGCGTGGCTTTGAAGCGCAAGATCTGTTATCAGCTGTCGGGCGGCAAGCCGATGCTGTTCGTTTATCAGTTGGATCCGGAGATCGAGGAGATGTTCCGGAACTCGGTCCGCCAAGGTTCGCGCGGAGCGTATCTGGCGATGGACGCCCCGTCCATTCAACGGATTGTGGACGCCACTCGCGCGCAAATTGGCGATTTGCCGTCGACGGCGCAGAAGCCGGTGGTGCTGACCGACGGCGACATCCGGCGCTTCGTCAAGCGATTGCTCGATTATCATTTTCCGGATCTTTCGGTACTGAGCTACGACCAGCTCACGCAGACGATCGATGTCCAGCCGCTGGCGGTAGTCTCGCTCAGCGGTGCGGGCGGCTTCCTTCCGAATTAGGAGATCACGACCATGGCCAAGCCCAAGAACGACGCGCAGATCGATTGGCGCAAGTTCCCTCAGTTCGAACAGGTTTTCACGGAAGCGGCTTTCGATCCCTTTCTCGCGAAGATGGAGAAGACCTGCGAGGCGTTGCGGGAGGTTGCGGCGAGCGGCGACAAGGGCGAGGTGGCTCGGGCGCGGGCGGGGCTGGCGGCATATGGCCGCGCTTTGGAGTTGACGCGGGAAGTGATTCAGATGCGCGCAACTTCTTCGGCCGGCGGACGATAATCGGTACGTAAGGATTTTCACCATGGCTATCATCAACACTCCGCCGCCTTCTTCCGATGTCAGCGACGTCATGAACATGGTGAATGGCATGGGCACCGGCACCACCGGAAAGAGGGGCGGCTTCCGGCAACTGCTCGCGGGTGTCGTCGGCGCGGTGGGCAATATGGTAGCGCCGGGCATTGGCGGAGCGCTCGGATCTTTGATTTCCGGGGGCAATTCGCTGACTTCGCAAAACGGCTTATTGGGCGATTCGACCCAATATTTGCAGATGCAGGCGCAGATGGCGATGGAGCAGCGGCAGTTTGAGACGGCTTCGACGATTTTGAAGAACCGGCACGAAGCGGCGATGTCGGCGATCCGCAACATGAAGGCGTCGTAGGCGAGGAACCCGATCATGGCATGGAACGTTACACCGTCGATGGACGAGATCCGGTTTCTGATGGAGGCGGGAATGGTGCTGCGGGACGCGCACCGGTTCGCCGAAGCCGAAGAGGTGTTTCGCGGCGTGCGGGCGCTGGCGCCTGCGAGCGAAGTGCCGGAGACGGCGTTGGGTACGCTGCAGTTCGAGCAGGGCAAGTTTCCAGAGGCGATCAAGCATTACAAGCGAGCACTCGAGCTGAACGAGAAGAGCGCGTTCGCGGAGGCGCATCTGGGAGAGTCTCTGCTGTTCAACAAGGACAAGGACGGGGCGCGGGTGCATCTGCGGCGGGCGATTGAACTGGATCCGCGGGGCGACGCGGGACGGATGGCGCGGTCGTTGCTGGAACTCACGGACGCCGTTACGTTCAGCTAATTTTTGAGGAAACCTGTCATGGATATCAAGCGCAGCGGTGGCATTCCTCCTCTCGGCCCGGATCAAACTACCGGGGCGGTTTCGGGCGATTTTGCGGCAAAGGTCGAATCGGCGGGCGGCCCGCAGGCGGCGGAAACCACCCGGCGTACGGCGCGGTCGAGCGTCGAGACCGAGGATCTGACGCGATTGAAGTCGGCGGTCAGCGGATTCACTGCTCGCGATCTCAATGACGCGGAGAAGACCAAAGCGGCGGTCGAGAAGGTGGCGCGGGAGCTGGTCGAGACCGGGACGCGATCGATGCCGGGGCTGACGGGCGAGCAAAAAGCCGATCTGGCGAAGTTCGCCGAGAGCGATCCGGTGATGTCGAACAAGATTTTGAGCTTCGTCCGCGAGCAAGTGGGATAGACTTTGCGGCTGCGGGTTGCTGTCAAAACGAAGGCCGGCTCGAGCGCGCAGTCGTACGTGCTGAACCTTGCGCGGCCGGTGGCGCTTGGCCGCGGGCCGGAGAGCCTGGTCAGTTTCGACGGCGACGAGGTGTCGCGTGAGCACGTCTCGTTTGCGATTTCGCACGGACGGCTGGTGGTCACCGACCTGAGCAGCAACGGTTCCTGGCTGAATCGCTTCCGCTTGAATCCCAACCAACCTTACCTGGTGAATCCCGGCGATCTGGTCGAGGTTCCGGGTTACGAGATTGCGGTGGTCGAGCTCGAAGATGACGCTCCGGCCGGCGCGTCGAGCGGCTTCGCGAAGAAACTCCCGTTCACTTTGAGCGGCACCGAGAAAATACTGTTGGCGGCGACGCTGGCGGTGATCGGGTTCTTCATTCTCTACTTGCGTTCGTAGTCTTTACCTGCGTTCGCAGGCCTTCCTCGTTTGTAATTCTTTTTCCGCGCAACAAAGCTGCCGAGCTCTCGATAACTCTTTTGAAAGCAGCTTGGAGGAAAAACAGTATGCCGCCGATTACAGGGGTTGCACCAGGGTACGTGAACTTTCCGGAGGTCAGCGAAGGGGCGAAGGGCCAGACGGTCAGCGACATCCAGACGTTGCTGAACCAGGCCGGCGCGAAGCTGAAGGTGGATGGCGATTGGGGGCCGAAGACCGATAAAGCGGTCCGCGACTTCCAGAGTAAGCAGGGGTTGGCGACGGACGGCATCGTGGGTCCGAAGACGATGACCGCGTTGATGTCCGGGGCGAGCGCCAAGGCGGAGGCGACGGCGCGAACCGCCTCCGCGGCGGGCGACCGGATGAACTTGGATCACGAGCTGTCGAGCCCGGATTCGAGGTTGTCGGTCGCGATCGGCAACGCGGAGGGTACTCGAAACGCGGACGGAACGACGCGCGCCGCGTATCATGGCCACACAGATCCGGGGAATCAAAAAAGCAATTGCGGCACATTTTCGAAGCAGGATGGGCCGACGAATCCGAAGCAAGCGGACCAGGCGCAGTTGCGCGCCTTCCGGAACTTCCGCCCACAGTATGAGCAGGCTTGTGCGACGGCGCACCTGGATCCGTCGGATCCGCTTCTGGCGGCGAGCACGTTCGATCTCTACAATCAGTCGCCGGCGGCGGTGATGGAGCCGGGCGGATTCCTGAGCAAGTTCAAGGAGCTGCACGATAAGGGAGTGACTCCGGAGAGCGTCGTCAATGCGCGGATCCAATCCTTTTACAAGCCGGGTGCGGATAAGCCGACCGTTTCTGAAGTGCTTGCGGGGCCGGGCAAGCTGAAGGCCGACCAGTTGCGGCGGACGACCGCCATCGAGGAAGTTCTGAACCGTCCGGCGACGAAGGCCGCCGAATCGGTTGGGAAAGCCAACGGGTCCAGCGAGGCGAAGACCGTGGCCATGGCGCACGCCAAGGATCAGATCGTGCTGAACTCGACCGGTCCGCAAGTCGGACAGCTGAAGCAGGCTCTGAAAGATGCCGGCTTCTACGACGGTCCGGTCAACGAGACGATGGGACATCAGGGGATGGAAGCGCTGAATCTGGCCACCAAGACGTTGGGGCTGAGCGGACCGGCGGATTCGCAAACGATTCAGAAGATCGCGCAGTATGCGAAGTCGAGCAATCATCATGTGGAGGTCGATTTCGTTTCTCAGTTCGATCCGAAGGTGCCGGGCGATTATCCGGGTCAGCGCTCGGGGCTGAAGTGCGACAACGCGTGCCAGTACATGATGGAGCACAACAAGTCGGGCAAGCGGGTGACGCCGGGCGACTCGTCCGCGTACGAGCACAATTTCAAAGCGGGCGGCATGGCGGATACGCAGATACAGTACATGGAGTCGCAACTCAAGAAGGGTTTGCCGGTGATGATCGGCGTCAATCATCCCAACGGGACGCAGGGAACGGGCAATCCGAACGGCACGAATCATTACCTGGTTGCGACCGGGATCCATTCGGACGCGAAAGGCCGCTACATCTCGTACAACAATCCGGTGCGCCAGCCGGGCGAAGAGGTGCGCGGAAAGGATACGAACCAGGAAAACCGCCTGTATCTTCGCAATGGCCAATTCGAACAGTTGAACTCGGGCGATCCGTATCAGTTGCGGACGGTGGTCGAGAACAAGACCAAGGGCAACGGTTAGGGTTGCTGCCACGGACCTCCGGCTGGCGGGGTGGGGTTGCGGGTTTTGGGGTTAGTGATTTTCGTTAGGCGGCGGGCTTCAGGGTCACTGGATTTTGTGGGTTGGTGTTGGTTTTTTGCGGATTCGGGGTTGAGAGCGTTTGGGGTTCGGCGGATTGTTGCGGAACGAAGCCGATTTCCTCTAAGTGGATTGGTTTGTTTGCCATGGAGGCGGAGTGGGTCGCTAGAAGTTGGGCGGCTTGCTCCGCTTTTGCTTGCTCGTCGGCGTTTGCTGCTTGATCGGCTTCGGTTTCTTCTTCGGCATTGCGCTCGGATTGGAGAAGTCTGAATTTTTCGAAGAGTCCGTCGTGGGTTTTCTGGAGGCGACACTCGTGGCGTGAAAAGGCGTCGAGCATGCGGGCGGTGGCGAGGAGGTCGCCTCCGCGGACGTAGGTCAGCTCGAGGAGCCGCGCGGAACGCATGAGCTGCCAGCGGATTTCGACGACGCTCTTGAGCATTTGGATTTCGGCCAGAGTTTGCGGCTGGAATTCGGTTTCGTAGGAGGCTTCGAATGCGTCGAAGGCGTCCTTGTCTTCGGCCGTATTTGGGTTGACGAGACGGCGCGAGTTCAGGCCGTGTTTCAAGGCGTTGTAGCGCGAGATGTCTTTGCCTGCGTCGGTGCGGGGGCCGGTCGATTTCCGGGCATTCTGCCGGTAGATTTCGGCGCGATCTTTGGGATCCATGGGAGACTCCTTTTCCGGCCACGTTATAGCATGGCGGGAAGGCGGTTCCGGGGGATTTGGGTTGTAAATGATTGGCGAGGTTCGGTTTTCGGTTTGTGACTGGGTGGGGATGAGGGAGGAAAGATGGGGATTGAGGTCGTTGTCCCTATTTCCGCTCCGGCTTCTTCGGCTTCTTCGGCTCCTTCGGCCTACGCTTCTGCCCCTGCCCCCGGCGCCGTTACGCGGGTGCGATGTTCGGGGGTAGAATACCGAGATGGTAAGGGGATGTCGGATATGAGCCTGGACGCCGTTCGCGCAAGCCGAGCGATCGGTGCGATGTTCTATGGCATATTTGGCGGCGTGTGGGTCGGTTATTCGGCTTGGAGGGGTCTGGAAAATCGCGTTCCAGCACTGATCGTGATTGCGGGCGTGACGCTCGGTGTGCTCGGACTTGCATATCGCCGGTTCAGGGAGAACCGAACCGCACTCGCCTTGGAGCCGAAGACTCCCACATCAGAACGCCGAGACCGCTGGTTCCACATCATCAACGCCGGGCAATGGGTGGTGATTCTAGTGGTGGGAAACGTGCTTGCCAACAGCGGCAGGGGTGCGTGGGTAATCCCCGCGGCAATGTTTGTCGTCGGACTGCACTTCATTCCGCTTGCGGGCTTGTTCCAGAACCCTCCACACTACATTACGGGAGCCGCTTTGATGCTGCAAGCTGCCATCTATCCCGGTTTCTTAGGACCTACAAACGCGGTTGGTTCCTTGTGCGCGGGTTTAATCCTCTGGGCAAGCGCGCTTTGGGCGGTTCGCCCAAAACCCGCCTAGTGGGCTGTCCGCGATCGACCTTTACCGTGGTTGACTGACGAAGAGTCCCCGCCCTTACGGGCGGGGTTAAACGTGAGAGATCCGCGTACTAAAGGGATCTCGCGGACATCCCACTAGTCCCGGTGCGGCGTGGAGATTGTGCTAGGTTTGGACTCCGCCGGACCGGTTCGGGCCCACATTGTTTCGCGTACGTTGTCCGCTTCCGACGCAGCGCTTCGCGCTGCTCTGGGCGCGGCTCGGATTTCTGACTCAGATTGACTCAAGGCTCGCCGGGCCGCTTCCTTTGGTTTTTCGTTCTCGTGTTTGGGTCCCGTCGCTTACGCTCCGGGTTCAATCCGGGGGGCAACAACTGTGCCACACAAGTCGACAGGATCGACTGTCTGCTGTCGACTTTCTACCATCGACTATCGACGATGTAGGGAAGATGGGGAGAGATTTCTGGGTTTCTGTCGCGATCTAGGGGCGGCGTTCATCGGGGCGGAGGCGGTAGAGTCCTTCGCTTTTTGTCACTTCGATTGGCTCGATTCGAAGGCCCCTCGGAAGCGTTAGTGGGTCGCGATCGAGCGAGGTGCCTTGGAGGAGAAGGCAGGCTCCGCTGTCCACTAAGTCTTTCACTCGCGCGGTCACGTCGCTGCGATCGAAGGTTTCGAAATGCCCGCCGAATCGCTCGTAGAAGATCTGGGTGGGATACAGCCGAGCCAGGTCCGGCGCGGAAAACCGACTGGCGAAGCCGTCTCCGAAAAACAGTGCGAAGCCGGGGGCGGACGATCGATAGAATGCGATGGTCGTACAGCCTTGCTGGTGCTCGCGGACTTCGGCCAAGTGGGACATCGAGTCGCGATATTGCGATGCGAACTCCGCGATGTGGCGCAGGGCGCCACTCGATCGCCAAAGAGCAATTACGAAAATTGCCGTGCAGGCAACTGCGAGGATCCGGCGGATGCGCGGAGCAAGAGCTCCGGCGCGGAGTATCAGATAGACCGCCGGGATCAGGAACGACGTAAAGATCAAGCTCGGCAGCAGGTAATGCGCGGCGTAGTGTTTGATCGTCATCGCAATCTGGAGCGTGATGACGAGCAGGCCGGTCCACAGTAGTCGCTTCGCGGAATTGACGAAGGGGTCTGGACGAGCAGCAAAATTCAGCGCGACGAGTGCGAGCAGAATCAGGGCGCAGAAATGGAATAGATACGGCTCGGCGACGTAGCAGGCATAGAGGTTGCGAAGGAGACGATCGGCTTCAGGAAGACCGGCCTCTCCAGCCCCGTACGTTCCGCGGTGGGTTGCGATCGAAAGCAACCAAGCCCATACTCGCGGCCGCTGTTCTGCGATCGGCAAAAGTAGAATGATTCCGGTGGCGAGAAGCGCGGCAACGAATCGCCAGCGATCTTTCCACCGGGTGAACATGGCGACTACCAGGAGCAGCGGGAGGAACGTCACTTTGGTGACGATGCCGAAGGCGACGACGGCACCAGCGGCGAGCGGGTGGGCTTTGCGATCCCAAAGGACAGGCAGTAACAGGGCGATGAGGGCGTAGACGGCCGCGATCATGAGCGGTTCCGGCGCGACGCGGCAGAGCGCGAACAGATTCTCGCGGAAGACGAAGATACCGCTTTGGAGCAGCAAGGCGGCGGCGAGAGATGCCGCGTTACGCCACATGCTCCATCCGGCGGCGAAGAGGGCGGCGGCAACCAGGATGTTGAGTATTGCGTTGAGCGCGCGAAGGTAACTTTCCGGATCCGCGAGGACGGCGTCTTTGAGCCCGATGTTGGGATGGCGGGTGAGCATCCATCTCGCGGTGATGACGGCGGCGCCTAGTAGCTGCAAGGTGGTGCCGGGATGATCGGTATGTCCGGGAGCCTGAAAGCTTGCGACATTGATCGCGTTCATTAAGTAGCAATATTCCGGATCCTGATTGTCTCCGAGGTTGAACGGGCCACGGGCAGTTACGAGCCATTGCGAAATGAGGATGGAAAGCACGGGAGCGATCAGCAGGGCTAAGGCGGGGAGAGCCGCGCTCCGGTAACTAATTTTTCCAAGCATCAGGACCTATTTCAGTTTCCTCGAAAGATCGCGCAGGTACTCCGTCGGAAAGGAACGTAGGGTCCCATCGCTTACGCTCAGGGTTCAAGCTGGTGAGGCCGATGTTGGGTGCGGATGCGGCGCATGGTTACTGATCCCTTTTGCCTCGATGCCGGATGATAGCATTCCGATCGCGAAAGGCCGATTGCGGCGCGGTTCGCCTGTTGGTGTGACGGGTATTTGTTACACTCAGCCTCAAGGGAGAAATGCTGCTATGTTCCGTGTTCTTGCCGCTCTTTGTCTGGCAATCAGTCTGTTTGCGCAGGGTACAACGTCTCGAGTTTTGGGTGTAGTCCAGGATTCTTCGGGCGGTGCCGTGTCGGGCGCGACAGTGAAGTTGATTAGCGAAGGCACGAAGGCGGTCTTCACGACGACCAGTACGCAGGCGGGCACGTACGCATTTGAAGCGATTCAGTCGGGCAAGTATATCCTGACGGTCGAAACGCCGGGATTCAAGAAATATTCGACTTCAGAAGTGGCGGTGACGATCGGGCAACCGACGACGGTCAATGCGCGGCTCGAAGTGGGCGCGGTTTCCGAAGTCCTGAACGTCGCGGGAGCGGCGGAGACGGTGCAGACGAGCACGTCGGCGAATTTCGGCAACGTCATTGAAGAGAAGACGATCAAAGATTTGCCGATCGTGGGAACGCGCGGGCGCAACCCGATCGGGCTGGTCGATCTGCAGCCTGGAGTGATCGACACGCAGGCGATTTCGGGCGGCGCGGTGGCGGTATTCGGAGCGCGCGATCGCGCCTGGAATATTACGCTGGACGGAATCGACAACAACGAGAGCAGCAGCGGCGGGTCGAACTTCGCGCCGTTACGGACGAATCCGGATTCGCTGACGGAATTTCGCGTGATTACTTCGAACCCGGGCGCTGAATACGGCCGCAGCAGCGGCGCGCAGGTGGCGATGATTACGAAATCGGGCTCGAATGATTTTCACGGAACGGGTTTCGACTTTTATCGCACGCCGCGGTTGAACGCGAACGAATGGCAGAACAACTTCAACAGCATTGGCAAGGCGCAGTTCGTGCAGCAGATTTTTGGCGGTTCGATTGGCGGTCCGGTTCTGATTCCGAAGTTGTATAACGGGAAAAACAAGACGTTCTTCTTTTTCAATTTTCAGGGCCTACGGGCGCTGTCGAGCGCGGGCGTGACGCGGACGGTGTACACGGCGCAGGCGCGGGCTGGAATATTCCGCTACGTTCCGGGGGCGCGCAATAATCCGGCGGGCTCGCCTGGCGCGTCGGTGGACGCGAGCGGAAATGTTGCCGCGGGGGTGACGGTGGCGACGTACAACATCGCCGCCAACGATCCTTTGAAGCTGGGTCTCGACAAGACGATTCAGGGCCTGATGAATTCTTCGCCGCTGCCGAACCGCTTCAACGTCGGAGACGGGTTGAATACGGCGGGCTACGCGTTCGCGGCCAACAGCCAGGAACGGCAGCACGATGTGACGATGAAGTTCGATCACATTATCGACGCGAAGAACACGGTGTACGCGCGCATTTCGTGGGGACAGCAGAACACCAATTGCGACGGCGGGAACGGCGGCTACGAGCTTTTTCCCGGCACGGGCTGCCAGGTAAACACGCTGCGCGATCCGAAGAATATGGCGTACAACTGGCGCTGGAATCCGACGTCGCGCCTGACGAACGAATTCGTATTCGGGCTGAATCAATTCGGTTTCATTTTCAATCAGCCGCCGGCCGACCTCAACAAGCTGTCGTTCGCCAACGGCTCGCCGGTGGCTGTGCCGGCGGCCGACTTCGGCAATTCACGGACCTTGAAGACATGGCAATTCGTAGACAACCTGGCGTACCAGCTTGAAAAGCACAGCCTGAAATTCGGGACGAATCTACGGCTGGGGCGCGAGGTCGATGCGCGTGGATCGGTGGCCGGATACAACGCGGCGACGGATGTGTACTTCAACGCCGACATCGATAACGGGCTTTTCGGCATTCCGACAACGGGCATCAACACGTCGAACGACCTGGGGGCGCTGCGGACGGCGGTAAATTTCCTTCTCGGCCGGGTGAGCGAAGTGCAGCGCGGATTTGCCGCGGCAGACGGCAAGACGTTCTCGGAAGGGCTGCTGCCATTCAACGCGCATTGGAACGAATACGACTTCTACTTCCAGGATTCGTGGAAGGTGCGGCGGAACCTGACGGTGGATCTGGGCTTGCGCTGGGAAATCAAGATGGCGCCGACTTCGCCGGAGAATGTTCTTTCGCATCCGGATCAGGCATTAGTGTTCGGCGCCGCTCCGACGAATTCGGCGCAATGGGTGAAGGGCTCGATTTTCAAGAACAGCTACGGCAATCTCGGACCCTCGATCGGAATCGCGTGGGATCCGTTCGGCACGGGCAAGACTTCGATCCGCGCGAACTACAGGATTGCGTACGATCGCGTGAATTCGTTCCTGTTCTCGTCGCAGGTGTTCAACAACCTGCCGGGCTACGTGTACGGATTTGACAACGCGACGCTGGGCCAGACGGACACGCGGCTGACGACGATCTCGCCGGTAAAGGCTCCGAGCAATGTGAGTCCGGCGGATTTCACGAAACCGGCGGCGTTTTCCTCCGGTTCGATCACGGTGGTGGATCCGAATCTGAAATTCGCGACGACGCACCAGTGGGCGTTTTCGATACAGCGCGAGGTCTGGAGAGGCGGCGTGATCGAAGCGAATTATATCGGGCGGCGGGCGTATCATCTGCTCGGCGCGTACGAGACGAACCAGCCGAATCTATTCGCGCCGGGGATGCTCGATGCGTTCAACATCGTGAAGGCGGGCGGACAATCGACGCTGTTGAATGGCCTGTTCTCGGCTGACAGCCGGATCACGGCGGGGAAGACGGAGTCGGATGTGATCCGCGCCAATTTCGTTTCGCAGCTCAGCTTAAACAGCTATGCGGCCATCCTGAGTTCTCTGGGACGCCGTATCCAGGGCACCGGAGCCGCGGCGAAGAGCGTGACGGCGCTTTCGGGTGCGGGCCCTTACGCGGTGATTCCGTTCCCGCAATTCTCCGGCACGACGAATGTCATCGACTCGAATGATTTCTCGACATACAACGGCATGGTGCTGCAGCTTCAGCAGCGTTACCGCAACGGGATTTTCTTTCAGTTCAGCTACACGTTGTCGAAGGCACTTGCTACGCGCGATTTCGATCCGACCTTTACGGTGGTGGGATCGGGGAGCACTCAATCGGCGAGTTCGACGCCGTTCGATATCAACAATCGCAAGCTGAATTACGGCGAACCGCAATACGACCACCGCCACGTTTTCCAATCGCACGCGATCATCGAACTGCCGTTCGGCAAGGGCAAGGCGTTCGCGAACAGCAACGCGTTCCTGGACCGGATTGTCGGAGGGTGGGAGATTGCGCCGGTGTTCACGTTCTACTCGGGCCGTCCTTTTACGGTGTATTCGGGCGCGAACACGTTCGGTAGCGTGGTGCAATCGACATTGAATTGCAATGGCTGCTCGCATAATCTCGGCGGGGTGCAAGATTACCAGGGATACAAATGGTTGTTCAATCCGGATACGGATAAGACGCTGTTCTCGGTTCCAGGAGCCGGATCTCTTGGCGCGACGGGCAAGGGTTACTTCTTTGGTCCGCGCTTCGTTGATATCGACGTTGCCCTGCTGAAGCGGATCAGGATCAAAGAGAAGATGAATCTCGAAATCAGGGGCGACGCGACGAACCTCACCAACACGCCATCTTTCGGGCTTCCGACGGCGACCTACACGTCTTCGCTGTTCGGCAGGATCGGTGGCGGCGTCGAAAGCTCATCGCGAAAGGTTCAGCTGGGAGCGAAGTTTAACTTCTAGAGCTGATTTTTTCGATCTGAAATTTGCGCCGGAAATCCTTACAGGAGTCCGGCGCTTTTTATTTGGAACGGGGGCGTAATACGGCCTCTTGCTGCCGTCTCTGGTGCTATGCGGGACGCTGGCGTGGTTGAGCCGTCCAGGAGGTCGAGCCTTGCTCAGGTACACTGATTTCGTGCTCCGATTCGTCGTTCTGTGCTTGCTGATACCGACTGCATCGGCTGGGATGCAATCGGTGGAGACGCTGGTTCGACAATTGGAAGCCGCGACCACGGATCCGGGTCGGATGGAGATCCTGGCGGCGCATCCGGAGCAGCGGGCAGAGGTACTTTCTCTGGTCGGCAAGGAAGCGTCGGAGCGGTACGGGAAATCCGATCCAGGGCGGGCGATCAAACTGTACCAAGTGCTATTGGCAGTGGCGCTCGACGCTGGCGATGATGCCAAAGCAGCCGATCTATACCTCAAAGTCAGCGTTTGCCTGCGCGAGAAAGCGGAGATGGCGGCCTCGCTGGCGGCGGTAGAACAAGCGCAAAAGCTCGCGCTCAAAGCCAATAACAAGGTAACGCTCGCCAACGCGAAGAACCAGATCATGGTGGTTTATCTGGGCCTGGGGCGGTTCGATGAAGCGGAGCGCGCGGGCGAAGAAGCGCTCGAGACCTTCAAGGCTTTGGGGGACGTGCGGCGTTCGATCGCGGTGCGGATTAACCTGGCGACGGTGTTGGGGGAGAAGGGCGATCATGCGGCCAAGGCTTCGATGCTGCGGCAAACGATTCGCGAATGCGAGGAGCACGGATACAACGATTACCTGGTTTTCTCGCTGAACAATCTCGCGGTGGTGTATTTCGATCAAGGCGACTATGCGCGCTGCATCGATTACTTTCAGCGCACGGCGGACATACAGTCGAAGAAGAACACGCCGGACAAGGCGACTCTTTTGTTCATTAACAGCAACCTGGGGGTTGCTTATCAATTTCTTGGGCGGGAAAAAGAAGCGCTCGAACGCTATGAACAGGCTGTACGCGACTTCGGCAACGGCGAAACGGCCCAGCTTATGCATATGCGGCACAACCGGGCGGACCTTTACCGGGTAATGGGGCGGATCGATGAGGCGCTTTCCGAAGCGCGGATCGTGGCTGCGTTTTTCGAGAAAGCGGGGATGGTTCCGGAGACGGTGCGGGCGCAAGGAATCGTTTCGCGCGCGCTGTTGGATTTGGGACGAAAGGAAGAGTCGGTGGCGGTGGCCGAGGTGGCGTGTAAGGGAGCGCGGACGCTGGGCAATCCGGAGGCGTTGCGCGGGGCGGCGCTGGTGTTGGGTGAAGGGTATATTTCGATTGGCCAACGGGAGAAAGCGCGAGCGGCATTCCTCGAATCGATCGAAGCGATCGAAGCGGTCCGGCTGGGGGGCGGCGAAGACGAGCGAGAGAGTTTCTTCCATACGAAGGTGTTGCCGTATCAAGGGATGGTCCAGGTGTTGATGGAAGACGGCAAGCAATTCGAGGCGCTGCAGTATGCCGAGCGGGCGAAGGCACGGCTGCTGCTAGACGTATTGCGCGGGGGCCGCACCGAAATCACGAACGCGATGACGAGCGAAGAGAAACAGCGCGAGCGGCAGTTGACGTCGGCTGTGGCGAAGCTGGACACGCGGTTGGCGAAGGGAACTTCGGTCGCGAATATGACGCCGATGTTCGAGCGCAACAAAGCGGCGAATGAGCTGGACACGTTCCGGCAGGGGTTGTATGAGCGGCATCCGGGACTGCGGACGCAGCGGGCGGAATTCCGGCCAATTCAGCTGGATCAGCTGGCGGAGTTGGCACCGGATCGGGAGACGGCTTTGCTCGAGTACGCGGTAACGGAAGACAAAGCGTACCTGTTCGTCGTGACGACGGACGCGAAGGGCGAAGCGCGATTGAACTCGTATGTGTTGGCGGATCCGAAGGGATTGGCGGCGCAAATCGAGAAGTTCCGGAATCAATTGAGCGGACGGGACCTGCAATACCGGGCTCCGGCAGCGGCGTTATATAAGCGACTGCTGGGTCCGGCCGCGGTGCCGTTGCGGGGACGCAAGCGATTGGTGATTGTACCGGACGGAGCTTTATGGAGCCTGCCGTTTCAGGCGCTGTTGTCGGAGCAGGGGCGTTACCTGATCGAGGATGCGGCGGTATTTTACGTTCCGTCGTTGACGGCGGCGCGCGAGATGCTGCACTTGAAAAGAAGCGGGGAAGAGGGCGGACGAACGGTGCTGGCGATGGGCGGTCCGACGACCACGGGGAAGCTGCCGCCGCTGCCGGAATCGATCCGCGAGGTCCGCGAAGTAGGTCAGGTTTACGGAGCGAAGGCGAGCGCGGTGTACGTTGAAGGACAGGCTAGCAAGCAGCGTTGGAAGACAGAGGCTCCGCGATATCGCGTGTTGCACCTGGCGACGCACGGGATTCTGGATAGCAACAATCCGCTGTATTCGCACCTGGTGATGAGCCAGGTTCCGGGGGATCCGGAGGAAAGCGTTTTGACGGCGCGCGAGATTTTGGACATGGATCTTCGGGCGGATTTGACGGTGCTATCGGCGTGCGAGATGGCCCGAGGGCGGTTCCGATTCGGCGAAGGTTTGATCGGCACGAGCTGGGCATTTCTGGTGGCGGGGACTCCGACGACGGTGGTGAGCCAGTGGAAGGTGGATTCGGCTAGCACGCGCGAGTTGATGGTGGCGTTCCACCGGAATTTGAAGCCGGCGAGCACGGGGGCGTTGACGAAGAGGTCCGAGGCGCTGCGCGGGGCGGTGTTGCAGTTGCTGCGGTCGTCGGAATACCGGCATCCGTTTTACTGGGCGGGATTCGTGATGATCGGGAACGGGTATTAGGCGGGTCCGCGATCGACCTTTATCACGGTTGACTGAAAAAGAGTCCCCACCCTGACAGGCGGGGCTACAACGTAGAGAGTCGCGCACTACACTAGGCGGGTTTGCGGGTTGCTCCGTCGAAAGATCACATTCCAGTGTCCGCTCCTGACGCGCTCCTTCGGAGCGCTCTAGTCGCGGCTCGGATCGGACGCTTGGCATCGAATGAAATTGGCCAGGACCGTCGCCGTTGCGGGAGGGCGGTGACTGAAAACGGGAGGAATCAGGTAAGATTTGAGAGGAGGAATGGCAGAGCGGTTTAATGCGGCGGTCTTGAAAACCGTTGAACTTTTACCGGTTCCGGGGGTTCGAATCCCTCTTCCTCCGCCAACTCATGTACGGTGCGGACACTCAACACCTTCGCTGTCTCAATCGAAATTAGGCGCTGCTTACGGTCGTTGTTCGTTAAGTGGAGCGTCCCTAGATTCGTCGCTGAAGACGGCACCGACTCGAATTCGACTGGGCTCTGGAAAAGACATAACTCATTGCGTGTTTACTGTTGAACAGGCCGCTAATCTGACGTTGGAGTGCGAGAACGCACTACAGTCAGCAATTGAGAAAGTGAGCCGGGGAGAACCTCACGCCCTGTTCGTGATGAGTAATTGTCGAATTGCCGTTCGGTACTTGGCTTACATCCACTCGATTGCTACCAAAGGGTTCTCGCCAATAGCGGTCTCTTTATATCGGACCTACTACGAAATCGTGTGCTCAACGATGTACCTAGCTGAGCACAAGGAAGAACTTGATGATTTTCTGGACTTCGGTCGGGTAATGACTTATGAGATTGGAGAGAAGCAAAATATTTCCGGCAAACTGCTGAACCAACTAGTGCCGGACCACAAGGAGTTGTTACAACGCTTTCGCGACAAGAAGAAACGTCGGGGTGGCAAACAATTATCATGGCACGGAATGAAGATCGAGATTCTGGCCAGGACAGTCGGCATGGAAAAATACAGCGATCAAAAGATAGTGAGAGCGCAGTACTCGATTGCTTCGAAACTGGTGCACGGCGACAGCCTTCTCGCGCTTCTTGCCTTCAAGCCGGAGGTCGCCCGAATGATTCCACGGCCTTTCCTAGAACCGAGCGCACAATACGGCGTGCAGGCAATCGGCTCAACATGTGCTCTGTTCATCGCTCTCTTGGCGAGTGTCAATTCTGCGCTAAGCCTAAACTTGACCGACGAATACGATCGACTCAACAAATTCTGGCAACAGATATGGAAGGACGTCACTGGCGTCGATCCACAAGAAACAGTTGATCGACTTACGAAGGCCTCCGAAGGCAACTAAATCTTTACGTGCCGCCGACCGCGTCTCGTTGCGTCGAGTGCGGGTACGGCATTTTTGCAATTTGACTGCCGGCTCGAACCCGGTTTGGGACTAACAGTTGGCGTTATTGAAGGAACTCGCTTATTTCAGCTGGCGGACTTCTATGGTGCCTTTGTTTTCCCAGATGGCCAGGGCGGTTCCGTCGTTCAGTGCGACTAGTGTTGGGAAGGCTCCGTGGGGGTCCAGGGTTTCTGGTTTGGACTTTTCTGGGAGCTTGGCTTCTAAACCTTCTCCTTGTTGCCAGACTACGTAGACTCCGTTTTTGGTGGCGATGGCGGTGGGATTTTTTCCTTGGGCTAGGGCTTCTTCGGGCTTGCCGGGGAGTTTCAGGTAGACGGTGCTTTCGCGGCGGTAGGTGGCTACCGCTTCGCCTTTCATGTCGCGGGTGAGGGCTCCTCCGTCCATGGGGCAGGCTTCGATTTTCCAGGAACCTTCGCCTACTTTTTTCGCGGCTGCGAACGTTTTTCCGTCGGTGGATTCGGTCACATACATGTCACGATTTCCGGCGACCACGTTGCGGAACATGACGCGGACGCTGCCGTCGGCGGCTACGTCAACGCTGGGATGGCAGCACTGGCAGATGGTTCCGTCGGGCGATTCGTAGACGAGGTGGTTGGCGGACCAAGTGGCTCCGGCGTCGCGGGAGATGGAGCCGTAGATGGTGGTTCCTTTGCCGCGGAGATCGAGCCAGGCAGCGTAGACGGTTTTCCCGCTGCCGGCCATGGCGTGGAGGCCCTCGCGGGCGGCGTCGGCGGCGTCGTTGACGCGAACGGGATCGGACCAGGTTTTGCCGCTGTCACTCGAGCGCCAGGCGACCAAATTTCCGCTGCTTTGGTTATGGCCGGAGGCTTGGTTGTGGGCTGCACGGACGATAGCGGAGACGACGAGGCTGGTGGGCGACGTGAAGGCAACACGGGGTCCGCGGTGCATTCCGGCGGCGAGCGTGTCTTTGTTGGGGAGGGCGGAAGGAGCGGCGAAGGTCTTGCCGCCGTCGGTGGACATGGCCAGTTGGATGGTGTTGCCGGAGGCGTACACGATGGCAATTTTGTTGCCGATGGCGGCGGCTTGGGGCTGGCGGTTAGGGGCGTCGGGCGAAGTGGAGGGGATGCTTAAGGCGAGGAATATTGAGAGAAGAGGGGTCATTGGGGAGTCCTTTGCGAATCGGCTTGGGCGGTTTTACTGGAGTGGAGAAGCACTTACTTCGCTCGGCTTCGCCTCGCTCCGTGCGCGCCTCGAAACGTTTTGCCTCGAAACCTTTCGGTTTGAAAACTTTCGCTTCGAAATTTACGCGGTTACAGCCGTCAGTGGATAGTTACTCCGAATCTTGGATGAGGTTTCCGCGGTTCGCCCCATTTTCGCAGAGCTTAGGCGAGCCGGCTGAGTTGCTCGAAGATGCCTAGCAGGCCGAGCATCGTCATTAAAAGCCCGAAGAGGCGGGCGAAGCGGCGAGTGCCGCGGTCGAGGGATTGTTCGTGGCCGACGGACTGTTCGGGCGACCACGGCAATCGGGTATGCAGTTGGCTAAAGCGTCTGAGCCCGCCGGACACGCGGGACAGCACGAGCACGAACGCGTGCGGATCGATCAGGGTCCGTATCCCGGCGAAGACCAGGGCGAGGAGTGCGCACATCGCGAGGGCGGATTCCGCTTCGTTGACGAGCCCGTGCATGAGACACCTACTTTGTGACTGGCGTTAACAACGGCTGAACAGCGGGGGCCCGCTCCGACTTGAGCGGAGGGAACGGAAGGACGTCCGGCACAACGCGCACAGCGGTGGTGAATTTGAACGGGTACTTGATGCCACTCGGGTACGTCATTTCGACGAAATAGGCGGTATATCCCTTCTCGGGCTTGGCGACTTTAGCGACGTAGACGCCGGGCTTTTCTTCGGTGAGGACGGTGTCCTTGTAGGCGGGTCCGATGGTCATGAGGCGGAAGTCGCGGGCGGCGGGATTGGTGGCGGCCCAGAGCTTCACTTCGGTCGGCTTGGTTTCGGTTTTGACGCGGATGGAGCCGTCCTTTTCAAACTTCCAGGAGAACTTCGGACGCGGCTTGTTGTTGATGATGGCGTCGTAATAGGCAGTGGCGCTGGCGGCGGCGTCGGAGCCGCGGAGAGAGTGGTCCGCGTTGGGGACGTAGCGGAGATATTTCTCGCCGTAGATTTCATCGAAGTAGAACTGCGAGGAATCGGGCAGGAAGAACTGATCGCCGGCCGCGCTCATGATGAACTTGGGCAGCGTCAGCCGCTGGCGATACTCGTAGGGCTCGACGATCTTCATCAGCGCCCGGAACTGCAGCGTGCCCAGCCAGTTCATGATCCCCTGGTCGACGTAGTCCTGGACGGCGTCCGACCAGCCGCCGTAGACCTGGAAGTGGTGCTCGAACGACCGTTCGAGATTGAGCATGTCGATCACCACCGGCGCGATGGCGACGACCCTGGCATCGACGGCCGCGGTCGTCCATGTCGTCCAGCCGCGCTTCGAGGCGCCCGAGACCACGAAGCGCTTCGCGGCGTGGCCGCCGCCCGCCGCCGAGTCGGTGAACGCGGTGACGGCGTCCATCGCCCGGACCGCGCTCTTGGTCATCGGCAGCCGCGCCGGCCAGCGCTCGTCGCCGGTCCGCAGGAACTTGTTCCAGGTATAGGCGATGAAGTCGTCTTCCGTCCGGCCGGTGCGGGTCGGATCGTCCATGAACACGACCGGCTGGTTGGGCACGAGACGCAGCTCGGCGGTCACCGTCCCCGTGTCGCGGGCCGTCTCCACCAGCCAGGCCGGCGGCGCAGCCGGCGCGTCGCGGTCGAGGCTGCCGCCGGTGATGTAGAGAAACGCCACGTCGCTCGTGACCCGCGCCGGCCGGACGACCGTCAGCCAGTGGGTCCACAGCGGCCGCTCGACTTCCCGCTCGGTCAGCCACCGCTGGGAGGTCATCTCGAGGAGGGTGGCGGTCGCCCCTTCCGCCGGCAGGTCCCGGACCGCCTTCCAGGCGAAGCTCGGGTCGGGGGCCGCCACGTAGCGGTCGAGCGCCGTGGCCGACGTCGCGGTGACGCGCGCGGCACTCTGAGGCGGCGCCGCAGCCGCCGACGCTGTCAGGCCGAGCCAGGCCGACAAGACGAGCGTTACAGCGGATCGGCGGATCGATACGGATCGGTGCATGGAT
>JBBQWZ010000043.1:0-60866 GCA_038210135.1 Bryobacterales bacterium
CGCCCTTGGAAAACGCTCCCGCGTTTCCCACATTCCCACAGCGCCTACGATTGCTTCTTTCCTCAAACAAAAAAGAAAGACTCCAGCCTCACCCACCCTCAACGCCCCGCTTCAGGCTCATCCTTCGATGAGAAAATGCTAGTGGCACGCCGGAACGGCAGTGCCTCGCGGCGGTGTAGGCTGAGATTGTGGCTGGAAACGCCGGCAAGAACGCATCAACGAAGCCCGCCGCTTCGGCGAAAGACGACGACGCCGTCCTCTTATCGATCGATGGGCGTGACGTCCGCATCAGCCATCCTGAAAAGCTGTATTTCTCCAAGCAGACTAAGCTTGCGAAGCTTGACCTGGTGCGCTACTACCTGTCGGTGGCACCCGGAGCGCTCGGCGGCATTCGCGATCGGCCGATCGTCCTGAAGCGATTCGTCCACGGCGCGGAGGGCGAAGCTTTTTACCAGAAGCGCGCACCGAGCGATCGTCCCGAGTGGCTGCGCACCGTCACCTTGTCGTTCCCTTCCGGACGTACCGCCGAAGAAATCGTAGTCGATGACGCAGCTGGCCTCGCCTGGATCGCCAACCTTGGATGCATCGAGCTGCATCCGCATCCGGTGCGAACGGCGGATCTGGATCATCCGGACGAATTGCGCATCGATCTGGATCCGGGGCCGGGTGTGGAGTGGGATTCGGTGCGGACCGTTGCGCTCGAGGCCAAGGCATTTCTCGAAGAGTGTGGCTTGAGGGGCTGGCCGAAAACCAGCGGCTCGCGCGGCATGCACGTCAACGTTCGGATCGAGTCGCGTTGGACGTTCACGGAAGTGCGGCGCGCCGCCATCGCGTTGTCGCGCGCCATCGAGCGGCGGCTTCCCGCGATTGCGAGTTCGAAGTGGTGGAAGGAAGAACGGCACGGCGTGTTCCTGGATTACAACCAAAACGCGAAGGACCGTACGACGTGTTCGGCCTACTCGGTGCGTCCGCTGCCGGACGCGCGGGTCTCGACGCCGCTGTTCTGGCACGAAGTCGCAGACTGCGATCCAGCGGATTTCACCGTACTGACGGTACCGAAGCGGTTCGCGGAATTGGGCGATCCGCACGCGGACATGGATGCCGCCGCCGGTTCGCTCGAAGCGTTGCTCGAATTCGCGGCGAAGGACGAAGCCGAAGGTTTAGGCGATGCTCCGTGGCCTCCGCATTTTCGAAAGATGGACGGCGAGGCGCCGCGTGTGGCGCCGTCGAAGGCAAAAGGCGCGGCGACGCCGGCTTTGAAGGCTCCGCGAATTAAGATGCCGCTGATTACGGTCGCCAATTCTCCCGACAAAGATGCCGCGATGGCAGGGCTTGAGCGCTGGCGCAGGAAGCACGCGGCTGCCAGTGACCTGCTCGCCGTCGATGATGTTCTGGTGGATTCGATGCGCGGAAGGTCGTCCACCTGGACGCGAATCCGCGTGAATCTCCGGCATGTTCCAGAGCAACTGCGTCCCGCGCAGGAAACTCCGGAGCCGGACGACGACCCAACGCGCGAGTGGCGCGAACACAGGGCCGCGAAGAAGGCAACCGCACCGCGGGTTGCTAAGAAACAAGCATAGGCGCCGTCAGCGTCCCGTCGCGAAAATCTCTCTCAGCTCATGCGGTGCGATGACTTCGAGTTGTGCGTAGGTGCAGTCCGCGGGGCTCTTATCGGTGCGCCAGCGGCGAAATTGCGACATGTGGCGGAAGCGGGAGCCTTGCATATGCTCGTAAGCGACCTCGACGACCAGTTCGGGACGAAGTGGCTCCCAGGACAGATCCTTGCCGCGGCTCCATCGGCTCTGTCCGCCGGGCATCCGCTTACCTGAGTCGTCGCCCGCGGATTCGGGTGAAGCCCAGCGATTCCAGGGATGGTTCGCGAGCGCGTCCTTGCGGTACGGTTCGAGGAACTCAGCAAGCTGGATGCGTTTTTCGTCAGTAAAACTGGCGCAAACCCCGACGTGCTGCAGCTTTTCGGCATCGTCGAAGAGCCCGAGGAGAAGCGAGCCAATCTTCCTTTCCCCCGTCTTGTGCCAGCGGAATCCGGCGACGACGCAATCACAATCACGCTCATGTTTGATCTTGAGCATGACGCGCTTGTCCGGCTCGTAGATGCCGTCGGCGCGCTTCGCCATGACGCCGTCGAGTCCGGCTCCTTCGAAGCGATGGAACCAGTCGGAGGCGAGTTGGCGATCGCGCGTCGCGGGTGTGATGTGCACGGGCGGCGTCGCTTTCACCAGCAGTTTTTCGAGTCGCGTCCGGCGAACCTCGAAAGGCTCGCCGCGCAAGTCGCGGTCGCCTTCGGACAGTAGGTCGAAGAACACCACCGACGCCGGAATCTGTTTCGACAGCAGTCCTACGCGCGAGGCGGCGGGATGCAGGCGCAGTTGCAGGGAATCGAAATCGAGGCCTTGCTCAGCGGCAATGACGATTTCGCCATCGAGCACGCAGCGGTCGGGGAGTTGAGCGAGTAGGAATTCTTCGACTTCCGGAAAGTATCGATTGAGCGGCTTTCCATCGCGACTCTGAATTTGGATTTCGTCGCCATCGCGAAAAACCAACGTCCGGAAGCCGTCCCACTTGGGTTCGAAGATCCAGGTACCTTCAGCCGGCAATTCTCCGACACGCTTGGCCAGCATGGGCAAAATGGGCGGATTTAGGGGAAGTTCCACACCTACATGCTAAACGCTTGTTGATGCACGAGAGTTGTACTTAGGCGGGAATAGGCGCATAGTGGGTCCGAATGAACGTTCCTCCTTACACGGCTCCGCCGCCCCCCCGAAGCAACAAGACGATCATCGCCGTGGCCGTCGCTTTGATTCTCCTTTTGGGTGGAGGAGCCGCTTGGTATTTCCTCCGCATGAAACCCGAAGCGGCAGCGCAGAAGGCATCGCAACCGAATGGACCGGCGGTGCCGGCATCCGACACGGGCGAAAAACTCATCCCGGGTGGACCCGGCGCAATCACGGCGATCTCGTATTCGCCCGACGGGAAATTGCTGTTGTCGGTGGCGGATGAGAAATCCCTGGTCATACGGGACGCGAAAACCTTCGCGATCCGGCAGACGATTTCGGACGTGTGCTGTACCGTCAATAGTGCTGCGATTTCCCCGGATAGCAGCAGGCTCGCCGTGGGCATGAGCGCTCCCGAAGGACTCATTCGCTTGTTCACGTGGAAAGACGGGAAGTTCGAAACATCTGGACTTGATCTCCTTGCCGCCATCCGGAATCCCAACGTGTCCGTGGCTTTCTCCTCAGATGGGAAACGGTTACTGTCGCGCGACATCGGGCACGTCGTCATTTGGGATTTGGAGACGGGCACGGAGAAAAGAACTTACGACGCCGGCCCGGCCTGCGCGGGCCTCCGGTCGAACGGTCTGATTGTGACCGGCGGACCGGGCAATGAGGGACGCCTTTGGAACGAGCAGAGCGACGATCCGCAGATTACGCTGACCGGCCACACTAACATCATTGCGGCGGTTGCGATGTCCCCGGATGGGCTGACAGCGGCGACCGGCGCCGACGATTCGACCGCTCGACTGTGGGACACGCGGACAGGCGCGGCCAAGGGAGTGATGCCCCACGGCGAGCTGAATTACGTCACCTCGATGGCGTTCTCGCCTTCCGGAACCATGCTCGCGACCGGTAGCAGCGATACCGTCCAGGTGTGGGACGTGGCGACGGGAACGAAGTTGAAGTCTATCGCGCGGAAGAATCTAAAGTCCGTCGCCTTCTCGCCCGATGGTCGATTCCTCGCGGCAGGTGGCGCCGACGGAACGCTATTCGTGTGGCAGATTCAGTAGGCGGGGCGGTTCACAGTTGCTCGTAGCACTTGCGGGTTTCATTGCATTCGTAATCGTCGGCGATTTTCGAATCCGGACCAGTGCATTGCTGCGTCTGGTGGCACCAGAACAAGCGGTCGCCTGAGTGCGGCAGGCTGGGATCCCATTCGGCGGCGATGAATAGGCCCTTCCAACGCAATGAGGCGCACCGGTCGTCGTCGATTTTATTCCAGGAGGATTGTTCTTGACTCATGGGGAATTGCTTTGTTTAGAGTCCCCGCCCTCACGGGCGGTGCTATTTCATTCGCAGTCTGTAGGTTTATCCTGTTTGCACAGACCGGAGGTCTATGCGACTTTCTCGTTTGCGCAGACCGAGGTCTATGCCACTACGCTTTGGTTGCGGCGGCGGCCAGTAACGCGCGTTTGACGGCGACCTTCACCAGTTGTAGCTTGTAGTCGTTTTGGCTGAGTGGCTGGGCTCCGTCGATGGCGGCTGCTCCGGCTGCTTCGGCAGATTCCTCAGTGATCGATTTGCCGTTGATCGCGGCTTCCGCTTTCACAGCGGACCACGGCGTCGGCGCGACATGTCCGAGCACGATCTTCGCGTTTGAGACTTTCGCCCCGTTCATCGCCACGGACACGGAAGCGGTGACCAGCGGCCAGTCGAGCGCGTCCTTGTGGCGGACTTCGTAGGTCGCGTTACGATTCTTTGAAGCCGGAATGATGATCTCTGAGAGGATCTCGTTGGGCTTCAAATCCACTTCGCGAGCTTCCGCCGTCTGCGGACTCAGGAAGAATTTCGCGACGTCCACTTCACGGGCGCCAGCTGACGACACCAGCTTCACTTTGGCGCCTAGCGCAATCAGCGCCGGTCCGAGTGACGAGGCCGAGACGAAGTAGGCGGGTCCGCCGCCGAAGATGGCATGATAACGATTCTCGCCATTCGGGATCAGGCTCTTGCCGTCCTTCATGCCGAGCAGGCCGAAGCCGTTGCGGAAATACCAGCAGCGCGGACGCTGGCAGAGGTCACCGCCGACGGAACCCATGTTGCGGATCTGCGGACTGGTGATTCCGAGCGCGGCCTGGACCAGCGAAGGAAAAGAATCGCGGACGTCTTTGCTCGAAGCCAATTCATCGAGAGTAACGGTGGCCCCGACGTGGACCGCTCCGCCCGACTTCCTGATTCCGCCCAGTTCGGCGATGTTTTTCAGGTTGACGACGCGCTTCGGCGTGACCAGCTCTTCCTTCATCATGCTGATCAGATCCGTGCCGCCGGCGAGGACTTCGGCTTGGCCCCACTGGTTCGAGGCCAACAAGGCGGTCGCCTCTTTGAGAGTTTTGGGATTGGCGTATTCGAAGGTTTTCATTGGTTGATCTCCTGAAAGCAGCTCGGTTTCACAGGCCGGGAGGCCCATGTCACGAATGCTTAGGCCATCCTCTTTTCGTTTGCTTTGCCGAGCGCCGCCAACACCCGATTCGGAGTCAGCGGAACCATCGGAACGCGGACGCCGATCGCGTTCGCCACCGCGTTTGCGATCGCCGCGATCCCGGCAATCGTCGGAGGCTCACCGAGTCCGATCACGCCGCGCGCGTCGTTTTCGGGAGTGATATCCATCTGGACCACCATTTCACCAATATCCGAAATGCCCGCCAGCTTGTAGAATTCCATGTCGCCGTTCAGCACTTTTCCGGTCTGCGAGTCGGTGACGCGTTCTTCCATCAGAGCCGAGCAGCAGGAAAGAATCATCGCGCCGTAGACCTGGCTTTCGGCCGTCTTCGGATTCACCACCAGGCCGCAATCCTGCACCGCGACCATCTTTTCCATTTTCACGACGCCGGTGTCGGTATCGACGGCGACCATCGCGATCTGGACTCCGCTCGCGCCTTGCGTGATCAAACCGTCCTTCGCCGCTTCGCGCGAAACGTTCTTGCCTTCCTCGGAAATCGTCTGCGTGCCGAGTTTCTGCGCGGCCTGCTTCCAGGTCATCGCCTTCGACGGATCACCCTTTTTCTGGATGCGGCCATCGATTGCTTCGAGTTGATCGGGCGTGGTGTTCATCAACGGCGCAATCAGATCGAACAGCTTGCCGAGCGCGTTGATCGTTGATTTGTGCGTCGATACCGTGACGCCGCCGATGGTCGTCGAACCGCCGGACGCGCCGGATTTCGGCAGGCCGTTATCGCCCAGCTTCACAACGATTTCGGTGACCTGCAAGCCGAACGTTTCGGCCGCCACCATCGCGATCATCGTGCGTGTCGCGGTTCCAAGATCCTGCGTGCCGATCTCGACTTCAATCGAACCGTCCGGATGAATGGTGGTCCGGCACGCGGAATCGTGGCCCAGGCCGCCCCACGTACAAACGCCGATTCCGAGCCCACGCTTGATCGGACCCGGAGTCTTGTCGCCTCGCAGGTGCGCGTTCTTCTTCCAGTCAATAAGAGCCGCGGCCTTCATCAATTGGTCTTTGTAAGTTTCGGGACGCGCCGTCAGCCCGACGTTCTTTAAGTAGAAGTCGAGCGTATCCATGTTGAGCTTCGCCGCGAGATCTTCGAGCGCGGAACACGTCAGGTAGCTGACTTGCGGATGATTCGGAGCGCGCCAGGCACGCGCCGAACCCATGTTCAGCGACACCGCGGTGTGATTCACGCGCCGGTGTTCGACCTTGCGGAACACATACGGGAACAGATCGGCGGAAAGTCCGCCGCCGCCCAATCCGCCGGATGCCCAGGTCTGCGATTGCCAGGCGGTGATGGTTCCGTCTTTCTTGGCGCCGATTTTGATGTTGCCGTATACCGACGGCCGGTTGCCGCCGATCAGAAGTTCCTGCTGGCGATCAAGGAACAGCTTCACCGGACGTCCGCCGGAGTCCCTCGACAGGAACGCGGCTTCGCGGCCCCACAAGTCGGAGGGAAATTTGCTGCCGAATCCGCCGCCCATATACTCCATGTGCACGTGAATTTTCGCGGCCGGCACTTTGATCTGCGAACCGAGATCGGAGGCGATGTCCGACACCGACTGCGTGGACGGATGATATTCGATCTTGTCTTCCGGACCCCACTGCACCACCTGGCCATGCGGCTCGAGGCAACAGTGCGTGATCACTGGAATCGCATAGTAGCCTTCGGACACCACTTCCGCTTCCTGAAACGCTTTGTCGGGATCGCCGGTGACTTGCTCACCCGCCGCGCGGGCGCGGGAGCCGGCGGCCTTGAGGTCGCCTTCCTTCACCAGGTGCGGAAGAACTTCGTAATCGATCTTGATCGCCTTCACCGCATCGCGAGCTTGCGATTCCGTGTTCGCGGCGACGACGGCGATCTCAGTGCCTTGCCAGTTCAGTTCCGTACCGGCCGGCTTGATGACGCGGACGGCAGTGACGCCGGGCATTTTTTCAGCAGCCGAAGTATCGATCGAAGTGATCTTGCAATGCGCGTGCGGCGACGACAGAATCACCGCGTGCAACAATCCGGGAGGATTGAGATCGGAGTTGTACTTGGCGCGTCCGGACGATTTCGCGACGCCGTCCAGGCGGTTCAGGCGTTTGCCCATCACCCGCCGTTTGTCCATCGGAGGCCAGCTGTAGTTAGGCATTCTTCATCTCCTTCGCGGCTTCAAGGACGGCTTTGCGCACGCCAACATAAGTCCCGCAGCGGCACAGGTTCCCGCCGAGGCCCTTCTTCACCTGGTCGTAGCTCGGATCCGGATTCCGGTCGAGGAAACCTTTCGTCGCCATGACGAAGCCCGGCGTGCAGTAGCCGCACTGCTGCGCTTCGTTGTTGACGAAAGCAGTGGTAATCGGATGCGGACGCGGGCCCTGCATCAGGCCTTCAATCGTGTGGATCTTCTTGCCTTGCACGTCGATCGCGAGCACCGTGCAGCCGTAGACGACCTTGCCGGCGACCATCACCGTGCACGCTCCGCAGGTTCCGCGATCGCAGACGCGCTTGGCGCCGGTCAGATTCAGCTGGTTCCGCAGGGTGTCTAGCAAAGTCTCGCGCGGCTCGACGCTGGCTTTCATCTGCTGGCCGTTGATGTCGAGTGTGATGGTGACGACGCCCGGGCCCGCAACCGGAATTGTCGATTGCGCTTCGGCTTCCTCGGCAACGCCCAGCAGGCCGGATCCGACCACGCCCGTTCCGGCTCCGAGGCCTTGTAAAAAGCCGCGCCGCGAAAAGGCGGACTTTCGCTTTTTCTTAATTTCGTCATTCGGTGAACTCACTGCTGGTTACCTTCCTTTCGGAATTGGCGGTCTGGAGCTTTGACAGGCTGAACACATTATTATAGGCGCAGTCCGAGCTTCGCATTCGGTCATGGTTAGCGCGGCGACCCGGAAAATTTGCGATTCGCGTGCCATCGCCGCGCGGTCCCCGGAAGACGACCGACAGGCAGGTGGGCAAAGACGGTGCCCCCCGGGTGGGACGAGACGCACCCTTGACAGTTGCGAATTGGAGCTACTGAACCGGCAGGTTCGAAGGCGGCGAAGAACTGCCGCCGATACTCACGACGACCGGATAGGTTCCTGGCACGAGCGTATCGGGAACCACAACGTTGATCTGATACAGTCCGGCGAATCCCGGCGCGAGGCCGCTGAACGAGACGTTCGCGTTCTTGCCGCCGATCGTTACCACAGGGACTGTGGTGGTGCGCGAAAGCGGTGAGCTCAAAGCCAGTTCGCCGCTCTTCGGCTGGTTCAATACCGGCCCCAGACCGTTCCCGTACATTTGAATGGTTGCGCCGCGCTTGGCCGGATTGCTTGTGCTGATCGATTGAAAATTCAAGTCGCGCGCGGATACGTTGCCATTGCCAAACAGGCCCGGGCTGTAATCGGCGAGTGGCACCGAAACGACGTTGCCGTTGGAAACATCGATCGTCACTTTCACTTGCGCCGAGGTCAGACCCTGCAGCTCCCACGGGACCTGCACGTTCACCTGGGTGGGGCTCACGTAAATCAAATGACCTGGCACGCTGATATTCGCTGACGGCGCATCGAAGCTGACGAGCACGAAGTCGATCGCGAGCGGCAGGTTTCCGATTCCGTTCCAGAGATCGGTCACGTCGCTCAGACCGGAGCCGGTAATCGTAATATACGAGCCGGGCGCGACCGGCTTCGTAGCATCGAAACTCGCTCCATCCGCTACCGCCGTGATGGTCGGAACCGGACGCGCGGTCCCTTTGAAAGAGTACGTTTTGCCAGCGACGTTCGCGCTGAAAGAATAGTTACCCGCGCCCGTGCCTAGGAATGCGTCGGCGGCGCCGATGCCGTAACGATCAGTGACCGTGAACGCGTTCTGCACCTTGGCGCCTCCGCGCGCTGTCCAAGTTATCGGCGCTCCGGCAACGGCGAGGCCGAATTGATCGACCAGCTTGAACGAAAGGATGCCCTCCGGAATCTGCTGTCCGACCGTTCCACTGAATCCGCTGCCGCTAAGCGGGATGAAGTTGTAAGCCGTGTTATCGCTGACCAGATAAAGGAACGGCACTCGCTGCGTGACACCGGAGCCCTGGATCAGCACGGCGCCGGAATAAGAGCCCGCGCCAGGAACGGTACCGGAAAGCGTAATCGTCAAGTTGGCCGAACTGCCCGCCGCAATGGATAAAGAGGTCTTGTCGGGGGCGAGCGTGGCGGTGCTCGACGGGCCAGACACGCTGACCGTCAGGTTCACAGAAGTCGAACCGCTGTTGGCGATTTGCAAATTCCGGGTTGCCGGCAAAGACGTCGTCGTGAGCGCCCCAAAGGAAAGCGTGGACGGGGTAATCGTGATCGAAGAAGCGACCGCCGCGCCAGCATCTACCTTTCCGCCGCCAACAAAGCGAGCATCGGTCAGATCCCCAGCGTCATCCTGAATGACGTCCTGGGACGCGAAATTCACTAGCGCCGATTTCACCTGCGCGGCGCTGTAGTTAGGATGCGCCTGCTTGACCAGCGCGGCGGCGCCCGACGTTAGCGGAGTCGCAAAGCTGGTTCCGGCGGCGGACGTAAACCGATCGATGCTGTACAGTTCTCCCAGCGGATCGTAGCTTTGCGTGGCCATGTACAAATCGGTGCCGACCGCCACCACATCGGGCTTCAGCAAGGCGTCTCCCGTGCTGGGTCCGAGCGAGGAGAAGAAGATCAGGTCATTAAACGTCGCGTTTTCCTCCAGGCCGGAAGGATTGATGACGACTGGATAATCGGCGTTCGCAGCGAGGAATGCTTTCAAGGCAACCCCGTCGCTGTTCGCAATCATCGTGGCCGGAATTCCAAAGCTCGACAGATCGCCAATAGAAGCCAATCCCGTTTCACCGTCCGCCATGTAGAACACGACCCCGATCGCGCCCGCCGTAGCGGCATTCGTCATTTTGGCAAAGAACGTACAGGTGCCCCGCTTGATCAACGCGAACGTATCCGAGAGCGATCCAGCCGGCAGCGCCGCGCAAGCAAGTCCGTCGTTATTGAGCAGCGAAACGTCGCGCATCGGCGCCTGCAAACTGCCCGAAGCAACAAAGGATCCGTCCGGACCACTGGTAATATTGGCCAAACTGGAAGGCGCGGACGCGCCGATTACCTGTACCGTTTCCGTGAACACATGCGAATTCGTCGTCGCGCCGACTGCAATCACGGAAGGAGCGCTGGCGGGCGAACTGATGGTGTTGTATCCAGGGGTGTTCTGAAACCCATCGAATCCTTCGTTCCCGGCGGCGACGACAATAATCATGCCCGCTTTAGCGGCATTCTCAAACGCCAGCGCGCTGACGTCGCAAGGGACGCCGGCCGGTCTTCCGCAGGTGGCGCCGATGTCGAGCGGACCCGAAAACGCCGGGCTTCCAGTCGAAAACGACACGATATCCATGCCATCGTGGACCGCGTCCTCAAGCGCCATGATAATGACGTCGTCGAAAGTGGAATCGTTCACCTCGGGCGAACCATAGATTTTGTAATTGCCCAGATACGCCTTCGGAGCCATGCCGCTGATCGCAACCGTGGGACCGGCCACCGCATTTCCAGCCGCGCAGGAAGCCACCGCCGTTCCATGTCCGCCACGATCGCGCGGCGAGGTGTCGTCCGGGCGCGAGTCGGCGGCGGGATTCGACGGATCGGTTCCGGCCGAAAGCTGTTTCACGTAGCTGCGCGCGACGATCACCTTATTGGTGGTGAACGCGCAATCCGAGCCGGTGCAAATCGGAAATCCCGACGGCATCGGCAGAGACGAATCCTGGAACGCCGGATGGGTCTGATCGATTCCGCTGTCAAGAACGGCAATCTTGATTCCCTTCCCTGCGTTATTCGATCCGCCCAGCGCGTTCCAGGCCGTCGGCGCGTTGAGCAGCTGCGTAGCGCGGTTTAAGCTCTGCGTGTAACGGCGCGCCGGAATCACACCAAGCACGCCGGGCAGGGCTTTCAATTCGTCCAGGCGGCTGGCCGGCGCGGATACGAACACCGCATTCAGCAACGTGTCTACGGACCCGGTGACGCGGACGTTTCTCGTTGCCAGCTCCGATTTGAGCGTCGCCTGGCGGTTCTGCACCTGCCGCCGGTAGGAGACTCCAGCGTTCGACTGCAGGGTGTCCCGCGAACTGAATTGTGCCGCTGCCGGAGGATCCTCAAGGATCAAAATATACCGGTTCGGCGCGGTCTGCGCCCAGGCGCATACCGCTGAGAGAAATCCGGCGAACAATAGGAAAAAAGATCTATGGCGCATAACGATGAACGGGTGAAGGAATAGGGACGGTTTCCGTATGGCTGCGGTTTCTCAAAATTTGACCGATTGCGACGAAAAGTGCCGGAAATGTTGCCCGCAAGCTACACAAGAAGAACACCGTACGGACGCTATAAGTTGCGACCTCGGACACAGTCATGGCGGTCCTCGCTTTCCGTCAGGCGGCTGTCAACCAGCAAGACGCTATCACCAGGACCCGGGTTGACGCCCGCGCGTTCGGTAGGTAAGCGGCCATGGCGTCGAGCCAGTGGGGCGGACCGAATACACCGCGTTTGGGAATAAATTCTCCCCGCAATGACGACCGGCAGTTCGTGCTCAGTTTGATGCACACTGGCCGACCGGCATACCGCGTCAGGGGGCGGCGTCAAAGGCTTTCGGCGGGTTGTAATACAGGATTCGCCCGCAACTCTCACAGAACATCACTTCCTCGTTGCGGCGAAGATCCTGCATGAATTGCTGCCGGAGCGTGATCTGGCAGGCGCCGCAGCGGCCGTCCGTCGCTTCGGCCACCGCCACGCCATTCGACTTCTTGCGAATGCGATCGTAGGCTGTAACCAGTTGCGGCTTCAGTTCCGGAACGATCGTCACGCGCTCAGCTTGCAGCTTTGCGAGCCCTTCCTGATCCATCGCTGTATGCTGTTGAGCGCGTTTCTTTTGCAGGTCCACTTGACCCTGTTCCTGCTTCAGCGCCACTTCGGCGGCCTTGACAGCGACGTCCAGGGGCTCCGATTCGCCCATCGACTCCAGAATGCGATCCTCCGCTTTCCGGATTTCCGCTTCGCAGAATTCAATTTCCTTTTGAAACGCGCGATATTGTTCGTTGGTTTTTGCCTGCAGCGTCTGATCGCGTAATTTCGAAATCTTCTGCTGCTGAATCTGGATGTCGCCTTCGAGGCTCTTGCGCTCTTTCTGGTTCGCCGTCAACGCGGCACGATCGGCTTCAAGACGCCGTTTATGGGAGTCCATGGCCTTTTCGATCGAAGCGATATATTTCGGGAGCGCCGCAATTTCCTTCTCGAGCGCAGCCGACCGCGTGTCGATGGATTGCAGGCGCAGAATGCGCTCAATTTCAGGCGTCATTGAAAGACGATTGTAGCAGCCGCTACTCTAAGAAGAGACAGGGCATCCTCCGTCCCAGAGAAAACGCACATCCAACTTATGCTGACACGCATCCAGTTCAACATCCCGTTCGACGAGATTAAGACGGCGGAAATTGCTCCCGCCATTGACCAGCTATTGGCGGAATCGCGCGCGGGGATGGCGGAAATCTCGGCACCGAAAAGCCGTACCTGGGACAACACGATGGGGGCACTCGACCATTTCACAGAGAAACTGGACTATGCGTTCGGCGTCGTCCGGCACCTCGAATCCGTCGCGACGACCACTGAATTGCGGGCCGTCTACAACGAATTGCAGCCGCGCGTCAGCGAATTCTATTCTTCCCTGCTGCTCGACGACGGGTTGTGGCTGGCCGTCAAAACGTACGCGGCAATGGACGAAGCCAAGGCGCTGACCGGCACGCGACTTCGATATCTGACCAAGACCATCGACGCCTTCGAGCGCCAAGGCGCGGAATTGCCTCCCGCCGGCAAGGCCAAACTGAAGGCAATCGATATCGAGCTGGCGAAAGTCACGACCAAGTTCTCAGAGAATGTTCTCGATTCGACCAACGAGTGGGAATTGATTCTCACGGACGAAGCCAAGCTCGCCGGCCTTCCCCCGAGCGCGGTCGCCGCCGCTCGTGTTAGCGCGGAATCGAAGGGCAAGACCGGCTGGCGCTTCACGCTGCAGGCTCCAAGCTATCTGCCGTTGATGACCTATCTCGATGATCGCGACGTCCGCGCGGACGCGTATCGCGCCTTTGCGATTCGTTCGACCGAACCGGCTCACGACAACCGTCCGCTGCTCGTCGAGATCCTGCGCCTGCGCAAGGAGAAGGCCACCCTGCTTGGCTTTGCCGACTTCGCGGACCTGATTCTCGGCGAGCGGATGGCGAAGTCGGGTGCCGCCGCGCAAGCTTTCGTCGAAGGCCTGGAAGCCAAGACAAGTGCACGGTTCGCCGACGAAAACACAGCCCTCGAAACGTTCGCGAATCAAAAACTCGAGCCCTGGGACATCGGCTACTGGGCGGAAAAGCAGCGCCTGGCTCTCTATGATTTCGACGAAGAGGAACTCCGCCCCTATTTCCCGCTCGATCGCGTGATGCCCGGCATGTTCAATCTGTTCGGCAGCCTGTTCGGCATCCGCGTGGTCCCTGAAGAAAAGATTCCCGGCTGGGATGCGGAGGTTCGCCGCTACGCCATTTACGATGCCGCCCGGCCGGATCTGCATCTCGGCAGCTTTTATGCGGACTGGTTTCCGCGCGAGAACAAGCGCGGCGGCGCCTGGATGGATTCACTGATCACCGGAAATCCGGATGCAGGCAGTGCCCACCTCGGGCTAATTTGCGGCAACATGACGCCGCCGGTTGACAGTAAGCCCGCCCTGCTCACCCATCGCGAGGTCGAAACCATCTTCCATGAATTCGGCCATTTGCTCCATCACTGCCTCAGCCGCGTAGAGGTCCGGTCGCTCGCCGGAACAAACGTTCCCTGGGATTTCGTCGAGCTGCCCAGCCAGATCATGGAGAACTGGTGCTGGGAGCGCGCCTCGCTCGATCTCTTCGCCCGCCACTTCGAAACCGGCGCGCTGATTCCAGAAGACCTGTTTCAAAAAATGGTGCGCGCGAAGAATTTCCGCGCCGCCAACGCGCAAATGCGCCAACTGGGTTTCGCAACCGTGGACCTCATGCTGCATCGCAAGTACGATCCGGCTACGGACGGCGACGTGATCGCGTACGCCCGCCAGCTGCTCCAGAAGTTTTCGCCGGCGCCGCTCCCTCGTGACCACGCCATGATCGCGAGCTTCACTCACTTGTTCGCCAGTCCGGTCGCGTACGGCGCCGGATACTACAGCTACAAATGGGCGGAATCGCTCGACGCCGACGCCTTTACGCGCTTCAAGCAGGAAGGCGTATTCAGCGAGCGCGTGGGCACCGAGTTCCGCAAGCGAATTCTCGAGAAGGGCGACAGTGAGGATCCGGCCGCACTCTATTGCAGCTTCATGGGCCGCGATCCCGATCCGAACGCGCTGCTTGAGCGCGCCGGACTCGCGTAGTTTCGCGACACGGCGGTCCGGGAAGTCTCCACTTACAATAGAAAAAGTGTCTGTCCCGCCGCTGCCACCACCACTCGACACGCTCGGCCAGCGAAAGTTTTCGTTTTATCCGGCGATTCTGAACATCGAGCACAACGAGTGGATTTTCCGCAAAACATCGTGGAGCGAAATGCTGGTGTTCAATCCGGCTGGCGACTTCGAGCTCTGGGTCCCGCGCCGGTACCTTGGTGAAGTTTCGCGAATCGACGATCCAGTCATCATCGTCGGGCTCAGCAAAGAACTCGAATACAAGGGCGGCATGCTGATGGCGCACGAACGTCGCATTCTGGAAATGCCCCGCGCCGTAAACGAGGGCCCACGCGCATCGAGCGCGTCGGATACGCCTTCGCAGCCCGCTCCCGTGGTCGGAATTCGCCTCGAAAGCAGCGCCGAATCGCGCGTGGTTCGCATGATGCTGGTGGCCATTGCGACTGCCCTTCTCGCCGCGGTCGGCGTCGTGCTCGTGTTCCGCGATGGAGCGCGCGTCCAGTTTTCAGCCGTCGTCCAATCGGACCTGCCGTTCACCGCGAACGACGATCAGTATTCGATCGAGCATCAATACGGCGCGCCCGCTGAAGACAAGTGGCGGAGCGAACAGGGCGAACTGCAATATCGCAAACTCTGGTATCCCGATCGCGGCCTCAATCTGATCCTGATGGGAAGCGATCGCCAAAACATTCGCTACCTCGGCGCGCTCGACAAAGATTGGCGCGTCGTACACTCCGTCGATTTGCCGGGCAAGAAAAACTCCGCCTCCATCCTGCATACGCTTCCCCACTTCTGACGATCGATAGCCGAAGACTCGCCCTCGCGCGCAGTGGTACGCTAACGGAACTTATGATTCCGTCAGACGCCATCCACGTGGATACTCTGTTCTCCCTCAAAGGCAAGACCGCGCTCGTCACCGGCGGCTCGCGCGGCATCGGATTGATGATCGCGCGCGGCTTTATCGAATCCGGCGCTAAAGTCTACATCTCGTCGCGCAAAAAAGATGTTTGCGACGAAACCGCCCGCGAGCTTTCGGCCATCGGCGAGTGCATTTCGATTCCCGCCGACCTGTCGAGCGTGGCCGGATGCGACTACCTCGCGGGCGAAATCGCGAAGCACGAAACCAAGCTCGACATCCTGGTGAATAACGCTGGAGCAGCCTGGGGTGCTCCGCTCGCGGAATTCCCGGAATCCGGCTGGGACAAAACCATGAACACGAATCTCAAGGCCGTGTTCTTCCTGACCAAGAATCTGATGCCGCTGCTGCAGAAGGCCGCCAAGCCCGATGACCCCGCGCGCGTCATCAACGTCGGATCCATCGACGGAATCAAAGCCCCGCTCATGGAGACCTACGCATATCCGGCGAGTAAGGCCGCGGTCCATCACATGACGCGAGACCTGGCCGTGAAGCTCGCGGGGACCTTCGTCACCGTCAACGCCATCGCGCCCGGCCCGTTCCCCAGCCAGATGACCAAACACATGGCCGAACTGCACGGCGAGGAAATCAAGAATGGCTGTCCGCTGCGTCGCTGGGGCGTTCCGGGAGACATGGCGGGAGTGGCCCTTTTCCTGGCCTCCCGCGCCGGATCCTACGTCAACGGAGTGGTCATCCCGGTGGACGGCGGAATCTGCATAAGCTAGCTGGGCGGTATTGACCAACCTCCAACTATGACCACGCTACGGAAACCTACTTGTTTGAGAAGGTCCGGCCGGAAAGTGTTCCGGACCAACTCGTCAAATGGGCATCAGAAATTGCGAAGTTCGTTTGTCGCGACTTAGCTGGCGGATTTGGCTCGGACGTTTAGCTGGGCGGAACGAAGGGCTTCGCTCGACGGGATGAACATGCGGCCGCGGCCCAGGCGAACGAGTCCGCGGCGTTCGAGGACGTTAAGGGTCGTTGAGGTGGTTTCGCGGGTGGCGCCGATCAGCTTAGCGAGTTCGCTTTGGGTCAAGGGAACCTGAGCCGGCTTCTGCGGACCTTCGGCGAGGAATTCGGCGAGTTCGGCGAGCGAATCCATTACACGAGATTCCACGTCGTAAAGAGTTAGCATCTCGACCTTGTGGTCGAGTTCGACAAGGCGCTTCCCTAGCGAATCCGCGTACATTCTTGAGATTTCCGGCGTCGAATCGCAGAATTCACGGAAGTCTGCGCGGGGGATTTCATAGACGACGGAAGGAAGAATGGCGTGGGAGTGGGAGCTGCGCACGCCGACTACGGGGAAATCACCGAATAATTCGCCGGGCCGGACCAGGTGAAGCAACACCTGGCGGCCATCGGGACCATCCCGGAGGACCTTTACCAAACCGGCGTCGAGGAACAGGACGCCATCGGTTGAAGAGCCGACATCAAATACATTTGCGTTGTCACGGTCGTACTCATGGCGTACGACTCCGCGCACGGTCATAACGCGATCCCTGAGGATCGCAGCGAAGTTGTCCACTTGCGTTCTCCACCCTACTCAAACTGGAATGTGGTTCATTATAGCGATGATCGTGGAGAAAGAAACCATTAAAATCAACGCGGACGAGTATTTTTGTGAGATCTAGTACTTACGTAACCGACGGGAAGCGACCAGAGCATCCTGAAAGGGTAGTACGAGGGTCTGCGCCTTCAGATTTTGCCGTAATTCTTCTAGTTTTAAAAGAAACTTATCCAAGGCAAGCTCAATATTATCAATGTTTGTAACGGAAATGTCATGCCACAGATCCGCGGAACTCATTGCCAAACGGGTCATATCGATGACTCCGGGCCCGGCGATTTCAGGAGCACGCAGCTGATCGGCGAGGGTGAGGGCGAGGGCTGTCGAGAGGAATTGCGGTAAATGGGAGGTAAGAGCGACGGTGCGGTCATGCTCGGCCGGGTCGAAGAAAGAGACTTTCGCGCCGATGGCTTCGAGCCAGGGAACGAGGTCTTCGGCGGCTTGGTTTTTCGTGGTGAGGATCCAGGGGCGGTCGTTAAAAAGACGGGCGTCGGCGGCGGCGACTCCGGTGAGTTCTTTGCCGGCCATGGGGTGTCCGCCTACGAAGCGATTTGGGGGAAGGTGCCGGTTGGCTTGTTCGACGATGTCGACTTTGGTGCTGCCGGCGTCGGTAACGATGGTGGCGGGACCGAGGTGGGCGGCGAGTTTGGGGATGGTTTCGAGGATGACGGAGATGGGTTGGGCGAGGAAGACGAGATCCGATTGGGCGGCTTGTTCGAAGGTGGCTCCGCGATCGATGACGTGGAGGTCGAGGGCTTTGGCGATGGTGGCGGGGGAGCTGACGCCGAGGATGGTTCCGGTGAAGCCGGCTTGGCGGAGGGCGAGGGCGAAAGATCCGCCGATGAGTCCGACGCCGAAGATGGAGACGGTGGTCATTTTGTGGGCTTGGCCTTGCGATCAGGACTCGGGTGAGGGGATAGGGGGTCCCATCGCTGACGCTCAGGGTTCAGGGGGGTGGAGAGATTGGATTTTTGGTCCGCTCCCTTACGGTCGCGGTTCAGTGCTGGGCGGTCGCGGTTTTGTGCTGGGCGGTCGCGGTTGGGTGCCATGAGGTTGAACACGGTGTTCCTCTTAGGCGGTGCGGCCGATGGCGGCGGCGATCGCTCTGACCTGCTTCATCATGTCGGTGAACTGGGCGGGGTTGATGGTTTGGGCTCCGTCGCTCATGGCTTTGTCGGGGTCGGTGTGGACCTCGACGAGGAGCGCGTCGGCTCCGGCGGCGACGGCGGCGCGGGCCATGGGGATGACTTTGTCGCGGCGTCCGGTGCCGTGGGACGGGTCGGCGGCCATGGGCAGGTGCGAAAGGGTCTTGACGACCGGGATGGCGGAGATGTCTAGGGTGTTCCGGGTGTAGGTTTCAAAGGTGCGGATGCCGCGCTCGCACAGGATGACATTGTAGTTTCCACCGGCCATGAGGTATTCGGCGGAGAGCAGGAGTTCTTCGATGGTGGCGGCGATTCCGCGCTTTAAGAGGATGGGCTTGGGCACGGAAGCTAGCGACTTCAATAGCGTGAAGTTTTGCATGTTGCGGGCGCCGACTTGCAGGATGTCCGAATACTTTTCGAGCAGCGGAATCTGGACGGCGTCCATAACTTCGCTGACGACCAGGAGTTTGTGTTTGTCGGCGGCTTCGCGCATCCATTCGAGTCCTTGTTCGCCAAAGCCTTGAAAGCTGTAAGGCGAGCTGCGGGGCTTGAAGGCTCCTCCGCGGATGACTTGCGCGCCGCTGTCGGCGACGATGGCGGCGATGTCGTGGATCTGCTCGCGGCTTTCGACGCTACAGGGTCCGGCCATGACGACTACGCGCGGTCCGCCGATTTCGACGTCGCCAATTTTTACGATGGTTCCGTCGGGGCGGAAGTGGCGGCTGACGAGCTTATAGGGCGAGACGATGCGGTGGCATTCCTTGACGCCGTCCATGGCCTCGAAATCCTCGGGGTCGAACTCGTCCATGGGTCCGACTCCGCCGAGGACGGTGTGGACGACGCCGGTGGAGCGGTGGACGGTGAAGCCCATATCGACGAGGCGGTCGATGACGGTTTCGATTTGCAGTTCGGTGGCGCCTTGCTGCATGACGACTAGCATTGGGTTCTCGCTTCTGGGTGGTTGGTGAGGTTGACCTTATGGTCACGCGTCGGGTGGTGGCCGGGTGTGAATCGAGGGTTCCATCGCTGATGGTTGGACGGAGGGTCCCATCGCTGACGCTCAGGGTTCAAGCGCGTTGGCGCGGTCGATCTGGACATCTATTTGACTCCGGATGGTTTTGTGCGGCTCAGCATTCGGAGGCGCTGGACGGTTCGCATTTCGTCGATGATGCGTTCGAAGACGCGCTTGGCGGCATCGTGCGGAAGAGGGCCCTGGTTGTTGCGGACGATGTTCGCGAAGACTTCGTCCTCGCGCTTGGGTTCGTAGATGGGCATCGAAGTGGACTGCTTGATGTTGCCGATGCGTTCGACGATGCGCGTGCGCTCGTTCAGCAATTCGAGCAAACGGCGATCGAGGTCGTCGATCGCATCCCGGCATTGACTCAGCTGTTCGACAGCATCGGCATGCTTCGCGGAATCTCCGGCATCCGGATTCATTTTTTAAGTCCACTGGCGAGGTCGCGGGTGAAGGCTTCAAGCTTAGCTTCGAGGTCTCTGCTGGCGGCGTGCTGCTCGATGAAGCGGACGATAGCGCTGCCGACGATGACCCCATCGGCGACGCGGGCGACTTCCGCGACCTGCGAGGCATTCGAGATTCCGAACCCAACGGCGAGAGGCAGGGACGTGACGGCGCGCATGTCGGCGACGAGCGATCCGACTTCGCCGGAAACGCTGGTTTGTTCGCCAGTGACGCCGGTGCGGGAAACGAGGTAGACGAAGCCGGTGGAGAATTTGGCGACCAGCTCGCGACGGCGCTGGGTGCTGGTGGGGGCGGCGAGGAAGACGCTATCGAGGCCGTGGGCGCGCATCGCGTGCACGTAGGTTTCGGCCTCTTCGACGCTGACGTCGGTGAGCAGGCAGCCGTCGATACCGGCAGCGGCGGCGTATTTCGCGAGGGCGTCGAGGCCATAGCGCATGACCGGATTCAGGTAAGTAAACAGGACCAGCGGAACTTGCGAAGTTTTGCGAATTTCGCGGGCGATGTCGAGCACTTTGGCGACGGAGGTTCCGGCCTTGAGGGCGCGCTCGGCTCCGCGTTGAATGACGGGTCCGTCGGCGATGGGGTCGGAGAAGGGGACGCCGAGTTCGATCAGGTCCGCGCCACCGCGGGCAAGGGCGAGGACCAGTCCGGCGGTGTGCGCGGGGGTGGGATCGCCGGCGGTGAGATAGGCAACGAGGGCGGCGCGATTCTCCGAGGCGGCGATGTCGAAGGCGTGGGAGATGCGGGTCGATTGAGCGGTCTTTGTCATTTAGGCTTGATCGAGTTCGGGCAGGTTTTCGCGGTAGATGTCGGTATCTTTGTCGCCGCGTCCGGAGAGGTTCACGATGAAGATTTCGCCTTTCGCTGCGGGAGCGCGGGCGAGCGCTTCGGCGACGGCGTGCGCGGATTCGAGCGCGGGAATGATGCCTTCGGTGCGGGCCAGTTTCATGGCGGCTTGGAGCGCGTGGGCGTCGTCGCAGGAGACGTACTCGCTCCGGCCACGGTCGTGGAGATGGGCGTGTTCCGGTCCGACCATGGCGTAATCGAGACCGGCGGAAATGGAATGAGTGAGCGAGACCTGGCCGTCCGAATCTTGCAATAAATAGCTGTGCGCGCCGTGCAGGACGCCAGGAGATCCGCCGCTGAAACGCGCGGCGTGGGCGCCGAGTTCGGAACCGCGGCCTCCGGCTTCGATGCCGATCAAGCGGACTCCAGGGTCGCCGATGAAGGCGTGGAAAATTCCGATGGCGTTCGAGCCGCCGCCGACGCAGGCGAAGATGCGATGCGGCAGGCGGCCGGTTTTGATGAGAATCTGCTCGCGCGCTTCGACGCCGATGACGCGATGGAAGTCGCGAACCATGAGCGGGTAAGGATGCGCTCCGAGGGCGGAGCCGAGCAAATAGTGGGTGGTGTGGACGTTGGTGACCCAGTCGCGCATGGCTTCGCTGATGGCGTCTTTGAGGGTACGGCTGCCGTTGGTGACGCTGACGACTTTGGCTCCAAGAAGCCGCATGCGGAAGACGTTGAGGCGCTGGCGGCGCATGTCTTCTTCGCCCATGTAGACGATGCACTCGAGGCCGAAGAGGGCGCAGACGGTGGCGGTGGCGACGCCGTGCTGTCCGGCTCCGGTTTCGGCGATGATGCGTTTCTTGCCCATGCGGCGAGCGAGCAGCGCCTGGCCGATGCAGTTGTTAATTTTATGGGCACCGGTGTGGAGCAAGTCCTCGCGCTTGATGTAGATGTCGGCTCCACCGAGCTCTTGGCTGAGGCGCTTGGCGTAGTAGAGAGGCGTCGGGCGACCGGCGTAATCGGCGAGAAGAGAATCGAGTTCGGCGCGGAATTCGGAGTCGTTCCGGGCGGTTTCGTAGGCTTTTTCGAGTTCTTCGAGCGGAGCCATCAGGACTTCGGGGACGAAGCGCCCGCCGTACGGGCCGAAGTGTCCGGTGGAATCGGGCTGGGATGTCACAGTGTCCGGTTGAGTAGTCGTCATAGGGTTACCGCGTGCGGGAAACTTCTAGTGTAGAACGTGACAGCGGATTCAGTCAGTTGGTCTCGATCACTTATTGTTAGATCGAAGACGAACGGCGAGTGCATAGGTTCTCCGCTGCGAAACAAGAGCTAAGTGGCACAGGAATCGGCAGGCCAGATCACCTGAGCGAGCCCGAAGTCCCATCGCTCAGGCTCAGGGTTCAAGGCGGTCCGGGCTCGTGTCACACGCCGCGCTTGTCTCCCCAGAGATCGATGTGTAGGCGGGGGGAATAGCGGTAGTAGTTGTTCTTGCAGGCTTCGGCGATCCAGCCGGCGCGTTTGGCAATGACGGATGCTTTCGTTCCTTCGGGCATGAGAACGACTTTGCTCCGATCGGCTCCGATGGCGTTGACGATGTCGCGGATTTCGGCGAGGTCGTCGGGTTCGGCCACTACGAATTTCAGCTGATAGTCGTAGTTTGCGATGAGCTTTTTCAAGACGTCGGGCTGATAGCGGAGACGCTCATGTTGGGCGGCCCAGCGGCCCTTGTCCTTCTTGTGAGGGGTTGAGTTCGCCAGCTTGGGGCTGATGCTCATCAAGTCGCAGGTGACCGACTCGAAGACGGTTCCGGCGGTTTCGATGGTGATGTGGAAGTCGTCCTCTTTGAGGCGCTCGGTCAGGGTGACGATGCCGGGCGCGATCATGGGCTCGCCTCCGGTAATCACGATGTGGTGATTGGGCCAGGATTTGCGGGCAGTGCCGAGGATTCGGGCGAGGCTCCAATGTTCGCCTTCCGGGTTCCACGACGCATACGGCGTGTCGCACCAGACGCAGCGGAGGTTGCAGCCGCTGAGGCGGATAAACAGGCTCGGCGTGCCGGTGAGCGTGCCCTCGCCCTGGAGCGAATAGAAGATTTCGGACACGCGGTATTCGAGCGTTTGCGGCCTGGGTGGCGGCGGCATCAGGTGGGCGAATTCGGGAGGAAGTCCTTCGAAACTCATAGAACGGGATCGATGATACCAGCTTCGCGAAAGCCCTTGGCGCGCAGAAGGCAGGAGTCGCATTGTCCGCAGGGGCGGCCTTCCGGATCCGGGTCGTAGCAGGAATGCGTGAGGGCGAGGTCGAGGCCGACGTCGAGGGCGAGCTTCACGATCTGGGCTTTGTTCAGGTGCATGAGGGGCGCGTGAATTTCGATTCTGGTGCGGCCTTCGACTCCGGCGGCGGTGGCGAGGTTGGCCATCTTCGTAAAGGCGTCGATGAACTCCGGCCGGCAATCCGGATAGCCGGAATAGTCGAGTGCATTGACGCCGATGAAGATATCGGAGGCTTCGAGGACCTCGGCCCAGGCGAGCGCGTAGGAGAGAAAGATGGTGTTGCGCGCCGGGACGTAGGTGATGGGGATGCCGTGGTCCATCTGATCGGCGGAGCGGCCTTTTGGCACGTCGATGTCGTCGGTGAGCGCGGAGTGGCCAAACGCGCGCAGGTCGATGCGGGTGGTTCGGTGTTCGGTGGCGTGAAAGAAATCGGCGACGCGGGCGGCGGCGGCCAGTTCGATTTTGTGGCGCTGTCCGTAGTCGAAGGAGAGGGCGTAGGTTTCGAAGCCATCGCGGCGGGCGACGCCGAGACAGGTGGAGGAATCGAGTCCGCCACTGAGGAGGCAGACAGCTTTTGGGGTTTCGGGCACTGATTCTATTTTGGGGGATTTGTGGTGGGCAAGGGCGTGGGGCCGCTCACTTCGTTCGCGATTCTTCAAGGGGGTGGGTTGCCAGGTCGGGCGCTTACTGCGCTCGGGCTTCGCGCTCGCTTTTGTGGGGGCGTCGTCGGTTGGCTTTGGCGTGTACGGCGGATCCCTTACAGTCGAGGTTCAATCCTTCGGCTGGTATACCAGCGGTTCGACGCTTAGCTGCTCGCGGGGGCGCCGGAGGTGACGGTTGCGCTGGCGGCTCGCTCGTGGCGTTCCGGCTTTTCGTGGACGGCGTGGGTGCGTTCGTCGAAGCGGCCGAAGATCATTTTTCCGGCGGTGGTTTGGAGCACGCTAGTGACGGCAATGTCGATGGTCTTCGAGATCATCTTGCGCGCGTTGTCTACAACGACCATGGTTCCGTCGTCGAGGTAGGCGACCCCCTGGTTGTACTCTTTGCCTTCTTTCAGGATGAACACGCGCATCAGTTCGCCAGGGAGGACGATGGGCTTCAGGGCGTTGGCGAGCTCGTTGATATTGAGGACTTCGACGCCGTGGAGCTGGGCGACCTTGTTCAGATTGAAATCGTTCGTGACAATTTTGCAGGTGAAAAGCTTGGCGAGCTCGATCAGCTTCATGTCCACGTCTTTGACGTTGGGAAAATCTTCTTCGACTATGCGGATCTCCAGCTGCGGCATTTTCTGAATGCGCGCGAGGATGTCGAGGCCGCGGCGTCCGCGATTGCGCTTCATCGAATCGCCGGAGTCTGCGACCATCTGTAGTTCACGCAGGACGAATTGCGGGATCACGAGGGCTCCGTCCACGAAGCCGGTTTCGACGATGTCGGCGATGCGGCCGTCGATGATGACGCTGGTATCGAGGATCTTGAAGGTGTTCTTCGAGGCTTTCTCGCCGCCGAACAATCCGCCGAGTGCTGACAGGTTGAGCAGGTCGCCCTTGGCGGCTCCGACGACCAGGCCGCAATAGGCCATGACTATGAGGATGGCGAGTTGGAGGAAGGCTACGCTCGAGGAATTGCCGGGCACGGACAGGCCGAGGATGAGAGCGATGAGGTAGGCACCGAGAATTCCGAGGACCGAACCAAAGGCCGCACCGATGAGGCGTTTCAGCGAGACGTGGCGGATACGGAGTTCGGCGAGAACAACGATGATTCCGGTAACCGCACCGCAGACCGCGGCAATGGGCGGTTCGAGTTCGAAGGGATGAAGAGAGAACGCAGCTCCGGCGAGCAGGAGCACAAAAACGGCACGAAGAATCAGAAGATCCGCCACGCAGTATTCCCCTAACCATGCGTCATTTCGGCAGGCCGGAACCATAGGCTGGTTCCCGCTAGACGCTGCTTTCTTCTTGAACGGTTAGAGTAGTATAACACCTTCGCCCGAAGGTGTTATGGGGCCTTCGTGCGCTGTAAAGCCTTCGTCCGTCGCTGACGCTCGGGGTTCAACCCGTTAGTGTTGCGACTCTTGCGTGGACGGAACCGGAAGGCGGCACTCGTCGTGACGGATTAGAGGGCCTTGGCTAGTTCTTCGGCGAAGGCGCTTTGCGGGCCGCCGTTGCCACCACGTTTGTTACCGCCGCCAGAGGGGCGTTTCGCGCCACCGCCAGCAGCGCCGGCGGGAGGACCGGTGCGCCGAGGACGATCACCGACAGGAGCTCCGGCGTTCATCGGGGGCCCAGAGGAGACGGCGCGCGCGCCGGGCGTCACCGGTCCACCGACCTGGCCTTTGGGCTTGGGCGGCTGAGCGGGATTGGCACGGAGCAGACGGTCTTCAAGCGGCGCACGGTCGAAGCGGCGAATGATGGATTGCATTTCCTCATTATTCGGCGCTTCAATGAATGCGAAGCCCTTGGACTCCTGCGTCTCGGGGTTACGGATTACTTTAACGGCATCGGCGACAAGGTTTTCAGCAGTAAGCCACGACTTGATATCATCCGCAGTGACCCACGTAGGCAGGTTTCCAAGAAAAACAGTAAAGCTCATTCGAAGGTTTCTTTAACTCCGTCGGAAGGGGGATTGCTTGCGCATCCATATCGTAGCACAGCGCGGTCCATGGGTAAACCCGTTTTTTTTCCGTAACCGCCTCGAAACGAGCCAAATGTAGATTTGGGGTTACCGGATGGCCGGTGGCGGGGTTGGCGAACCCATATATGCGGGCGGTTCCCTCCCTTACGGTCGGAGTTCAAGCCGGACTTAGTCTAGTAAGCGCGGCCGCTCGAGGTTGTCAGGCAAACCGCAGTCCCAGCGCTGACCCTCAGGGTTCCATCCGGATTTTTGCTTTCGGGGTTAGTTAGCGACGGACGCGCTTCGTTTTAGCTCGAGAGCTCGACGGAGCGGGCTACGGTGATGGCTTTGTTTTCGAGGATTTGGGCCAAAACCGCTTCGTTCACCGGGGTATCGGTCTCGATGATGGCGACGGCTTCGAGTTTCTTGCCGGGCGCTGCCGCGTCCTGGCGGCCGAGAGCGAAGTTCGCGATGTTGATGTTGTTTTTGCCGGTGACCGAGCCGATGTAGCCGATGACGCCGGGCACGTCTTCATTCTTTAAGAAGACGATGTGGCCGGTCAGCGGAGCTTCGCAATGGATTCCATCGACGGCGACCAGGCGCGGCTTGTCGAGAACCATGGCGCCTTCGACGCGCGTGACTCCGTCGTCGGTTTTGAGTTCAAGGCGGACGGAATCGGTGAAGCCGGTGCGCGGGATGTGCTTTTCGGTGTAGGTGAGGCCGCGATCGGCGGCAATTTGCTGGGCGTTGACGACGTTCGGCTTGCGCTCGGAGGAGCGGGCGAGAACGCCGGCGAGTCCGGCATTGCGGATGAGCTGGGTGTTGAGTTCGGCGATGCGGCCGTTGTAGGTCAGCGTCACCGAGCGCGGATTTCCGCTGGCAACGAAGGCGGCGAAGGCTCCGAGGCGTTCCGCGAGATCGACGTAGGGGCCGACGGCCTTGAACTGTTCGGCGGTCATCGCGGGGACGTTCACCGCGTTGAGAGCGACGCCGTTCCTGAGGTATTCAACCATCTGCTCGACGATGCGAATTCCGACGATTTCCTGGGCTTCTTCGGTGGATCCGCCGATGTGAGGAGTCGCGATCACTTGCTCAAAGGCGAGCAGGGGTTCGCCGGCCGCGGGGGGCTCAACCTGGAAGACGTCGAGGGCAGCTCCGCCAACCTGGCCGGAGGCGAGGGCAGCATTGAGCGCGGTGGGGTCCATGAGTTCGCCGCGCGCGCAATTGACGATGCGGACACCCTTCTTCATTTGCGCGAAGGCGTCGGCGTTGAGCATGCCGGTGGTTTCGGGGGTGAGGGCGACGTGAATGGAAATGTAGTCGGCGGTCTTATAAAGGTCGGCGAGGGGAACCAGTTCGATTCCGATGTCGGCGGCGGCTTGCGGGTTGACATAGGGATCGAAAGCGATGATGCGCATTTCGAAGCCGCGGGCGCGCTTGGCGACTTCGCGGCCGATGCTGCCGACGCCCATGATGCCGAGGATCTTTCCGCGCAGTTCGTTGCCGAGGAATTTTTTCTTTTCCCACTTGCCGGCTTTGGTGGAGGCACTGGCTTGCGGGATCGAGCGCGCCATCGAAAGCATCAGCGCGAGGGTGTGTTCGGCGACCGAGACGGCGTTGCCGCCGGGGGTGTTCATCACCAGGACGCCGGCCGCGGTGGCAGCTTCGAGATCGACGTTATCGACACCGACGCCGGCGCGTCCGATGACGCGGAGTTTGGGCGCTTTGGCGAGAACTTCCTTGGTGATTTTCGCGGCGCTGCGAACCAGCAGAGCGTCGCAGTCGGCGAGTTCGCCGAGGTAGGCTTTGGGATCGGAGATAACGAGATTCCAATCCGAATTTGCTTTGAGAAGATTGATGGCGGCGGGGGAAACGGGTTCTGCTACGACGACTTTCATTGCGCGCACTCCGCGATGGTACGGGTGCGATGATGGGGGCTGGAAGCAGGGCACAAGCCGGTCAACGAAAACAGTTTCTGGATATGCATGGAGATGTTGGCAACGACGCGGTTGGTGAACTTTTAGAATAGCAGAGACACATGCCTTTACTCGACATAATACAGATCGACATGGTGGCCGCGATGAAGGCCAAGGACGAGGCCAAGTTGGGCGCTCTCCGGATGATCAAGACGGCGCTGAAGAAGCACGAAGTGGATGCGATGAAGCCGCTCGACGAAGCGACCGAGATGCAGATCATGAACATGCTGACCAAGCAGCGGAAGGAATCGGCGGACATGTTCCGCAAGGGCAACCGGGCGGAGTTGGCGGATAAAGAAGAGGCCGAACAGAAGCTGATTGAGAGCTACATGCCGGCGCTCGCGAATGAAGAGGACATCGACGCGGCGATCGCGTCCGCGATGGCGGAGACGGGCGCCACGACGGCGAAGCAAATGGGTCTGGTGATGAAGGCGGCGCAGGCGAAGCTGGCGGGTAAGCGGGTGGACGGCAAGGCGATGAGCGCGAAGGTGAAGGAGAAGTTGGAGGCTTTAGGGTCGCTTTGAAGAAAGTCCGAAGGAGGTGGAGTTTGGTCACGCCACCACGTCTAGGCCGGACCTACAACGCGGTCCATTCCTGCACAGTCACCGTTCGACCGAGGATGAGGCGCGTCTGACTTAGCAGCATCTTTACCTGATTCACACTGTACTGGGAATTCGACGGGACGGTCAGCCGATAACTGTCTAGGTGAGGAACTGGTGCCGGGAGCCCGCGAAGGGGCCGTCGAATCCAAGGGCTCGCAACCGTCGGACGAACTCAGCGCGTTTGCAAGTCCACCGGCTCATTGGCTGGGTGCGAATTCAAATCGATCGCCTGAATCACGGGAAGCCGATGATTCAGGCGAAGGCCGACTAGAATCCAATCCTCTAACACCGACCGCAATTCGCTGCGACAAGCGCGCAGGGTCGGTGCAAATGCCACAACGCCAGGGCAATCTGGAATGGTGGCGGCATAGCCTTCGGTTCCGAGACGTTCATATTTTGCTTCCGCGAGGGCGGAGTCGATATACGACGTGAGGATGAAAGTCGATGGCACTGGCTTGAGTTTACTGCATGCGCTCCCAGGTGAGTTTGGCTTTGTAGACGACGCCGTCGATCTTCGCGTCAGTGGTGAGGACGAGGCGGTCGTCGCCCCAGAACTCGAAGCCCCTTACCTGGTCGGTGCCCGTCCAATTAGGAATGAGCGAGCCCTTCACTCTGTGGATGACGACCATCTTTTTGTTATCCACGACGTAATCGCCGAAGTAGGCGATGTAGGAATCGATGGCGGCTTTTGCGTCGGCGGGGGTTTCGGCGAGGCGATCGCCGTTGGCCCAGGGCTCGCGCTCAGGATTCATGATGTGAGCCGACATGTGACCACGGTTGTCGTAGGTCAGGATGCCGATGGCGCCGCGGCCGTAGAGGTAGCGGGCGGCTCCGCTGGGTCCGACGTATTCGGCGGAGAGCAGACGCCAGGTTCCGGGGAACTTCGGGGCGTGTTCGATCGCGGTTGCGGGTTTCAATTGCTTCTTCGTTTCCTGGGCGAGCAATGTACTGCTTAGGCCCGAAATGCTGAAAAGGCAGACCACTCCCAGCCCTGTCAATGAGACCAAACCTCGCATGGGTAAGATTGTAGCGTTCCTGACAAGCGCGGCACTTAGGTTTGCTTTTTTGGCCGCGGCCGTTTGACTGGATGATGGCAGTCACACGACAATCAAATTCATGCGCATTCAGTTTGACCCGACGAATTTGCGCGCCGAAATGGTTGGCGCAGAGCACGGCCTTACGAGCGAGGATCTCAGCGGAGCGAATGGTGAGGCACTGGCTGCTCTCGATGGACTTCGCCGCGGATACGAAGCGGGTCACTATGGCTTTCCCGATCTTCCGAACGATGCCGCGCTGGTGAAGTCGATTTTGCAGTTCGCCAAGAGCGTGGCTGGCACGTATGACACGGTGTGCGTGATCGGCATCGGGGGAAGCTCGCTCGGGGGCTGGGCGCTCGATTGCGGAATGCGCGGTCCGCATCCGATTCAGGGGGCGTACACGCCGAAGCGTCCCCGGCTGGTGGTTCTCGATAACGTGGATCCGGATTTTACGCACGCGGCGTTGGCGTCGATGAATCCGAAGAAGACGCTGCTGGTGCCGATCGCGAAATCAGGCTCGACGGCGGAGACCGTGGCGACGTTTTTAATCGTTCGCGAATGGCTGACCAAGGCAATGGGCCGGCGCGCGCATAGCCGCATCGCAGTCGTGACGACCAAAGGCAAAGGCGAACTGGACCAGATGGCGACAGCCGAGAAGTATCAGGCGTTCTATTTGCCCGAAAGCGTCGGCGGACGCTTCAGCGTGTTGTCGGCGGTGGGATTGGTGCCGGCGGCATTGATCGGCCTGGATATCCGGAAGCTGCTGAAGGGCGCGGCGGCGATTACCATTTCGGCGTGGAAGACGGACCTGGCTTCGAACACGGCGCTGCAGGCGGCGCTCTATCACTGGATGATCTGGACCCGGCGAAAGAAATCGATCCAGGTTGCGTTTCCCTATTCGAACAAGCTCTGGGGCACGGCGTTCTGGTTCCGCCAGTTGTGGGCGGAATCGCTTGGAAAAGCCAAGAGCCGCAAAGGGCAGACCGTACACGTGGGGCAGACGCCGGTGGCGGCGTTGGGGACGACGGATCAGCATTCGCAGGTGCAGTTGTACATGGAAGGTCCGAACGACAAGGTGTATTCGTTCTGGGCAGTCGGGCGATTTGCGAACCAGGGGCGGATTCCGCGCGGGAAGACGGGCTTCGAATCGATGGATTACCTGGCTGGACAGACGCTCGAAAAGCTGATCGATTCCGAGCGGCGGGCGACGGCGGCGGCCTTAACTGAGAATGGCCGTCCGAACTGCACGTACACACTGGACAAAGTGGATGCGGAGCATTTGGGCGCGTTCCTGATGATGATGGAATTCCAGACGGCGTTCATGGGCGAATTGTTGGACATCAACGCATTCGATCAGGAAGGCGTGGAACTGGGTAAGAAGTTCACGTTTGCGTTGATGGGCCGCAAGGGCTACGACGAGTACGCGAATCGGTTTAAGGCGTACGAAGCGAAGCGGAAGGTTGCGAAGTAGGCGGTCTGTGGGGTTGAGAAGTCCGCTCCCTGACGGTCGCGGTTCGGTGCTGAGGGGTACGGGGTGTCTACTTGTGTGATCTTGATTGACCGCACAGGCCGGAGCGCTCTGCGACACTTCAGTCTCTGGCGTTGAAGGCGGCTACGGCGTTCCTGACGAAGGAGCGGACTTTGGCATGGTCTTTTCTTCCCGGATGCGATTCGATGCCGGAGCACGCGTCGACGCCCCAGGGTTGGGCAGCGGTGATAGCTGCGGCCACGTTTGACGCATCAAGGCCGCCCGCGAGGATCACTTTCTTTGGCACCGAACGCACCAGCGCCCAGTCGTAGCTGATACCGCTGGCGGTGCCATCGAGCAAAATGGCATCGGCGGTAAGATCAACGGTGGGCAGACTGGCGGCAATGCGGTAAGCGCGCCAAACAGGGATGCGCGCTGGGGCGCTGCCGTAAATCTGGGCGGCGTCGAGACCGGCGAGGTCGAGCGGCGCGGCGGTGAAGACTCCCACTTTCAAAACGTGTTTCGGAACCAGTTCCGCGAGGCGCAGGTACTCCTCAGGCGCGACATAGCGAGGGCTAGGCGGGTGGAAGATGAAGCCAAGCGCAGTGGCTCCGGCATCGACGGCTGCGAGCAGATCGCTGGCGTTGGTGATGCCGCAGACTTTAATAATCACTGGCGGAGTTCCTCGAGAGCGGCGCGCGGGTCGGCGGATTTCATCAGGTGTTCCCCAATCAGAAAAGCATGGAAGCCGGCGTCGCGCAGCCGATGGACATCGGCTGCGGAATGGATGCCGCTTTCGGCGACGCGGATCTTTCCGGCTGGAATTTGATCGCCCAACTGGATGGCGGTTTCGAGGCAAACCTCAAATGTGCGCAAATCGCGGCTATTCACGCCGAGAATCACTGCACCGGAATCGAGCGCCATCTTCAATTCGCTTTCGTCGTGCACTTCGACTAAAGCAGCCATGCGGAACGATGCGGCGAGTTCGCGGAAGCGGCGCATTTGCGCTTGAGTGAGGATGGCGGCGATGAGCAGGATGGCATCGGCACCTTGCGCCGCGGCTTCGAGAATCTGGGCTTCGTCGATGGTGAAGTCTTTGCGCAGGACGGGCAGGCCGGCTGCGGCGCGCGCCGTTTCGAGATCGACGAGGGAGCCTTGAAAGAAGTCGCTGTCCGTGAGGACGGACAAGGCCGCGGCTCCGCCAGCGGCGTAGGTGGAGGCGATGGCGGCAGGATCGAAGTCCGCGGCGAGTAGGCCTTTACTGGGTGAAGCTTTCTTGATTTCGGCGATGATCGCGGGCGGATTCGCGGTGAGCGCGGAAGCGAAATCGCGGCGATCGGACAAGCGGTCAGCCGCCAGGCGCTCGTAGGAATTGCGTTTCGCCCGCACGGCGGCGAGTTCCTGCTGCTTGCGAGCGACGATGCGCGCCAGGATGTCGGGGATCGCGGAGGTTTGGATAGAGAGACTCCAATTTCAGTTTATCGCGACTGTGGTTTTACTGTCTTTGAAAGAGGAGCGAATTCCATCGGAAGCACGTCAGGATGCAGAAGCGTGATGCAGAAATTTCCGACTTTCTGGTTCTGCGGACGCGGTTCGAGCGGGCTGCTGTTTGGTTTCAGCGACATGAACACTGGCACGCCAGTTGCTCATGCACATGCTATACGCCGCGTCTTTCCATTAGGAGGAACGATCAATGAACAAATGGCTTTTCAATCTCGCAGTGGCTGGATGCATTCCACTAAGCATCCTGGCGCAAGTGCCGAATCCGACCCAAACGAATAACGTGGAAAGGGCTTCTGACGGCACGCCGGTGTTCCGGGTGACCGTTGTTTCGCGAACGATTAAGGCAGTCAATTGGCATCACCGCCAGGGATCCACTCTCCTTGGTCTCGAGGGCACAGGTCTCTCGCCGCGCGCGAAAGGCGAAGCGAAGATCGACAGCAAGACGGGTGCGACGAAGGTCGAAATCAACGTCGAGAAGATGGTTCCAGCCCAGGAACTGGGCGATCAGTATTTGACCTACGTAGTCTGGGCAATCACGCCCGAAGGGCGCGCTGAGAATCTCGGCGAATTGATGCTCGACGGCGATCGCGCTCGCGTGCAGACCGCCAGCGAATTGCAAAATTTTGGATTGATCGTCACGGCGGAACCTTATTTCGCAGTCACGCAGCCGAGCGACGCGGTTGTAATGGAGGGCGTGATCAAGGCTGGCACGCTCGGTACAATCGCGCCGATCGAAGCCAAGTATGAATTGCTGGCTCGCGGAAGCTACACCGCACGGCTGCCTGCGGCGGGCCGTACATGGACACGTCAGGGTAAAGAAATACCGCTGGATGTCCTGGAAGCCCGTCATGCGGTTGCCATCGCGCGCTCTTCCGGCGCGGATCAGTACGCCACGGAGACGATGCGCAAGATCGATATCGACGTGCAAAACATGGAAGGGTTTCTGAAGTCGAAGGCTGACAAAAAGAAGATCCAGTCGCTGGCGCGCAACGTATCCCAGCTGTCTGAGGATGCGCGTATCATCGCGGTTAAGCGCACCGAAGAAGCTCGTCTCGAGGGAGAACGCATCGCTGCCGAGAAGAGGCTGGCGAATGCGAAGGATACGGCCGATCAGGAAGTCCGCAAACGCGAATTGGCGGATGCGGCTCGCCTCGCAGCGCAGGAACGTGAGCGCAACGCCAACCTGGTTGCGGAGCAGGAAGCACGAGCACGTCAGCGTGCACAGCAAGAGCAATTGATTGCCGAGAACTCCGCGCGCGACGCGGACAGGCGCCGGACGGAAGCTGAAGCCTCCGCCGCTCGCTCCGAGGAACAGGCGCGCCTGGCGAATGCGCAGGCCGCTGAGGCTTCGGCCAAGGCAAAGGCTGATATCGAAATGGCGAATTCGCAGGCTGCCCTGGCTGCTCAGGCTTCGGCCAAGGCCAAGGCCGACATGGAACTGGCGAATGCGCAGGCTGCCGAGGCTTCGCGCAGGGCACAGGCCGACATCGAAGAAGCAAACCGCAAGCAGGCGGAATTGAAGACTCAGATTGCGGACGCGAAGAATATGGCGCGCAGCGCGGATGAAGCGCGGATGAAGGCGGAGCAGGATCGTGCGCAGCTGCGTGGAGACCTGGTCCGTCAACTCAACCTAGTGCTCGAAACGCGGGAAACCGCACGCGGATTGATCGTCAACATGCAGGATGTGCTGTTTGACACGGCGCGTTACACGTTGAAGCCGGGTGCCCGCGAGAAGCTGGCCAAGATCTCGGGAATCGTGATGGCGCATCCGGGATTGAAGCTCGAAGTGGAAGGCCACACGGATAGCGTGGGAGGCGAGGAGTACAACCAGAAGTTGTCCGAACAGCGCGCAAACAGCGTCCGCGAGTACTTGATCTCGCAGGGCGTGCGCACCGAGATGATCACTTCGATGGGCTTCGGGAAGACGAAACCGGTAACTTCGAACGACACAGCGGCGGGTCGTCAGCGGAACCGCCGGGTGGAGATCGTGGTGAGCGGCGACGCGATTCTGGCTCCGGGAGGTGCGGCAGCCGCCGCACGAAACTAGCGGACTCTGACCGCGGTTTGGATCGGATGGACAGGGCAAATGCCTATGCCACGATTCACACGATAGAAGACTTGAGGTCATCGCCGGCTTGCGCGTCGGCGATGGCTTTCGGAACGTTAACCTTGATAAGCACGGCCAAGCCGAGAATAAAGAAAATAATCAAAGACAAAATAGCCAGCCGGTAGCTATGCGTGTAGTCGAGCGCGAGCGCAAACAAAATAGGGCAGAGCCAACTGGTGCCTTTATCGGAAATTTCATAGAGGCCGAAATATTCGGCCTCTTTTCCTTTGGGGATCATCTGCGAGTAGAGTGACCGGCTGAGGGCCTGGCTGCCACCGAGAACGACAGCAACGATGGCCGCCATGATGAAGAACTCGACGGTGGTCTTGACCGAAAGGTAGATGTAAATCAGCGTTCCGGTCCAGATGACCAGCGATATCATGACGGCATTTTTGGCGCCGGTGCGGGACGCGATCCAGTTGAAGATCATGGCTCCGAAGAAGGCTACGAACTGAACCATGAGGATGGCGAGAGTGAGCGTTGAAAGCGGAATTTTCAGCTCATCATTTCCGAACTGCGACGCCAGCGTGATGACGGTCTGAATGGCGTCGTTATAGAGTAAATACGCCAGTAGGAACAGCAGAGTCTGCGGAAAGCCACGCAGATGGGCGAGGGTCCGGAAGAGCTGGGTAAAGCCGATCGTCAGCAGATTTCGCTTACCGTCGTTCATGAGGGCGGGCTTGCGATTTCGAAGGCGGACGAGGGTCGGAACAGTGAATAAGGCCCACCAGGCTCCGGCGGAAGCGAGGCTGATGCGGACAGCCATGCCTTCGCTGACTCCGAATTTTTCCGCGTTGCCGTAGAGGACCAGGTTGAGAGCCAGCAGTAAGCCGCCGCCGAGATAGCCGACGCCAAACCCTTTCGAGGAAACGGAATCGCGGTCCGCGGGCGGAGCGATATCGGATAGATACGAATTGTAGACGACGACGGACGCTCCGAAGGCGAGGTTCGAAACGATGAAAAGGATTCCGCCAGTGAGGTAGTTGCTGCCCTCGAGGAAGAACATCAGCAGCGTGGCGCCGGAGCCAAGAAACGCGGTGGCGCCGAGCAGAAATTTCTTTTTCGGCGAATAATCGGCGAGCGCCCCGGTCACGGGTAGAAAAATGATTTGCAGGAAGACCGAGAGGCCCACGATGTAGCTCCAGAAGGAGCGATGATCGATCTGCATGCCGAGCGGAAAGACGTAGCCGTTGGCATCGGAGGCGGCTTTCGCCAGCGAGGTCAGGTAGGGTCCGAGGAACAGAGTGACGACAGTGGTCGAGAAGGCCGAATTGGCCCAATCGTACATGTACCAGCCGCGTTGTTCTTTGACGCTGTACGGAAACTGCGGCTCGGTCATTGTTTGACGGTTTCTTTTCTGACGACGTCCTCGGCCATCATGGCGAGGGCGACATAATCGCGTTTTCCATTGCCTAAGAGGGGAAGTTTGTCGATGTGGATGACGCGGCGCGGAATGGCGATTTCCGGGAGTCCTATTTCACGCGCGGCGGTTTGCAACTGGTCGCGCTTGAGAGCCGGATCCTCAGTGAACAGCGCAATGAGCTCGCCGCGGCTGAGGTCTTTCCAGGTGCTGGCGGCGTGATTGAATTTGGGCGAAGCGGCGATGGCGATGCGTTCGACGCTTTCGAGCGAAACCATTTCGCCGGCCACTTTCGCAAAACGCTTGAGGCGTCCGCGGATGGTGATGGCGCGGTTCTGGTCCACATCGACGACGTCGCCGGTGTCGTACCAGCCGGGTCCGAATTCCGACTGCGGCGGTTCGATCACGCCGGGCGTTTTGTCTTTCAGGTAGCCGAGCATGATGTTCGGACCGCGAACGTGCAGTTCCCCGCCCTCGACGATTCCCGGGATCGGCGCGATTTTGTATTCCATACCGGGGAAGATTTCGCCGACGGTTCCGGGATGGAACGCAGCGGGCGTGTTGGCGGATATGACGGGCGAGCACTCGGTGGCTCCGTAGCCCTCGAGGATGCGAATTCCAAACTTTTCGTAATAGATGTGGCGGACGTCTTCGTGGAGTTTTTCCGCGCCGGAGACGACGTACCGTAGGCTCCGGAAATCCATTGGGTGGGCAAATTTGGCGTAGTTTCCGAGGAAAGTGCTGGTCGCGAAGGTGACTGTGCAATCGCGGTCGTAGAGGATTTCCGGTATCACGCGGTAATGCAGAGGGGACGGATAGAGGAAGATGCGGGCGCCGGCGAGCAGCGGCATCAGCGCGCCGACGCAGAGTCCGAAGGAATGGAAAAGAGGAAGGGCGCAGAGGAATTTGTCGCGCGCGGTGACGTCGATGACGGACAGCATTTGCGCGTGGTTTGAGAGGATGGAATGATGGCTGAGCGCGACGCCTTTGGGCTTTCCTTCCGAGCCTGAAGTGAAGAGGACGGCGGCGCAATCGTCAGGCTGCGAAGGCTTCAATACGGCGCGCGGGAAGCGCAGAGCCCACAGCATCAGCCAGAGTTTGTCGCCGAGCGTGAACATCGGGCGGGCGTCTTCGAGATAAATGATTTTCACGCCTTCGAGCTTTTCGATCATGTGCCCGAGCTTGGCTTTCTCGACGAAGGCGCGCGAGACGATGACCAATTTGATGGTGGCTATCTTCAGGGCATGCTGCATGCCTTCGGCCCCCGAGGTGTAGTTGAGCATCGCGGGAACGCGCCGCTGGAACAGCATTCCCATAACGAGGGCGACGGTCGCATTCACGTTTGGCATCAGGACGCCGACGCGCTCGTTTTCCTCGGTCATTTTGGAAACGATGCGGCCGAGCGCAAGGGTGGAACGAAGAAGCTGGCCGTACGTCTCTTCCGTTTCGCGGATGTCCTCCATCACTTTGCGGCCGCGCCCGTGGGTCTTGATGACGTCGAGGAAGCTTTCGGGAATGGTGCGGTAGCGCTTAGCTTTGAACGAGCACTCCTGCATGATGCGGCGCAGCTGTTCGCTGGCAATCCTTCGGCGATCGCGCGGACGGCGCGCTTCGGCCATCGGAATTGTCGTCGGCGGAAACATGGTGATGCGGACTTTCGGGAACCAGCGCAGAGGAAGTTCTCCGGCGGCGCTCCGCTTCATGCGGCTGAAGACGCTGTTGACGGGTCCGTCGAGCCAGACGGGCGCGACCTGGGCTCCGGTTTTTGCGGCGACGAAAGCGGGGCCATCGTAGATTTTCATGACCCCGCCTGTGACCGTGATTCGGCCTTCGGCAAAGATGACGACAGGCGTTCCGGATTCGATCAGGTTGACGATGGCTTTGATCGACAGCGGACTTTTGGAATCGATGGCGAGGTGAGGAAGGAAGCGCAGGAACAAGCGGAAATACCAGTGCTGCAAGAGCTGCTTATGTACCAGCCAGGTTGGCTGGACCGGAAGAAAGGCTCCGAGTAGAAGGCCATCGAGGAACGACTGATGATTCGAGACGATCAGCAGTTTCGCGGCCGGCTGCATCGTGCCTTCGACTTCCACGCGGAAGAGCAATTTGAGCACGGACTGAACTAAAAAGCGGAGCATGGGTGATAGGGGCGAAGGGTTTGGATATGGAACTCGCCCATTGTACACCGCCGGTCGCGCGGAATTAGTGGTCGCGATCAGTGACCAGATCGGTGATAGCAACGAGCGCGCGCTGGTACGCCGAATCGGGGTAGCTGGCGATGATGGCTCGTGCTTTGTCGGTGAAGCTTTGGGCGCGTTCCCTGGCGCGTTCGATGCCGCCGTGGTGGTTGATGAGTTTGAGAATCTGCGCGAACGGAACCTGTGCGTAGCTTTCGTCGGCGAGTACGGTTTCGATCAGTTTGCGCTCGCTCGACGAAGCCTTTTCGAGGGCGTAAATCAGAGGCAAAGTGACTTTGCCTTCGCGCAGATCGTTGCCGACCGGCTTGCCGAGAATGCGTTCGCTCGACGTGAAATCAAGGACATCATCGACGAGCTGGAAGGCGATTCCGAGATTCCAGGCGAACTCGCCGAGGCGGGTTTCGGAGGCTTCGTCGGCACCCCCGGTGTGCGAGCCAAGGCGCGCGCAGGCGCTGAAGAGGCTGGCGGTTTTGCGGTCGATCAACTCCATGTAATCGGCTTCGGTGATATCAATCTGTCCGATGCGCTGCAGCTGGAGAAGCTCGCCTTCGACCATCAACTGCGTGAGGCCGATGAGCAGGTCGAGCATGTGAAAATTGCGTTCGCGCAGGGCGACCTGGAAAGCCTGCATGTACAACCAATCGCCGGCGAGCACCGAAGTGTGGTTGCCCCACACGACATTGATCGAGGGACGTCCGCGGCGGGTTTTCGCCATGTCGATGACATCGTCGTGGACCAGCGTGGCGGTGTGGATCATCTCGACGATCGCGGCCATGCGGATGGAGGCGTCGGAAGCCTGGGGCGGTCCGACGAGTTTGGCGGAAAGCAGCACCAGCATGGGGCGGAGACGCTTTCCACCACCGGCCTGGAGGTACTGGCCGATCATGGTGATCGCGTCCACGGACGAGACGCCTTCGAGGCCAATCTCGTGCTCCACGCGCTCCAGATCCTTGCGGACGAGGTCGAAGATTTCGATTGCGGTGAGTGATTGGCTTAGCTTGCCGAATGCCATATAAAACCTTCAAAGTCTAGCGCAAACATAAGCGCTCGAAGTTAGCGGTGGTCGCTTCCGCGATTTCTTCGGGAGTTTGACCGCGCAGAATAGCGAGCTTTTCGACGGTATAAGTCATCAGCGCGGGCTCGTTCCTTTTGCCGCGGCGAGGGACGGGCGCAAGAAAGGGCGCATCGGTCTCGACAAGAATCCGGTCGATGGGCGCCATGCGGGCGGCCTCCTGCACCTCGATCGCTTTCGGGTAGGTGACGATGCCGCCGAAGCTGAGATAGAAGCCGAGTTCGAGGGCGCGCAGGGCCTCCTCGGGTCCGCCGGAAAAGCAGTGCATGATGCCGCCGAGGCCGGTGGGTTTCCAATGCTTTTCGAGCAGGTCGAAGGTGTCGGACCAGGCTTCGCGCGTATGAATGACGATGGGCTTTGAGGCTTCCGCGGCGAGGCGCATCTGTTCGGCGAACACCTCGTGCTGGCGTTCGCGCGGCGCGAAATCGTAGTGATAATCGAGACCGATTTCGCCCACTGCCACCACTTTTGGATGCCGCAGAAGCGCGGCCAGGTTCGCGAAATCGGCGTCGCTGGCTTTGGCGGCGTCATGCGGGTGGACTCCGACGGTGGCGAACATGGCGGCGTGACGATCCGCGAGCCGGATTCCGGCTTCGAGATCGGGAGGCCCGTTACCGGTTCCGATGGCGACCATGCGGGAGACGCCGGCATCAAGGGCACGCTGAATGGTGTCCTCACGGTCGGCGTCGAATTCCTTCGAGTCGAGATGGCAGTGGGTATCGACTAGATTTCCGAGGCTCACTTCAGGCGCGCCCCGATGGGAACTTCCTCGAGAAAACTGGCGAGCGCAGGCGATCCGCCTTCGAGGGACGCGGCAACGATCATGCCGTTGGATGTGATGCCGCGAAGCTTGCGCGGAGCCAGATTCGCTACGATGACCACCTTGCGGCCGATGAGTTGTTCGGGCTTATAGGCGGCGGCAATTCCGGCGGCTAGGGTGCGGGGCTCCGCCTCGCCGATGTCCACGGTTAAGTAGAGGAGTTTGTCGGAGCCTTTCACCGGTTCCGCGGTTTTGACAACGCCAACGCGTAGATCGATCTTTGTGAAATCGTCGATGGTAATCGTGGGGGCGAGGGCCATACCGCCGGGCAAGATCGCGGCCGGAGCGGCGAATTCGTCGGTTTTACGGCCAAGCAGGATGTCCTGGCGGTTCTTCTCTTCGATCTCGAGCTCCTGCATTTTGGGAATGACGATTTTGCCGTCGAGGCGCGGGAAGACGCCCGAAACGATGCCCAGGTTCTGGCCCCCGGCGAGGTGGCCCCAGTGGAGTTCCGCGACGCGTGTCTCGTCGAGCGATTTCGGCATGCCGAGCTGCTCCCATATCTTGCGGACAGATTCCGGGATGACTGGTTCCAGAAGAATGCAGAGGATGCGGACAGTTTCGGCGGCCGTGTACAGTGTTTCATCGAGGAGTTTTTGTTGCGTTTCGTCCTTGGCTAGCTTCCAGGGGGCGAGATCGACAATATATTTGTCAACGGCGGAAATCAGCAGCCAGATTTTTTCGAGGGCACGCGAAAATTCGAATTTCTCGAAAAGCTCCAGCGAGGAGCTAACCGTTTCCGTGGCGGATTCCGCAATGCGCTGTGTTCCGTCGGATTTCGGAGTAACTCCGCCCCGATACTGCTGAATCATGCTCAGCGTGCGGCTGGCGAGATTGCCGAATCCGTTGGCGAGGTCGGAATTATAGCGTTGGACAAGCGCGTCATAGCTGAAACTTCCGTCGTGACCGAAGACAATTTCGCGCAGGAGGAAGTAGCGCAAAGCATCGTTTCCGACGACGTGCGTGATGGGCAAGGGGCGAACGATATTGCCGCGCGACTTGCTCATTTTGTCGTGTTCGACCAGCAGCCATCCGTGGGCAAAAATGCGCTTGGGCAAAGGCAAATCCGCAGCCATCAGAAACGCGGGCCAGAAGACGGCGTGAAAACGCACGATTTCCTTGCCGATCATGTGGAGGTCAGCGGGCCAGTAGCCTTTGTCCTTGAAGTCGGGTCCGCCGACAGCGCTTAGATACGCGATCAGGGCGTCGAACCAAACGTAGAAGACGTGGGGGGCTTCACCGGGAACGGGAATGCCCCACTTGACCGTCGTCCGGGTGATGGAGAGATCCGTCAGGCCGCCGCGGATGAAAGCGAGTGCTTCATTCCTGCGCGATTCGGGTTGGATAAAATCCGGATTCTTCTCGAAGAGCTCGATCAGCTTGTCCTGAAACGCGGAGAGCTGGAAGTAGAAATTTTCCTCGCTGACGGTCTCGGTGGGACGTCCGCAAGTAGGGCAGGCGTCGCCGGGCTTCGCATCATTGACATATAAATTGTCAAATACACAATACTGGCCAGTGTAGGTGCCTTTATAGATGAATCCGTTCGCGCGGGCGCGCTCAAAGAGCCATTGCACGGTACGGTGATGCTCCGGGCTGGTGGTGCGGATGTAGATATCGGGCTCGATAGCGAGTTCTTTCCAGTGGCGCTGGAATTCCGCAGTGACGGCATCGGAGAAAGCCTGCGGACTCTTTCCTACGTTGGCGGCGGAACGCTCGACGTTGACGCCATGCTCGTCGGATCCGGTAGTTAGGATCACATCGTAACCCTGCAGGCGTTTGAGGCGCCGAATCAGATCGCAGACCATCGTCGAATAGGTGTGTCCGATGTGCGGAGCGCCGTTGGTGTAGTAGATCGGAGTGGTCAGGTAGTATTTCATTTTCGGTTCAAATAGGCCGCGCTGGCCTCGGCCAGAATGCGCTTCAGCGGCGTTCCTGTGGCTTCGGCGAGCTTGCGGCAATCCTCATATTCAGGTGCAAAACCGTGCTCGGACGCTTTAATACGTACTGGTCCGACAGTGGTTGCAACTTGGGAGATTTCGCGTGCGAGCACGCGGCGCTCGGCGGTGTGGAGACGCAGGCCGAGCGTGGAAGTCTCGGCAAAGATCACAGCGCAGAGTGCTTCCTGATCTTCAGGCCGGGCGATGACCCGAAGCAAAACTCCGGGTCGGCCCTTTTTCATAATCAGCGGCGTGAGCGTCGCGTCGAGCGCACCTTGCGTCAGCAGACGATCGAGCGCGTAAGCGAGAATCTGCGGCGAGGCGTCGTCGAGATTTGCTTCGAGAACCGTGACGGTAAGCGATTCCGGCGCGGTTGCACTTTCGCCCAGCATGACCCGCAGAACGTTGGCGTGTTCCTTGAAATCCTTGTCGCCGGCTCCGAAACCAGAGCGGCCGAGCGTCATTGCCGGAGGCGGGCCAAAGCTGGATGCGAGGGTTACGGCGAGCGCGGCGCCGGTGGGTGTGGTCAATTCAAGCCGCGGCCCGCGCGCATAGGTCGGCGTACCTTCGAGCAATTTCGCGGTGGCGGGCGCGGGAATGGGCAGTTCGCCGTGTTCGGTTTCCACGGTTCCGCTGCCGGTGTTCAGGGCGGAACAGGTGACGCGCTCGATACCGAGGAGGGCGAGCGCGGTGCAGGCTCCGGCGATGTCGCAGATGGAATCAACGGCTCCGACTTCGTGGAAATGGACCTTATCGATCGGCACGCCATGGGCGGCAGCTTCGGCTTCGCCGAGGCGTTGAAACACTTTCGCGGCATTGGTTTTCGCGACGGCTGGTATCGACGAAGCTTCAATCAGCTGAAGAATGTAGGGCAGATGGCGATGCTTTTTTTGCTCGTCAAAATCAACGGAGAACTTCGAGGCGGCGATGCCGTGGCGCTTCACTTTCTCGAGACGGAAGCGAGCGCCAGTTCCCAGCGAATCGAGAGCGGCTGTTAACCCGGCGAAGTCGGCGCCGGCGTCGAGCAGGGCTCCGACAGTCATGTCGCCACTCATTCCGGAAAACGCGTCGAAGTGGGCGACCTTCATGCGACGGCTCCGGGGCTGAGAAGTGCAGGCAGGATTTCGCGGGCAGGTCCGCGAACGATCGCGATGCCGCTTTCGGCGGAGACTCCAGCGCCGGTAAGGACAGCGATCGTCCGTGCTTGCTCGATGCGTGCTCGAATGTCTCGCAAGCTTCCATTGTAGCCGTGTGATATTCTGCCTGTTTTCCGCGCGCCGGTTGTAAAACTGGCGCACAACGTCTGAAAGGGGCGTCCTATTCATGAGAGTCGGCGTATTTACTCCGCTGCTGTCGCAGCTTCCGCTCGAAACAGTTTTTGAAAAGCTACGCGCGTTGAACATTTCGACGGTGGAACTGGGGACCGGCAATTATCCGGGCGATCCGCACTGCAAGCTCACGATGCTCGACGACAAAATCGCGCTGAAAGACTTCAAGCAGAAGCTGAAGGACAACGGTTTTACGATTTCCGCGCTGAGCTCGCACGGCAATCCGCTGCACCCCGACGCTGCGGTTGCGAAGGCCTATGCCGAGACCAGCAAGCGGACGATCCGGCTGGCCGAGAAGCTTGAAGTTCCCGTGGTGGTGGATTTCTCAGGCTGCCCCGGGGACAGCGACAAGGCAAAATATCCAAACTGGGTGACGTGCCCGTGGCCGCCTGAATATTTGGATGTGCTGGACTGGCAATGGGAAAAGAAAGTGATCCCGTACTGGACCAAGCACGCGAAGTTTGCCGAAGACCACGGCGTCAAGGTCGCGATCGAAATGCATCCCGGCTTCGTTGTCTACAGTCCGGAAACGGCGCTTCGCCTGCGCGAGGCTTGCGGCAAAGTGATCGGCTGCAACTACGATCCGAGCCACATGTTCTGGCAGGGCATCGACCCGATTAAGGCGATTCGCGTTCTGGGCGATTCCATCTTCCACGTGCATGCGAAGGACACGCAGATCTACGATTACAACTTGCCGAAGACTGGCGTACTCGATACGAAGAAGTATTCGGACGAGAAGAATCGCGCCTGGATTTTCCGCTCGGTGGGCTACGGCCATTCCTACGAATGGTGGACGGAATTCATTTCGACGCTGCGGATGTTCAACTACGACTATGTGCTCTCGATCGAGCATGAAGACACGCTGATGTCGCCGGAAGAAGGCTTGACGAAGGCGGCGCAGTTCCTAAATCAGATCATGATTCGCGAGGGTACGACGGCGGCCTGGTGGATCTAGATTAACTTCGACGGCGCGCAGCTCTCGCTAACAGCCAGTGCTGCGCGCTGAAGCTTTCGCCTTCCACTTGCGCGCGTACATACGACCCGTCGGCTTGCATGATACGGGCGTTGCGATTGTCCTTCAGATACGTCCCTAGAATTTCGTCATGAAGCCGGCGCACAAGACGGCGGTCCTCGACCGGAAACAGAATTTCGACGCGGCGATTGATATTGCGCGGCATCCAATCCGCGCTTCCGAGATAGATTTCTTCTTCCCCGTTATTTCCGAAATAGTAAATCCGACTGTGTTCTAGGAAGCGGCCGACGAGGCTGATTACGTGAATGTTCTCGCTCACTCCCGGAATTTGCGGCCTCAAGCAGCACACGCCGCGGATCAGCAGATCGACCTGCACGCCGGCCCGCGAAGCCTGGTAGAGAAGCTGGATCATTTGCGGATCGACCAGCGCGTTCATCTTTAGGATGACGCGGCCCTGGCCACCGTTTTTCTGATGCTCGATTTCGCGGAGCAGCAATTCGCCGAGCCGCTGGCGCATGTTGATGGGAGCCACCAGGAGCTTGCGGTAATCGACTTTGGCGGAGTAGCCGGTGAGGTAATTGAAGAGATCGGTGACGTCCGACGCGATCTCCTCGTCGGTTGTAAAATACCCGACGTCGGTGTAGAGGTGGGCGGTGACGGCGTTGTAATTTCCAGTCGCCATGTGCACGTAGCGGCGAATCCGGATGCCTTCGCGGCGCACGACGAGAGTCGCCTTGGCGTGAATCTTGAGGCCGAGCAAGCCGTATACGACGTGGACGCCTTCGTGTTCGAGCGCCCGCGCCCATTCGATATTCGATTCTTCATCGAAGCGCGCTTTCAACTCGACAAGGACGGCGACCTGTTTGCCGTTTTCCATCGCTTCAAGCAGCGCCTCCACGATGGGCGAATTGCGGCCGACGCGGTAGAGCGTCATCTTGATGGCGAGAACCTGCGGATCGCGCGCGGCGCGTTGGAGAAAATCGACGACGGTTTGAAAGGACTCGAAAGGATGATGGACGAGCACATCGCCACGGCGAATGTTCGAGAAAACGTCGTCGTCTTCCTTCTTGATTTCGAGCGCCGGCGCGACGGCCGGTACGAACGGCGCGTCTTTCAAATCCGGCCGATCAATCGCTCCCAGGTGACGCAGGCGGCTGATTACCAGGGGATCTGGCACGCGGTAGACGTCGATGGGATCGACTTCGAGATTGTTCATCAGGATGTCGAGGATGGGCTCCGGCATGTTCTTGATGACCATGAGCCGGACGACGTCGGCAAAACGGCGCTGACGAATTCCTTCTTCGACCGTTTCGAGAAGATCGGCGGCTTCGAGCTCTCGAATTTCGATATCGGCATCGCGCGCGACGTGGAACGGATGCGCCTCGATGATTTCCATGCCGGGAAAGAGAAATTCGAGGTTGGCGGCGATGACCTGTTCGACCCAGACGAAGGCGAATTGGCCCTTCTTGGCGCGTCCGCCATTCGAAGCGGGGACGAGCTGCGGAATCGTGTCCGGAACTTTGATGCGCGCGAAGCGTTCGGCGCCGTCGCGATCGCGGATGAGGACGGCGAGATTCAAGCTCAGGTTCGAGATGTGCGGAAACGGCCGGCCTGGATCAAACGCAAGCGGCGTCAGGACGGGGTAGATGCTGTCGGTGAAATAGTCGTTGACACGCGTGCGCTGACGCTCGGTGAGGTCGGCGTAATTCAAAACTTCAATGCCGGCGCCGGCAAGCGCCGGGCGAAGCTGCTCGTTGAAGCAGTCGCGCGCGTCGGACATGAGCTGGGTGGCGTGTTCGCGGATGGCGTCGAGCTGGGCGATCGGCGTCATGCCGTCGGGTCCGACTTCGATAATGCGGGCGGCCACCTGTTCCTTCAAGGCGGCGACGCGGACCATGAAGAATTCGTCGAGGTTCGAGCCGACGATGGACAGAAACTTGACGCGTTCGAGGAGGGGGTTGCGAGGGTCCTGCGCCTCTTCGAGCACGCGGTGCTGGAACGCCAGCAGACTCAACTCGCGGTTGACGTAGAGACTGGGATCGGTCAGCGAGATGGGCTCCGCCGAGTTCGGCTGCGTTTGCGATTTTGAAGGGGTCCGGCGGCGCTTCTTTGCAATTGGCCGGATGGGCGATGCCATAAACTACAGGCTATCCCAATCCGAGGGGCGGTCGGGCTCGGCTGGCCGAGGCTTACGATGAGCAAAATCGCTCACGAGGAATGATTGACAACTTACTTGTCAATCGAAAAGGTTCACATCGCGGGACTGGTTTCGAGGAGCAGAATAGTGACACCGGCTTGCGCGAATTTGGCCACGTCGCCGGCGGTTACCTGGCCTTCAGGCGACATCAGGGCCGCCTGCAATTCCGCCATGGTGTCGAAAATGAGTTCGGCGACCAGATACGGGGCGGTTCCCATGAGGGCGTGCGGCGGAGCCACCGAAAGATTCATCCCACGAAGGCCGGGAAGCTTTTTCGCCAACGGGACGTGAGTTTCGTGATAGTAGGTGTCGAAGGCCGCCGGGTCGGCGGGTTGACTATAGAGGACGAGGACGCGTGCCATGTTCGAAGAGGCTATCACAGTAGCCACGCGGCCGTTATTTCACGTTTTGTGCTTCGGCCAGGACGGACTGCAACGCGCGTCCGGTATGGGATTCGGGGCAGGCGGCGATATCTTCTGGAGTGCCTTTGCAAACCAGACGGCCTCCGCCTTCTCCGCCCTCGGGTCCGAGGTCTATGACCCAATCCGCGGCGCGAATGACTTCAAGGTTGTGTTCGATGACGAGGATGCTGGCACCGGCCATGATCAGGCGCTCGAAGGCGGCCATCAATTTCGAGATGTCGTCGAAATGGAGTCCGGTGGTCGGCTCGTCGAAGATGTAGAGCGTTCCCTGGCTGGTGGCCTGCGCCAGGTGGGCGGCGAGTTTCACCCGTTGCGCTTCGCCGCCGGAAAGCGTGGTGGCCGATTGACCGAGCCGCAAATAGCCGAGTCCGACGTCGGCAAGGACGCGCAGTTTGGTTGCGAGTTTGGGCTGGTCGGCGAAGAAGGAGATGGCCTCACGCACGGTCAGTCCAAGCACTTCGTGTATGTTCAGTCCTTTGTGGCGGCAGTCGAGGACGCTCGACTTGAAACGGGTTCCGTGGCAATCTTCGCAGATCAATTCGACGTCGGCGAGGAACTGCATTTCGACCGTTACGGTGCCGTCGCCCTGGCAGGTTTCGCAGCGTCCGCCCGGAATGTTGAACGAAAAATGACCGGCGTTGTAGCCGCGCCGCGTGGCTTCCGGTGTGGCCGCAAACAACATGCGGATCTGGTCGAAAGCCTTCACGTAGGTAACGGGATTCGAGCGCGGCGTCCGGCCGATGGGGGATTGATCGACCAGGATCACCTCGGTCAGCAGGTCGGCTTTTTCCACGCGCTTGCAGGTAATCTTCTCGACCGGCGTCGCGGCGTCCATCGAGTCTTCGGACTGCGGATTCTGACGGTCCATGCGGCGCGCCAGAGATTTATGAATCACGTCATGAACTAGCGATGACTTGCCGGAGCCGGAGACGCCGGTAACCGCCACGAGGATGCCGAGAGGCAGATCGACGTCGATGCTCTTCAGGTTGTTCGCCTGCGCTCCGATGAACTTAATCACGCGGCGGGGGTTGATCTCGCGGCGGGTTCCGAGAAGGGTCACATGGCTTTCGCCGCGCAGGTATTTGCCGGTGAGCGACGTGTTCGAAGGTGCGATCAGCTTCTTGTACGTGCCTTCGAAAATAATTTTGCCGCCATTTTCACCGGCACCCGGGCCGAGATCGACGATGTGATCGGCGGCGCGCATGACGTCCGCGTCGTGTTCGACGACCAGGATGGTGTTGCCGAGATCGCGGAGCTCTTCGAGGATGCCGATCAGTCGGCTGGTGTCGCGAGTATGCAGGCCGATGCTGGGTTCGTCGAGTACGTAAGTGGCTCCTACGAGGCGGGATCCGAGACAGGTGGCGAGCGTAATGCGCTGCGCTTCACCGCCCGACAGCGTGGCCGCGAGGCGATCGAGCGTCAGGTACTCAAGACCGACGTCGTTCAGGAATTTGAGCCGCTGATTGATCTCGACCAGAACCTTGTCGGCGATGCGGCGCTCTTCGGGCTCGAGGTACAGGCCTGCGAAGAATGTTTTTGCGTCCGCGATGTTCAGGGCAACAACTTCGCCGATGGTTTTCGCGCCGAGTTGAATGTAGTTCGCTTCTGGACGCAGGCGCGAGCCTTTACATTCCGGGCACTTGGCGTAGCCGCGATAGCGGCTCAAGAATACGCGAACGTGAACTTTGTATTTCTTCTTTTCGACTTGGACGAAGAACTTGCGGACGTGGTCTTCGACGATCGCGCGTTCCTTGACGGTGAGCTCGAAATACGGAACCTCCAGGCGCACGGTACGGCGCGCGGCCGGTAGGAATTCCTCGTCGTAATACCACTCATAATTCGGCTTGGTCCAGGGAGTTACGGCACCGTCGAGGATCGAAATGCTGCGGTCCGGGATCACCAGATCCATGTCGTAATCGACGGTGTTGCCGAAGCCCTGGCAGCGGCGACAGGCCCCGACGGGGGAGTTGAAACTGAACAGCGTCGGCTCGGGCTCGGCGAATTCGAGGCCGCAGAGCTTGCAGGAAAACTTCATCGAGAAGCGGATGTCGGGGTCGGCCGAAACGGCGGGGCGGAAAATCACTTCACCGGATTCGCGGTAGGAGATCTCGACGGCATCAACAATGCGGGCATGCAGGTCCGGCGTAATGGCAATGCGATCGAGCAGTACGTAAAGCGGCTTCTCGAAGTCGATATCGATGAGCGATTCGGGACTTGAGAATTCATAGGTCTTGCCTTCCTGAAATAGACGGTTGAAACCTTCCTTGCGCAGGTCCGGGAGCTTCTCGCGGGTGGCCGGAAACAGGACGTACCAACGCGAACCCTGCTCCTGCTGCAGCATGCGGGCGGCGACGTGATCGACGGTATCGCGAACCACGCGGACGCCGTCGTTCGGGCAGACGGTGCGTCCGGCGCGTGCGAATAAGAGGCGCAGGAAGTCGTAGATTTCGGTGGATGTGGCGACGGTGGAACGCGGATTCCGGGTGGTGTTCTTCTGTTTGATGGCGATGGGCGGCGAGATCCCGTCGATCTCGTCCACGTCGGGCTTTTCCATGCGCTCAAGGAATTGGCGCGCGTAGGCGGAAAGCGATTCGACGTAGCGGCGCTGGCCTTCGGCGTACACGGTATCGAAAACCAGCGACGATTTTCCTGAACCGGAAACGCCGGTGACAACCGTCAGTTGAAAGTGAGGCAGGTCCAACGAGACATTCTTCAGGTTATGGACGCGCGCATTACGGATGGAGATGACTTCGGACACGGGGGGGTTAACCTTTAGTATAGAGGTACGTCCTCGATTTGAATACCGCGGTGTTATTTCCTGGTCTTGAAGAAAACAATTCGCGAACAGAAGAGCCAGCGGGAGGGCGGTCTGCGTCGTGCGTCGCTCACGATGGCGGACTCATTATTGCGTTGGTATGACAGTGTGAAGCGGGATTTGCCGTGGCGCCGGACTCGGGATGCGTACCGGATTTGGGTGTCGGAGATCATGTTGCAGCAGACGCGCGTGGCGGCGGTGATTCCTTATTACGAGCGGTTTCTCGAACGTTTTCCGGATGTGCGGGCTTTGGCCGACGCCAAGGAAGCGGATCTGCTGGCGCGTTGGGCGGGGCTCGGGTATTATTCGCGCGCGCGAAATTTGCAGAAAGCGGCGCGGGAAATCGTAGCGGCGGGCGGGTTTCCGCAAACGTACGAAGGCCTTCGGGCTCTTCCCGGAATCGGCGAGTACACGGCTGCGGCGGTCAGCAGCATCGCGTTCAACTTGCCGCACGCGGTACTGGATGGGAATGTAGCGCGCGTGGTTTCGCGCTTGACGGCGGAACGCGGAAATGTCCATGCAACGCCGATCAAGATGAAATTGCGGGCGCAAGCGCAGGCGTGGCTGGATCGGCGGCGTCCGGGTGAGTTCAATCAGGCGATAATGGAGTTGGGCGCGACGGTTTGCGTCCCGCGCGATCCGCGGTGCTTGCTCTGTCCGGTGGCTTCGCTGTGCGAGGCGAAGCGGTTAGGGATTCAGTCGGAACTGCCGTTAAAACGGATCCGGCGCGAGACGGTCTTTATTAACAAGCGGTTGTACGTGATCGTCGAGCGCAGCCGCGTTTTGCTGGCTGCCAGCGAGAGTGGCTTCTGGGAGCTGCCGGAGCTGCACGATGGAATGCGCACCGTGCGGAATATCGGTCGCTTTCAGCATTCGATTACGCATCACAAGTACACATTTGAAGTGGAGCAAGCGAAGTGGAGCGGGCGGAAGCCGAAAGGCCTTTCGTGGCAACATTTTGACCGCTTAGATGAAATTCCGCTAAGCACCACAGCTAAAAAAGGAATTCGGTGTTGGATTAAGGTAGCGGCGCCTGTTCCGGGTGAAGGGCATGCGCAGGTCTAAGGGGATAGAACAGAAATGCAATACACAGGGGCTAGGGATTTAAACATGAGAACGATCAGCAAGCTTCCGCTTGCGAAATTGACGTTGGCGTTCGCAATTCCGGCGCTGCTGCTGGCGCATAAAGCCGGACCGGATCCAGCCGTCAATGGCGATCCAAGCAGTAATGCGCTTTCCTGCTCGCAGGCGAACTGTCACGTTGGAACGGCATTGAATGGCGGTGGCGGTAGTATTGCGGTCAAGTCGTCCACCGGCGGGACCACGTATACGCCAGGGGTAAAGCAGACGTTCACGCTGACAATCACGGATACGGCGTCAACAACGAAGCTATATGGCTTTCAGGCGTCCATTCGGGTCCAGGGGACCAACGTACAAGCGGGGAATTTCACGGCGGTATCCGGCAGTAATACCTTCGTTCAATGTTCGGACGGGCGGACGAGGACGGCGGCAACCTGCCCCACCTCAGTACCGATCGAGTACATTCAGCACGGCCCGAATCCAACAACGAATCGAACCGGAATTTTTACGTTCGATTGGACGGCTCCGGCGACCGCTGTGGGTCCGGTCATTCTTTATTTCGCTGGAAATGCTGCGAATGGCGACCTCGACAATACTGGCGATCACATCTACAATGGCCGGCTGACTCTGACGGCCGCAACGGCGACCCCGAAGCCGGTCATCGGCGCTGCGATTTCGGCGGGTGCTTTCGGAGCATTCACTACATTCACGGGCGGATCGTGGATCGAGATTTACGGTTCGAACCTGGCCGCAACAACGCGTCAGTGGGCAGGAGCGGACTTTAATGGAAACCAGGCTCCTATTTCACTGGACAACGTTTCCGTCACGGTCAACGGGCGTCCCGCGTACGTCTGGGTCCTGGTGCATGATGCGACGAACGGCGATCAGTTGAACGTGCAGGTCCCGACGGACGGCGCGATTTCAGGTAACGCGCAAATCGTCGTGACGTTGAATGGGCAATCTTCGGATCCATTTACCATCATCGAGAATGCAACGTTCGCGGGCGGTCTGCTGGCTCCGGGCGCTTTCAAAATCGGATCCACGCATTTTATCGCCGGCGTGTTCCCGGATCTCGACGCGAACAGACAGCCAATTTTTGCTCTTGCGCCCGGCGCGATTGCAGGAATCAGCGCCCGGCTTGCAAAACCCGGAGATCTCGTGACGTTCTATGGAGTCGGTTTCGGCGAAACGCAAAATCGCGTGCAAGCCGGAACGATCGCGCCGGCAAACGAGAAGCTGCTGAATTCGATGACGTGGCAAATCGGATCGTCAAATGCGACCGTGCAATTCGGCGGATTGGCGCCGGGATCGGTTGGGCTGTATCAGTTCAACGTCGTCATCCCGGCAGTGGTGCCGGGTCTCTATAAGATCACCGTGCGCGTCGGCGGCTCGGCTGTGGTGCAGGATCTAACATTGCAGATTGGGCAATAATTCAATGATCGACACGACGGGCCGGGCCGGAACCTTCCGGCTGCGGCCCGTTTTTGCTTTGACGTTGGCGATCCCGCTGATTTTGTACGCATCGGCATCTGGGCCGGAACCGGCCAGCAACGCGGATCCCTATGGCTCTACCGACGCGTGCGCGCGGAGTGGCTGCCATGTCGGAACCGCGGTGAACGGCGGAGGCGGGCGCATCGCATTCACTTCGCTGAACGGGTCGAGTTATACGCCGGGCGTCGCGCAAACGTTTACGTTGACGATCACCGACAGCGCCGCCCGCGTATACGGCTTCCAAATTTCCGCGTTGTCGCAGGGCAGCAACCAGCAGGCGGGCAGCTTCACGCGCGGCGCGGGGCAATTTGTAATTTGCGCGAACAATTTGACGAAGCCGACAACGGGCTGTCCGGCCAGCGCGCCGGTCGAATACCTGGAACATGCGGGGGCTTCGCCAACTGGCATTTTCACGATTACCTGGACCCCGGATTCTAACGTCGGCCCGGTGGTGTTCTATTTCGCGGGTAACGCGGCAAACGGCAGCGGCACGGCGGATCGCGGCGATCACATTTACACGGGGACGTTTACCTTAGGCGCTCCGGCAGGCACGCCCAAGCCGGTGATTTCGGCTGCGATTTCAGCGGGAGCGTTTGGCGCGTCCGACATTTTCACCGGTGGCTCGTGGATCGAAATCTACGGAACGAATCTGGCGGCAACCACGCGTCAATGGACCGGCGAGGACTTCGGCGGAGTCAATGCTCCGACGACGCTCGACGGTGTTTCGGTCACCATTAACAATCGTCCAGCCTATGTCTGGGTGCTGGTGCACGGCGCGACGGATCAATTGAACGTCCAGGCTCCGACGGACGGAGCGATTTCGGGCAAGGCCTCCATCGTAGTGACAGTGAACGGCCAGACTTCGGCGGCGTTCACGATGTTCGAAGACGCAAGGCTGGCACCTGGATTGCTAGCTCCGGACAATTACCGGGTCGGAGGAAAGCAGTATATCGTCGGCCTGTTCAGCGACGGCAAAACGTATGGGTGTCCACCCGGAGCCTTTGCGGGTTTGAATTGCAAGCTGCCGAAGGCCGGGGATCAACTGACGTTCTACGGCGTCGGTTTTGGCGCGACGGCAAACGCGATTCCGGCCGGGATGATTGCGCCGAACGACAGCCGCCTGGCGAATTCCCTGACCTGGCAATTCGGAACGACTACCGCGTCGGTTCCGTTTGCCGGTCTGGTACCGGGGGCGGTCGGGCTGTATCAGTTCAACGTGGTGGTGCCGAATCTGCCAGCCGGCGACTACCTGATCAACGTGCGCGTCGGCGGGTTGGGCGTACCACAGACGATGTCGTTGCAATTGGCGCAGTAAGGCGTTTGCGAGTCCCCTCCTTTACAGTCGGGTTCAAGCCACCTTTGAGTTAAACCTGCGGCGTCAGCGCTCGCGGTTCTGAAGGCGGCAGCGCTGCGGCGGTGATTTGCGCGATGTCCATCAGCCTGGGCGGATTGGCGGATACCTTGTCGAGCGCATCACTGAACATCGTATTGCAGAACGGACAGGCGGCTCCGACGACGGTGGCGCCGGTCTCGGCGAGCTCGCGGGCTCGAGTGTGGCTGACGCGTTCGCCGTGCTCTTCGCCGAGGAACGCCAATCCACCTCCGGCACCACAGCAGAAGCTGCGCTCGCGATTGCGCGGCGGATCGATAACCGATCCGGCCTGCAGCGCGATCAATTCGCGAGGCTGATCGTACACGTCACGGTAGCGGCCGAGGTAGCAAGGATCGTGGTAGACGACCTTCTCGCCTTCCATGGTGTTCTTCGGGAGGCGGTCCTGATGCCGCGCCATGAACTCCGAGTGATGCTCGATCTCCGGCGCGATTCCGAATTCTTTCCAGTCGTTTGAAATCGTGCGGATGCAGTGCGGACAAATCGAAACGATCTTCTTGACTTTGTTCTGCTCAAAGCCTTTCAGCCCCTCTTCGGCCAGAGTCTGGAACACCAGATCGTTGCCTAAGCGGCGAGCCGGGTCACCCGTGCAGCGCTCCTTTTTCATGACGCCGTAGCTGGTGCCGAGGTAATCCATCACCTTTGCGAACGAGGTGATAATTTCACGGCCTTTCGGATCGAAGGAACCCATGCAACCGAGCCACAGACAATATTCCTGCGATCCATCGTAGATCGGGAAAGCCTGCTTCTGAATGAATTTGTCGCGTTCGGAGGAAGACAGGCCGAGCGCGTTTCCGTTGCGTTCGAGCGCCAGGAACAGCTTGGTGCCGTAGTCGTCTTCCCACTTGCCCGTGTTCACGGCGCCGCGGCGGAGTCCGATGATGATCGGCAAATGTTCAACACCGACAGGGCACTGGAACTCGCAGGCGCCGCAGGTGGTGCACTGGAAGGCGGCTTCCATGGAGAGGTGCGCGCCGAGCAAAGGCGCTTCACTCATCGGCCCGTTCTCGCGCAGGTAGGCGCGCATGCCGAGAGCGATTTCTTTGGGGTTGAGAAGCTTGCCGGTGTTGTTTGCGGGGCAATGTTCCTGGCAGCGTCCGCACTCGACGCAGGAAAAGGCCTGGAGCGCCGTCAGTTGTGTGACGTCCTTACCGGTGTCGAGTCCGAAATCCTCGTCGCCGACCAACGGCGGAATCTTCGAAAAACTTCCCCGCGACAGGAAGACCGTGATGGGGCTCAGGACCAGGTGCAAGTGCTTGGAGCGCGGAATCAGCGGCAGAAACATCAGCAACGAGAGCGTGTGCGCCCACCACAACGGCATCGACCCGGGTTCGCCGTCCCTGATCGAAAACGTCGCGAGGTAGGTCACCATCAGCGTCGTGATGAGGAACGCGATGACGCCGGATTGAATCGAAACATGATCGCCGAGCCACTTGGGCCGGACCAGGAAGCGGCGAATGGCGAGTCCGATGATGGAGACAGCCACGGCGAAGGCGAAGGCGGCTGCGAGGTAGCGGTAAATTTCCCCTAGGATCCCGAAATGTTCGAGGAACGGGAATCCGACGCCGGCGGCAAAGTGGTTCAACGTGATCAGGGCGAAAGCGCAAAAACCCCAGAAAACGAAGGCGTGCGCAATGCCGGGCAGCGGCCGCTCCTGAATGACCTTGGCCTGGCAAATGACTTCCCAGAAGAAATCCCACGCGCGTTTGGCGATGGGATCGAGCTTGAAGTCGGGATCCTTTTTCGAGGCAGTGATGGTTTTCCAGGTCTTGCCGAAGCTCATCCAAAAACCGAAGCCGGACGCGGCAACTAAGATCAGGAATACGACGATTTCCGGCCAACCTGGATTCACCATAAAGAGTTGAATGTAGCACGCGCGAAACAGAAAGCGGCGTTTTCGTAAGGCCGCTGCCATAATGGATGCTGGAGGATGTGGAGTTGCGTTATGTCATTTCAGGCGCGGCGGGCTTTATCGGCTCGCACGTCTGTGAGGTGCTGTTGGCAGAAGGTCACCACGTTCTGGCGCTCGATAACCTGATCACGGGTTCGCGCAAGAACATCGAGCATTTGCAGGGTCGCGATGGGTTTTCCTTCGTCGAATGCGACGTTACGAAGGCGTTTTCAGTGGATGGACCAGTGGACGACGTGTGGCACATGGCGTCGCTCGCCAGCCCGAAAAAATACGGGGCGTTTCCGATTGAGACGCTCGAGAGCGGGTCGACGGGCACGCGGCGGATGCTCGAACTGGCGCACAAACACAACGCTCGATTCCTGGTCACGTCCACTTCGGAATGCTACGGCGACCCGGAAATTTCTCCCCAAACCGAAGACTACTGGGGGCGCGTGAATTGCGTCGGCGAGCGGTCCTGCTACGACGAGAGCAAGCGGTACGGGGAAGCGATCACGATGGCGTTCCACCGCAAGCACGGCGTGCGGACCAACATCGCGCGCATCTTCAATACCTACGGTCCGCGCATGGCTTTAGACGATGGCCGCGTCGTACCGGCGTTCATCGATCAGGCCATGCAGGGCAATCCGCTGACGGTTTTCGGCGACGGCAAACAGACGCGCAGTTTCTGCTACGTCAGCGATCTCGTGGATGGGCTGGTCCGGCTTTCGCGCTCGGACGAGCGCTTTCCGGTCAACCTCGGGAATCCGGTGGAGATGACGATTCTGGAGTTCGCCGAGCGGATTCAGGGATTGATGGAGACAAAACTTCCGATCCGTTTCGAGCCACTGCCGTCCGACGATCCGAAACAGCGGCGTCCGGATATCGCCAAAGCCAAGCGCGTGCTGGGCTGGGAGCCGAAGGTCAATCTGAACGAAGGATTGCGCGAAACGATCGGGTATTTCAAGACGCTGGCGACGGCCTAAGCGGATACGACCCATACCTTCTCGCCGGCGGCGAGCCCGATCTGAATTGGCTTTTCTGCGATTCGGAGGGTGAGGGTCGCGTCGTAATTCCGCGCTTCGAACGCCAAGTTCGATCCGGGCCGAATGCCGAGTCCATCCAGATATTCGAGTAGCAGGCGGTCGCGCTCGAACACGCTGATCACTTTTGCGGATTCACCCGGAACGCATTCGGCAAGAGTCTTCCAACCGCGCTCGCGGCGGGCGGCGGGCGAATCCACGCCGACGAGGTTGCCGTGCGGACAGGGTCCGCCACTGCCCAGCTTGTCGATCAGCTTGGTTTCGAAATCCGCCGACACGGCATGCTCCAACTGCTCGGCTTCGTCATGCACTTTGAACCACTCCATGCCGAACACTTCGGTCAGCATGCGTTCGATCAGGTGGTGGCGGTTCAATAGGCGGTTGGCGATTTCGTGACCTTGCCCGGACAGGCGAATCTGACCCGCTTTGTCCACCGAAGCCAGTCCGTCGCGCTTAAGGCGGCGGATCGCCATAGTCACGGCGGGCGCGGAAACGTTCAACCAACGCGCGAGCGTCGCAGCAATCACGGTTTCGCCTGCGCTCTCCGCTTCGGCGATAGTTTTGAGGTAATTCTCTTTCGAAATGGTGATGCGCACGCGGCTGAGGCTCGATCTCAATTCTAGCGTGGACGGCAAGGACGGGCTCCGCGAGGCTCTGCGTTAGAATGAGGGTTGGACGTCATACCTTCTTCCCGCGCGCGGGTTTGCGCCGTGAGCTATTTCAACACGGTTCCGCTGGTATGGGGCATGCTCCACGGCAAGCAGCGGGACATTTTCGATTTGCGATTCGCCGTTCCTTCGGTTTGTGCCGACCAACTTCGCAGCGGCGAGGCCGATATCGGCATCGTGCCCGTTGTCGAGATGCGGCGCCAGAAGCTGGATCTTTTTCGCGGCACCGGAATCGCGTGCCGGGGGCCGGTGCGCAGCATCCTACTGATCGCAAAAGTGCCGTTTGAACACATCCGGACACTGGCGGCCGACAGCGGCTCGCGATCGTCGGTGATGCTCTCCCGGGTGATCCTGGCGAAGCGATACGGGGCGACTCCGGCCGTCCTCACACGGAAGCCAGTGCTGGCGGACATGCTGGCGGAGGCGGACGCGGCCTTGATCATCGGCGATCCGGCGCTGCTGCTGGATCCGGCGACGCTGCCGTTTCCATCGCTCGACCTCGGCGCGGAGTGGAACGACATGACGGGCCTGCCGATGGTATTCGCGGTGTGGGCCGGAAGGCGCGAAATCATCACTGCTGAATATGAGCAGGCGTTCCGCGATTCCTGCCGGTTCGGTTTGGATCACGTCGAGGATATCATCGCGGCAGAGCACGAAAAACGCGGAATCACGGCGGAACTCGCGCGCCGTTATGTCAACGAACACATCGCGTTTGAATTGAACGATCGCGATTATCAGGGCATGGAATTGTATTTGCAGTACGCGCTCGAACTGGATTCGGCGGACGCGGCGGAATTGGAAAAGAAGGTTACGGAAGCAATCGTATGATGACTCGCGAAGAAGCTCTCGACATGCTGCGCAGCGACGATCTGGTGGGGATCGGAATGGCCGCAGACGCGGTCCGCCGCCAGCTGCATCCGCACGGAATCGTCAGCTACATCATTGACCGCAACATCAACTACACGAACGTCTGCACGGAATTTTGCAGCTTCTGCGCGTTCTACCGGCCCCATGGCCACGCGGAAGGCTATCTGCATCCGAAGGAAGTGATCTTCGAGAAAATGCAGGAGACGCTGGACCTCGGCGGCACCGGAGTCCTGATGCAGGGCGGACTGCATCCCGAGTTGAAGATCGAGTGGTATGAGGATCTGCTGCGCGCGATGAAGGCGCGTTTCCCGCAAGTTTGGAATCACTGCTTCTCCGCGCCGGAAATCGTCAACATCGCGAAGCTAAGCGATTTGTCGCTGCATGATACGATTTCGCGGCTGCGCGATGCGGGGCTCGATTCGATTCCCGGCGGTGGCGCGGAAATCCTCGACATGGAAGCGCGAAACCGGATTTCGCGCCTCAAAAGCTCGGTCCAGGATTGGATCGATGTCCATCGCGCCGCCCACGCGATCGGCATGCGGACCACGGCAACGATGATGTTTGGCGCGGGCGAAACGATGGAACAGCGGATGAATCACTTCGACATCGTCCGCCGGATTCAGGAAGACACGGGCGGTTTTACCGCGTTTATTCCGTGGAGCTTCCAGCGGGAAAACACCTCACTCGGACGCTTCGTCAAGGAAGAAGCGACGGCGGTCGAGTATCTGAAAATGCTGGCGCTTTCGCGGATCTATCTCGAGAACATCCTGAACATACAGTCGTCCTGGGTCACGCCGGGCTTGAAAACCTGCCAAGTCGGCTTGCGCTTTGGCGGCAACGACGTGGGCAGCGTGATGATCGAAGAGAACGTCGTATCAGCGGCGGGAACGCACAATCGCGCGACCGAAGAAGAACTGCGGCGGCTGATCCGCGATGCGGGCTTCATTCCGAAGCAGCGCGACACGCTGTACCGGACGTACTTCCTGAACTAGCGGCTCCACTTCGGAGCAACGCCGCGGAATCTCTCCCACACCGCGTCGCAGGCGGCGATGGTTTCGTCGTTGAGCTTTCCTTCCTCGGCGGCTTTCAGATTTTCGGTGAGCTGCTCTTTCTTGGTGGCACCGAGAATGATGCCGGTCGCCGGCGTGTGATGCAACACCCAGCTGAGCGCGAGCGACACCATAGACCGCCCGGCCTTCTGCGCGATGGCCTTTAGTTCATCGACCGCGTCGAAGGTAGCATCGTGCCAATAGCGCTTGAGGTACAGCGGATTGCGGTCGAAACGTGTTCCGTGGATGGGCGCTTCCTTCTGCTGCTTGCCGGTCAGCAGACCGCCGGCGAGCGGATTGAAGACGAACGTGGACACACCGTATTCCTTGCACATCGGCAGATATTCCTGTTCGATGCCACGCGCCAGCAGGTTGTACATTGGCTGCGAAATCCAGGGCGCGGCCCAGCCGTTCTTTTCCGCGAGCCAGGCCATTTGGGTCACTTGCCAACTGGCGTAGTTGGATGTTGCGATGTGCCGGACTTTGCCCGACTTCACCAGCTCGTCCATGGCGGCCAGCGATTCCTCGATGCGAACGTCGTGGTCCGGCCAGTGCATATAGTAGACGTCGAGGTAGTCGGTTTCGAGGCGACGTAAAGAATCTTCGACCGAGCGCAAAATCAGCGAGCGCGACAAACCTTCGTACGCCTTCGACGGCTCGTCGTTGAGCATCTTGCCACGCACTTTGCTTGCGAGTACGACGCGATGGCGGCGTCCGCTGAGCGCCTTGCCCACGATCGATTCCGAAGTGCCGTTGTTATAAATGTTCGCGGTGTCGAAGAAGTTGATGCCCGCGTCCATGCACTGCTCCATCAAGTGAATGGAGGTGCGCTCGTCCGCCTGGCCGCCGGTGTTGCCGCCGAAGGTCATGGTGCCGAAGCACAGGCGGGAGACTTTCAGGCTGGTGTGAGGGAGAGTGACGAGTTGCATGAATTACTCAGCATATCTCGTCACTGACCGGCATAATCGCGTTTGCGAGTAAGCCTTCTCAAGCACAGGCCGGACGCCTGTGCCACAGCGATCAACGCGCTTTGGGTGCGGAGAGGAACATGCGTTCCATGTCGAGTTCTGGGATGGAGAGGCTGAGCTTCATCACGTTCGCCGCAGTCGAGAGCTGCAGTTTGTCTACCAGAGCGACAGCCTTGGCGACCTTGGGATCGGTGCTGGACTGTGACGACAGCATGCCGACCAGGAATCGCAATACGTCGGCAAGCGCGGTAGCGTCTTTGTCAGTGGGAGTCACTGCTTCGAAGCCGAGGCCCACGTCGGTCGCGCCAAACTTCACGCCGCCCGAAGCCTGCTTCACTTTTTCGAGCAGATTGCCCTGCATCGCGCTGCCCATGTCACCCATTTTTCCGCCGAGGAACTCGGCCAGCGGGGCGAGCGTCACAAACCAGGCGTCGTTCTGCGCGCCGGTTTCCCGGGCCTTGGCCGCGAGCGAGGGGCTCAGGCCGGAAGCGCCGGACAGGCGGCGATCGATCGCGGCCTTGACGGATCCCGCGTCACCAACCAGCGCCGTGCTCGAATCTAAGAATGCGATCGTCGAAATGGTTCCGATGCCGCCGGCAGAAACCAGCTCGATCCCTTTGTAAAACGCTCCGGAACCGCCATTGGCCTTGGCGGTGGCCAGAATCCGTTCCTTCAGGAACGTGCCACGGGCGATGACCAGCGCGTTCGAGCCGTCGAGTCCGGTGGTCGCGACGACGATTTCGCGAAGATCGCGAGTCGGGTCGAAACCCGAATCGGAGGCGAATTTCTGGAGGTCGGCGTTGTCTGTAATCCGCGCCAGAACGAACTGGCCAAATTTCGAAGCCTTGCTCTGGTCCACCTGGATCCCGGTGACGATTCGCGCATCCGGCATCACCAGCGACAACAAAGCTGGATCCACCGCGGCAAGCGCGGAGGCGGAAAACACGGCGGACGCTGCGAACACTGCGGCGAAAACGCGCATAAGTACCTCTGTCGAGATTGTACGAGGAAATGGCCTCGTCTGTTCCTAAGACTCTTGTCTCACGCAAGATGAGCCTGAAGGTGGGGATGGATTCTCACGCAAGATGAGCCTGGAGAGGGGATGGATCGGGATGCTGGGGATTGGTCATCAGCATGGACGATACGGAAGCGGGGAGCCTGGAGCAGATTC
>JBBQWZ010000044.1:0-60218 GCA_038210135.1 Bryobacterales bacterium
CGGGAATAACGCGTCATAACAATTCCTTCGAGTGGGGACCTCGAGTAAAACTCCCGCTTCGCCAGGCCTGGCGACACCTCTAATCAGGTGCCAACACAACCCAACCGCTATAGCCCCGCACGTCAGTGCGGGGATTCCGCATCCACTCAGCACCGAACCGCGACCGTCAGGAAGCGGACCACTACCAACCCCGGCACGTCAGTGCGGGGATGCCGATCAACCCCGCACGTCAGTGCGGGGATTCCGCATCCACTCAGCACCGAACCGCGACCGTCAGGAAGCGGACCACCACCAACCCCCGCACATCGGTGCGGGATTCCAACTTCGACGACTCCCAATTACTGCGGCTTCCAGCCCAGCGTGACCAGCTGCACGGTAATGGCCGCCTTCTTTGGCCTAACCGTAATCGTCTCGAAAACCTCTTTCGCCGGATCGATTTTAGTATCGAGGGCGGCGACTTCGTCTTTAAACTGCTTGTCGAGATCGGCTATCTGTTGATCGATTTGCTGCACGGTTTCATCGGCGCGCTGGACGTCGCCATACTCTTTGGTGGCGCGTCCGGCGGCGCGGACCGCCTGCGTGGCCTTTGTGATCGTGGTCATACTCAGCGTCTTGCGTCCGAGGAATGCGCTGAGCAGTCCGCCGACGACGCTCGCTCCCGTCGAGAGGATCTGCGACGTGGATTGCTGCTGCTCGGCGGCCTTTTTCTGCTCGGCTTTCTGCTTGCGGTCCTGCAACTGCGCGAAACGCGGCGCGTAGCTGGTCTTCAAATCGGCGGACTGGCGATCGCGTTCTTCGCGCCCGGCCTGCTGGAGGCGAATGCGAAAATCGCGTTCGGTCTCGCCGGGCTTCGACTGCTGCTGGAGCGTCGGGCTATAGAACAGGTCGAGCTTCTGCATGCGGAATAGCCACGTGGCGAAGTTCTTGTTCCAAGTGGCGTAGTTTTTCGCTTTCGCACCGATCGATGGGATTTCGGCGAACTGCGCTCCGTCCTCGGGATTCTTTTCGAGCTCGGTGACGGCGCAGTCGCAGTCTTCGGCGTTGTCCCAATTCGCGCCGACGGCGTCGTCTGTAATCGGCGTCGTGAAGATGAGATCGCGCGTGATGTCCACGGCGTTCTTGTCGTCGAGGAAATGCAATTGAGCAGCGCCGATGGCGACCGGCGAGTAGACGATTTGCGTGGCGGCTCCGCGAACCGGCAGGAAGTACTGATCGATTTCCGGCGGCAGGACGGGACGAGCGGCGGTGGCGGCGGCAGGCGCGTCCGGCGTCGCTGGTGAGGCAACACCGCTCTTGCGTTCGGCCATCAGAGTTTTGATTTCGGTGCGCGCCAGCGGACCGCGCAGGTAGGACAGCGTCCAGCGGGTTTCGAACAGCACCGGCGCTTTATCGTGGACGTTGTTCATCAGGAAGACGCGCTTGCCAAGTCCAGCGAGTGTCTGCTCCATTTGCGCTCGATCGAACTTCGCGCCGGATTCGGCGGAGGCGCCTTCGAGCCCTTCGAGGACACGCATCTTGTCGCGCTCGGTTTGGAGGCGCCCAAGAAACCAGGTTCCGGTGTTGCCCAGTCCTTTGTAGTCGAGATCGACCGGATTTTGCGTCGCGAGAACGACGCCGAGGCCGAAGGCGCGGGCTTGTTTCAACAAAGTAAGCAGCGGCTTCTTCGAGGGCGGATTCGAAATCGGCGGAAAGTAGCCGTAGATTTCATCCATGTAAAGCAGCGCGCGCAGGCTGGTGGTGCCGGGCTGGCTGCGGACCCAACTGAGCATCTGGTTGAGCAGTAGCGAGACGAAGAACATGCGTTCGGCGTCGGTGAGGTGCGCGATCGAAAAGATGCTGACGCGCGGCTTGCCCGTCGCAGTCCACAGCATGTTGCCGATGTCGAGCGGCTCGCCGGTGAGCCAGGCGGTGAAGTCGGGCGACGCGAGCAAATTATTCAGCGCCATCGCCAGCGTGAAGCGGTCCTTCGCGGGGTAGAAGGATTCGAGATCGAGGACGCCAATCTTGGTGATGGGCGGATTCTGAATCTGGCTGATTAAAGCGGCGAGGTCCAGGTCCTTGCCGGCGCGCCAGCTTTGATCGAAGAGGGTGGAGATGAGGATATGCTCGCGGCTCTGTACCGGATCCGCGTCGATGCCGACGAGGCCGAGGAGACTGGTCGCCGTAGCGGAGACGCGATCGCGGAAGCCTTCCCGGTCGTCGATCGTTTTCGCGTCAGGAGCGGAGAACGACTTCATGATGGACACCGGAAGTCCGGCATCCGAACCGGGCGTGTAGATGGCGAAATCGGCGGCATCGCGGAGGCGCTGAATGCGCGCGCCGTCCTCATCCCAACCGGCGAGTCCGCTCTTCCACTGGTTGGCCTGCTGTGCGGCGTAGGTCTTGATATCGACGCCCAGATTGCGGGCTTCGTCGGGATTCACCCACGGCTCGAAGTCGGGTCCGGCGAGGCTCGGGAAGGTGAGTAGGAGATTCGAGAGGTCGCCTTTGGGGTCGATCACGATGGCGGGAATTCCATCGATGGCGGCTTCCTCAATGAGCCCGATGCACAAGCCGGTTTTTCCGCTGCCGGTCATGCCGACGCAAACGGCGTGGGTGACGAGGTCCTTCGAATCGTAGAGGAGATCGCTGCCGTCGTCCTTATGTTTGCCGAGGTAGAAGACGCCTAGCTTTTCGTAATCCTGCATTCCTCGTTATTGTACGCGGGCCGGTCAGGCATGCCAGCGGACACCGAGACCAAGTTCCTTTTTCGCGTATTCGACGCTGCGCTCCATGTGTTCGCGCTGCTGAAATTTCATCGCTTCCTGGAATTGCGGCGGAATCGGTTTGCCGGGCACCTCTTCGATAACGACGTGCTTTTCGTAAGGGCGTCCGGATTTTGCGAGAGCGACGAAGCGAGCGAATTCTCCGGCTCGCGCTTTCGGAAAGCTTTTCCAGAAATCGGCTTCAAGATACGGGATGATATCCGGCGGGCGGCCCGTGATGGGCTTGACGTACAGGCGCACGGGCGGACACACTTCGCGAACCTTGGCGACGATCTTCTTGAAATCGACCACGCCTTCGCCGAGCGGAACCCATTGCACGCAGGCTCCGCGGGGATGCTCGTAGACCACGCTGTCGCGCAAGTGGAACGTGACGGCGTAGGGTCCGAGGGTTTCGACGGCGACCATCGGATCCTCGGCGACATAGATCGGATTCGCGGTGTCAAGATACGTGCCGGCGAGATCGAGTCCGGCGCCTTCGATGATTTGCTTGTGTTCCCACGACTGCAGATCCTTGTGGATCTCGACAGCTACCTTCACGCCGAGGTCGAGCGCGCGCGTCCGGACCGCTTTCAAGACACGCAGCGCGGCTTCGATATTGGCTTCGTTGGTGGGATAAGGAAGGCCCTTGTGATCACCAGCGAGATTGGCGCGGCACACTTTCGAGCCCATGGCGGCGGCGCGTTCGAGATTGTGTTCGAGGGTCTGGACGCTGGCTCCGAAATCTTCAGGCTTCTTCGGAAGGATCGATCCGCCGCCGGTTTCGAGATGGAGGTTCAGCCGCTTGGCGTGTTCGCGGACGGCCTTCCAATGGGCAGGATCGTTGGTGCCCGGGTCGAGCGAATCCTGGAGGAACACGGCGTCCAGCTTCAGGCTGGCGACGTAGTCGAGCAGTTCGGCGTCGTTCCATTTCTGGAAGCGGAGGCAGTAGGTGTTTAGGCCAAGTTCGATGGGTCCGGTAATGGCGGCGCGCAACGTTTGCGCGAGCGGCGAGAGGGCCGCCGCTCCGAGAACACTTCGCTGAAGAAACGAACGACGATCCATAAGTAGTAAAGACTCCCGGGCTCGACCCACGATGATTTCGAGATTGACTTCGTAATTGACTTCGCAACTGACTTCAAATTGAAATGATACGCTTGTCGCGACATGCCCAATCTGATGCGCGACCTGCTGGCTGTTCCCGGAAAGCCGTTTCGGATTTCGAAGGTCAATACCAGTTCGACGCTCGATTGCAAAAGCAAAGAGGAAGCGCAACAGCGGCTCGCGGCGAACCTGGACCGGCTCTCGGTTTTGCAATATCTGCTGTATGCGGAAGGCAAGCGGAGCGTACTGGTGGTGCTGCAGGGGATCGACGCCGGAGGCAAAGACGGCACCATCCGGAACGTGATGTCGCGCATGAATCCACAGGGCGTAGACGTAACGGCATTCAAGGTTCCGGAAGGCGCGGAGAAGCGCCACGACTATTTGTGGCGCGTGCACAATGCGGTTCCGGCGAACGGCGAGATTGGTATTTTCAATCGCTCGCATTATGAAGACGTGCTGGTGGTGCGGGTCCACAACCTGGTGCCGAAGCAGGTGTGGAAGAAGCGTTACGAGCAGATCAACGACTTCGAACGAATGCTGGCCGACAACGGAACCACGATCATCAAATTCTTTCTGCTCATCAGCAAAGAGGAACAAAAGCGCCGTTTTGAAGAACGTCTGCAGGATAAGACGAAGAACTGGAAATTTTCGCCGGCCGATATCGAAGAGCGCAAATACTGGGATGTCTACATGCGCGCATTCGAGGACGCGATCGGCAAGTGCAGTACGCCGTGGGCTCCGTGGTACGTGATTCCGGCGGATAAAAAGTGGTATCGCAACCTGGCGGTCTCGGAAATTCTGCTGCAGACGATGGAAGCCATGCACCTGCGCTATCCGAAGTCGACAGCCGATCTGAGCAAGATCGAGTTTGAATAGAAAGTTTCGACCGCCGCCGTTTGCAGATTCGCCGGTAGCGGTTCTTCGGTAGAAACATCCTCTTTCAGGCCGTTTGGGCTTGGAAACGGCAAGAATTACTGTTCCTTCATTCCTCCTGGCGGCGGTCACCTCAGTTACATCACGCTCCTCCAACGATTTCCACGTTTGGTTACCTGTATGCATTGGATACGTGCGGATGCCACCGCGAATGACGGTGACCAACAAAAAAGACGTGGAGATGCCGCAGACTACAGGGCAACTGGTGATGGTCGCCTACGGTGTACGGATGGCCTGGTAACGTCCCGGACTTTTTGATTCCGAAGTGAAGGGCATTTCGAAATGTCTCGCCGAAACAGAAAACCTTTTGAGTATCTTTTGTGGACAGCGGGCGTGGTCCTGCTGGGATACGCGGGTTATGTTGCGGTCGACGGGCAGCTTGCCCAGCGCAACGCGAGCCAAAACCTGGATAGAATCCTGAGCAATCAGCGGCAGGAGAATATTCCGCGGCCGAAGCTGCACAAAGCTCCTCCTCACGGAGACATGGTCGGAAGAGTGGAAATTCCCCGCTTGAGCCTTTCGCTGATCGCGTTGGAAGGAACCGATGAGCCGGTTCTAAAGCTTGGCGTTGGGCACTGGGTTGGTTCGTCGATGCCCGGCGATCCAGGGAATATCGTCCTCACCGCGCATCGCGATACGTTTTTCCGGAAGTTGAAGGACATCCAGAAAGGCGACGAGATCGCGCTGATTACACCGGATTCGGCGAGGCGTTACGTGGTGGATTCGACGAAACTTATCGACTCGTCAGAAACTCAGTTCCTGAATACGACTTCGACACCAACGTTGACTTTAATTACTGGCTATCCGTTCTACTTCGTAGGACACGCACCGAAGCGCTTCGTTGTACTGGCGCATCCGGTACCGGGTTTGGAACGGCCGGCATCGCAGATCGCAACGATGACGAAGCATCCGCCTGAGTTGGTAACCGCGGAAGTCGCGAAGGCGCAGCAAATTTCGCAGGCGCGAAATCCGGGGAGGCCGGGGAGCCCGGCTTCGGCGCAGGAATTTAAGCTGATCGAATTGCCGCAGCCACCCTACGAAAAATCGAAGCGTGGATTCAGTGCCGCGCGAATGTTCGGAAAGCTAAACATTTTTGCAAAGAAGAAGGCCGAGTCCACTTTAGCTGACGCGCGCGAATAGCTTTTTAGCTCGAAATATCGCGGCGCGAAAATAAGATGTACGAAGCGGTGAAACCTGCGAACGCAAGTCCGGCGAGAACGATCCAGTTCCGGCCGGGCACGGGCGTGCCCATGAGAATCTCGAACGGGCTGAAGTAGCGGAAGGGCGAGAGCCAACCAAACGGCTCGGCGACTTTCCATAGACGCGCGACGTAATCCAGAAAAAACGTTAGGATAGCGAGCAAGCCGGCGATGGCGCTTCCGACGCTGCGGCGGCGGGACGCACAGCCGATCGCCATCGAGATCGCCCCCCAACAGAGCAGCAGCAGCGCGAAGTTTCCAGCGAGCGAGAGGACGAGCTTAGCGGTCGGCCAGACGGATTTCGGAGGCGCGAAGAACTCCAAGCCGAACCAGGTTCCGAACACCATCACTGCTAGCAACGCCACGATCGCGAAGACTACGAGGACCAGCGCGCGCGTGATCACCCAATGCCTTGCAATGGGGCGCGAGAGAACCAGATCCATGAAGCCCGATTCGATTTCGCCAATGGGCGTGGTGCCCAACGAAATAGCGAGCGCGACCAGGGAAGCGATTACGCCGACGTCGAAGTAGCCCAGGCAAACCAGTCCGCTGAACGACATCAGGCCGGCGATAGAAGGTCCGATCATCTGGCGAACGAAGGGCGGGATCACGGCGTTCATCGACGCGAAGGTGTTCGACTTATGAACCGATCCTGCAACCATGACCATGACGATTTGGAGCGCCAGCAGTAAGACCACCGCGGAGAGCAGCAGCGCGCGGACGCGTTTGATGGAATGCCAAAGCAGCAGCGCGGCGCTTCTCATGCGACTTCCTTTTCCTTTTCGTCGCCGCGGTAGAGCTTGAGGAGAACGTCTTCGAGACGCGGTTCGGCGACCAGCAGATCTTTGACGGCGAGTCCGGAGAGCAGGCCCAAAAGCGGGCCGAGCGGACCGTCCACGCTGAGCTGCCATTCGTGCGATTTGATTTCGATGGATTCACAACCAGGGGGAAGCGGGGGCGCGTTCGTCGCGGCTGAAAACAGGACGCGGACGCGGCGGGAGGCAAGGGCGCGGGCTTCGTCCACGGTCGAGAGCAAGACCAGCTGTCCTTTGCGAAGGAGAGCGATGCGATCGCACACGCGCTCGACGTCCGAGAGGACGTGAGAGGACATAAAGACGGTCCGGCCGCGGCGGCGCGTCTCCACGACCAGTTGGTAGAAGGCCTCCTGCATCAGCGGATCGAGGCCTTCGGTCGGTTCATCGAGGATGAGCAAAGGCGGGTCGGTTTGGAAGGCCTGGATCAAGCCCAGCTTGCGTTTCATACCGGTTGAATATTCGCGCAGCTTTTGTTTGAGCTGCGAAGTCGAGAGTTCGAGGCGTTGCTCGAGAGATCGGCGGAGGGCGCGATCGACGGGACGACGGCCAAGTCCGCCGAGAAGCTCGAGAACTTCAAATCCGGTGAGATCGGAGTAGAGACCCATCTCGCCGGGAAGGTAGCCGGTGAGCGAGCGGGCTTCGAGCCCGGCGGTTTGGCAATCGTGCCCGAAGATGGCGGCGTCGCCGGCCGAAGGGCGGAGTAGATCGAGCAGGATCCGGATGGTGGTGGTTTTTCCGGCGCCGTTGAGGCCGAGGAAGCCTAGGACCTCGCCCTCATTGACCTGCAGGTTCAGGTCGTCAACAGCTTTGATATTTCCGTAGCGCTTGGCGACGGCTTGAATGGAAATGGCGGAGGAGGAGGTCAATCCGTAATTGTAGTCGGTGGGCGGGTCGGAGCGAAGATCGCGAGAGGTGCGAAGTCGGCAGAAGGGCCGGCGGCCGGAGCACTCACTCCGCTCGGCTTCGCCTCGCTTCGTGCGCGCCTCGATGCCTTCGCCTAGATCGGTGAGCGCGATCTACGATCGCGCCTCCGGGCGAAGTCCGCTCCCTTACGGTCGCGGTTCGGCTTTGAGATAATCCCCGCCCTTGCGGGCGGGGTTGTTGCAGACGAGAAGTTAGAAGCTGGCTTTTTCGATCAGGTTGCTCAGGTCGGCTTCGAGTGCGGCCTTCTTCTTGTTCAGGTCGCTGAGCGTATCGCGGGCGGTCGCGATCTGGGCTTCGAGCGTGGCGAGCTGACGCGCGTAACGCTGGACCTGATCCTGCTGCCCGCTGACGTTGTTCAGGCTTCCGATGTTGTTGCGGAGGCGGTTCTCATCGTTGTTGATGGTGTTGATCTGCGCCTCGGTTCGGGCGATGGCGTTATTGTTCGCGGCGACTTCGCGTTTCTTCGCGGCGATGGCTTCGAGCTGCTGTTTGCCTTCGGGCGACAGAGCTTTGTTCTGCGTGTAGGCGACGAGCGTGTCCGGTGTCAGGCTGGTGAGCGCCATCGTGGTGTCGTAGACGCGCTCTTCGTTGATGGTGAACTTCTCGGTGGCGTTGACGGCGAGCTTCACTTCGAAGCGATAGGCGGTGGGCGTAGTTTCGGTCGCCTTCATGTTGAGCAGGACGTAGCCGCCGCGCTGCGGGTGCTCGATAATCAGCGACTTCGCCTTCGGATCGACGTTGCGGATAGTGAAGGTTTTGGTTTCCTGCAATGCGTTCTTGGTGGTGAGGATGCCGCGGCGCAAATGAATTTCCCGAACCAGGTCGCGCGAGGAATCGAAGGCCGTGGTGATGCGGGTTCCAAGATCGACGGCATAAGAGATCAGGCGTTTGTCGCCGTTCTTTACGCTTTCGACCAGCGCCTCGCCGGCGTAGGAGTTCGAATCGTAAACGGTGATGGGGCCGCCGTCGAGGGTCTTGCCCGTGGCGTTGACTATTTCGGCGGCGCTCATCGGATTGACGCCCATGGACTCCGAATAGATCAGAAGGCGGCGCGCTCCGACCTTCTGCTGCAGGAAGGGCAGCATCGCGGATTCGTTCTTTTTAACGGTGACCGGATTGCCGAAGCGGTACTCGAACAGGTCGCCGAGGTCGCGGCCCTGGGCGGATGCGGCGATGTTCGAGATCATGTCCACGCGTTCGCTCACGGAGTCGCGGCTGACCATCTGTTGCGCTTCCGCGCGGCGGAACATCTGTCCGGCGGTGGCGGGCGGGGACGCGGGTGCCGGCCTGGCAGCGGCGAGGTCCATCGGGCCGGCGGTGGATTTGCTCATGGCGCCTTCAAAGACCATGGGAGCGACGTAGGCATCTTCGGCGAGTTCGGCGACGGGCCGGGTCTTATACCGAGGCTCGTAAAGCCGAGACATAAACGAGATGGGGCGGCCGGACACGACGGCGAGGTGGACGTTGGTCCAATCTTCGCCGGTGGTATTGTCCACGATGGCCCAGCCTTCGAGGGTGGGCTGTTCAGCGGTGCCAAAGATGAGGCGATAGCTGGATTTCCAAACGGCAGTCGGAACCATATAGCTGGCGGCAACATGGCGGGCGCCGGCGGAAGTGGAATCGATATAGACGCTGCGCTTGTCTTTCGAGCGCGCTTGATTGAGAAGCGACAGATAGTCTTTCAGCAACATTTGCTGGGCGGGATCGGCAAAACGGACGGAGGAGGCCGAGGAGAGGTCCACGGTCCGGATGTCGCCGGAATCGGTAAGGATGGTCACCATCTCGCGTTCGGGAGCAGTGTTGGTGGCGGGTAAAGTGCGCCCGCTAAGGACGGCTCCGGCAAGGGTTTCGGCGCCTGTCTTCACTTCGATCCGGGTTCCCTTGAGGTAGTCGAAGAAGGCCGCCAGCGACTGTTTATCTCCGCTGGTGAAAGGGAAAGCCTGGAGCTTGTGTTCGAGCGTATCGGAGGAGTCGTAGCGAAGTCCGGTGATCTTGCCGCCGCCGCGTTCCTCGACTGTCAACGATTTCAGGACGTCGTTCATCTCGTCGGCTTTGAAATCGAGTTGGGCGGTTTCGCCGGCTTTGACGTCGCCGGAGCGCTGGAAATAGCCGACCCCGTGTTTGAAAAGGACGACTTCGCGAACCGGCAGTTCAGCGGCGAAGGCGGAATGGGTGAGCAGCAGAACTTGCAGCATTCCGACGATGGGCGAAAAACGTTTCATCAATGGCACCTCAGAGGGGATATGCCGCGTTTCTGGATTCCCTTGCAGCAGCCCGTTATACTATTCGTTACGCTCTAGTTTAACGAGACAGCCGATCTGTGGCTGGTCCGTTGGTTTAAAAAGAAAGATAGCTTCGGAGATTCTTTTTTGCTTACACATCGAATCAGAACCCTGTTGATCAGCGGCGCTCTCTTGTCGCTTCCCGCGTTTTCTCAAGGAATTGGCGGTTTTGAAGGACCAAGCGTGCTGAGCCGGGGTGCCGGATCGGTTGGCAGCCGCAGCGGACGCGCTGTATCTCTTCGATTTTTCGCGAGCATGAGTGGAACAGTCGATGAAGGTATCGTTCCACTTACGGTCGACAGCAATGGCAAAATACCGACGGTCGGCGCCCTGTACGGCATCGAGGCATCGATCGGCGCGTATGGCTCGAAAGTTTTTCGGCGTAGTCAACTGGGACTCGACTACCGGGGCTCTTACCACCATTACACGCAGAATTCTTACTACGACGGAAGCGATCAGTCAGCTCAGATTTCGTACTCCATGCAACCGGGAAAGCGTTACCAAGTCTCCTTGCGCGGATCTGGAAACTCGACTTCGCGCGGGTTGGGCGCGTATTCCACGATTTCAGTGGCGGATGCGGCGTCGATCGTGGGACCGACGACCCTGCTTTTCGACAACCGGGTGAATTCGATCCAAGGCGGCATGGACGTTTCGTATTTGCTATCGCCTCGTCTCAGCTTTCAAGCCGGAGGCACCACCTATACCGTGCGCCGCCAGTCGTCCGCGTTGGTGGGAGTGAACGGATACGCGCTCAATGGCGGAACGCAATACCAATATTCGAAGTCCACCGTGTTGAGCGTTTCGTATGTGCATACGCATTATGATTTTCCGCGGGCGTTCGGGGAAGCGTCCATCGACGGCATCCAAGTCGGGCTCTCCCATCGCTTAAGCCGGCGCTGGAGCCTGAACGTGTCCGGAGGAGCCTTCCGCGCCGAGGCGGAGGGTTTGCAGCGAGTTGGATTGGATCCGGTTATTGCCGCGTTACTCGGAACGGGTTCCGTCGTGCAGGCTTTTTATCGCGTCACAACGCTGCCAAGTTACACGGGAAGCGTGATCGGGCAGTACCGGTTGTATTCGTTGAACTTTTCCGCCAGCCGGCAGGTAACACCGGGTAATGGCGTGTATTTGACCTCGTCGGGCGAGAGCTACACGGGTTCTTACTCCTTCACGGGAATTCGAAAAGCGAGTTTCGGCGCGAGCGGCGGATACTCGAAACTGGGTTCTATTGGCCAATCGCTGACCGGGTACGGACAGTACACGGCGGGGGCAAGCGTGGGCTATGCCGTCTTCCGAAATACTTCCGTCAGTGCCCGGTACGACTACCGTCAGAGCATCATCGATCTGGTGGGATTCAATCGGCGCGCCAACCGGTTTACACTCGGCTTGACGTGGAGCTCCGCCGACGTACCGTTCTCCTGGTTCTAGAGGCCGGATGAGCGATTCGCCCCGCATCCTTCTAGTGGACGACGAGGCGGATCTGAGCCGGTTGCTCGCTCAGTACCTGGAACGAGCCGGGTATCGGGTGGACATTTGCGGCAGCGCCGAGGAGGCTTTAGCGAGCTTTGACGAGACTCCCGATGCCTGGGATCTGGTCCTGACGGACCTCTCGCTGCCCGGTGCGCATGGCGACGAAATGCTTCGCCGAATGCTGAATTCGCGGCCCGGATTGAGAGCGATCCTATCGAGCGGCTACGCCTATCGGGTGGAGAGCATTCCGGTGGCAACGCCGAAGCAAATCGCGTTTCTGCAGAAGCCTTACCTGCCCGCCATGCTGACGGAAACACTGCGGAAAATGCTGAAGCAGCCGAAGGCCGGCTGATCCGGATTACTGCACATCCGTAGCGCGCAATTTCGATTCCAGCTTCTCCGCGAAATTCTCTCCGGATTCGGACCACAGGCGGCGCTTGTGGACCGGCAACGCGGTGTCGATCTGACTGACCAGATGCAACAGGCTCCGGATATTGGATTGCGCCGTCCGCAGGCTGGCGGCGTCGGCGAGGTCGGGCAGGAACTGCGTTTCGAGGCCGAACTCGATCGACAGATGCTCGCCCGGCTCGATGCCTTCGAACTCCGGTCCGTACCCGGTGATGCGAATGCGCGCGGGCGCGACGTGCCAGTCCGATCCGTCGTGCTGCCACAGGTCCCAGAAGGTTTCAAACTCGAAGGCGTGATCGGCTTGCGCGTATTCGCGAACCAGGGAACGAAGGCGGTCTTCGTCAATCGGCGCGAGAAACGGCGTCTCAAAAATCGGAGCCTGGTCGAAGCTGATGGGGAAGACGCGGAGCGCGGATTCCGCCCTGGCGAGACGGGAGACGGGGAATTGAAGAACCAGCGTCGCGAAGTGCTCCGCCATCGAGAAGGCGGCGTGGGTCGAGAGCGTGTAGGTAAGGTAAAGGCGATCCGGCATGCGTGTGTTTTAAGCGACCACCTTGCGCACCGCGTCGGCGGCGCGGTCGATGTCGGCAATCGAATTGAAGATGTGGGCGGAGAAGCGGATTCCGCTGGCGTCCCCAGTCAGGGTCGAGGAGGTGGAGACGCGGTGGCGTTGATAGAGCGCATCGTAGTGCGCCTTCACGTGGGCTTCCCCGGTTGAGATTTTGACGATGCCGGCGCAGAGATCCGGCTGCCGATTGGTGCGCAGCGTGACGCCCGGGATTTCAGCAAATTTATCCTTGAGGCGCGTGGTCAGATAACGGACGCGGGCCTCGATGTTGGCGGGTCCGATGAGATGGGTAAAGTCGAGGGCGGCATCGATGGCGGTCAACCTCGGGTCGTCACGCTGGCCGAAGTTCTCGAGCTTGGCGGCTCCGGCGGAGTTGTCGGACCAACCGGCGGTGACGATCGACGGCCAGACTTCTTTCAGTCGATCTTCGCGAACGTAGAGGATCCCGGCTTCCAGCGGACCCATCAGCCATTTGTGCGTCGAAGCCGCATAGGAATCGACGCCGAGTTCCTTGAGGTCGAGGCTGAGCAAGCCGAACGTCTGCGCGCCATCGAGGTGCAGCCAGATATTCTTCGCGCGCGCAAGGCGCGTGATTTCGCGCGCCGGAAACATCAGCCCGGTGGTGTTCGTAACGTGGGTGAGTCCGATGACTTTGGTGCGGGGAGTGATGGCGGCGGCGAATTGTTCGACGATGGCTTCCTTGCTGACGGCGGGCGTAACGACGGGAAGCTTTTTGATGACGATGCCTTCGCGGCGCGCCCGAATTTCCCAGGCTTCCTTGTTGCACTGGTGATTGTGGGCCGTGATCAGCACCTCGTCGCCGGCCTTCAGATCCAGTCCGTGGACAATGATGTTGCTGGCCTCGCTGGTGTTCCGCGTGAAGGCGATTTCGAGCGGCCCGGCGCCGAGCATCTTCGCGACTTTCGCGCGCGTTGCGTTGCGCAGTCCCTCGTATTTTTCACGATTCTGGAAGGAAGGATTGGACTGGAAATCGCGCAGGAATTCCTGATAGCGATCGAGTACGGCGCGCGAGGCGGGCGATACGTTCGCAGTGTTGAGATAGATCAAATTTTCATCGAGCGGAAACTGCCGCCGGACGACGTTCCAATAGCTTTCGTTTTGCGGATCGGGCGTGGCAGCTTTCAGCGCTTGCGCCATAGCGGCCCAGGAGGCGGCGGCGCGCAGAAAACCACGGCGGGAATCCAGCATGTCTGATTGTACTCCGGGGCCCCGGCACTACCCAGCCGTGTAACCTGAAGGGAGTGAAGTTATGTTGACCGACCTCGTTCAGATCCAGCGCCTGGGCGAAAAGATGCGCCCCGAGAACGAGAAATTCCGCAGGCATTTGAAGGTGCACGGATTCAAGGACAAGAGTTTCCGGAATATTGCCCTCGATGTCGAGAAGAAAATAGATTGCACGGTTTGCGCCAACTGCTGCCGTGTCGCAACGGTCGAGCTGCTTGAACGCGACGTGGCGAAATTGATGAAGTATCTCCGCATTTCGGAGAAGCAGTTCTATAGCGAGTACACGATGGAATCGGAAGACGAAGGCGTCATCCTCAAGCGGACGGACGAAGACGGCTGCGTGTTTCTATCGGGCTACGAGTGCACGGTCTACGATGCGCGTCCGGCGACTTGCGAGACTTTTCCCCACACCATTCGCGGCCACGGCTCGATCGAAAGCCGGATGTGGCAGTTCATCGATCGCGCCTGTTATTGCCCGATTGTTTACAACACGCTCGACCAGTGGAAAGACGATTCGGGTTTCCGGAAGTAAGATGTCGGCCACGGCAAATCCCTCCGCGGCGGGCGGCGTGCTGCCCGAGATGCGATCGACGTCGTTCCGCGTGCTGGGCGCGATCAGCTTCTGCCACTTGTTGAACGACATGGTGCAGTCGCTGATTCCGGCGCTGTATCCGATTCTGAAGGCCGCATACAAGTTGGACTTCGGGGACATCGGCCTGATCACGTTGACCTACCAAGCCACGGCGTCGTTGTTGCAACCGGTAGTCGGCTATTACACGGACCGCCGCCCGCAACCGTATTCGCTCTCGTTCGGCATGACGCTGACGTTGATCGGCCTTTTGCTCTTGGGCTTCGCGGCCAGCTTCCCCGCCCTGTTGGTGGCGGCGGCGATGGTTGGATTGGGCTCGGCGATCTTTCATCCGGAGTCGTCGCGGGTCGCGCGGCTGGCATCGGGCGGACGCCATGGGCTCGCGCAATCGCTATTTCAAGTCGGCGGAAATGCGGGGTCCGCGCTGGGTCCGTTGCTCGCCGCGCTGGTGGTTTTGCCGCGCGGACAGAGCAGTGTGGCATGGTTTTCCGTCGCTGCTCTTGCCGGCATCGGCTTGCTGGTGCGAATCGGCGGCTGGTACAAGCGCGTGGCAATTCAGCGGGCGGCGTCCGCGCTTGGCGCGCGAGCGAAGCCAGCACTCTCGAGAGGACGACTTGCGTTCACCATCGCGATCCTGCTGATGCTGATCTTCTCGAAGTATTTCTACCTGGCCAGCCTGACCAGCTATTACACGTTCTACCTGATCGCGAAATTTCACATTCCGGTGCAGCAAGCCCAGCTCTATTTATTCGTCTTTCTGGGCGCGGTGGCGGCGGGAACCATCATCGGCGGCCCCGTTGGCGACAAAGTGGGACGCAAGCGCGTCATCTGGTGGTCGATCCTCGGCGTGCTTCCCTTCACGCTGCTTTTGCCGCACGCCGATTTGTTCTGGACAGCCGTGTTGAGCGCGATCATCGGCCTGATTCTGGCGTCGGCATTCTCCGCGATATTGGTGTACGCGCAGGAACTACTGCCGGGCAACGTCGGAATGATCTCGGGCTTATTCTTCGGCTTCGCGTTCGGGATGGCTGGTATCGGCGCGGCGGTGCTCGGCCAACTGGCGGATCGCACCAGCCTGGAGTTTGTCTATCAGGTGTGCGCGTTTCTGCCTGCGATCGGATTGCTGGCGGCCCTGTTGCCGGAGTTCGGCGACCGGCGTCCCTAGCGTTATTTCTTCCAGAGGACCATGCCGCCTTGGCGAACTTTGGGAAGCGCCTTTGAAGGCTGCGACGCTCCGAGCTGCCAGCTGACTTCGATGAGGTTCCCCGCGGACCCAGGGAGCAGCTCGAGTGTTCCGGTGACGCGGTCGGCGGTGACCGCGGTCATCTTCAGGGTACGAGTCGCGGTCAGCGGACCATTGAAATCGATGCGCAAGACAGGGTCGCGCAAAACGCCTTTCTGAAGGCGGAAGCGCGCGTTCAGAGTCCCGACCAACTGGCCGTCCTGCTCGCGAACGATGATCTCGGCGGATTCCGGTTCCTCGCCGGAAAACAGGCCGTTGGTTGGCGGATAGGTCCAGGCGCCAGTCCAACGGGAGGCGTCGGCAACGATCGGAGGAACGCCCGACTTTGGCGGAACGGTGGACTCTCGTCCCGGACGAAGGACCGGAACGCGAGTGGTCTCTTCGCGCGGATTGCCGGGCGCGATGGTGGTCTTTGAAACCTCGGCCGGCGCGACTTTCCCGAGCGCCTGGTAGTAGGCTTGCCACAACGCGCTTTCGTTCTCAATTCGGTCGCGATCCTGGCGGGCAGCCGACATCAGTTCACCGTAGCGGCCGACAGCGGGGGTTCGAGCCGCCTCGCCGCGATCGCCGATCAGCTTCAGCGCGGTCAAGGTCTTTTCCTCCCCGGCCAGCGCGTCGCGGACCGCATTCATCGCGGTGCGCTCTTTTTCCATTTCGGTTTTGACCTTCTGAATTCCAGGGTCTTTGTCGGCGGCAAACACCTTGATGTTGCGATCGAGCAACGACGCGTCCTGTTCCAATTGCTTCTGCTGGCGTTGCAGCGCGGCGAGTTGCAGATCGAGCACGGGCGTACCGAGGTCTTTATCTAAAGCGTCGAGCGCATTCTTCGCTGCTTGAAACGCGGCGTCAGCCAACTCGTGGCGGGCGATCGTCATTTTCTGCGCGTCGTCGGCGGAGCGTAGGATGCGTGCGTCGAGGGTCGCCTTCGCGGCAGTCCGGACTTCGGATTCCAGCTTCGGATCGCGCTCGCGCCACGTTTTATAGGCAGCCGCCGAGTCGGCCGAAAGCTTAGTGATGTCGGGCGTCTGCTGGGCCGGCGTCAGAGCGCAAAAAGCGGCGGAGGCGGCGAGAACCAGGCGGCGCGTCATTGCTTTTTCCTTGGCGCGCGCGGCGCGGTGGATTGGCCCGTAATCGCGCATTCCGTTTTGGCGCGGCTGATTCTCGCGGCGTAATAGGCGCGCCAGCGCGCGGCCTGATCCGTCCATTGGGCGGCCTCTTTGTCCACCGCGGCGGCGCGGGATTCCGCGGCCGAGACCAGGGTCGCAACCGATTGCTTCGCGGCGTCTAGAGCCGCGGTCCGGTCGGAGATCGCCGCTATGCGTTGCGAGTTGAGATCGATCAGCTGATCGAGCGGCTTCAGCGCTTCGGAGGTGGCCGGCAGGGCGGCACGGCGGGTCCGCAGGTCAGCAATTTGGTTTTCGAGTTGGAGTTTTTCGGCCTGCAGAACACCCGATTGCGCGTTCAACTCCGCCTCGGTGCGTTTGGCATTCCGGCTTTCGGTTGCCGCCAGACTACGCCATTGCGCGGTGTAGGTGATCCACGCCTCAATCCGGGCGTCAGAGGAGCGATTTACGTCTTCAATCGTTTTGACGGCGCGCGCATCACACGGCAAAAGCCGGCTGAGGTTGTCCTCGAAGGTGGCATGCAGATTCAGCCATGCGGTGGTTTTCTTTTCGGCATTCTGTTGAAGAAGACCGAGGCCGGCCGGCGCCGAGGTCTGGGCTTCCACCGCGGCGAACAGGCCGCTCAAGGAAAGCAGAAATAGAATTCGGGCGCACATCAGGTTGGACTGCAAGGCTTAGTATATCGTCGCCCGACAGCGGCGACGCGGGTGCGGGACGGGAGCCCCCCGCGGCTTACGAAACCGTTTCGGAAGAAGTCCGCTTCCTTACGGCCGCGGTTCTGTGCTGGAACTAACCTAGCGCGTACCGGACGTCGAGCGACCCGCGTTCTTGACGTGCTTGTCGAACCAGGTGGTCATTTCCCAGAGCGTATGTTCGATCGATTCCCGCGCCTGATAGCCGTGCGATTCCGAGGGAAGCACGACGTAGCGGACGATGCCGCCATTGCCGCGGACGGCCTGATACATACGATCGGACTGAATCGGGAAGGTGCCCTGATTGTTGTCGGCCTCGCCGTGAATCATGAGGATTGGCTCCTTCAATTTGTCGGCGAACAGGAACGGGCTCATGTTCATGTACACGTCGCGCGCTTCCCAGAGTGTACGGCGCTCGCTCTGGAAGCCGAAGGGCGTCAGAGTACGGTTGTAGGCTCCGCTACGGGCGATTCCGGCTTTGAAGAGGTCGGAATGCGCGAGCAGGTTCGCGGTCATAAAAGCTCCGTAACTGTGGCCGCCGACGCCAACGCGTTCCGGATCGACGACGCCCATTTCGGCGCCTTTTTCGATGGCGGCTTTGGCATCCGCGACGACCTGATCGATATAGGTATCGTTGACTTTTTCGGGTGAGCCGACGACCGGCATCGCGGCGTCATCGAGGATCGCGTAGCCGAGCAGCAGGAAGAAGAGATGCGACGGTCCGACGATCGAGGTGAAGCGCTGCGTCGAGCCGGTGATTTGGCCGGCCGTATCGGCATCGTTAAATTCGCGCGGGTACGCCCACACGACGGTGGGTAGGCGCGTACCGGGCTTGTAGTCGGGCGGAAGATACAGCGTGAACGACAGCGGAACGCCGTCCGCGCGCTTGTAGGTGACGAGTTCCTTCTTGATGCGGCGAAGCTGCGGAGCCGGATCCTTGAAGTTGGTCAGTGCGATGGACGAGCCGCTGGGCAGCGTCTTCAGGAAATAATTCGGCGGCTCCGTCGGACTCTCGCGCCGCGTAATCACTCTGGTGCCGTCCTGCGAAACCATGGCGACCACCTGCTCGTAGCTGTTCGCGGAGGATTGAAACAGCCGCTCCGTTTGGCCGGTGATCAGGTTGAACTTGTCGAGAAAAGGCCGGTCGCCGTCCTTGCTGGCGCCGAGTCCATTGAGAAAGATACTGTCGCCGGAAGTCCAGAGGGCGCGTTCGCCGTCGCCGCCGAAGCCGCGTCCGCCACCACCGCCGCCAAATCCGCCGCCGCCACCGGCACCCTTCATGAAAGGCGTTCCGGGGTCCTTATAGCGATCCTGCTGATTGCGCGAGAAGACCACCTTCGGCGTGGCCGCCGGGTTCTTCATGTCGATTTCGAAGGTGCGGACCCAGCGCTTTTCGCGCTCGAAGTCGTCCACCAAAGCGGTCTTGCCGTCGGGCGTGAGGCGGATTCCGCGAAAGCGATGTTCGGTCTTCAGCAACTCCCGCGGCTGGGCGGTGAAGGGGGCGGGAAGCGCGACCACGCGATCGCGATTCGGCACTTTCTCTTTCGGATTGCCGCCGTCGAGAGCCTCGACCCACATCATCGTCGCGGTGTCGCCGGTCTTCCACTGGTAGTTGCGTGGCCCGGCGCGAACGCCCTCAATCGGCACGCGATCGGCGAGCCCGAGGGTGGCGACCTTGTAGACGACTTTCGCGCTGCGATCCCAGATTTCGACTTCACGCGGGAAATCGTTGTAAGGATGCAGATACGAATACGGCTTGCGCAGGCGCTCGATGAGGAAATCTTTGCTGTCGGGCGAAGGCGTTACGGCCTGGTAGATGGCGGGATTGCCCATCGGCGTCGTTTTTCCGGTTGCGGTGTCGAGCATCACGAGTTGCGCGGTGGCGTAATAATCGAAGAGGTCCTCGTCGTGAGGCGAAGCCAGCATGTCCTCATAAGTGCGGACCGGCCCGGAGCGGCCGTTGGCTTCCTGCACCTTGGGGCCTTTGGGAATCATGGATTCGATCGGGAGCGCACCGCGTCCGGCAGGAATCGTCTTCAGCAGGATGGTCTTGTTGTCGTCGAGCCAATCGATGGGATCGCCGAGAACGGCGTTCAGCTTGATGCCATCGAAGCGGCGGGTCTTGCCAGTGTCGGCATCGGCGAGCCAAAGCTCGATGGCGTTCGCAGTGGTGTTGGTGAAGGCGAACATCTTGCCATCGGGCGACCAGTGCGGTCCGCTGAACTTGCCTCCGGCCGGAAGAGTGAGTGGGACGTCCTTGCCGTCCGAAAGGCGCTTCAGCGTCAGGCCGGTGTTCGAAGGCGCGAGGTGGATTCCGTTGGTTTTGGGGTCGATACGGAGTCCGGCGATGCGAACCATCGGAGCGGCGACTTCAGAGATTGGCGGATAGCGCGAGGATTGGCTCAAGACGGCGTGCGTCCGCGAAGGATTCACGGAAAGCGTAGGCATCGTCGGCGCGTGCAGGATGTCGAGGATTTCCTTGGCCGGTTTTTTGTAGGCGAATTCCTCGGCAGAGAGGCAGTAGGGGAGCAGAGCAAGTGGGAGCAGCAGCCGAAACTTCATAAGAGTGGAGGATATCACGGGGGTCCGTTGGGGGCGAGCTTAGGAAGATTGTTCGTCGACCTAAGTCAGGGAATCACCAAGAAGGCGAATGCGCATCAACAATACTCGGGATTGGAGCGCAAACTCAGCAGCGCCAGGACTCCTTGGCGGAAAGGTCCGCAACAGGGTTTCTACGAAAGGAGCTTCCGTACCGTATCCGGTGAGTAGTGTTAGATCGACGTCGCGAGTAACCCGCGGCTGGCTCCAACGCTGTACGGCGATTCCACCGATGAAACAGGACTTCCAGCCCTGTTTGTCGCAAAACTCCTGCACGTCGCGCGCTACATCCAGAAGATCAATCAGGCTCATCAACGCAACTTTGCTAAGTGGCTTTGCATCTCAACCAAACCCGAGGATGGGGCGGGCGGCTGGGAGCTCGTTGCATGATTAAAGGCGCGCGAGAAGCTGTAAGGAGAGCAGCGTATTTTCCTCCCGAACTTCTCGCAGACGCATGTTCTCCAGTTCAGGCCCGAATTTCTTCCAGGTCTGCGCCCAATGCCGGATCGCGTCCTTCTCACTCATGACTTCTAGTATCGCTTGACCGTTATTCCTCCAGCAGAAACTTGCGCGTCTCCCTCAAAAACAATTCCAACTGATCGTGGTGGACCCAGTGCCCGGCTTTCGGCACCTTCACCAGCCGATAATTCTTGATCACTTGCGCCCGGCCATCGGACTCCGGATCCACTGCCCAGCTTTCCATGCCCCAGAACAACAGGACCGGGCAGGTAATCTTGCCCAGAATGTCGCGTGCGTCTTCGATGCTGTTTCCGTAGGGCGCGAACGGCCGTGCGAAATTGTCGAACTTCCAGATAAAAGTTCCGTCGGAGTTCCAGTTGGTGCCATGCATGGTCAGGTGGCGCGCCACGTCGTCGGACAGATGCGGATTGGCTTCCTTCATGCGCGCGACGGCGGCATCGAGCGTCGGATAACTATGCGTGGTCCGCTGCTCGGTTTTGCGGACGCCCTCGATCCATTCGCGCATGCGCTCGGAAGCCGGCTTGTGGATGCGGTGATTCGGAGGCGGCCCCAGGCCCTCGATCGCGACGCACCTCGCGACCTTCTCCGGATAGATGCCGGCGTAGTAGAGCGAAATGATGCCGCCGAGCGAGTGCCCGATGATGTCGATCGGCTTGGTTTTGTCCGGTTCGCTTTGCTGGATGATATCGACCAAAGCGGAGACGTCGAGGACATGTTCCGCGACCGAGTACAGGGCTCCGGGAGCCCACGCGGAATTTCCGTGTCCGCGCAGGTCGAGCGCGTAGACGTGGAAATTTTCGCGCAGGTCGCGCGCCACCCAATCCCAGTTGCGGGCGTGATCCAGCCCCCCGTGAACCAGCAGAAGCGGCGGCTTGCCCTCTTGCCCGAAGTCCCAGAACTGCAGTTTCAGGCGGTGCGAGTAAAAGAAATGGGAGATGGGTTCCAAGCTGTTATAGTAACGAATCGCCGGGTTCTTGCCTGCTGCTTATGAGAGCCCCGCTTGAGATCGTACGCGCAGTTCGCGATTGGACTCTCTATGAAAACAGCTCTTTGGCTGGTGCTTGGATTTTCCGGACTCCTTCTGTCGCCCGTACGCGCAGCGGATCGCATTCACCCCGGGGAATGGGAAATCGTTTACACGGGAGATAGTCCGCGTACGACCAAGATGTGTATGACCAATGCGATGACGCGCGGAATGAATGGGACGTTGGAGGAGGTCCGCGCGGATACTGAAAAAACCGCCGCGGCCCGAAAGATGACCATCAAAGATTACAAATTTGACGGCATCACGCTCTCCTATACTGTCATCAGCCCCGAACGAACTTTCGTCAACACGGCGAGTTATCGCGGCGACACCTTCGAGAGCGTGATCATCACCAAAGCGGGCGGCAAAGACTTCACGACGCGTCAAAAAGGCCGCCGGCTGGGTGCGTGTCCGTAGAGCAGGACCAGGGCCGTGTTGACCGGCTGTCGGCGCGGCCGTATCATATAGACAGGGATTGGCTTCTCATCACTTCTCGTACCCGTTGAACCACTTATGTTAGGACCGTCTGCACAAGCCGCACGCAAGATGGAAGTCCTGCACGAGATCGTGCGTGCCTATATCGAAACCGGCGAGCCGGTCGCCTCGCGCAGCATCTCGCGCCGCGGCGGCGCTTCGCTGAGCGCTGCCTCGATCCGCAACGTCATGGCCGATCTGGTGGACGAAGGCTACCTGGCACAGCCGCATACTTCCGCGGGCCGCGTTCCGACGCAGATGGCCTTTCAATCCTACGTGCAGTCGCTTGCTTCGCGCAGCATGATGAGCCGCGAGTTCGACCGCGTGCGCAACGAATTGAGCCAGGTGGAATCGATGGAAGAGCGGGTGGAGCGTTCTTCGCAGATGCTCACCGAGCTGACGCAGGTCATGGGTATTGCCGCGGCGATTCCGGCGGTGCGCCAAACGCTCGACCAGATTGAGCTGGTCAGCCTGCCGGATAAGCGGATTCTGGTGATCCTGGTGACAAGCGACCGCATGGTGCGGAACCGGCTGGTCACGCTCGACGAGTGGATCTCGCAGGACGAGTTGAACAACATCCGCAATTACATCAACCACAATTTCAGCGGCTGGGTGCTGGCGGACGTTCGCGAAGAATTACGGCGGCGGCTGGCCGAAGAACGCGCGGCGTTCGACCAGATTCTGCGGCGCGTCGACTTGTTATACAACCGGGGCATGCTGGACGTCGGATTTCCGGCGGAAGTGCACATGGGCGGCGCGAGCAATCTCGTCGGCCTCGATTTGCATCTAACGAAAGAGAGGATGCGGGAACTGCTCCGCGCTCTCGAGGAAAAGAAGAAGGTTTTGGAGCTATTGGATCGATTTCTCGAACAGCCGATGGGTGAACTCGGCGTTCAAGTAGGTCTCGGCGATACGCATCCGGCGATGGAAGAGCTGTCGCTGATCGGTTTGCCGTTGACCTTGCCGAATGGACTTTCGGCGGTCATCGCTGTCCTCGGCCCCGTGCGGATGGATTATGCGCGGGTGATGTCGGCGGTGTTCAGCGTCGGCCAGGCGTTTCGTAACGCATAGCGGCGCACCGGCGGGTCTCCGGATCCGGTACCCATGTTTTCCAACCGCGATCAACCGTAAATTTGCCGCGATTTCGCGGCCAGCAATGGAGTGGAGTGTTAGGCTATGAATGTGAATTCTGACAAGGAACGGCAGTTGGATGAAGCCACTGCCGAGGCTGCACAGGATGCGGCGGGAGACCCGGTGGCGGCCTTAACGGCGGAACGCGATCAGCTGGCGGCAGAGAAAGCGGAGCTGCAGGATCGTCTGCTGCGGAACCGTGCGGAGTTCGACAATTTCCGCCGCCGCGCCGACCGCGACCGCGCCGAATTCTTCGAGTACGCAAGCATGGAGGCGGTGAAGACGCTGCTTCCGGCGTTCGACGATTTTGAACGCGCGCTCAAGATCGAATCGTCCGATAAAGAATATGCGAAGGGCATGGAGATGATCTACGCCCGGATGGTGGAACTGCTCAAGAAGATGGGCCTGGAGCCGATTGAATCCACCGGCCAGATGTTCGATCCGAACCTGCATCACGCCGTCGATAAGGCCGTGCGGGACGATGTCGAAGAGAACACCGTGCTTGAAGAATTCCAGCGCGGCTACAATTTCAAGGGCCGCTTGCTTCGCCCGGCGATGGTGAAAGTCGCGGTGAAGGGTTAATCCGGCGCGGGAATCTGACGAATGAAACGGGATTACTACGAGATTCTCGGCGTCAGCCGGGACACTGACGAAGGTGCGCTGAAAAGCGCGTACCGCAAGCTGGCGCTGCAACATCACCCGGATCGCAATCCGGGCGACAAAGCTTCGGAAGAAAAATTCAAAGAAGCGGCGGAGGCCTATAGCGTCCTCAGCGATTCGAACAAGCGCGCGGCCTATGACCGGTTCGGTCACCAGGGCGTGGCTTCGGCGGCCGGAAACGGCGGCTACGATCCAAACCAATTCCAGGATTTCAGCGACATCCTGGGCGACTTCTTCGGCCTGGGCGACGTATTCGGCCAACGCGGCGGCAATCGCGGACGCACCCGTGCGCAGCGCGGCGAAGATGTCCGCTACGATCTCGAAATCAGTTTCGAAGATACGATGCGCGGGCTGAGCGCCGATATCCAGGTTCCGCGGCTCGACGAATGCAAACGCTGCTCCGGCAAGGGCGCGGAGCCGGAAGACGGGCTGACCCAATGCCCCCTGTGCCGCGGACGCGGCGAGGTTATTTATCAGCAGGGTTTCCTGAGCGTCCGGCGGACGTGCAACCAGTGCTCCGGCCGCGGCCAGATCATTCGCCGGCCATGCAAAGACTGCAAGGGTGAAGGCTATATCCGCACTGAGCGTAAGCTGAAGGTCAATATTCCGGCGGGCGTCGATACCGGCACCAGGCTAAGGCTCGCCCAGGAAGGCCAGCCGGGCGTGAGTGGCGGTCCTCCGGGCGATCTCTACGTGGTCTTGCGCGTCGAAGAACACACGATTTTCGAGCGCCAGGAATACGACCTGCACTGCACCGTTCCGGTGAACGTAGCGCAGGCGGCGCTTGGCACCGAAATCGATATTCTCACCTTCGATGGTCTACAGAAGGTGAAGGTTCCGGATGGATCGCAGAGCGGCGCGAAAGTCCGGCTGAAGGGCATCGGCGTTCCGCACGTAAACTCCGGCGGGCGCGGCGATATCTACATCCATATCGACGTCAAGATTCCTTCGAAGCTGAGTCGCGAACAGAAAAAGCTCTTCGAACAGCTGCGGGAAACGCTCCCGGTTGAGAACGAGCCGCACGGCAAAGGGATCTTCGACAAAGTGAAGGATTATTTCATGTGAGCGAGCCTCTAACGAGGAAGGATTTTCAAGATCTCGCCGATATGCGATATGAAGACGCCCAGGCATTGTATCGATCCGGGCGTCACGCCGCGGCTTACTACATGGCGGGTTACGCCGTGGAATGCGCGCTGAAAGCGTGCATTGCAGCGAGGACCAAAGAATTCGATTTTCCGCCTCCGCCGGATCGGACAAAAACGATATATAGCCACGGTCTCAGCGAACTCCTGAAATTCCTTCAGCTTGAGGACGATTTGCGAACCGCCGGAATCACGCAGAACCTTTGGAAGTTCGTGGAACAGTGGAAAGTCGACTCGCGCTACGATGTGAGCATTGGCATGCTACGCGCGAAGCAGATGCTGGACGCGGTCGGTGCAACCCCGGATGGAGTTCTTGCATGGTTAAAATCCCGCTGGTAGGGCAACTCATCGAGGAGGGCGCACGACTTATAAACCTTCTCAACAAGGAAGGACTTACGGTTTCGTCGGCATTCTGGCTGTTCGATGAAGAAGACGACAACTGGGCATTGGTTATCGCACTTCCCTTCGTAGATGAACAAGGACCTCTACCGGCCTATCAAAAGCTCGGAACACTCATGGGTCGGAACGGTTCCTGGGTGCTCGATCTTAGCTTCGTATCGGTTTGGGGGCCGAGCGAGTGGCGGTTCAAGAAGCTTCTAGATCGCGCCCGAAGTGCCGGGCAAAATAGCCCAGGATCCGTCCAAGGCTCGCTTCCTCCAGTGGTTCTTGAGGACAGTTATATCTACCGCGCTTAGCTGATCCGCCCGGTTCGCTGGAGCCAACCCCGGAACATGAGGCAGAAATCGCGGACCTTCTCGGAGGTCTGCAGTTCCTCAATCGAATACTTCATCTTCCGCCGCCAGTTCGGATACTCGACCGTGCTCGCGGGAAGATTCTGCTGATCTACTTCCTTGGTCAGGTCTTCCTGATTCAGCACCAGCAGCGCGGATCGCGTGGAAGCCAGATATCCGATCACCGCGTTGTGCAACTCGCCGTTTAGTTCCGCCACGTCACCCGCCGACGCCGGAAATCCTTCCGGAAGAAATCCGCGGACCTGATCGAGCAACCGCTGCTTCTCGCTCGCCCGGGCGGTCGCCTGCTCGACCGCCGCCGCCGCGTCAATTAGCCCGGCCTTCAACCGGGCCTCAATGTCGCGGCCGATCCAGAACCCGGCAAGCGTCGGCAAGTCGTGCGTTGTCGACGAAACCACCGCCTGCCACGGATACTCATCGGGCTGTCCGCGCTCGAAATAAAAGAGCCGATAGCTGAACACGCCGGACCGCCACAACTGCTCGCGGACCTCGCCGGAAACCGTCCCCAAATCCTCGCCGATCACGATCGCCTTAGCCGCCTGGCTCTCGCGCGCCAACACGCGCAGCAGATTCTCGTGATGATCCCGCACGTACGCGCCATCGGCTGGATGCTTACCCTTCGGAATCCAGAACAGGCGGAAGAAGCGCATCACGTGATCGATCCGCAGCGCTCCGCCGTGGCGGCAGTTCTGGCGAAGATTCGCGGCGAACAATTGGTAACCGTCAGCGAGATGCCGCTCGCGATTCGGCGGAGCAAAACCCCAATCCTGCCCATTCGGCGCAAAATCATCCGGCGGAGCCCCCACCCGGCAGCCGTCCACAAAGAAGTCGCGATATGCCCAAAAATCCGCACCAAACTTATCGGTCGCAAGCGCCATGTCGTGATACAAACCGATCCGCATCCCGGCCGCCAATGCGCGACGCTGCGCCTCCGCCAGTTGCTCGTCCAACAGAAACTGCAAATACTTGTGGAACAGCACGCGGCGCGATTGCGACGCCACGAACCAGCGAACTGCATCCGACTGCGGATCCTGATACGCAGGCTCCCAATTCGTCCACAACCACACGTTCGGATTGCGCCGGTGGATCCATTCGTCGAGAGCGCAGAATACGGCGAAGCGGTGCAGCAACGCGCCTTCTCGCTCCACGAAATCCTGAAATGCATTCCAGCGCTGGCCTCGCGAACGCAGCAGGCGACGGAAACAGCGCTTCAAATACAGCCGTTTTAGCGTCCAGACTTTTTCGTATTCGATGAACTCGGAGTCCCGCAGAGACGCGGCGTCAGGCGGCGGACCGGCAAATTCCGAAACTGCTTCGACGTCGATATAAAGAGGATTACGCCACAGCACCGAGGACGGCAGGTACGGACTGATGTTGTAAGGCTGCCGATTCGGAATCGCATGTAGCGGGTTCAGCGCGACGAATTGCGCTCCAGCCATACGCGCGGCCCATTCCGCGAAATCGCCGAGATCGGTGCAATCGCCGACGCCCCAATTCCGCGCCGAGCGAATTCCGTACAGGCTGATGGCGATGCCCGCGGTCCGTACGCCATCGTGCAGCCACTCCGGTTGATAGGCGCGTTCCGGAAGAGCATCGGCGGAAAAGGAGCTCGTTCCGGCAGTCGGCAGACTTGCCAAAATCGCGCGCAGCGTGTCATCCGGCGCCGCATGTGAGCGGCCCAGCACGTCCTCATATTCCGGCTCGATGCCCGCCGCAACGGCCGCCGCCCGAAGATCCGCGCCCGAAATCGTCAAACTTCCAGTGTAGGCGAGAGCGGCTTAGAGGCGTGAGATAATCGAAGCGTGGAATCCGATAACACGTTTCATTTGAGCCAGCCGCCGGAGATGTTTGCGCGCATCGACGACGCCGGCGACGAGATTTTTGGCGAGAGCCTGTTGACCACCACGCTCGACGCGGCGATCAATTGGGCGCGTAAGAATTCCATCTGGCCGATGTCGTTTGGCCTGGCTTGTTGCGCGATCGAAATGATGTCGATGATCGCTTCCCGCTATGACATTTCGCGTTTCGGCGCCGAAGTCATGCGCGGTTCGCCCCGGCAAAGCGACCTGATGATCATCGCGGGTCGCGTCTCGAACAAGATGGCGCCCGTCATCCGGCGGTTGTACGAGCAGATGCCCGAGCCCAAATGGGTGATTTCGATGGGCGCCTGCGCGACTTCGACCGGCGTATTTTCGAACTACGCTTTAGTACCCGTGAATCAGGTGATTCCGGTAGACGTTTATGTTCCGGGCTGCCCGCCGCGGCCGGAGCAGCTCATTTACGCAATCACCCTGCTACAGCAGAAGATCGCGAAGGAAACCGGCGTCATACAAAAGGTTTTGAACCTGGCCTAGTTCTACCGCCTCAAGGTTGTCCGCACGCGACCGATAAGTTCTTTGACGGGCTTTTTATCCGCTTTCGCACGCAGTCGCGGGCTTTCGTTTCGACACAAACTTCGCATGCTTCTGCGAATCACGCATCAGAGGGACCTCGCCCGTTTTGAAGCGTTGATAACCAAGTGAGGCGCGTATGGATATCTCAAGCGTTCGCAATTCGCACGTTCTCGTAACCCCTACACCAGAACCCGTGAGTCCGGCACAGCAAAAGGAGCAGCGCGAGCTGGTCCAGGCTGTGCATGCGATCAATGCCGCCGGTATGTTCGGTGAAGACAACGAGCTGACCTTCTACTTCGACCGGACCAGCCACAAGGCTGTGGCCCGGATCATCAACAAAGAGACGGGCAAAGTGGTCCGGCAGATTCCTACGGAATCAGTTTTGCGAATCGCCCAGGAATTTCGCAAGGGTTGACCGATAAGGTACTTGCATGAGGACTTACGATCGGTTTTTCGAAACGGAAATTTTGACGGCGGATCCGCTCAGCCTGGTCCGCTTGTTGTACCGCGGAGCCATCGACTCGGTGGCCTCGGCGAAGCAGCATTTGATGGCCGGCCGCATTGCGGACCGCGGGCGACAGATCGCCAAGGCGCAAGCCATTCTTGACGAACTGACGCGCGCCCTCGATCCGGCAGCCGGCGGCGAAATCGCGAGAAATCTGCGAGAACTTTACGACTATATGCAGCGCCAGTTGAACCAGGCCAACATCAATCAGCAGGCCGGCCCATTGATCGAGGTCGAAAGCCTACTGCGCGAATTGCTCACTTCCTGGAGCGAGATCTCGAAGCAGCCAACTGCACAGCCCATGAAGGAATACGTGCCGCTCAGTATGGCCGGGTAAGCGGCGCCTGACGCCAGTTGGCGCTGGGCTGCCTGCGGTCACCACATGACGGCGCGCAGCGTGTCCGGACCGCTACACTTAAAGATTCATGCGGCCCGATAGCATCGTGTCGGCCTCCGCCGCCGACGATGACAAGCAATTCGAAGTCTCGCTGCGGCCCAGCCGTCTCGCCGATTTCGCCGGTCAAACCAAGGTCAAGGAAAACCTTGCGATCGCGATCGAAGCCGCGCGGCGGCGCGGCGAAGCCATGGACCACGTGCTGCTCTACGGTCCGCCCGGACTCGGCAAGACCACGCTTGCCAGCATCATCTCGCAGGAACTGGGCGTCGGCCTACAGCAAACTTCCGGCCCGGTTCTTCAGAAAAAGCTCGACCTGGTCGGCATCCTCAGCAACCTCCAGGACCGCGAAGTCTTCTTCGTAGACGAAATACACCGCCTGCTACCCGACGTCGAAGAAATGATCTATTCGGCGCTCGAGGATTTCCGCATGGATATCCTCATCGGCACCGGACCCGGCGCGCGCACGGTGTCGATGGACATCAAACACTTCACGGCCATCGGAGCCACCACGCGCCAGGGCCTCATCAGCGCGCCCCTGCGCGGACGCTTCGGCCTGGTACTACGACTCAATCATTACGACGTGCCGGAGCTGACGCATATTGTTCTGCGCTCCGCCGCGTTGCTCGATATTCAGGTTGATCAGAACGGCGCGGAGGAAATCGCCCGCCGCGCGCGCGGAACTCCTCGCATCGCGAACCGGCTGCTGCGCCGTGTCCGCGACTATGCCCAGGTTCGCGCCGCCGGCCACGTCGATCACGACGTCGCCATGAAGGCGCTCGACCTGCTTGAAGTAGATCGTTTCGGCCTCGACGAGATCGATCAGAAAATCATGATGACGATCCTCGAGAAATATGGCGGCGGACCTGTCGGCGTCAACACCATCGCGGCGTCCATCGACGAGGAATCGGACACTATCGAAGAGGTCTACGAACCGTACCTGATGCAGTTGGGCTTTCTCGATCGCACGCCGCGCGGACGCACGGCGACCGACCGCGCTTTCGAATATTTCAAGATCCCCCGGCGCCTGAGCATGGGGATGATCCAGCCGAAACTGTTTTGAAAATCGCCTACATCGGCCTCGGCAGCAACCTTGGCGACCGCGCCGCGCAACTCGACGACGCGCTGAGCCAGATGGAAACGGCCAACCTGAAGATCCTGCGCATGTCCTCACGCTACGAAACCGCGCCACAAGACGTGACGGCGCAGCCGTGGTTCCTGAACATGGTTGTAGAAGCCGAGACACGCCTGTTTCCGCGACAGCTTCTAAACGTTTTGCAGCGGATCGAACGCGACATGGGCCGCGTGCGCCGCATGGCGAAAGGTCCCCGCGTAATCGACCTCGATCTGTTGCTCTACGGCAGCGCCATCGTACAAGCGCCGGAACTCACCGTGCCGCATCCGCGCCTGCACGAACGCCGCTTCGTCCTCGAACCGCTCGCCGAACTGGCCCCCGGCTTGCGGCATCCCATCCTGCGAAGGACGATGCGCGAATTGCTAGGCAGCGTTTCCGCGCAAGCCGTCCGGCGCAGTACCGAACCGCGACCGTGAGAGAGCGGACTTCTTTCACGAGGCAGCTCGCGCCGTTTACGAAACGTGGATCACCGGACGCCGCGCCGGATTGCTGATATTCTTTCGCAGCACTTCGCGCGTAATCGGCGCGACGTCGCCTTCGCCCAGGAACAGATACTTGAAGATGTAAGTGACCGGGTTGCCTTCCGTCCAGCCGAAATACGCGTGCGGCAGCTTGCCGGTCTTCCTCATCAGATCGAGCAGCAGCGCCGCGATCGCATTCGGAATCGCCGGACTCTCGGTTCGTAGAATACAGTGCGCGCCCATGATCGCGCCCTTCACCACCAGCGGAGCATCGAAGGCGGATGCGTCCGTTCGCGTCACTTCGAGGAAAATGATTTGCTCATCCGGATCGAGATGATGGCGCTCCCGCGTGTCCTTGTCTTTGCGGTCGTACTCGGCGAGGTGATGACGGCCCGGCCGATGCGCCACGATACGGACCACTTGATCCTTGTCGCCGCGGATGATACTCAGCGCGGTCTCGTCCCACGTCACTTCGGTATTGCGAAGCTCGGTCGCGCGCATGCCTCGCGACACCAGCGAGACGACGATCGTCAGCGCGATAAAGAAGCCGGCGATCTTGATGCCTTCCGGACGCTCCACGATGTTGACCACGGTCGTGTAGCCGAAAACCAACGCGATCAAAAAAAACGCGAGGAAACTCCGCGAACGCCGCAGCGACAAAGCGACCGCTACCGCCGCGGAGCTCATCAACACCAACACGCCAGTAGCGTACGCTCCGCCTTGCGCGTCCACATCCGCGTTGAAGATCCAGGTCACGGCAAACGCAATCAGCGTGAATACCATCACCATCGGCCGAGAAGAACGCGCCCAATCCGGAGCCATGCCGAAACGCGGTAAGTAACGGGGTACCAGGTTCAGCAGCCCGGCCATCGCCGAAGCGCCAGCGAAGCTTAGGATCGCGATCGTGCTGATGTCGTAGGCGGTTCCGAAGCCTTCGCCGAGCAGCTTATGCGCGACGTAGGCGAGCGCGCGTCCGTTGGCGGCGCCGCCCTTTTCGAATTCCTTCGCCGGAATCAAGAGCGTAGTCAGAAAACTGGTGCTCATCAGGAAAACGCTCATAATCAGCGCCGCCGACAGCAAAAGCTTGCGTGTGTTTTTCACGCGATCATGAATCGGGTCCGCGCCGTCGCTTTTGATCTGCGGCATCACGGCCACGCCGGTTTCGAATCCCGAAAGGCCCAACGCGAGTTTGGGAAACAGCAGCAGCGCCAGACCGAACATCATCCATGGACTGCCATGCGTCTCAAACAGGTGAGTCCGCCAGCCCGCGACCGCGTCCGGGTTCTTGAAAATCTCGCCAAAGGCCACCACCACGACGACCAGATTCAGCGCAAGGTACGAGGCGACCAGAACCACGGCCACGCCGACCGCTTCGCTGAAACCTTTCAGAAAGACGGCGGCGAGAATGGCGATCAAAAACAGCGTCAGCACCACCGGATGATGCGTCCACGCCGGCGTGAATGGATTCTCGATGACGTGCGCCGTCGCGTCCGCCGCGGAAAGCGTCATGGTGATGATGAAGTCCGTCGCCGCGAAACCGAGAAGCACCAGCACTAGCAGTTTGCCGCTCCAGCCGGGCAGCAGCCGTTCCAGCATCGAGATGCTGCCCTGCCCTTCCGGACTGTGCCGCGCCACATGCGCGTACACCGGATACGCGGCGAACAAGGTCACGAGCACGAGGACAAACGTGGCGATGGGCGAAAGATAACTGGCGGCGAGAAAAGCAATGCCCGGCTGATAGCCCAGCGTGGAAAAATAATCCACACCGGTCAGGCACATCACCTGCCACCAAGGCTGCGTCTTGTGCGCCCGCCCATGGGGCCCCTGCGGAACCTTCAATTCGTGCAGCCACCAGCGGTTAAACCGAATGCGCAGGCGTTTAGAGGACACGAACGAGGTAGCTCCTAACCGTTCACTCACAGGCGTCGCGCGTACGCACGAAATGCCTCCTCACTTTATCACTTACGGTCTTTTCGAGGCTAGCGATCCGTGGCGTCTTACTTAAGGTAAGATTAAGTTTATGGAACGTGTTACGGTTTCTTCAAAAGGCCAGATCGCCATTCCGAAACCGTTTCGGGACGCGCTCAATCTGGCCGAGGGAACGAAACTTCGGATCGCCGTTCGCGGGCAGGAGATCATCTTGTCGAAGGAACCCGCCTGGAAAAAACTTCGAGGCGCTGCCTCCGGTGTAAACCTGATCGACGCGTTTGCTGAATTCAAGAAGGAAGAACGCGAACTTGAAGACCGGCGTCCTTGATTCGTGGGGAATCCTTGAATGGATTCAGGGGAAACAACCTGCCGTTGCCAAAATGGACGCGCTCTTCGCCGCTGCGGAATCCGGCGAGACACGACTTCTGATGAGCGCGATCAATGTCGGCGAGGTCTACTACTTTCTCCGCAAAAAGCACAGCGACGCCCTGGCGAAAGGCTGGCGCGATGCTGCTTCCACATTGCCGGTCAAAATTGAAGTTCCTTCGATGGAAGATATTTGGAGTGCCGCGCAGTTAAAAGGACAGTTTCCGATTTCCTACGCGGATGCCTTTTCGGCCGCGCTCGCGCTAAAGCACAATTGCCCGGTGGTGACGGGCGATCCGGAATTTCGCTCAATCTCTCAATTGGAATTAGAATGGATCGGCGGCTAAGATCACTGAACAAGATCGCTAACTCCATTGGGCGAAACTTCAGGATTTGCGCGCTTCGCTATGTTGAAGCGAGGTCACTCGATGTCGGAATATCGGTATACAGTGCTTCTACAGCTTGCGGACGAAGGCGGCTACATCGTCACCTGCCCGGCCCTTACAGGTCTGGTTACCGAGGGTGACACTCTGGACGAAGCGCGGGCTATGGCTCAAGATGCAATTCGCGGATACACCGAGAGCTTACAGAAGGATATTCTGCCGATCCCTGCCGTACAGCGAGGCCACGGATTAAAGCTGGTCGCCTCACTGAGCTAATTTCGCCCACTTACTCCAACGGCACGCCGTAGTCGGCGCTTACGATATACTCTGGACGGTTCGCAAATATGTGGATTTTCACCCGTTACGGCTTTTATTCCATCGCGTGTGCTCACGGTTCATCCGGGGCTCTTGATCCTGAAGTCGTAATGGTACGAGCGCGACACGCAACACACCTGATAAGGCTTCAGAAACGGTTTCCTGTGCTCGCGCAAGTGGAGATTCTCAACTTGCCTAATCGCGACTATCGTTATCGGTTGGTTATCCCGAAGCATGTGTGGGCCGGGATCGTAAATGAGATAGTGGCCGAACAGGAATGGTCAAATTTCAAGAACGAGGTAACGCGAAGTCAGGGTCCTGAAGGTTCTGACTACGTCTCGGCATTACACGAAGTTTGGGGTGTCATGCACGGCTTTCAAGCGCAGGCGGAGTCAGTCGGGAAGCAGCGGTCCCAGCGGAGTAGTCGAAAGTCTAGTGAGTGAGATGCGATCGAGAAAGGAACGGAAACAACCTCAATGAGCATCGGCTACATAAAACCTAAACGGATATTCGCGAAGAACACCACAGATCTTAATGAGGCGTGGTTTCAAAAGTTGATTGCCGATGATCGGTCCGTCTTGGGTTTAGGAGAATTAGAACTGTGGGGCAAAGAGGTGATTCAGCCAAAAGCTGGCAGACTGGATCTCCTACTCGGAAATCCTGCGACCGGTCGTCGCTATGAAGTTGAGGTTCAGTTGGGCGCCACCGATCCTTCGCATATCATCCGCACTATCGAATACTGGGAGAGGGAACGCAGGCGCTACCCCGACGACGAGCATTGCGCCGTTCTTGTGGCAGAGGAAGTCACCGGCCGATTCCTCAACGTGGTCCGCTTGTTGAACGGTTGCGTGCCGCTGATTGCGATCCAGATGCAGGTGTTTGAGGTCGGGGACCAACGCACCGTACTATTTACGCGAGTAGTCGATGAAGTGCGTCGCGGGACGGACGATTCTGAGGAAAGCCCGGTCCTTGGAAGCCGCGAAGAAACTGCGAAGCACAGTTCCAAGCCGATCATGGCGATGCTCGACAGTCTATTCGATGAAGTCCGAAAGCTTGATCCTGGTCTGAGTCTAAAGTACAACAAGCAGTTCGTGGGCCTTCAGAAAGACGGAAATCCCGGCAATTTCCTCACGTTTCGTCCACGGAAAAAGGCTTTGCTGTTGAATGTGAGGATTGACGTCACCGAAGAGTTAACGGCAAGAATCGATGAGGTTGGAATCGAAGTGCTAAGTGCCGGGTCCGATAAGTACAGACTGAGGCTGTCGGAAGCCGACCTTACGAACGAAGCCATCTTGCAGTTCCTGCGTGACTTGATGAAGTCCTCACACGATAGCTGGTGGAGCGAATAAGACGCTCTCGGCGGAAAGCGCAGAGATCAATTCCATCGACGTAGAGTGATTCACCCTGATTTGAGAAAGTCAAAGATCGGCTAAGGTCGGCGAGTACGCTGAAGTAGCAGCGGTATAATAAAAAATGGCAAAAGTAACACAGGACACTGAAACGAAGATGGTTACACTAGATCTCACGGAAGATCTAATGACGGATCCGCGGAAGTTTCCTCCGCTTCCGCCAGGCACGAAAGTGACTAATATTTACCTCGGCAAGAGGCCACCGAAAAAAGCGAAATAGTAGATGCCTTGGGGAAGAAACCCGTGGAGAATCGGTCGTTACGCATCGTGGACACCGTTTCTTCGTTTCCGCTATTGAAACACTCCCGCCGCAACGCAAAAGGGCCGCCCATCGCTGGGCGGCCTTTCCGTTTCTTACTAAGCGATGCTTAGTAGTCCATTCCCGGACCGTGCTCGCCGCCCGGCATTCCGCCGCCGCCCGACTTCTTCTCGGGGATCTCGCAGATCATCGCTTCGGTGGTCAGCATCAGGGCGCTGATCGAAGCGGCGTTCTGGAGAGCGGAGCGCGTGACCTTGGTCGGATCGATGACGCCGGCCTTCACCATGTCCTGGTATTCGCCGGTGGCCGCGTTGAAGCCCCAATTCGCGTCTTTGTTGTTGCGAATTTTCTCGATCACGATCGCGCCTTCAAATCCGGCGTTGCCGGAAATCTGGCGGACCGGCTCTTCGCAGGCGCGCTTGATGATGTCGGAGCCGATCTTTTCATCGCCTTCGAGCTTCAAGGTTGCCAGCGCATCGGAAGCGCGCAGCAGGGCGGATCCGCCGCCAGCCACGATGCCTTCTTCAACGGCCGCACGGGTGGCGTGCAGCGCGTCTTCGACGCGAGCCTTCTTCTCTTTCATTTCGGTCTCGGTGGCCGCGCCGACCTTGATGATCGCCACGCCGCCCGCGAGCTTCGCCAGACGCTCCTGCAGCTTCTCGCGATCGTAGTCCGAAGTGGTCTCTTCGATCTGCGCGCGCAGCTGCTTGATGCGTCCTTCGATGTCCTTCTGCTTGCCGCCGCCGTCGATGATGGTCGTGTTGTCTTTGTCGACAGTCACGCGCTTCGCACGGCCGAGGTCCTCGAGGCGGACGCCTTCGAGCTTAATGCCGGTCTCTTCCATGATCGACTTGCCGCCGGTCAGGATGGCGATGTCTTCGAGCATCGCCTTGCGGCGATCGCCGAAGCCCGGAGCCTTCACGGCGCAGGCGTTCAACGTGCCACGGAGCTTGTTCACGACTAGAGTCGCGAGCGCTTCGCCTTCGACTTCTTCCGCAATGATCAGCAGCGGCTTGCCCGAGCGAGCGATCTGCTCGAGGACAGGCAGCAGGTCCTTCATGTTGCTGATTTTCTTCTCGTGGTTGAGGATGTACGGATCCTCGAGCACCACTTCCATGCGGTCCGGATCGGTGATGAAGTACGGGCTCAGGTAGCCGCGATCGAACTGCATGCCTTCGACCGTCGCCAGTTCGGTGCTCATCGTGCGGGATTCTTCCACCGTGATGACGCCGTCCTTGCCGACTTTCTTCATCGCTTCGGCGATGGTGTTGCCGATGGTCGCGTCGCCGTTGGCGGAGATGGTGCCAACCTGCGCGATCATGTCACCGGAAACCGGCTTTGAGAACTTCTTCACTTCCGCGACGACCAACTCGACAGCCTGCTCGATGCCGCGCTTCAGCGCCATCGGGTTGCTGCCGGCCGCGACGTGCTTCACGCCTTCGCGGAAAATCGCCTGCGCCAGAATGGTGGCGGTGGTGGTGCCGTCGCCCGCGATGTCCGACGTCTTCGACGCCACTTCGCGAACCATCTGGGCGCCCATGTTTTCGAGCGGATCCTTCAGCTCGACTTCTTTCGCCACGGTCACGCCGTCCTTGGTGATGGTCGGGCCGCCGAACTTTTTCTCGAGGACGACGTTGCGTCCCTTGGGGCCGAGCGTGACTTTCACTGCATCGGCAAGCTGGTTGACGCCGCGCAGGATAGCCTGGCGGGAATTCTCGCTATAAACAATCTGTTTTGCTGCCATAGTTATTGCTCCTATTACTCTTTGAAGCTAGAAACTAGCTCTTAAAGCCAGAAATTAGCTGGCCTTCTTCTTAGCTACCGGTTCCGCCGCGCCTTCGATAATGCCGAGAACTTCATCCTCGCGCATGATCAAATACTCAGCGCCTTCACTCTTAATGTCCGAGCCGGAATACTTTCCGAACAGGATCCGATCACCAGCCTTCACGTCGAGCGCGACCAGCTGACCATCTTTCTCGTTACGCTTGCCCTTGCCGACGGCGATCACTTCGCCTTCCTGCGGCTTTTCTTTCGCGGAATCGGGGATAAACAATCCACCGATCTTCATATCTCCGCTGTCTTCAATCCGTTTGACCACGATGCGGTCGTAGAGCGGCCGTATATTCATGAGTTCAACCTCCAATGGTTGTGCTGCGTTGGTTTGTTTTGCGAGTTACTGCAATTGAGAAAGTAGCGGCGAATGCCTGCTACCCAGCACGAATGTTAGCACAGTCGCGGGATGAGTGACAAGAGTTTATTGAAAATGGTTGATTACAAACAGGTTAGCATCTTAATCTAAGAATGCAAAAAGAAGCCCCACCGTTTCCGGCAGGGCTTTAGTTCGGAGGTAACGCCCTGAGAACAAGGCGTTTGCTTGAAAAAATGTTTTAAGCGGCCATCTTGCGGAGTCGGGCGGTCAGGCGGCTCTTGTAGCGCGCGGCCGTGTTCTTCTTAATGATGCCCCACTTCGCGGCGCGATCGATCATCGAATAGGTGGCGGGCAAAGCAGCCGTCGCCGCTGTCACATCTTTGCCATCCAACAGGCGGCGCATGGCGCGGACCTGGGTACGCAAACGGCTCCGGCGCATGCCGTTGACGGCAGTCTGGCGCTCGGTGATCCGGATGCGCTTGATCGAGGAAACTGTATTCGCCATCTAAAAACTGAACCTGTCTTTCGCTAAGTAAATTCGTTCTTAAGCATAGCGTGCGCCAAGGCGTTAGTCAACCTCCAGAGGTGTCCGATTATGGGATAGATGTCCTCATCCAGAATCGCCGCGGTCCGCTTCCGTCTCGAGAGTCCGGTCGGACTGCAGTCGCTTCGCAACCAGCCAACTTAACAGCGCCCATACCGATCCCGCCGTCCAGCCAGCCACCACGTCGCTCGGCCAATGCACTCCTAAATAGACCCGCGTCACGCCAACCATCGTTGTTAATAGGACAGCCACCAAGATGAAGTACGCCTTCAGGATTACCCGCTGCTGCGAGCGCGCGAGCAGTGCTCCTAGAACCAGGTACGTTACCGCCGACATCATCGAATGGCCGCTCGGAAAACTGCTGCTCGCCGCATACACGGCGTGCGGAACCAGTTCCGGACGCGGACGCTGAAACAGATCTTTAAGGAGCGCGCTGAGAATCCAGCCGCCCGCAACGAAGCCCGCAACGAACAATGCCATCCGCCGCTTGCCATCCATCGCCAGGTAGCCCACCACGATCGTAGTCAGCAGGCCCAGTACGGCGGCGCCGCCAAGAGCGGTGATATCGCGAGCCGCCTCCTGCATCGCCGGACTCCCAACCAGCGTCAGATCTCCGGCATGACGCATCGCCAGAATCAGCTTCTGATCGAGCGCCTTCGTCCCGCCTTCAAGCACCTCATCGGCAATCCAGCCGAAAATCCAGACTCCAGCCGCCATCCCAGCAAGCGCCATCAACGTCCCCCGCTCGTGCCCGCCGATCCAGGAAAGGAAGCGCGACAGCCAGGAGTCAGGAGAGCGGGTCACAATCCATTACTGCACAAGTAAGCCGGTTAGTGGGTCAATCTGAATTCGCAACCCAATCCTCGTTCCCCCGGATTGAACCCGGAGCGTAAGCGACGGGACCCAAAGGAAGCGTCTTGGCGAGCCTTGAGTAAACCGGAGTCAGAAATCCGAGCCGCGCCCAGAGCAGCGCGAAGCGCTGCGTCGGAAGCGGACAAGGTACGCGAAACAATGTGTATCTAACAATGGGACATCGACCTGCCCCCTCATTCCCCACGAGCGGGAAACGAATCGTCATGTATCGTCAGGTTACCCGCACACCGTTTCCCCTCCTTGCTGAGCGGCAACGTCTATCATAAAGGCGAGAAACGTCGATGAAGATCCCCTGGCTCCGGCGTCGGCTGCTCGCTCGCAGGCAACTCGATCGAGTCTTTCTCGACGCGCCAGATGCGATTCTGCGACATTTGACGGGACGCGGCGACTGCCTCCTTATTCGCTGCGATCCTTTGTTGGCGGTGCCAGAAATTTCGCAGAAGTCGGGACATGGTTCCTCGCTGAATTCTGGCGACTGGGTTTGTTTCAGCGCGGCACCCGGATTCTCGATGTTGGCTGTGGTTGTGGACGCATTGCGCGCGTACTCGCCGAAGATGCCCGATTGCGGGAGCTCGAAATCACCTATTCCGGAATGGACGTCGATGACGCCAGTATTCGTTGGTGTCAAAACAATCTGGGATTAAAGAACAGTGGATTCACATTTTATCGGGCGGATTGCTTTAATCGCTCTTATAACCTGAATGGTTCTCAGCCGGCAGACACATATGTGTTCCCGGCTGCCGACCGATCCTTTGACGTCATTCTATTGACGTCGGTACTCACCCATCTGCTCGAGGAAGATCTCAAAAATTACCTCGCGGAAGTAAGTCGGCTGCTCGCACCCGGAGGAGTGGCGTACGCATCGCTATTTTTATATTCCTCCCTCAATGAGGCATCCAGCGGAGCGAGCCGGCATGAATTCAGTTCCCATTCCGAAATGGAAGAGCCGCCGTCAATTGCAAGGAATACCCTACGAACGCAGTCGCGTACGAGGAGTCGCACATCCGTCGAGTTATTGCGGAAAGAGGCATTGAAGTTAGTGGACCCGCCCTATTGGGCTCGAGGATGTGTTGCTGTTGACCAAGGCGCCGCAGGCATCGGCAGCCTCAGAACTCGAATACGGATGGCACGGCTTGGAAAACAGCTGCTGGCGATGGACAGAGCGTAAATTCGCGGTCCGGCTTCGGCCTGGAACCGCGACCGAACCATCGCTTCGGTTCCGCTTTCATTTGGCGCCGGCCATGATGGACAAGTACAAGAAGATTGGGATCAGCGGACGCGCAAACGGTGAGCCGCTCCCCACCGTTGAGTATGTCAACGCAGGGGATCAGCTGTATGTGTGTAGGCTTCAAAATCGATTGCGGACCGAGGAAACGATTCTCCTGGAATTCGAGCTGGATAAGGCGCTGGAGCCATCGCCGTCCGATTGGAGAGAACTGGGAGTAATGGTAGCTTTCCGAGAATTCTATGGTCCAGTGAAACGCGGCTTGGAACCATTTCTTCTTATCTAAACGGGGGCAGCGAAATGGCGTCCCCCCGTTTGACTGTTATGCGGAGGTGCCTAGGGCGGAAAACCGCGGGCGGAAACCGGGGCGGAAATGGTGCCAAAGTAACTTGGACGCCATTATTTGCCCCCATTATTTGCCCTCCTTCAGGGTCATTCTTCAATGAGAAAATGCTGGGCCGTTGTGTGCGGAAGCGGCCATTAGGCCTTGCGAGGGGCGGGTCGGTAGTGCGGACCGGACTTGTCTTCGGCGGCGAAGGCCTGGCGCTGGTATTCCTGCCAGTGCGAATATTCGGGGTCGCAGGGGCCGGCCAACAGCGCCGGGTCGGACAGGTCGAAGCGGCCGCCATGGCGATCCACGTAGTCGACCAGATTCTGACTGACGTACCAATGGGCGCGGCGTTGTTCGCGGAATTCGACGGCGCGGCGGCGCATGTTTTCGATCGCAGTCGAATTCCACTTGAAGTGATCGACGCGGGAGAGGATGAGTTCGCGCGGGCAGCCTGTTCCGAAGGGCGCGTGATGCTGGCCGTAGACGACGATAATCGCGCCGCGCACCAGCGTGATTTTGCGGCAGTCACTTTGTTGGATAACGGGCGTGGCGATGCAGCCGAGCGGGAATTGCTGGTCGAGGGTCCGCTGGGGGTCGAGGTCGGGGAAGCCACCGTCCGAGGCGACGCGGTCGACCATGAGGCCGCGGACGAATTCCCACTCGTTGTTCTGGCATTCCGAAATTACGGCGGCTACATCGGTGGGATAGCGCTGGAATTCATCGGTATCGGCAAGCAGGAACCAGTCGCGCGGATAGTCACGGCGGGGCTTGGCGGAGGCGTCCTGTTGAAGGTCGGCGAAGTTGCCGCGGATCGTGTCGTAGAGGCCGCAACCGAAGCTGCGAGTGATAGCGAGCACGGCTTGCCGGCCTTCTTCATCGACCGAGTTGTCGTGGAGGGTGACGTGAAAGGCATCCGCGCCGAGCGCGCGGTAGTGTTCGAGCATGGGCGCGAGGGTGCGCCAACCTTCGCCGCCGACCAGGGTGACCAGGTGAAGCGCCATGGTTATTTCATCGGCCGTTCGAGGGTCTGGCGAAAGAAGTCCACGTATTTCGGTTGGAGATGTTTGCGCTGATACATTTCGGCGGCGGTGCGCGTCTTGGCGACTTCCGCCTGATAGAACGGTTCGTCGAAGCAGAGGCGTTCGATGACATCGATCCAGGGTTGCACGGCGGCGGCGGAGACCGGCTTGCGGGTGTCGACGGTGAGATCGGCGGGGAGGGGGAGGACGAAGCCCGCTCCGTTGGCGCATTCGGCGAGTCCGGTTCCGCGATCGCTGACCAGGGGTGGGACGCCGTTGATGACGGCTTCGGCGGCGACGCGGCCGGCAGGTTCCTCCCAGACAGATGGCGCGAGCATGACGCGGGCGTGCGTATAGATGTCGCGGGGTTTGGGGACGGGCGGCGCGATCATGATGGTCTCGTGACGGCGCAGGTCGAAGCCGCCGGCGAGTCCGGCTTCGACGACCATGCCGGCGGTTCCGCGGGACTCGATGGCGAGCACGGCGATCTTGGGTTGATACTTTCCCAGTTCTTCGGCGAGGCGGACGAAGAAGAACAGGCCCTTTTCGACCGAGGGGTTGACCATGGTGACGAAGATGGGGTCGCGTTCGGGCGCGACGACGTCCTCAAAATCGATGGGCTGAGGGACGGCAGTGGTCTCGATCGCCAGGCGTTCGTGATAGCGCTGGGTGAGGAAGTTGCTGGGAGTGAGGACGGCGTCGATTTCGCGGAAGAACTCCGGCTGGAAGTAACCCCAGTTGTTCAAAATGATGGCGACGCGAACGCCGCGCTTGCGGGCGAGGCGCTGGCGGCGAAGGTCGCCGGGATATCCGCCATAGGTGAACAAGATGTCGGGCTGAAAGGTGTCGAGCTCTTCTTCAAACAGGCGGTCGACGTGGCGGCCGTGGCCCCTCTCCCATTGGCCGATGCCCATGCGGCCGGTATCGATGAGGGTATAGGGGATTCCGCGTTGGACGAAGCGGAACTCTCGCGATCCGCGAGCGGAGGCGGGGGTGATGGCGGGGTCGCATCCGGCGGCGCGGAGGAAGTCGGCGGGATCGCTGGTGAGCGGGCGTTCGGTGTTGCTGGTGGCGAGTGCGCGCACCTCGAAGCCGGCTTCGCTGGCGAACTCGACGGCGGTTTGCGAGGTGCGCGCGGCTCCGCTGGTCGGGTCCTGCGGCATTTGGGGGAGAAGGAGGAGGATGCGGGCGCCCATTGGTTACCAACGTACAGCAGAGGAGTAGCGGCAAGCCAGGCCTGCGTCAAGCGCGGAGTCAACCCAACGCAAAACGGGCGGCCCCTCTTCAGGAGACCGCCCGCCCTTGAACGTTCTCTTGATCTCGGAGGCTACGCCTTCCCGGATTCTTTCACGACGACGAAGCCCTTGCGGCGGCGGACGAGGCGGTAGCCTCCGGCGAGCGCAATGCCAAGGCCGATGAGACCGGCGGTGGCAGGTTCGGGTGTGTTGGTGGGGTTAGGATTGAAGTCGAGCGACTGCGACGGAATGGTCAATGTAGCGGTGAAGCCTTCGATGTTCGTGTAGAAGATAGAGAGGCCCGAACTCACTAACGTGCTCACTCCGGATGTTAGCCCATTCGGGAGGGAAAGACTGCTGCTCCCGCTCTGGTCTCCGGTAAAATTCTGATTGGGGCTCAGAATGTTAACAAGCCCAAAACCGCCGCCGGATTGTTGAATCGCAAACTGCAATTGCCATCCAGTGATCGCACCGCAGCAAACGCTGCCCGTGAGGTTGAAATGGTAACTAAGCGGAATCACCGAACCGCTCGGAAGACTGGGGCCGGTTAGCACGCCGATCGTGCCAAAGTTCACACCTTCGCCGCCGCTAGCGTTGTTGTTGCTGGAAAAGGTGAAGGATCCGCTCGAAGGGCCGAAGAACTTCAAGCCTTGCAGTCCGTTGACGACGCCCAGTTGCTGGACCGTGGAGATCGGGGCGCAGTTGGTATGGGTGCCGCCGTCGTTCTGATCGCAACTGAAGTTGCTTGTTGGCAAAGCTGTTGCTGTTATCGCTGTGGCCAGGGCGGGAACCGCCGACGCCAAGGGAAGAATCATCAAGCCGATACGGGCCTTGTTGGCCAAGAGAGCCTTTGCTCGTGCTACAAAATCCATGTTTTTCCTCCGAATAGGTACTTCCAGTACTTTTGTACTTGAATCTTGAGTAGCATAACACAGCTTTCGATGGGAGTGGCGGATTTTTGCTATATTTGCCGCATTAGTGAACAAATTAACAGAAAGGCTGCCTTTCCGGGGTCCGTCGCGCGGGTAGATTGACATCATTAGAATTATGGATGAGGCGAGAAGGACAGCCAGAATCGACGGATTCGTTTTTGGGGCTGAGGGGGACAGTGCGGGCCAGTGCGTTTGAGAGTTTCGAGTTCAAAATTCCACTGTAGTGGCAGCCATGAGTCGCAACACGCTGCATCCTACCAGGATTGTCCTCTCACCGGACAGAAACCCGCGGCCAAACCTGTTTGGAACAGGTCCTGCGCTAACAGTCTTGTCACCAGGGGTCATATGACCGCGCCTGGGGAACTTGGCCGCGCCACGCGGCACTTGTTCTGCCAGCGTCTCCAGGAACTCCTTCTTCACCTGCCAGCCACAAGCTTATCCAACTGATTCCGTTCAAATTGAACATCGGGGCGGTTCAAGTATTTGTTGTAATTACCAGGGTCGTCCCACTTCTGTCGCAGATCCGCCAGAAGTGCAGCGGCTTTTTGGGCTGCCTCGCGCGATTTGGCGGGTTCGGCGAGCCGAACCTCCGCGAGCGATTCTACCAGCCAACAATGCCATTCGGCCTCCTGGTTGCCTGCCCGCGCAAACCACTGCTGCGCGAACTGTGCTGCTTGCAGTGCCCGTCGATCTTCTCCCGCCGCCAGGAGAGTCTCCGCATGTGCCCTTCGGGTCTCCGCGATCAACCACGGGGATCCGGACTTCGTGGCGAGCGAAACGGCCTCCTCCGTCGAAGCCACACCTTCGCGGCGCGCCCCGGCTGCAGCCTGGGCCCGACCGAGAACACTCCGGATTCGAGCCTCCAAGTCCGCACCCAGACCCTTTTGTGAAAGTAGGCGCCGGCTGGTTTCGATGGCCACGGGAAACTGGCGCTGGCTAAGCGCCATGGCGCCCCGTATCTGGTCGGCCAGCGCCAGCACGGTGCGCGAGGTGCTGGAACCGCACTGTTCCAACAGCTGCCGTGCTTGATCATAATGGCCAAGCTGCCAGAGTGCTTCGCTGGCATCTAAGATATCGTTTTCGGCATTCAACTGGTCGCCGGTTTTGCGGGCCGCTTCATATGCCTGCTGATACCGTGACAGCGCTCGTGGCAAGTGTCCCTGCGCTTGCAAGACGGTACCCATGCCTTGCTCAGCCAACGCGATTTGCGCGCTGTCACCGAGCTTGCGGCCGATCTCAAGTTGTTGTTCGAACGACTGAAGCGCGGCGGCGTAATCCCCCTTTTGGCGCTGGGCGCGTGCGATGAGAATCAGCGCCTGCGCGGTCTCCTTCTGATAGCCGCCGCGCACATACCAGGCCATCGCCTGTTGCACATTCCGCAGGCCCTCATCGGTTTGGCCGCGAGACATTTCCAGGCTTCCTAAGGAAAGCAACGCCCGCGATTCGTTGCGGTCGGAACGGTAGCGGCGCGCGTACTCCAGGCTCTGCTCGAAGTATTTCCTGGCCTCCTCCCCGTCGCCCTTCAGGAAGTAAGCATTGCCAAGATCCACCAACCCGCGCGTAGTGAGGTTTTCCAAACCGTTGACGCGCGCCAGGTCGATGGCTTCGGTAGCGTCCGCCTGTGCTTGGGTGAAGTTATTTACTCGGCATTCGTAGGCGCTCAACTGCAGCAACGCAAGGATCTGTTGAGACAGGCTCCCGGTATGACGGGAGAGTTCCAGCGCCTGCGCGAGAGCCGCGCGGGCGTCGCTACTCTTGCCGAGGCGATTGGCCAGCACGGCGCGCTGGTACAGCACCTCGGTAACGCCTTCGAAATTGCTGAGGCCGCGATAGATCTGTTCGGCTTTCCCGAAGGCGCCGGCGGCTTTGTCCGGGTCCCTCTGCCGTACGTAGAGAATCGCCAGCCGCAGCCAGGCAGCGGGATTCTGCGACTGCCGTTGGCTGGCTTCGGTATAGGAATCCAGTGCTTCTTTGAGTTTTTCGTTCCTCTCGTAGGCCCGCCCGAGATCCAGCCAGGCGTTGGCCTGTTCGGCGCCGGAAGTCCGCGAGACGATGTCGCGATACTTCTCGACAGCGCCGGCGAAATTGCCGGTCAGGGTCAGGTGAAGAGCATTGACGTAAGACTGTTCGGCGCGCGTGAGCCGGGGGTGAGAGCCGGGCGGTGTGGCGCGCAACATTTCGTCCCTGGCCTTCGCGGTGAAATCCATCTCCATCCAGGCCTCCGCGAGACGAGCGTGCGCCATGGTGAAAGTGCTGTCGTTGCGCACCGCTTGCTCGAGCGCCATGCTGGCCTTGTAATAGGTGCCATCGCGCATCGCGGCGACGCCTTCCCGATACCAACGAACCGCTTCCGGCGTAGCCTGGTATCCGCCGCCGGGCAAGAGCCACCACACGGCGAGCGCGGCCATGACAAGGACTGCCAAAGCCAGGGCCGCGCTGGTGCGCGAGCGGCGTCCCGTGCCTGCCAGGGTCCGCAGGCTTCTCCACGCAATGCGAAGATGACTTTCGTGGATGGGGGGCGACGCGACAACCAACCCGGCTTCCGGGATTTCAGCCGGTAGCAGCTGCTGGAGCTCGACGTCCCGCCCGATCGATGGGATGCGACCGGACCCCGGCTTCTCGTCTGCGACTGCTTCGCCCGAATCGGCCAGGCGTGCCAGGTCAGCGCGCATGTCCGTGATCGACGCGTAGCGATCCGCGGCATCTTTGGCAAGCGTCCGCCGGAGCACCAGTATCAAACCCTGAGGGATATCGCCGTTCATCTCGGGCGTTTCCCGAAGCACGGCGGCCATGGTTTCCATCATCGATGGCTTACGGAACGGATGCCGCCCGCTGATCATCTCCGCCAGAATCACGCCGAAGGAAAACAGATCGGAGCGTTCGTCCAGCGCCTGACCTTTTATTTGCTCCGGCGACATATAGTCGGGAGTGCCGAGGATGGTCCCCGGCGCCGTCAGTTGCCCCTGCATCTGGACCGTAGCATCATCCGCGGGCCGTGCTGCATCCTCGATCCGCTTGGCGAGGCCGAAATCCATCACCTTCACGTGACCCTGTTGGGTCAGCATAATGTTGTCGGGCTTCAGATCGCGGTGCAGAATCCGGCCGGCATGAGCTTCCTGCAGCGCCTCGGCGATCTCCCCGGCCACGCGAAGAACGTCGGGCAAGGACATTCGTCCGTCCACCAGCCGGCGATGCAGCGTTTGCCCGGCGATGTATTCCATCACCAGAAACAGCGTGTCGTTGTCTTCGCCAATTTCGAAGATTTTGCAAATGTAGGGGTGATCCAGCGCGGCCGCGGCCATCGCCTCGCGGCGCAGGCGTTCGCGCGCATGAGGGTCGGCGGCCATCTCGGCCGGCAGGAGCTTGATGGCGACCTGACGATCGAGCCGTAAGTCGCGTGCGCGATAGACGACGCCCATGCCGCCTGCGCCGATAGAAGAAATGATCTCGTACGGACCCAATCGTGTTCCGGCCGAGAGCGCCATAGAGATCAGAGTAATTTTACCCTACCGTAACGGATTCGCGGCGGATTCCGCCTGGGGAGAAGGGAGATGGGGGCGAGAAGGCAACGCACGCTGCATCCTACCAGGATTGCCCAATCGCGGGATTCAACAGGGTACGGACCACCAAAGCGTCTTTTTCTCGACCGGAGACCGGCCATATATCTGAGCGGGAAATGCGTAAGCGCGGTGTCCGGCGTCAGACGTCCCGTCACCTCGGCTTCGCGAAACTGCTGAAATCGGCGAATCGCATCCACCGTGTTCGGACCCACAAAGCCATCGATCACCAGTTCACGCCGGGGCCCGCCCAGCCGGAAAGGAACGCAATTCAGCAGATACTGAACCACCCTCACGTCCGGAAGCAGGTTCGCGCCTCCGAATCCGACCTTCTTAGCCAGCCTCTTCGGCATACACTCTCCTCGTGGTTCAGTACGCGAGAGAAAAATTCCGAAAGGCTCATGCGACAGCTGCGAGGCCGAATCCAGTGCGCCGCTGCAAGAAATCAGGGACAAAGTTGTCCCCACAGATCCCGTCGTTCCACACGGGTTCAGAAAGGCCGGTCCACGCGGTCGCACGGCTGGGTCTTCAAGGCTTCCTCGCGAATCGCGACGACGACGTCGGTCGACTCGCCGCGGTACACGATCTTGAGTTTCTGCTCGTTGATGAAGTTCCGGTTGAACTCGCGGTGAAGGACGTAGACTGCTCTTCCGGAGGGCATCTCCTCCGGCTTGGTGACGACAGAAAACAACCCGGTCGGATCGCGTCCGTTGAGGACCGAATAGAAGCTCAATGATCCGGAATAGAGCCAGTAGGCCGGGACGTCCGCTACGCAGTACGCGCGCGCGAAGCCGGCGACCGCGGGGTAGGCGCGGCGAATATCGGCGCCCCATTCCCACTCCTTGAAATAGCCCAGCCTCAAGCAGGCCACGAAGTAAAAGGAAAGTACGATGAGTGTCGCTTTGATGCCGCGCTGAGTGAAGCGGCCGAACTGTTCACCGCCGGACTCGCCGCCGTCCTCGCCCTGCGCCGCAAGCGCGTGGCATAGGCCTCCGGCCTGTGCTCAAAAATGGGACCGCGCCACGCCATCGCCGAACCGTCCAATTCAGGTTCGCGCCTGGATCCCTGTCTTGCTCCTAGCGCGTACACTAGCTGTGTCGAAACGAGAGCGTCGAATCGACAGCAAGGATAATTCCGCTCGGAGCATGACGAAGTTCAAAGCCGCCCTCATCACGCTCGCGCCGTATCTTGCCGTCGGCTTGCTCCAATTCGCGCTCCTCTATCCCCTGCACCGGAAAATGGACCTGCCCAAATGGGATGAAGCCATCTATCTCGGACAGGCCGATCAATTCGTCCACGGCGGATCGCTCGGCGCTCTAGCGACATCGCCACACGATCCTCTCGGCAGTCCGCTGTACGCCCTGCTTTACTCCATCCCGATTCGCGCGTTCGGCATCCTCGACGGCTTCTTCTTCATGCAGTACATCGTGAAGATCGCCGTCGCGCTGCTTGTCCTTCTCTTCCTCACGACACATCTGAAGTCGCGCCCGCCGGCGCTGCTCTTCACCATGATCTGGGTCGTCTCGAACGTCAATCTGACGGAGCCGGTTCTCGTCTATCACGTTGCCCTCGGCCTGTTTCTCCTCGCGCTCACCTTCCTCGAACGCTCGCCCTGGCTCGGGCTTCTTCTGTTGATCCTGGCCTCGCTGACCCGCCTCGAATACCTGATCCCCTTAGTCGCGATGGCCGCTTATCTAGTCATCGCGCGTCTGCGCGGCACGCATGAGAAAATCACCCGTCCGCAACTCGTCGTCGCTTCTGCGCTTGTCTTTCTGATTGCGTTCGTGGTGGTCCATGTGGACGATTTCCACCTCGGCGGCAAACGGACCTGGTTTGCTTTCAATCAAAATTATTCCCGCCACGAAGTCGAAGCCGGACGCTTCCAGCTGAACCCATTCCTCGACAGCAACTTCGTCATCGACGCGGATTTTCCCGGCGCCAACTCGCTCGCTGAAGCCCTGGCCGTCAATCCGCGGGCGTTCGGCAAGCACGTGCTCCGCAACCTCGCGATGTTACCCAAGCAAACCTTCCTCTTCTTCGTTCCCTATTTTGCGAATCCCGGATATCTGATCCTGCTTCTTGCCGCGTGTCTCGCCATCGTGGCGTTCGGATCCTCGAACTGGCTCCTGCGAATCGCCGCCGCGATTCAGAATGAGAAGATGCTCGGCTATGCGTCGCTCGTCAGCCTCGTAGCCCTCGCGCCGATCCTGTTGGTCTATCCACAAGCGCACCATACCCTGATCATGGTGCCGTTCCTCTTGTGCTGGCCGGCGTTGGCGTATACGGAATTGATCCGCGGCAGATCCTTAGCGTTGGCACCCGTCCTCCTCGTCGCCGCGTACGTGTTGTTCTCGGCGAAACCATACGAATCGATGAGCACCGCCCGCCCCGTTCTCGCGCAGATCAATCGCCTGTCCGCAATTTGGCCGAAGCAGCGCGCGACCCTGTTGGGCGTCGGATCGATCTGGTACGCCGCCTATCTAGGTAGCGAACGAGCCGCGTTCATCGAACCGCTGGCGACGGTGTACGGCGAGAAAATCGACAAGGGAAGCGGAGACCTCGACGCGCTGATCCAGCGCTATCGTCCCGATGTCATCCTCATCAATAAGGACCTGACCGGCTCCAGGAATTTCGATCCGATGACGCTGCGCGCGCTCGACTCGACGGACTGGGTTGCGTGTCCGCTCGACGGCGACACCTTCTACTTCCGCGCGGGTCAAGCGCCCGCCTGTTCCGTGGGCACATCCAAATGATTGCCTAAAGCCCGACCCCGAAACTGCCGATCCCTTACACAGCGTAAAGTGCGCGAGGAGGCCGGCACCGCATGAGAACCCTGATTTCGAGTGTCTTGCTAGTCGTGACGGCCACTTGGCTTTCCGCCGCCGAACCCAAGGCGGGCACACCCGGCAGTTCGTTCCAGTTCGCGAAGTCGTCCGGCCCGCATAAGTACAAATTCAGCAAGCCCGGCAAGTACAAGCGCCCTAAGATTCAAGCTAAAAAGTGGAAGGCGTCGAAGGAACAGCGCAAAGCGGCGGAGAAGCATCCGCTGGGCCGTGCGCGCATTTGATCCAGGAATCCGAGAACGCGCTATCATGAATCAAATGAAACGCGTAGCCCTCCTCCTGCTCGCTTCCTTCCTGGCGAGTGTCGCGATCCTGCCGGCCGCCGAAAGCAATTCGGTTCCGACCCGTAAGGTAGCCTCCAAGAGCTATCGCAAGGGAAAGAAAGTCCGCCGCAGCAAGGCCGGACACAAGCGCCGCCGTAAGGCCGCACGCCCTAGCCCCGTCGTCTAAACTTCTAAGGCTGATCGTCACAGCCAATCGGCTGACCCGGCGGAGCCTCCACCGGCTTCGACACCGGAATTTCCTTCGGATTTTCGCGATATCGCTTGATCTGTGACCCGGCCCAGCTCAAATGAGCCTGCTGTAATTCATCCTTCGCCCCCGCCGATTCCGCATATTTCCGCAGCGCCTCCAGCTTTGCCGACGCAATCGCGCGGACCTGCCCCGTTGCTTCGGCATTGTTCGTCAACACCATTAAGTGATACAGCACCACGTTGTTGACCGTGCGCCGGATCTCGCCCTGCAATCCCGCCAGAGCAGGAGCCTTCCAGGTCGCGCCCAGTAAGCGATCGATCACCTCCGCCAATCCGGGAATCGCCGGATTCTGCGCGTGATACTGAACCAGCCGCGCCGCCCGTTCCGGATTCAGAATCAGGCGCGCGGTCAGGTCCGCAGCCGACTCGGCCGCGCCCAGTGGGTCGAACGTCAACCCGGTATGCGAGCGGAAGTCCTCGCGCGTCCGACGGAATCCGTCCGCTGTCGGCGGAATCAATGCAAGCACCTTCGCGGGAATCTCGAGCGTCGCCGGCTCGATCGTCTTCAACAGCGCATCGAGCGCCCGCTTCTGCTCCGCCGCCGGAACCACTGTCGGCAACTTGTATCCGTCCCCTCGCAGCGCGTACGTGTAGTCCAATCCGCCGAGCACTTTTGAAGCGGCCTCCGTCTGATAGCGATGCAACAGGTACAACGGCACCAGTACATCTTCGAGTGATGACAACGGAGCGCCCTCGCGGATGTTGCGTTCTCCAAATCGTTCGAGCCCGCGGGCACGGACCTTGAGCAGCCGGTTCAATTCATCGACCGCGTTGGTGCCCGCATCCCACAGATGCCCCTGCGGATGCGCACTTCCTTCGGGCCGCGAATCCGAATCGGTGATGTAGAGAAAGCCGTCCGCGTTCGCCTTTCGCATCATCCCTTCGAGCGCCTGTTTTTCATCGGTGCCCGGCGCAAAGTCGGAATAGCCCCACGCGATCGAGATCTTGTCCCACGTGCCGATACCCACCGCGTACGCGTTGCCCAGCGTGGGAGTGCCGTCCGCGCCCAGGTCCACCTGCGGATGCGGATAGTCCATCACCGAACTGCGGTCGCGCGTCGATGCGGCATAGTTATGCTGCAACCCGAGCGTGTGCCCAACTTCGTGCGCCGACAACTGACGAAGCCGTGCCAGCGCCATCCGCGCCATTTCGGGCGGCGCCGGCTTGCCGGTTTCATATGGCGCCAGCAATCCCTCGGCGATCAGGTAATCCTGCCGGACGCGCAACGACCCCAGCGTCACATGGCCTTTGATGATCTCGCCCGTGCGCGGATCCGTCACTGAAGATCCATACGACCAGCCGCGCGTCGAGCGATGCACCCACTGGATCATGCTGTAGCGGACATCCATCGGGTCCGCGTCTTCCGGCAGCAACTCCACGCGGAACGCATCCTTATAACCGGCGGCTTCAAAGGCCTGATTCCACCAACGCGCGCCTTCGAGCAGCGCGGACCGGATGGGCTCTGGCGCCCCCCGATCCAGGTAGTACGTGATGGGCTTCACCGCTTCGCTGACCGCGGCCGTCGGATCCTTCTTTTGCAAACGATGCCGCGCCGCAAACTGCTTCAAGATCGGTTCGCTGATCGGCGACGCAAAATCCATGTAGCCGATTCCATGAAAGCTGGAGCGCGGATCGTGTGAACGCACCTTGAAACCCGGACCCGGCAGTTCGACGAAAGAATGATGCTCGCGGACCGTCACCGAACTAGCGTCGGGTGTCACGCCACGCAGCCAGGGTCCGGGCTGGTCGCTCGCGAACGTCAACGTCACTTCGACTTCGGTGTTCTTCGGAAAATTGCGTGTACGCGGCTCGTAGAATGCGCTGCGTGCCGGGTCCAGCCGGAACGTCCCTTGCCGCGCGCGCTGCATCGCGCCCACGACGTTATGGACGTCGCGTAGGAAGAACGCCGACGCGTCCACCAGCAGGCGGCCGTTTTCTTCCGTGTCGATCGTGAAGCCCCACTGGACGCTCTTCGCGAACGAATCCTCCACCGCCTTGCGTTCGGCAGCGTCACTCGAAACGGCGCGGAACGATTCGTTCTGCTGCACCAGCAGCAGCTTCGGACCAGCGCGCTCGAATTTGACAATACGCGTTCCGCTCAGTTGGCCGCGATCGAGGCCGAGGTCGTTCGATCCGATGCCCGCCGGAAGCGAGCTGATATACAGGAACTCGCTGCCCACCTTGTCCACTTCGAGCCACACTTTGCCCGCTTTCGCGTCCCAGTACAAAGGAAAGAAACCCGGCATCTTCGTACTGCCGGCGATCTTCTCGCTGATGGTCGCGGCGTTAGACGCAAGGGTCAGGAAAGCGAAGAGCCAAACGAATCGAGCCATAGCCGAATATGGTACCAATCACAGTGGTAAGAGTCTCAATGAACTCGTCTTCCACCGCTGTCGAGAAGGACTTCGATCGGATCGCGCGCCTTCCGGATGGCTGGGATCATAACATCGTTTATCACGATTTCCTGCTCGCAAGCGTTCCCCGATCGTGCGGCCTTGCGTTGGAAGTCGGTTGTGGCACGGGTCGTTTCAGCCGACGACTCGCGGAACGTTGCGGGAACGTTGACGCCCTGGATCTTTCCTCGGAGATGATCCAGATCGCTCGGGAGCGTTCTGTGAAATTCCCGAACATCAGGTTCGAACGCGCCGATTTCCTGACCTCCCCGATTCCAGCCGAGTCATATGACTGCGTGGTCTCGATCGCGACGGTTCATCATTTGCCGCTGGTGGAAACGTTCACCCGGATGCGGGAAGCGCTGCGCCCGGGCGGCGTTCTATTGATTCTTGACATAGTGCGTCGCGAACTCGTGGCCGATCTCGCCTGCGACTGCGTCGCCTTTCCGGCCGCGATCCTTCATCGGCTCGCTGTGACAGGGCGGTTTCGGCCCGCGAAGGAAGTCCGCGACGCTTGGGAGGCTCATGGGGAAACCGACAGGTATTCCACGCTCTCCGAGATCGAAGAGGCTTGCCGAGTGCAACTTCCTGACGCCTCGGTACGTCGACATCTTTACTGGCGATACTCGCTAATCTGGAAAAAGCCCTGCGAAGTCTCAAATCCTCAGCAGTTATCCTGAAAACAATGCTCGCGCTCGCCGTTGTTTTGTTGGCTTGGATCGTGCCCGCCCACGCGCAGACACAGTGTCCATCAACGCCCGAATATTCGTTCTGCGATCTCGCCTTCGACCTCGCACCCGGCGAACGCGGCGACACCGTCCAACTTCGTATCGAATTCCGTTCCCCCGGCCACAAGACCCTGATGATGCCTGCGTTCTGGGACGGTGGCGGCAAACTGTTCGTGCGCTTCGGCCCTAATGAGCCCGGCGAGTGGGACCTGAAAATCACAAGCTCCCTCGACCGCTACAACAATCAGGAAGGCAAGCTGACCGCCACCGCATCGGAATCGGTGGGTTTCGTGCGCCCCGCCAACGTCCGCCATTGGGCGACCGACCGCGGCAACATCGACAGGACCATTCCGCTGCCGAAGCAGCATCTTTGGATGGGCGCCGCGATCGACATGGATCAGCCTCGCGCCTCTTTCGATCAGGAGGTCGCCAAACGCGCGACGCAAAAATTCACGCACCTGCGTGGCGTGTTGACGAAGAGTGTGCCTGACCCCGCCTACTTCCGCGAGATCGACGATCGCGTCCGCGCCATCAACGCCAAGGGAATCACGTTCGATCTGGTATTGAAGGACTTGCCTCCGCCAGACAAGCGCGAGGCGTTTCTGCGATATCTGGTCGCCCGCTATGCGCCGATGAACATCATCTGGCAGGGCATCGAATCGTTCGACAACCGCGCCGATGCGCGGCTGCTGATGAAGGAATATGGCGACCTGCTGAAGCGCTTCGATCCCTACGTTCACCCGCGCTCGACAGTCGGTGGCGCGTCCTCGTCATCGCTGACCGGCGATCAGTGGATGAGCTTCTTCAGCTATGAATCGGCCGACACCGCGCTGGGCGCTGTCGAGCATCAGCTGTACCCCGCACCCGGCGTGAATGCCGCCCGCATCACCGATCCGGCCGAATTCCGGCACGCGCTTTGGAACGCGACGATGAACGGGCAGTATCCGTCCATGACCCCGCCCAACGACGAAACCGCGAAAGTTCTCACCGCTTGGTTCACCATCATGAACGACACCCGGCACTGGGAGCTCGAGCCGCATTTCGACGTGGACGGCGCCCGCGCTATCGCTCTGGAAATCCCCGATGAGGATCGTCCGGAAGAAAACGAAGCCGAGGGCATCGAGTATCTGGTGTACGTCGAGAAGCCCAATGGACCCGTTGAAGTCGGCGTCCGCCGCCACAATTACAACGTCCGCTGGATCGATCCCGCGACCGGCGAAGAGACCCGCTTGAAAGATTGGAAAGGCGAACGCTTCGTCGCCGAACCGCCGGACAGCAAGCACGATTGGCTCCTCCAGCTTTCGCGCGATGGGAAGAAGGAAGGCATGCTGCGGTCGTATAAATTCGCGTCACGGCCCACGCCCGTGCAGGAAGTGGAGCAAAGCTCGCAGAAAATTCCCTACGACATCGCGGATCCACCCGGCCAGGACATCAGCGCGACAACGCCGATCCCGTTCAAGTCGAAAATCCGCCGCTCCACGCGCGCGACTCGCCGCATGTATTATTTTTGGAGCGCTGAAATCGTCGGCGGGCCGCAAGGCGCGCGCATCCTCGGCAGTGGGACGGATGGCATGTTCCGCATCCCGCGGGAATTCACTACCAAGCTGCCCGCGGTGCTGACGCTGCGCCTCTCCGCGATCAATGCGAACGGCAAGGTCTACGTGCTCGACAAGATTTACAGGCTACTTCCGTGAGCCTGATTCTCTCGATCGATACCACTGCGGAAATCGGCAGCGTTGGGCTCCTGGGAGATTCGGTCGCGGCCGAGATGCCGATCCACGCTCCCGAAGGCTTCGGCGGTTTGCTGTTCGATGCGATCGCGAAACTGCTGAAAGCCCATCAGGTAGAGCTTCGCCAAATCACCCGCTTCGCCGCCGCCGCCGGACCAGGATCCTTCACCGGCGTCCGTGTCGGACTCGCCGCGGCCAAAGGCCTCGCCGAGGTATCCGGCAGGCCGATCGTTCCGGTTTCGAATCTGAAAGCACTGGCGTCGCTCGGTTCGCGCGCGCGGCGGGCGGTGCTGATCGATGCACGCCGCGGAGAGATTTTCGGCGCGGTGTACTCCGGGCAGCTCGAAGTCATGTCGCCGGAAATGGTTGCTCGGCTGCCGAAATGGCTGGAACTGATCGCTCCCTACGCCGCAATGGAATTCATCGCGCAGGACTTCACACCGTTCGCGGAAACGCTGCCGCCATGTTCCGTGCGGACGTTGGCACCGCGCGCGTTAGCACTAGCGATCGCGCGGCTCGCTCGCGAAGCGGATCCCGAAGATCCGGCCGGCGTGGACGCGAACTACGTCCGTCGCTCCGACGCCGAGCTGTTCTGGAAAGACCGAATCTAACCTACTTCGTCTCGACCTTCATCACGAAATAGGTCACCTGCTTGCCCTTGTCCACCAGCAGATGGTGCGCGACTTTGGCCGGAATGTGGACCATATCGCCCGCCGCCAGCTTTCGCTTTTCGCCGCCATCGATGGACGGCGCACGCTGTTCGCCCGGCGCCGTCACCTTGGGCGTCTTCAGGCTGCCGCCGGTCACCAGAGTCGCTTCGCCGCTCTGAATCACGAAAACGTCGGTCCACGTGTCGTGCACTTCCGCTTCGCCGGTTGCTTCGCGGTGCGCGACCATCGCGTAGTGATTTCCGAAGTCGTTGATCTTCTCGCTGGCGACCTTCTTGTCGTCCATCTTCGCAGCCAGCTTCTGCTGGTATGCCTTCAAATCAGCCGATTTCCAGATGACCACGCCGGGCGCATCCGCGGCGATCGCAACCGTCGCGCCCGCAATCAGCAGGCCGGAAAACCATCTCGTTGTTCTGTTCATAAGCGGACCTCGACTCCTCCAGGAAACGTGTTTCGCCGTAGTATAACGCGGCGGCTGAAATGTTGATTGCCCGTGCGTCGCGATAGGCAGATCCGTCTTGTATTTCGACGACGCGCCACTTCCGGCCCGCTCGCCCGCCGCGCGTCGGGCGGAACATTGGCGACTGCCGTAACCCAGGTGACGGGCAGTTAGCGGGTTGCTGAAACGTACTGGCTGTCCGCGGAATCGAGGCGGCGCAGACGCTGTTCTGCGGAAGCGCCTATAAAGGCCTTGAACAGTGGATGCGGTTCGAGCGGCTTTGATTTAAATTCCGGATGAAACTGGCAGCCCAGGAACCAGGGATGATCTTCGAGCTCGCAGATCTCGACGTAAATTCCGTCAGGAGTTTCCCCGGTTAATCGCAGTCCATTTTCGGTTAGGACTTTCTCATAATCGCGATTAAATTCGTATCGATGGCGATGGCGCTCGCTGATTTCGGGCACGCCGTACGCCTCGCGGGCAAAGCTGCTTTCCTTCAATTGGCATTGGTAGGCGCCGAGGCGCATGGTGCCGCCGAGTTCGTCGATCCCCTTCAACTCGCGCAGTTTATAAATCACACGATCCGGCGTAGCAGGATCGAATTCGGTCGAATTCGCCAGCGCGATTCCGCACACATTGCGCGCGTATTCGATGACCAGCGTCTGCATTCCGAGACAAATTCCGAAATACGGGACCTTATTTTCCCGCGCGTAACGAATCGCGTGGAGCATGCCTTCGACGCCGCGCTTACCGAATCCGCCCGGCACCAGGATTCCGTCGAATTGCGAAAGCTCTTCCTTGCACGCGGGCCACGTCAGATTCGCGCTTTCGATCCAGGAAATGTTGACGCGAAGCCCGTGCGCGAGCGCGCCGTGCAGCAGCGCTTCCTTCAGGCTCTTGTACGAATCCTCGTACTCGACGTACTTGCCGACGAGACCGATATGGACTTCGCCGCTCGGATTCTTCATCCGCTCGACCATGGAGGTCCACTTGCCGAGATTGCGCGCGGGCGCATCGATCTTCAGAACGCGGAGGACGATTTCGTCCACCCCCTGCTCGGCGAAATCGAGCGGCACCTCGTACACGCTGCCGACGTCGCGCGCGGAAATCACGGCCTCCACATCCACGTCGCAGAACAGCGCGATCTTCTCTTTCATCTCCTGCGGAAGCTCGCGCTCCGTGCGGCACAGCAGGATGTCCGGCTGAATACCAAGAGCACGCAGTTCCTTGACGCTGTGCTGCGTCGGCTTGGTTTTTAGTTCCTGGGCGGCTGCAATCCAAGGCACCAGGGTCACGTGAACGAAGGCCGTGTTGTCGCGGCCGAGTTCATGCCGCAGTTGGCGGATCGCCTCTAGAAACGGCAGTGATTCGATGTCGCCGACCGTGCCACCAATCTCCACGATGACCACATCGACCGGTTGATCCTGCCCCGGGATCAGCGCCACCTTGCGCGCGGCCGCCTTGATCTCGTTGGTCACATGCGGGATCACCTGCACCGTCTTGCCCAGGTAATCGCCGCGCCGTTCGCGTGAAATGATCTGTTCGTAAATGCGCCCCGAGGTCAGGTTGTTCGATTGCGTCAGCGGCGCGTGGGTGAAGCGCTCATAGTGGCCGAGATCGAGGTCGGTTTCCGCGCCGTCGTCGGTGACGAAGACTTCGCCATGTTGGAAGGGGCTCATCGTACCCGGATCAACGTTCAGGTACGGATCGAATTTTTGGAGATTGACGCGCAGGCCCCGACTCTCGAGCAGACAGCCAATGCTGGCCGCCGCGATGCCCTTTCCGAGGGAGGAAACCACGCCGCCTGTTACGAATATGTACTTGGCCATTCTTTGAAATTTCCTACCGCGAAGTCATACTTTCGAGCACAGTCCGCAACTTCTCCAAATCTTCCGGCGTATCGACGCCTAACGACTCGTAATCGGTTTCCACCACGCGAATCCGGTATCCATTTTCGAGCGCCCGCAACTGTTCCAGCTTCTCCGCCTGTTCGAGCGGACCGACAGGAAGATCCGAGTATCCTAGCAGGAACTCACGGTTGTAGGCGTACAGTCCGATGTGTTTGAAATACACCGCCGGCTCGCCTCCGGTTTCGCGCTGAAACGGAATCGGACAGCGCGAAAAGTAGATCGCATCGCCATCACGATCGGTGACCACCTTCACTACATTCGGGTTGAGAATCTCCGGCGCGTGCTCGATGCGCTTCTTCAGCGTCGCCATGCGGAGTTCCACATCTTCGAGCATCGACGAAACCAGGCCGTCGATCGCCGCCGGATCGATCAAAGGCTCGTCGCCTTGAATGTTGACGATCACACTGGCCGCATCGGACGCGGCAATCTCGGCGACGCGATCGGTGCCCGAAGCGTGGTCGGACCGCGTCATGCGAACCTGCGCGCCAAATTTTCGAGCTTCGTTGTAGATGCTGTCGTGATCGGTGGCGATGATCACATTCGAGAGATAGCGGGTCGCGCTCGCCCGTTCCCACACATGCTGGAGCATGGTTTTTCCGGCTAGGGTAGCGAGGGCTTTGGCAGGAAAACGGCTGGAGGCAAACCGGGCGGGAATTACGCCCAGAACTCTCGTCGGCACATATAATCCTACCATGCGTTGGACGGAGGGGCGACGTTTTCGCGGCCGAATTCTTTCGAGCCGCGATGCTACACTCGACACAGAATTAGGGACTGGCGCTCCTGATGAATCGCAGCAACAAGATGCACGTGTTTGTCCGTCGGATGGCAATGGCGCTGCTCGCGCTGACTGCGTTCGCGCAGGAAACTCCGCCGAAGCCCAAGGAACTGAAAACCGCGGAGGAGCCGCGGGTGGCCATCGAGCCGCGCATCAAAAAAGCGCCCGTCGACGAGGACCGCTACGTCCCCGGCAAAGCCACCATTCGCATCGACACGACGCTGGTTCTGATTCCGGTGAACGTCACCGACCAACTGAACCGCTTCGTCAAAGACCTGGACAAAGAGCACTTCAAGATCTTTGAAGACGGCGTCGAGCAGCAGATCAAACAGTTCTCAAGCGAAGACGCGCCGCTTTCCGTCGGTATCGTATTTGATACGTCGGGCAGTATGGGCTCGAAGCTACAGGTTTCGCGGCGCGCCGTCGCGGCGTTCCTGAAACTGGCGAACCCCGAAGACGAGTTCTTTCTGATTACTTTCAACGACCGGCCGCGCCTGGTGCAGCCGTTCACCAACAGCACCGAGGAGATCCAGAACAAGCTCAGCTTTGTCGCGTCAAAAGGAAGCACGGCCATGCTGGACGGCATCTATCTAGCGATGGCCACGATGAAGAAGGCCAGGAATCCGCGGAAAGCGATCCTGATTATTTCGGATGGCGGAGACAACTCCAGCCGCTATACGCAGACCGAAGTGCGGAACGCGGTCCGCGAGGCGGACGTCCAAATGTATGCGATCGGCATTTTCGAGGAGGATGTCCGCCGCGGCGGTGGGGGCGGTCGGACGCCGGAAGAGGTTGGCGGTCCGGGCGTGATGACCCGCATGGCGCAGGAGACCGGTGGGCGTCATTTCGCAGTCGAGAACCTGGCGGAATTGCCGGATGTCGCGGAGAAGATCGGTATCGAGCTGCGGAATCAGTACGTGCTGGGGTACACGCCGAAGAACCTGGCGCGCGACGGCAGGTTCCGGCGGATCCGCGTTACGGTCGCCGCGATTCGCAATGCGCCGAAGATGAAAGCGTTCTTCCGGCTGGGCTATTACGCGCCGCTCGATTAGCATTTTCTCATCGAAGGATGAGCCTGAAGCGGGGCGTTGAGGGTGGGTGAGGCTGGAGTCTTTCTTTTTTGTTTGAGGAAAGAAGCAATCGTAGGCGCTGTGGGAATGTGGGAAACGCGGGAGCGTTTTCCAAGGGCG
>JBBQWZ010000045.1:0-57841 GCA_038210135.1 Bryobacterales bacterium
GAATCTGCTCCAGGCTCCCCGCTTCCGTATCGTCCATGCTGATGACCAATCCCCAGCATCCCGATCCATCCCCTCTCCAGGCTCATCTTGCGTGAGAATCCATCCCCACCTTCAGGCTCATCTTGCGTGAGACAAGAGTCACAGCCGGAATAGACGCGCGCCAATGCTAGGATAGTCGCGAAGGCGATCCGCGCCGCTCTCGTTTTTTTCTAAAAGGGCCCTTAGCACAACGGTTAGTGCAGCGGACTCATAATCCGTTGGTTGTTGGTTCAAATCCATCAGGGCCCACCACTCCTTTCAAGTGCTTCGCGGTCAATGGACCTTGGATCTTCTCTTGTTGACAGCGATGCTGACAGCGACGGGGCAAAGAATCGCGGCCATCGCGGTCGCTACTCCGTTGCTCGTCAACAAAGGGACGTCGCCATTCGACATGGACGAATGTTCTATCCAAGCGGATCGTAGTGGCAGCAGTGAACCCGGTAACCTGTAATCTGTTTAACCGATAAAACCCGCCCGCCTCTTCGTATTTTGCGAACACGGGTTACCGCGGCTACTATTTGTGAATGAGATTTCTACGACTGTCGGGCGTACTTCTTGCATCGGTTGTCTGGTTGTTCGGGGCAGGCCTGGTGCCGGACGATCTATACCGGATCCAAGCTGTGTCGGACCCGCGATTATCTCCGAAGGGGGACATGGTCGTGTACGTCGTTTCCGCGGCGGATCAGAAGTCGAACCGGCGAAATTCCGCGATCTGGCTGGTTCCAGCGGACGGTTCGCAAGCTCCTCGCGCGTTGACGACACTGGGGACGTCGAGCGCACCGGGCTGGAGTCCCGATGGAGCGAGCATCGCGTTTCTCGGAACGCGCACCGCGCCCGGCGATCCCACGCCCGCCCGCCCGCAGATTTACGTGATGCCGCTGAACGGCGGAGAGCCCCGGCGCGTGACGTCGATGCCGAACGGCGTGGTGAGTTTCCAGTGGTCTCCGGACGGCCGGAAGTTTGCCGTGGTCGCGCGTACGGCGTCGTCGGACGCGGCGCCAAAATCGGACGCGAAGCGATATCTGTATCCGATCTACAAATACGATGGGCAAGGCTTCACGGACGACAAGCGGTCGCATCTGTTCGTAGTCTACGCCTCGACCGGAACATCGAAGCAGCTAACGTCGGGCGAGCAGGAGAATCAAACCAATGCGCAATGGGCGCCGGACGGCAGGCGCATTGCGTACGTCTTCGATAAAACCGACGCGCTGAATTTTCGGAACAGCGGATTGCGGATCCTGCCGGCGGAGGGCGGCGCGGCGATGCCGGTCGGCGATCTCGATACGGGGTATCGCAGCTATTCCTGGTCGCCGGACGGCAAGCGCATCGCATTCATCGCGGCGGCTGACGAAGTAAATATTCCGAAGCTGTACACCGCTTCGACGCTGGATCGGACCAAAGCGCAGTTGGTGACGGACGAGTTTAGTTTTGCGACCGAAGTGGATTGGGTCGCCGAGGGCAAAGGCTTGGCGTTCACCGGGCAGTATAAGGGCGAGCATCCGTTGTTCCACGTCGACCTGGCATCGCACAAGATTACGAGGCTGCTGGCGGAGGGTGGCATCCGGCAGTTCGACATCAATGAAAAGGCGGGGCGCATCGCGTTCACTGGCAATGGAGCGGATGGCCCGGGAGAGATTTTTGTTTCCGCCCTCGGGTTGAAAGATCGCCGGCAATTGTCCCGGCACAACGAAGAGTGGCTGCGTGGGCGCGAGATGTCGAAGTTCGAACGCGTTCCGTTCAAGGCAGCGGACGGCCTGGAGGTCGAAGGTTTCCTGATGAAGCCTGTCGGCTGGCAGCCGGGGAAATCGTATCCGATGATCCTTTCGATCCACGGCGGCCCGAATGGCATGCACGGCCCGACCTGGAATCACGACTTCCAGGTGTTTGCGGCGCGCGGCTACGCGGTGTTCCTGACGAATCCTCGCGGGTCCTCGGGCTATGGAGAGAAGTTCCAACGTGGCGTCGACAAGGAATGGGGCGGCAAGGCGTACGAAGACATCATGACCGGCGTCGATACCGTGCTTCAAAAGAATCCGTGGATCGATCGCAATCGCCTGGGCGTGACGGGGTTGAGCTACGGCGGGTTCATGACGAATTGGATCGTCGGGCACACGACCCGCTTCAAGGCGGCGGTGACGCTGAGCAGCATTTCGAATTTCGCAAGCGTTGAAGGAACTCGCGATGGATTCTATGGGCATGCGCGTGATTTTGGCGGCGACTTTTTCGATAATTTCGATACGTATTGGAAGACCTCGCCGCTGCGGTACGCAAAGAGCGTGAAGACGCCGACGCTGATTATCCACGGCGAGGCGGATCACCGGGTTCCGCAGGAGCAGGCCGAACAGTGGTTCCGCGCGTTGAAGCGCTTCGGCGTGGAGTCGGAGTTGATTCTTTTCCCGCGCGAGACGCACGGGCTGCGAACGGAGCCGAAGCATACGTTAGAGATTTTGGATCTTACGCTGGGCTGGTTCGATCGTCTGTTGAAGTCGTAGGACGCGCAACCGTTACGGCGTCACCGGCGGAAGGTCCTTCGCGGCGAGAGCCTGATTCAGCCTGGGCAGATCCTCGGCGATAACCGCTCGCAGGCGCGAAAGGATTGCGGCGAGCTTGGCTTCCAGTTCCTTGAACACCGCGTAGTCCGAGTCGGTCGGGCGCGCGTTGCCGGTATCGATGAACTTTTGCAGGACCGCCAATTGGTTGTTCAGCTTAATGGGATAGTTCAGCGTGTCGCGCGGACTCCGGTTCCTGGTCTGATAGAGGTCCTGCTCGATTTCAGCGAGCTTGGCTTTGATGGTTTGGATGCGCGATGAAACGCTCTCGTCGGACGCGGCGGCGCCGGAGCGCCGGTCAGCCTGTTCGCGAAGCGCGCGAATCTGCAACACCGCCGAATGAGCCGCGCTGGTTTTGTCGCGGACCTGAATCGCGAGCTTGAACTGCTCCTGCAAGTCGGCGTCGGTTATCCCCTTGACGCGTGGATCCCGCTCGATGAGCAGAGCCTGCGATTCGGTTTTTCCGTCGGCGCGAACGCGAACGGTGTATTTTCCAGGAGGTGCCATGGGACCCTGGTCAGGCGCGGTCCAACGGAGGACGATGCCGGGGAACGTCACGGGACCGGGATAACGCAGATCCCAGCGGAAGCGGTTGAGCCCGGCGTTGGCGGTTGGTGCGCGAGACGGCGGAGCGGCATCTTCATCGTCCGCGTCAGCGGGCCTTTGGGGTGCGCCGCGACTCTCGGCAGTACGGAGAATCTTGCCGTCCGGCGCGACGATTTCAATGGTGACGTTCTTGGCGGCGGTCTTCAAAGAGTAGTCGATGACGGCCTGACTCACACCGCGCACGGTGGGGTGCAATTCGAAGAGGTGAAGATCCTTCCCGAGGATGGCGGGTGTGGCTTGGCGAATCGCGCCGATATCGTCCAGAACATAGAAGGAGCGTCCGTGGGTGGCGACTACGAGGTCGTACTTCTCGACGACCATGTCGGCGATTTGCGTGTCCGGCATGTTTAACGAAAGCGATCGCCACTGCGCGCCGTCGTCGAACGACACGTACACGCCATGTTCGGTGCCCGCGTACAGCAGCCCCTTCTTTTTCGGATCCTCGCGGACGACATGGACGAAGTGTGTGTCGGCGATTCCGGTGACAATCTTCGTCCAGGTTTTGCCGTAGTCGCCGGTCTTGAAAATGTAAGGGCGCAGGTCGTCCATCTGGTAGCGCTTGGCGGCGACGTAGGCTCCGCCGGGATTGCTGGGCGAGGCGTCGATCATGCTGACGCGGTTGAATTCGCCGATGTCGGGCGGCGTCACATTCTGCCAGGTTTTGCCGCCGTCGCGAGTGACTTGCACAAGGCCGTCGTCGGACCCGGTCCATATCACATTGACGTCGTGGCGGGAGGGCGCGATCGTGAAAATGGTTCCGTAGATCTCGGGCCCGTTTTGATCTTTGGTGATTGGCCCGCCCGAATCGCCGAGCGTCGCCGGATCGTTGCGGGTAAGGTCCGGGCTGATTTTGCGCCAGGTCTGTCCGTCATTGGTGGTCTTCCAAAGATGCTGCGAGGACGTGAAGAGCACCTTCGGATCGACCGGAGAGAAGACGATGGGAAACGTCCATTGCCAACGGTCGGGAAGCGCGCTGGCAGGCATTCCGGAGAAGAACAGCGGGTACACATGAACGACGCGAGTCGCCCCGGTTCGGCGATCGTAGCGTGTGATGATTCCGGCTTGATCGCCCGAGAAGAAGATGTTGGGATCGCGCGGATCGGGCGCGACGTAGCCGGCTTCGCCACCGCCCGCGCCGTAGAGCCAGTTTCCCGGAGCTACGCGTGGCTCATGGAAATTGTCACCGCGATCGCTGGGCACGCAGGCCGTCGTGTTGTCCTGCTGCGGCCCGCAGACGTGATACGGAAACTCGTTGGTGGTGGCGACGTGGTAGAACTGCGCCGTCGGATACTGCTCGGTGGTCCAGGTTTTTCCGCCGTCCGTCGAGACGGTTCCGCCGCCGTCGTTCGCGCTGATCATGCGCTTCGGATCGCTTCGCGAAATCCAGAGGTCGTGATGATCGGCGTGCGGCGTGCGGATGGTCTGGAAGGTTTTGCCGCCGTCCGTCGAGCGGTAGAATTCGACGTTCATCGCGTAGACGGTGTTGCGATCCCGCGGATCCGCTTCGATGCGGGAGAAATAGAATGCGCGCTGGCGAACTTTGCGATCCTCGCTGACGCGGGTCCAGGTGGCTCCGACGTCGTCGGTGGAGAAAAGGCCGCCGTCATCGGCTTCCACCATGGCGTATGTGCGATTCGGGTCGGCGGGCGAGATGCTGACGTTGATCTTGCCTATGACGCCTTTTGGTAAACCCGAATTGCGCGTGATTTCGGTCCAGGTGTCGCCGCCGTCTGTGGATTTGAAGAGCCCGCTGCCGGGTCCGCCGCTCGAAAGCATCCAAGGCTTGCGATACACGTCCCACATGGAAGCGAACAGAATTCGCGGATCTTTTAAATCCATGCTCAGATCGATGGCGCCGGAATGGTCGTCGCGGAAAAGGATGCGCTTCCAGGTAACGCCGCCGTCGCTCGAGCGGAAGACGCCGCGCTCTTCGTTCGGTCCAAATGGATGACCGAGGGCGGCGACGAATACGAGGTTGGGATTCTTGGGATGGATGCGGATGCGGGAGATGGCTTGCGTCTGGGCGAGGCCGAGATGCTTCCAGGTTTTGCCGGCGTCGGTCGAGCGATAGACTCCGTCGCCTTGCATGACGTTGCCGCGGAGTTCGGTTTCGCCCATGCCGAGGTAGACAAAGTCAGGGTTCGATTCGGAGACGGCAACCGCGCCGACGGACGAACTTTTAATTTGTCCGTCCGTGGCAGGCGACCAAGTGGTGCCTCCGTTGGTGGTTTTCCAAAGACCTCCGCCGACGGCGCCGAAGTAATATTCCAGAGGACGCGCGTCGGATCCAGCCGACGCCAGGGAGCGGCCGCCGCGGTTAGGCCCCAGGTTCCGCCAGCGCAGGGCGTCGAACGGGAGCTTCTGCGCGAAGGCGGAGGCGCTGAGGAGAATCACGACGTGGAGGCGATAGTTCATGCGGATTCCTGCGAATGACAGCAGTATGAAAGCGTTTTGCAAGACATGTCAAATCGATGGAGCGTGGCTGTTTTAATCGGCTGGGCCGATGTTTCAATCTGCGCTTCGAAACGCCAGAATTATTTCGGCGCCGCACACGCGAAATTGGCCGCCTCTTCCGAACTCCCGGTTCCCTTGTATCTCGCAACCTGCGGATGCGGGCACAACGGGCGAGTCCGTTTCATTCCCCGCGCATTCTGCGCTCCAATAATCCGTTCGGGCGGTGTTCCTTTCTCGACCCATTGCGTCAACGCAGTTAGCGCGTCGAACGTTCCCACTCCAGGTCCGCCGGAACAGTGCGGCATACCGGGCACCATGAAGAGGCGGAAAAAGTCTTTGGTCGCGGTGCCGAACCTCTCCGTCACCTTCTCGTAGTATTCAAGGCCCATCAGCGGATTCAGCGCCGCGTCCGCCCACCCGTGGTACATCACAATCCTGCCGCCGCGCTTTTGAAACCTTGTCAGATCCGTGTCCGTCGCGTCGAGGATCGTGTGGATCGGCTCCATCCTCGGGATGTCCTTCTCAAAATCGAGCTTTGCAATGTCCGGTGGATTTCGCTCGGGAAATGCCATAAATCGGAAGAAGCTGGTTGCCAGATTCGCCGATTGCGTGAGGCCTTCGTCGCGAATCAGCCACGGAACCCATCCGCTGCGGCCGGTCTGGATCACGGTCTCCGCGCCAACCGGCCAGCCGGGAAACAGCCGCTTGCCCTGGACCACCATGTCCCCGTAAATCGTTTCGAGGGACTCAATCTGCTTCTCCGTGAAACATGACGGATCGCTCTCGCCATTCGCCCCTGTCGCGCACTTCGGCAGATCCCGCGACGGCTTAAAATTGCACTTGCGCGGATCGTCGATCAACCCATCCGTCAATCCGTCTTTGGCGTCGCATTCCGCATAAAGTGTTTCCGCCAGCAGCTTCATCTTCGATTCGGGAATCGGACCGGCCGCCAGTGCGCGTATCATGCGTGCGTAATTGATCATCGTCCCCGTGAAGTTCAGAACCGGCGCGCCCACGACGATTCCATCGAAGTCGTCGGGAAAGCGCTGTGCAAGAATCAACCCCTGCCGCCCCCCGGTGGAGCACCCGTCGAAGTAGGATCGCGAAGGCCCTCCTCCGTAGTACGCCGCGGTCAGCGTTTTCGCGGTCATTACAGTTACATGGACCGCTCGGAAGGCAAAGTCGAGCAGCTTCTGCCGGCTGAGAGCGAAGCTCGCACCCTGCTCGAGCATCGCGTCGTGTCCGGTGTTGGTCCCGGTTGCTACGAAGCCGTTGCGAATGGCCTTCATGCGATTGGCCAACGCCCCGCCCGTCTCCACGTTGTCGCCGGCGAAGCCGCCGTTTCCGGACATGTAGAGCCGCTTGTTCCACGAGCTTGGCAGATCCACCTCGAAGCGAATGTCGGGCTGAATCAGGCCCGTGACACGGCAGTATTCCGGCACGCCGGCGGCTTCCGCAACGAGTTCGGCGGCGATGATGCTGAATTCATAACCGGTCGCGCTGCGGAACTCCGCGCATGCTTTGACGGGACGGATCCGCGCTTCCGCCGGATCCGGCTTCCAATCGCGGAACTGCCCTCCGTTCTGGGCGATCAGCGACGACGTGACGAGCAGAAAGAGTATGGGCCGCATGGAGAGTTCGAGTATTCCACAACTTTGCTTCGGAATGCCATGTTCTTCGCGGTTTGTTTCAGTAGGTACCACCGATAACTGGTGCTTACATTTATCTATTTGACACATCTACGCATACGCGTGTATTCTCGCCTTGCCCAATGACATCCAGAATCTGCTTCCTTTCCGCCGTGCTGGCGATTTGCGTTCCGGCGGCTGAGACAAGGCTGCTCCACCAGCCTTCGTACCACCGCGGCAACGTTACTTTCGTCTTTCAGAACGATCTCTGGATCGCCGCTGAGAATGGATCCGCCGTTCGGCGTCTGACGGCCACGAAGGCTGTCGAATCTCTGCCTCGCTTTTCGCCCGACGGAAAATGGATCGCCTACACGTCCAACCGCGAGGGGTATCAGGCGGTCTTCGTCATTCCTTCAAGCGGCGGAGCTTCGAGACAGTTGAGCTACTTTGGCGGCGACCGTGTTGTCGGTTGGACACCCGATTCGAGCAAGGTGTTATTTGCGTCTCAACGAGGTGTCGGCTTCGGCGGAACCCTGTCTCTTTGGGACGTTCCTCTAGAGGGCGGAATGGAGCGCCAGGTGATCGCGGACCGTTCCGCATTCGGCAGTTATTCGTCCGACCAGAAGTATCTGGCTTACAATCGCCACGGTTCGCAAGGCTATCGCAAACACTACAGGGGCAGTTCCGCCGCCGATATCTGGATCATGGACACCGCGGCGAAAACATTCCGCAGGCTGAGCGATCCCGAGATCCAATGCGACGAAGCCTGGCCGATGTATTCGAAGGACGGCGCCATCTACTTCACATCCGACCGTTTGCCCGATGAAAAACACGTGAAGCCGGGCAGCCCCGAAGTGATGAAGAGCGTATCAAATATTTGGAAAATTCCCGCTGCCGGCGGCAAAGCCGTACAGGTGACGCATCACGCCACCGGTGGCGCATTCATCCCCTCGATGTCCGGAGATGGGGCGACGATCGTGTATGAGCAGGATTTCGGAATCTGGAAGCTCGACACTGCGACCGGCAAGAGTTCTGAGATCAAAATTCGAATTGACAGCTCGGAGCGCGAAGCTCCCGTACAGACGCTGACCATCGATAGCGACGCCGAGACCTTCGATGTTTCGCCTTCCACCAAGCGCGCGGCCATCGCTTCACATGGCTTGATTCTCACCATCGCCACGGAAGCCGGCGAAGTGCAAAAAGTTACGGATGCTGTCGCGCATGACCGGCTTCCTCGCTGGTCGCCCGATGCGAAAACGATCGCTTTTCTTTCCGACCGTTCGGGCCGTGACGAGGTCTGGCTCTCGGACGAACGCGGCAGCGTGCCTCGTCAGTTGACCAACGTCGATGGAGACAAAGGAGCGCTGATGTGGGCTCCGGATTCGAAGTCTTTGTTTTACACGACTGAGAACCGGATGCTGCGCACATGGATTGCCGACGGCAAACAGGAAGTCACCGTTGAGGAAGGAATCGGCATCCAGTCGGCGCAGGTTTCGCCGGACGGCAGATGGCTGGCATACGCGATATCGACTCCAAGCGACCTGATCCGCACGTACATCAAACCGCTCGCCGGCGGTCCGGCGCATAACATCTCCCGCAAGGGTTTTTCGCGGAGCTATTCGCCGGCCTGGACTCCGGATGGCAAGAAGCTGCTGATGCTGGTTAGTAATGCCGGCGCGGTCGACAGGCCGCAATCCATGCTGTTCGCCGTGAATCTGCAGCGCGAGAACGACAATCCTAATTACAAGGGAATCGATACGGAGGCGGACGCCGCGAAGGCTCCGGCATCGGCTGGTCCGGGCGCGAAAGCCATCGTGGACGTCAAGATCGATTGGGAGGATCTGGATCGCCGGACCAGGCAGGTCAGCCGCCTTTCCGAACACATCAACTCGTACGCGATTTCGCCAGATGGCAAGACCTATGCGTTGGTTTCGAGCGGCCAAGTTTACGCGATCGATGACGCGGGCGGCCGCCAGAATCGCCTCACTCAGCCGGGCGCTGGTGCCGGCGCTCCGGTAGGTTTGCAGTTCTCAAAAGACGGTCGAACTATTTTCTTCCGCGAAGGCAACACGATCTATGCGGTGGCGACCACGCCGCCCCCTCCGCAAGCTGCCGGCGGCGCCCCGGGCAAGCGCAAGATCGCGTTTGCCGCTCGCTTCACGGTCGATTTCGAGGCTCGGCGCAAGGTGGTATTCAATGAGGCCTGGCGCGTGATCCGGAACCGGTATTACAACAAAGCGTTGAACGGCGTGGACTGGGAAGCAGTGCGAAAACAGTACGAGCCGCTGCTCGCTTTCGCCGGCGATCAGGAAGGAATGGCGGACGTAATCCGAATGATGATCGGCGAGCTGAATACTTCGCATACAACCGCGTTCGTACCGTTGCCGCAAGGCACACCACGCGCGGGCAACGCATTTCCGGGCTTCGAGGTCGTGCCCGATTCTTCCGGCTTCTACAAGATTTCGCGGGTTTTGAAACGAGGTCCCGCGGACCGCGATTACAGCAAAATCAAAGTTGGCGATTACCTGTTGGCAGTAAACGGCGCACCCTTAAAGTCGGGCGAGAATTATTGGAAAGCGTATCGAACCGCGACGGGGCGGGCGATGCAATTCACGCTCAATTCGCAGCCGAAGGCTGAGGGCTCCTGGCAGGCCAGCCTCAATCCCGCAGTCGATCCGCGGAGTTTGTATTACGACGAGTGGGTGGCGGAGCGGCGCGCAAAGGTAGAAGAGCTCTCAGGCGGCGACTTCGCCTACGTCCACTTGCGCGTCATGTCGCCGGAGATCATGCAGCAGTTTGAAGAGGACCTGTACGAGGCGCGATTCAAGAAAGGCCTTGTGATCGACGTGCGCTTCAACGGAGGCGGCAACCTCGAAATGGAGCTGCTGAAGATCGTCCAACAGAAAGCGTACATGAACCTGGTGACGCGAAACGGCGTGGTGTTTCCACGACCATACCGGGCCTTTTATGGGTCGATGATCGTTTTGCAGAACGAGAATTCTGGCAGCAACGCCGAGATGTTTCCGCTGGGCTTCCGGCAGTTGGGTCTCGGCAAGCTCGTCGGCGTTCCGACTCCGGGCCAGGTGCTGCTGGGCAGCGACGTCGAACTGAGCGACGGCACACATATGGGCATCGCGCACGGCACGGTGCAGACGCTCGAAGGACGCAATCTGGAGAACAACGGGGTGAAGCCGGATATCCATATCGACAACCTTCCGGAAGACGCCATGAAGGGTCGCGACGCGCAGCTCGAGAAGGCCGTCGAATCTCTTCGCCAAACGGTCTCCGCAAAGGGCTCGAAATGAAGACTGCGTTGCTGATTTGCGTGTTGCCGCTGCTGGCCGCGGCGACACTTGACGCGCAGCGCCTGAAGCCCGCCGAACTGCTGAAGCTGGCACAGGAACGCGGTTCGACCGTAGAATTCCGCGACGCGATACGCAAGACGTACAAGCCGGAAGTGATGAAGATGGGCGGTGCCGTAACTGGCATCGGGCCCGATTTCATCTGGATCTACGAGGCCGAGAAAGAGCCGACGGTCATCGTCGATGGACAGCCCTTTCCGCGCATGAAGCGCGTCGTCGATTCGAACTACTGGTTCCTGCTCGCCGCCCTAAAGACCGGCGAACCGCACGCTTTCGTTCACACAGTGGACGGCAAGCAGGTCACGCAGCCGATTGATATTCCGGCGTACGGCCCTGATTCGTATCCTCAGCCCGGTGTCCCGGAAGGCAAGGTGACGGAGAAGCTGCTCCATACCAGCAAGATCTATCCAGGGATGGTTAGCGAGTATTGGGTGTACACGCCGCCGCAGTACGATCCGACGGTCCCGCTTCCGCTGATGGTCTGGCAGGACGGGTACGCGCTGTCGTTTCGTCTGGGGCCTATGCGCCTTCCGGTGGTGACTGACAACCTGATTTACCAGAAGAAGATTCCGCCGATGATTCACGTGATGATCTCGCCAGGAACCGTGGGCGAAGCGGGTCCAACGCAGAAGAAGCTGCGGAGCGTTCAGTACGACACCGTGGACAATACGTACGCCCGGTTCCTGCGGGAAGAGATTCTCGCGGAGGTTGGCGCGAAGTACAAGCTCCGGCCCGATTCGTATAGCCGCGCGATTGCGGGCATGTCATCGGGCGCGATCTGCGCGTTCAACGTCGCGTGGCTGGAGGGCGATCAGTTCAGCCGCGTCGCTTCCTATATCGGAAGCTATACGGCGATCGGCTGGCGCTTTGGCCAGGCGGATCCGAAGGCGAACGTCGACGGCGGCAACGTGTATCCGTTTAAGGTCCGCAAGGAACCGCGTCACAACCTCCGCATTTGGCTCGACGACGGAGCCGAAGACATGGAGGCCAAGGATGGCAGCTGGCCCTTGCAAAATATCCAGATGGCGAACTCGCTGAAGATGGCCGGCTACGACTTCCGCTTCCATTTCGGACCCGGCGTTCACAGCCTTTCGTCGGCAGCGGCCTCCATGCCCGAGGCTCTCGCTTGGCTTTGGCGAGGCTACGATTCCGCGAAAACGGCGGAGACGTTTCAGCAGGATGAAGGCGAGAAATCGAAGCCGTATTTCCGCGTGAAGATTTCCAATCGGTAGTGTCTCGCACCGTTCGCGAGCTCGAAATGCGCTCTGGAATCGCAAAATTGTTTAATCGGTACTGCCGATGCGTAACTGCATAAAAGATCTGCTTGACGGATGATTGGGGCGATCCGTATACTGAGGCTCCCGTTTTTAAAGACAAGATCGGCACCACCTGGCGGAGGGTCTATGCGTGTATTGCGATCGCTGATAGCTTTGATGGCTTTCGCGATGTTGGCCTACCCACAGGCCAACAGCTCGCTCAGCGGGACCGTGCAGGATTCTTCCGGCAGCGTGATTCCGAACGCTTCGGTGGTGTGTCTGAACACCCGCACCAACCTGCGCGCGGAAACCGTGAGCAACACCAAGGGGACGTTTCATTTTCAATCGTTGCCGGCAGGCACGTACACACTTTCCGCCGAAGCCAGCGGATTCAAGCGCAAGGTCGTGAGAGATTTCAAGCTCGGCGTTGCGGAAATAGCCGATCAGATCATAGCCCTCGAAGTGGGCGATAACTCGACCACGATTCAGGTAGAGGCGAAGAATCTCGCGCGCGTGCAAACCACGGATTCGCAGCTGTCGTCCGCGATCACCGGCAAGGAATTGGATGCTCTGCCGCTCGGTCACGAGGCGCTGCAAGTCAATCGCTATCTGCCCGGGGTCGCCGCGAATGGCGGCGCCGACAAGGTGAATGGAACCCGCGTAGGTAGTAATTCAATCTTGATCGATGGCGTAGATTCGGTCAGTCCGCTGCGTGTTCAGAACGGACAAAGCATCGTTCCGACCAACGTGGATGCCACCGCCGAGATGCGTGTCGTGCTGGCGGGTGCGCACGCTGAGTACGGCCGAGGAGCCGGCGCGCACACCGAAGTCATTACCCGCGGCGGCAGCAACCGCTTTTCGGGCAACGCCTTTTGGTATGTCCGCAACAGCGCGTTCAACGCGAACAATTTCTTCAATAACGCGGCGCGTGTCAGCCGGCCGTACCAGAATCAGAACTATGTAGGCGTCAGTCTTGGCGGGCCGGTTGTGAAGAACAAGACGTTCTTCTTCTTCAACACGCGCTTCAAGCAGACAAAAGCGCAAAGTACGGTGGTTCGAACGGTGCTGCGGCCTTCCGCTAAGAGCGGCGTGTTCAGCTATCTGACGCCCGGCACGCAGACCGTGCAGACGTTCAATATTCCGACGAACGATCCGCGCAGGCTTGGTATCGATCCGCAGGTCGCGAAAATTCTCGCGATGTTGCCGGATCCGAACGACTCGACGATTGGCGACGGACTTAACACCGCTGGATATCGCTTTAACGCGCCTTCGAACGCCACGGAGCGCCAGTTCACCGGCAAAGTGGATCATCAACTCACGGCGTCGCATCGGCTCTTCTTCCGCTACACCTGGCTGGGCGCGCCCGGTACGAGTGCCGCGACTTACCCGGGGCAAGCCGTGGGCACTTCTGTCACCAGCAACAGTGGTTTCGCGGCCGGATCCGATTGGGCCATTCGCCCGAATTTGCTCAATGAATTTCGAATCGCGAACCAACAGGCGGACACCTACAACACGCTGCCCGCTCGCCTCGCCGGTCCGATGATTCTCTCCGGCGCGCTGTTCACGGACCCTCTGAACCCGGCGTTTCCGTTGGCGAATTTGGCGCCCGTATTCAATGGGAGGGACAACCTCACGAAGATCCTCGGCAGCCACACAATCAAAGCCGGGTTCACCGTGAGTCGCACGAGGCGCCAGACTATCGATTACGCTGGTACCTACCCGAACGTGACCCTGGCACGAACCTTCAACAATGTCCCGCCGACAACCATTGGGCCGAGTGGCGCCGCGCTTTCCGCGCCGGCTCGTCAGAACTTCGAAAGCCTGTATAACGTTCTGCTTGGGCGAATGAGCAACATCGACGTCACCTATTACAGCGACCTTCAGAATTACCAAGCTCTTGGCCAGCCGAATACGCGCGACTTCCGCGAGCTGGACTACGGCGTCTTTGCGCAGGACGACTGGCGTGTCAACCGCAGGCTGACGCTGAGTTTCGGCTTGCGTTGGGAGACCTTCAGTTCGCCCCGCGAGGCGAGAAATCAACAAGGCGTGCTGGACGCCGCGGCTTTCGTCGATGGTGTCACGCCCTCGTCCACTCTAAAGTTTCAGCAGAGCGATCAGTGGTACAAGACGGACCGCAACAACTTCGCTCCGCGATTCGGATTTGCGCTGGATCCGTTTGGCGATGGCAAGACGGCGATTCGCGGAAGCTACGGCATCTTCTTCGATCGTCCGCGCGACGACGACGCGTTGACCACGGTCAACTCGCAAACACCCGGCTTCATCTCGACGCTTCAAGCGTTTCCAAATCAGGCCGGAACCTCCGACGTTCGCCTGTCGGATGGCATCAATCCTCCGGCTGCGCCGAGTGCGATTACCCTCCAGATTCCCGCAACCCGTTCGACGGCGATCACGATCATGTCTCCGAACTTGCGCACGCCGTACGTGCAGGAATACAACCTCTCCGTGCAGCGCGAACTCGTCCGCCATGTGGTCCTCGATGTCGCCTACGTCGGCAGCCGCGGCGTGAAGCTGCTGCAGACGCCGAATCTGAATCAGGCAAAAGTGTTTCCTGACTTCATGCAATCGTTCAAGGAAATCCAGGCGTTTCAGTCGAACGGCACGGTGCCTTCCGCGAATAACACACTGGTGAAAATCTTTGGCACGCCGGCGCTCGTATTGAGTTCGCTCGGTGCCAGCAACTTCCAAACCGGCGCGGCGGGAACCGTCGCAAACACTCTCGACACGACGTTCAATTCCCGTTTCGCCGCGGCCGGCGTGTCGCCGTATTACATCCGCAGCTACACGCAATTCACAAACGTTCTGGTTGGCACGAACCAGGGCCGGTCGTATTACGATGCCCTCCAGACCAGCGCGCGCTTTAGCCTTCCGAATCTCACGGCGCTCGTCGCCTGGACGTGGTCGAAGACGATCGATACGTTCAACGAAGGCTCGTTGTACGACGCCTTCAACCTGCGTTCCGCCCGCGGTATCGGCGATCAGAGCGTTCCGCATCAGGTGAGCGGAACCGGTGTTTACCAACTGCCATTCGGCCAGAAACAGCAGTTCTTCAGCAACGCCCCGAAATGGGCGAATCAGGCAATCGGCGGCTGGAGCCTGTCGAGCGTTCTGCTGTTCCAGCAGGGCTCTCCTATTACCATTGGCTCCGGCGTTCGCACCACCGGCTCCGGCGGCTACGCGAATTACAGCGGCAGCCGGAAAGACGGTACGGTTCGCGAATTACCCAGCGGAGTTTTCTACTTTACGCCGGAGGAAGTTGCGAAGTTCAGCATCCCCGGCGCCGGCGATCTTGGCAACAGCGGCCGCAACAGCTTCCTGGGACAGCCGCTCTTCAACATCGACGCCGCGCTGCTCAAGTACTTTCCGATTCACGAATCGCATCGCATTACGTTCCGCGCCGAATTCGCGAATCTGTTGAACCACGCACAGTTTCTGACGCCCTCGCTTTCGCTGCAGACGCCGGCAACGTTCGGAAAATTTACGCTCGCCCGCAACGGGCGGTCGGCCATTCTATTCCTGAGGTACGACTTTTAATTTATGGCTCGCGTACGTTGGCTTTTTCTCAAACTTCACTTGTGGATCGGTCTTGGCGCCGGCCTGATCATGACTTTCGTCGCGGTGACGGGAGCTATGCTCTCGTTCGGCGAAGAGTTCGATCGCTTGATGAACCCGGCAATGATGACGGTCTCTCCGCAGGGACCTCTACTCTCGACCGGCCAGTTGATAGATGCCTTCGAGAAGGCTAATCCAGGACAACGCCCGCAGGGTTTCGGACTGATGCATTCCGCGACCGCGGCACCGTATGCCATCGTGCGGACCGAGCGCGTCTACATCAATCCGTACACCGGTCAGATTCTGGGCAAGCGAGACGTCCGCGCGGGATGGCTTCGGGTTGTCCATAACCTGCACACCAGCTTGCTGCAGGGCAACGTGGGCAAGCAGATTGTCGGCTATTCCGCCGCCGCCCTGCTGTTCATCTCCGTCAGCGGTATCTGGCTCTGGTGGAAGCGCCGGATCTTCGTGACGCGCCGAAGTTCTTCGTGGCTGCGAATCAATTTCGATCTGCACAATCTTACGGGAATCTATTCAGCGGCATTCTTGATTGTGATGTGCGTCACCGGCATGTTGATGACTTTCGGCGGAACTCTGCTGCCTGTCGTCTACATGGTTACGGGGCAGCCCACGGAATTCGAACGGCCCGAGGGCGAGTTAGAAAAAGGCGTACCGAGGATTCCGTGGGATCGTGCGCTATCGATTGCGGATCAAGCGCTACCTGGCGCGGAGACGATGTTCGTCACTGGTCCGGTGGGGCGCAACGCCATGTTCACCGTCAGCAAACGGTTTCCGGAAGACCGAACTCCCGGCGGACGCAGCCAGGTGTTTATCCATTCGCAGACCGGCGAGGTTCTCGAAGTCCTCAACACGCGCCTGGCGAAGCCTGCAAACGCTTTCCTGAATATAAATCGCCCACTGCATACAGGGGATATCTGGGGACTGCCTAGCCGGATCACTTGGTTTCTGGCCTGCATCTTCGTTCTTGTTCAGGCGATCACCGGCTTCCTGATCTGGTGGAAGCGGTTTCGTACTCCGAAGACGGCGCCCGTGAAGGATAGGGTCAAGCAGGAATCCATGGCGTAACGGGGACGGCCCGATCAAAAGCTGAAATACCAACTAGCTGCGGCGAAGGTCCTTGCTCATCTCGCTGTGAGGGATCTGCTCGAATAGAACGGCGGAAGGACCCGCAACCGTATAGCCGTGCTTCGAGTAGAACTCCCTGGCGGTTTCCCGGGCGTTGAGCACGATGCGGATCGCGCCGTGTTCACGGGCCCTTCGTTCCAGTTCGACTAGGATCGCGCTGCCGATTCCCTTGTTCCCGTATCCGTGCTCGACAGCCATGTAGCGGATTTGCGCTTCCTGCGAAGAGATGAGATGAAGACGCCCGACGCCCACTAAGACGTCGCCTTCCCACGCACCAATGTGAGTCGCACCGGCCTCATGCTCGTCGCGCTCGCTCTCTTTCGACTGGTTCCAAGGTTCTCTCAGGATGCGCCAACGAAGATCGTAGTAGTACGCGAATTCGGAGTCGTTACTGGGTTCGCGTAGGTCGAAATTCATTCAGCCGGAAAACCATCGCGCAGGTTGGTGCGGTCACTCATCATAACGCACGGCGGCCGCGGAACTGAACTCGCGCGCGCTCCGGTTTGATAGGCGCGTGAGAAGCGCTAGCCAACCGGAGCGAGGTTCGCCGGGGCTTCCATGGCTTGCCGCTGCACGATCTTGTCTGTGGCCTTCAGGCCATTGCCTGTCAAGGTCAGCACGACCGATTCCGAGGAACGGATAACGCCGGTTTCGAGCAACTTCTTCGCCGCGGATGCTACGACGGCGGAGGTGGGTTCCACGTATACGCCGGCCCCGCCTAGCGCGGCCAGACCCTCCCAGATCTCGTCTTCACTCACCACGTGGACGACGCCGTTAGTTTCCCGAACGGCTTCGAGGATCTCGCGGCCGCGAACCGGCTTTGCCACAGAAATTCCTTCGGCAGCGGTGTCCTGTTTAGCGATCGCCGGCACGTCCTCAAGGCCGGCGCGCCACGCGGCGTGGATCGGAGCGCATCGCGCCGCCTGCACGAGTACGATCCGCGGCATCCTGTCGACCAGACCCGCTCGGAACATCTCGCGGAATCCAAAGTAGATTCCCACCACCAGGCTTCCTCCACCCGACGGCGCGATGATCCAATCCGGCGTGCTCCAGTTTCGCTGTTCCGCGATCTCGTAGGCAACCGTTTTCATTCCTGAAAGAAAATACGGGCTCCAGTTGTGGCTCGCGTAGAACGTTTCACTCGATGCTTGCCACGCCGCCAATGCGGTCTCCTCGCGCGTGCCCGGAACCTTGATCAGCCGCGCACCGTACATCCCGATCTGCGCGGCTTTTCCCGCGGAAGTCGACGACGGAATGTAGATGTCGGCCTGAATGCCCGCTACAGCGGAGTACGCCGCAATCGACGCGCCCGCGTTACCGGACGAATCCTCGATGATGTGGCGCAGGCCCCATTCCCGCAGCTTCGACAGCATCACGGTAGAGCCGCGATCTTTGTACGATCCGGTGGGGCAAAGGAAGTCCATCTTCAGCGAGATGTCGCGCCCGTATAAACGAACGGTGGACAGCGGCGTGTTGCCTTCACCAAAACTTACGCGAGTTTCCGGATCGGAAATACCGAGGGCTTCGTGATACCGCCATAGGTTCGCCGGCCGGCCCGCCAGATCCTCGCGGCGGAACATCCCGGTGCCTTCGAGCATCCAATACCCGCCGCATGCGCATTGCCACGTCGGCTCGGCCGTCGTCACACTTCGCGCACAGCTTGAACACGTCAACATAGTCGCCAAGACTGCACCTACCTACTTTTTGTTCTGCACCCGTATTATCGCGACCGGGCCAGCCGCAGACAAATAGATAGTGAAGCTCTTTTTTAATCGGTTGAACCAATCAGTGTTTTCGTCTGAAAGTGCGCCTGCAACAGCTCGATCATTGCCGTTGTGGGCGGGCGCATTGCTTGCGGACGCAGGTATACCAACGCGAGCGTTCGCTGTAGCTCCCGGCCGCCGATCGGGAACGTCTTCAGTTCCTTACGATGGCGTCCGGGCGGAAACGCGCTGGCCGGAAGAATCGAGATGCCCAGGCCGCACGCGACCATCTCCTTGATGACTTCTGTCTCCGCGAGTTCGATGACAACGCGCGGGGCAATCTTGCGCTTAAAGAAGAACCGCTCGATCAACTTCCGTGTGTTCTGTCCGTGCCGGTGGAGAATGAAGCGCTCGGCGCTGAGATCCTGCGCGGTCATGCGGCCGGTCTTAGCCAGCGGATGCTTTGCCGGCAGCACCACCACGAACGATTCCTCGAATAAGACAAGCTTGCTCAGGCCTGGCGCCGTCAGCGGCAAAACAACCAGCGCAAGATCCAGTTCGCCCGCCCATAGACCGGCGGCCACGTCCTGGACGCTGCCTCCGGTAATGTTCAACTCGACGTTCGGATACTTTCTCGTGTACTCGGCAATTACGGGTGGAAGCTGGTACAGCAGCGTCGTGGATGCGCAACCGAAGGAAAATTTTCCGGAGAACGGATCGCCTACGGCTTTCGTCGCCGCCTCGGCTTCTTCGAGCATCCGGAACACCCGCCGGGCATGGTCCACGAGACTCTCGCCCGCGGCGCTAAGGGCGACGTAACGCCGGTTCCGTTCGAACAGGCGAACGTGCAATGCCTCTTCGAGCTCGCGGATGTGCTGACTCACGGTCGATTGCGAAATCAGCAGAACGTGACTGGCCCGCGTAAAACTACGGTGCTCGGCGACCGCTCGAAAGACTTCGAGCTGGCGGAAATTGATGCTCATGAAGACGGTACCCGGTTGGCGGCGATGTCAAGTTTTCGGCCGCCACCCGACGATTCTAGCATCGGCTGGGTCCATGAAGGCGATGGCACTAATCGGAAAGAGTCGGTCCGTACATCGCGTCGCGTAAGACGGGGTGCCCGCCTCGCTCCTGGTTCCAAGCGCGGTTCCCGTGCGAATGATCCTCGCTCGGGACGCCCTATTTGCCATCGTTTGCTTCGCGATCGTCGCGGTTTTGTGACGGAGCGGAGAGCCGACCTAGAAGTCGATTCTGCCCGTCATCTGGAGGACTCGCGCGGCGCCCGCGGAGGTCAACTGACCGAACTGGCCGGAGCTCATGGTTGCTTGCACCCCGGTGAAGTTCGTGTGGTTAAAAGCGTTGAACGCGTCCACGCGGAAGGTAAAGTAAGAGCGCTCCCACATCTGGAACCGCTTGGACGCGGTCAGATCGAACACGATCTGCCCGGGGCTGTAAAAGCCATTGCGGGCGGACGTCCCAACGCGGCCCGCCGGAGCGCAGCCTGCGTTCGAGCGGACGTTTGAGGCCGCCGAGTAGCCGGGGCAGAGGTTGGTTCCAACCTTACCGAAGTACGCCGGATTAAAGTAGGAATCCGGGTTGCTCGGGTTGTAAGTCAGCGGACCGGTGCCAATGACGTCGGGCCGATCCACCAGCGTGTTGAACCCGGAGAAATCGACGGCGCGATTCGCGTACACCGTGAACGGCTGGCCGGTATTCGCCGTGGTGATTCCAGAAAGCTGCCAGCCGCCGAGGACGCCATCCACCACCCGGTTGGCATTGGTCATGAACCGCTTGCCTTTGCCGAACGGAAATTGGAACACGTAATAGGCGATCAGGCGGTGGCGCATGTCCGAAGCAGAGTTGCCCCGCTCGGCCGCGTAGTTGTACCGGTCTGCCGGCTGCGAAACGTCGAAGCTGGTTCCCGCGAACGCGGACCCGTTGTCGATAGCATGCGACCAGGTATAGGATCCGCCGATATCGAACATGCTGGTCATGCGCGCTTTTCCGCTGATGACCAAGCCGTGATAAATGGAGTTGCCCTGGAACAGAGCGATACGGCTTCCATTTCCGGCGAAATGGGGCAGCGGGTAAAACTGCTCGTTCGGCGCTTGCGCTCCGCGGAAGCTGGGGTCGCGAATGACCACACGCGGCTGATTCGGATTCACGTAGTCGCCGAATTTGTGCCCGGCGGATCCGAGATACGAGACGTCGATCGAAGCGCGATTCGCGATCTGGCGCTGAATACCGAAGTTCCAGTTGTAGAGATACGCGGTGGGCGGGGTGTCGTCGAGTCCGTTGATGGCGACGATGCCAATGGCCGGCGCTCCGGGAGCCTGCGTGGTGCGGACTACCAGGGGAATGTTCTGGTCGAAAGCCACCGCCCAGCGGTATCCCGCGGCGGGCTGCGTGGTGCCGGCGGTCTGCGTCGTCGACAGGTTCCAGGGCGGATTGATCGACTGGTTGACCGTGACGTTGTTATAGGTTTCGTCGAAGCCCACCCGGAAGCCGGTGCGGATCACGGTCTTGCCGTCGCCAAAAAGACCGGGCAGGATTTTCGGGATCCACGCCAGTCCGACGATCGGACCGAAGTTGTTGCTGTCCTTCGTGGTGCCCTGGCGCGGCAGCGTGACCGGCGAGGTTTTGTAGAAGATCGAGGCCAGTCCGATCTTCGTCGGATCGATGTCCAGTAGCTGATTGGTTCCAACCAGCACCGGACCGAGACCGTCGATGATGTTGGTGCCGCGATTCGTCTTTTCGGTGATCGCGCTGGGATACTCGTAGCGCAGGCCGATGTTCAAGGTCAGGTTCGACTTGATCTTGATGTCGTCCTGGAAGTACATTCCGAACGGATAGCGGTACCAGTAAGCGAGCGACGTTCCATTGAGGATGCGCGAAGTCTGCAGCAGGCTTTGGCCGGCGCAGGTGGCGCAGGTTCCAGCGAAATTCGCGAAGTTGTTGATCGTCACGGAGCCGGATCCACCGCCGTTGTTTAAGCGCTTGGCTTCTTCGCGGCGTTGATCGTAGCCGAAGCGGAACGTGTGTTTGGTCCAGCCGAACGGGTTCGTCTTGGTAAAGTTCAGGACCATGTCGTAGGTGTTGATGACCAGGTTCTGCGGTGTGTTGCTGCCGAACAGTGCGCGATAACCGGTGATGGTGACGGCGGGCAGTCCGCTGTAAAGCACACCGACCTTCGAGCTGTCGATCAGCCCCGGAATCTCCGGGAACGTCGCCGCGGCGTTGGTTCCCAGATCCTGCGGAACCAGGTACGTCACGCTGCGCGACATGCCGATGCGAAAATCCGCAATGAACGTCGGCGAAAACGTATGCGTGTCGCTGAACATACTGTTCTGCGCGCCGGGCTTCGAGGCGGTTCCACCGTTGGTGACCAAGGCACCGGCCGTAAGCACTTCGCCGCCGAACCAGACGTAGCGGCCGGTCAGGCGATCTTTCGAACCGAGCATGTAATCCACGCGAGCCAGGTGCGTGTTGTCTTTGGTCGTGCTGGACGGGTTGGCGACGAAGTTCGCGGTTCCAGCGGCCGCGCCCGCGACATTCGGCAGCGGATAATAAGTGAGCCATTTCTTGGCGATCGGATCCACCACCTGCGCGCGCTCGGCGAGCGTCGGGACGACAGACGAAGTAGCGGCTGCGGGATTATTCAGATTCAGGCCTTCCCAGCTGTAAAAGAAGAACAGCTTGTCCTTCTTGATGGGTCCGCCGACCGTGCCGCCATACTGATTCTGCCGGAGCTTGCGTTTCGAGCTGCCCAGTTTATTCGCGAAAAAATTAGCCGCTTCGAACGCATCGTTGCGAAGGAAGTAGAACGCCGAACCATGGAACAGGTTGGTACCGCTCTTCGTGACGACGCTGACCTGGCCTCCGGCCTGCCGGCCCATATCGGCGGACGCGCCGGTAGTGGTCACCGAAAATTCCTGCACCGCGTCGGCGATCCGGAAGTTACTGATTGAGGTTCCCACCTGGCGGTTGACGTTGTTGATTCCATCCAGCAGCGAGTTCAGCGAACCGGGACGGGTCCCGGCGGCGGAGATGTTGCCGCCCTGGCTACCGGGGGCTGCCGGCGTGGCACCAGGCGTGAGCAGCGATAGGGAGTCGAAATTGCGATTCGAAATCGGAAGCTCCTTCACCAATGACGGAGCAATGTTCATGCCAGTCGAAATTCTCTCCGGCTCGATAAACGTAGCGCCCGTGCCCTTTACTTCGACGGTCTCGGTGACTTGGCCCAGGGCCAGCTTGATTTCCTGCTCGACAATCTGGTCAACCAACAGCGTGAACTTCTGAACTACGGTTTTGCGGAAGCCTTGCGCCTCGACGGAAATCTGGTACTCGGCAGGGTTCAGTTGCAGAAACTGAAAACGTCCGTTATCGTCTGTGACAATTTTGGAGGAAGCATTGGTGCCGACAGTGAGCAGGGTTACCTGCGCGCCAGGCACGGTTCCGCCGGATGCGTCTCGAACATAACCTTTGATTGCGCCGACAGGGGCGGCGGGCAGAAAGCCGGGCATAAGAAGAGCGAGTAGAGCTACGGTAACTGCGGTAACGCGGTGCATAAGGTCTGTGACCTTTGGGTTTACCACAAATCGCGGTGGCCGAACAAGCAAAATAACTGTGATCGGTATAAGCGATTAGAGGGATACAGGCGGAGACTCTAGGGTTTACGCGGTGGCGACGGTCAACCGGAAGGGTTCCCAAAGCGCTCGAAATACATCCTCATCACTCTCCATGGCCGAAACCTCTGAGACTCATAATCCGATGGTTGTTGGTTCAAATCCATCAGGGCCCACCACTCCTTCAACAAGTTAGCGTCAGTTGATCTTGCTGGAAACCGGAACCGTGGGATTAGCCGTAGTAATTGGCTGAAGCGCTTCGTCCATCTTACGTGCGGATTCGCGCTTGGTTGACTGGACGATGTGGCCGTAGAGGTCCATGGTGAGGGCGATCTACGAATGGCCCAACATTTCCATCTCGTGGCGGGGACCGTCCCCTGGTTGATGAGCAGTGACGCGGCGGTGTGCCTCAGATCGTGAATGCGGATTACCCGCAGTCCTCGATCTGAGAGAAAGTTCCTAAAACGGTTGCTGAGATTCGAGCCACCGATTGGCGTTCCAACTGTGGTGACGAAGACATAGTCCGTTTGAGTCCAAGCGCTCCCACACAAAATACGCTCCTCGTCTTGGCGTGCCTTGTGGTGATTCAAAGCCAACACAGCAATCTGGGGCAGCGGTAGGTGCCTGCGGCTGGAATCGCTCTTAGTCTCCGAGAGTCGCAATTTCCCAACTGTCCTTCGGGGGCAAGATGAAAATTCCCGCTGATCTTAGTAACATTCTGAAAATCATGAGCCGGATTCGCGGCCCTCGGTTGGGGTTGCGATTGAAGGCGCGGATAACTATTGCGACGGTGGAAGCGAGGTCTACACCGGAACCTCGGTGACATCACCGACAACTTCAAGTTCTTCATCGTCTGCGAGTTGCAGTTCGGAAAGGGCAAATCTTACCTCACCAAGGGCCCCGCCGTCTGGGTAGAGCGGCAGGCGGGTCAATGGAGATAAGGCATCCCGGCCGACCGCGAAAGTCGCAAGAATAATGGTGTCCGGGCACGCGACGGAGGTGTCCGATCTTGAGACGCTCGCTTTCTCGATAGATACATAAATTCAGCCACTTAGGGGCGGAGTCCGAAATGCACATTACTGCCCGATGTCCACCTTCCTGCAGGATTTTCGCTACGCCTTCCGGACGCTGTCCCGAAATCGTGCGTTCGCCGTGGTTTCCATACTGACGGTGGCGCTCGGCATCGGCGCGAACACCGCTATGTTCACGCTCATCAATGCCGTCCTTGTGAAGTCGCTGCCGGTTCTCGCGCCGGACCTACTGGTGGTCTTGTCAAAATTCGACGCCGACAACGAGAGCGACACCAGCTTTTCGTACCCGATGTATCGCGACCTTCGCGATCGAAACACCGTTCTTTCCGGCTTGCTCGCCCGTGGAGGGCAATCGTTTAACCTGACCGACAACGCTTCGAATGAGCGCGTCGAAGGCGAATTGGTGTCTGGGAATTACTTCGACGTCTTAGGAATTGCGCCCGCCGCCGGCCGGTTCTTCGAATCGGAGGACGACAAGGCCGGCAGTCCCGCCGTCGCCGTGATTTCGTGGCCCTATTGGCAAAGTCATTTCGGCGGCGAGCGATCCGCGCTTGGGCGCGAGATCAGCCTCAACGGTTACAAAGCGACGATCGTCGGCGTGACTCCGCGGGATTTTTTCGGTACTCGCGTCGGGTCGGACGTGGATGTACGAGTGCCCATGGCGTCGGCTCCGCAGATGCGCGTTGGCACCAATCTCGAATCGCGCAAGCATCAGTGGATGACACTGCTCGGACGCCGCAAACCTGAGGTTTCGAGTCTGCAAGCGCAAGCGGAGATCGACACCCTGTTTCACCAAATCGTCGAAAGTGAGGCCCAGGCTCTTCCGAGTTCCACACCGCAAATTCGGCGAAATCGCTTCCTGAATCAGAAGCTCGCACTCCAGTCTGGCCGGCAAGGCTTCGCGGGTACTCGCCGCACTATGGAAAAGCCGCTGCTCCTGTTACTGGCGACCACCGGCCTTGTACTGCTGATCGCATGCGCGAATCTCGCGGGTCTGCTGTTGGTTCGCGGCGCATTCCGGCAAAAAGAACTAGCCATGCGAGCCACACTCGGGGCGGGCCGCGGACGGCTCATCCGCCAACTCCTTACAGAAAGTCTGCTGCTTTCGACCCTCGGAGGTCTCGCCGGCTTTCTCGCGAGCCACTGGTTGTCGGTTGGACTCGTACGAATTCTGCCCGTCCGGAACTTGCGCCTCGACGTGTCTCCTGATTGGACCGTCTTCGCCTATTCGATGGCCGCTGCTCTGGTCACCGGATTTTTGTTCGGCCTGCTCCCCGCGATCAGCGCGACGCGCGGAGCCGGCAAAGCTTCCGTTCTGAAGTCGGAAGCGGGAACCATCGCACGCGGCGAACGAACCTTCAGCGTTCGCGGTGCGATGCTTGCCGCGCAGGTGGCGCTTTCGGTCGTGATGCTATATGGCGCCGGCCTTTTCCTGCGCACGTTGTTCAATCTCGAAACGCTCGATGCCGGCTTCACGAAGCAGAACATTCTCGTGGCTTCGATCGCACCGTACCTGAATGGCTATAAGCCCGCGGCCGCGCGAGATGTCGCCGACCTCATTCTGGACCGCGTGCGCACTCTTCCCGGCGTGCGTTTCGCTGGATGGTCGAATGAGAGCCTGATCGCCGGCGGCTGGGACCAGAACGGAATCGTCGTCGAAGGTTTCCAGCCGAAAAATGGCGATGTGGAATCCGCGCATTTCGATCAGGTGTCCCCGGATTATTTTTCGGTCGTGCAGATTCCCCTTGTAGCCGGACGCGGATTCAACGATCGCGATACGGTAGCGGCGCCGAAAGTAGCGATGGTCAACGAGGCTTTCGTACGTCACTTCTTCGGCGGACGAAATGCGGTCGGCAAGCACTTCCGCTTCGACGGCGAGCCCGCCGACAAGGAAATACAGATCGTCGGCGTCGTGCGCGACGCTCGTTACGTGAATCTTCGCGAGAAAAAAGCACTCTGGTTCGCTTACCTGCCCATTGCGCAAACTGATGTGTACTCGCTCGTTCTACATGTCCGGGCCGCGGGTAATCCCGAAAAGCTTGTGCCGCAATTGCGCGAACAAGTGCGGCAAGTCGATCCGCGATTGCCGCTCCACGGAATTCGAACGCTCGCAGCGCAGATTGACGAGAGCCTAATGCAAGAACGATTGATGGCGATTCTAGTCAGCACGTTCGGCGCAATCGCGACGTTCCTCGCGGCGCTCGGACTCTACGGCGTCCTCACATTCAGCGTGACGCGCCGCTCGCGCGAAATCGGAGTCCGCATGGCGCTCGGCGCCCAGGCTTCGCAGGTCGCAGGATTGATTCTGCGGCAAACCGCTTTGCTGATCGGCGTCGGACTGGCAGCGGGAATCGCCGGGTGCTTCGCCGTCGCGGGGGTGGTCCGATCCCTGCTGTTTGATGTCGCGGCTGCGGACGCGCCCACGCTAGCGGCGGCGATGATTTCGCTGGTTCTGGTGTCGGCGACGGCGGCTTACTTACCCGCAAGACGAGCGGCCAGGATCGATCCGATTGAGGCTTTGCGGCAGGAATAACGGATCTGCCGGTTCCACGCGTAGGCTTGGATCAGAAGGTTGAAAAGGGCAACCGAAGTCAAAACGTTGCATGGTGCACAGTGTCTCAAGTATTCAATGTTGCACAGTAATTTCCTTACGACGTGTTTCACCGAGGAAGTGAGTTGATGCGTCTCGCGATGATCTCAAATATTCACGATAATTTGACGGCGTTGGAGGCCGTGCTCATGGACTTGCCTGCGACCTCACCGGATCTCGTCCTACAGGGAGGCGACCTTGTAAAGGCGGTTCTAGTCCAGACTACGGGAGATACTGGCTATTCACACTCGACCACCTTAGCCGTAGACCGTCGGCAATACCTACTACACCTTCCAGAACTGGAGCGGTCCCACCGGAACGACGAGCGCGCTCCCGCAGTCCATAACTCCCGGCATCCCATCCGCCAACCCCACCTACACCGCCACCTTCCTTGAAGTCGGCTACGTGGTGACACTCAACGGCGGTTGCAGCGGCGTCTCCGTCGGTCCGGCTTCGGGGCAGATTTCCTCGAATCCTCTCATCTTCGGCAAGAGCAGCACGCTAACCGTAAGCGCGCCGGCTGGCTCCACGATCACTGTGAGCCAAACCGGCGCCGCGAACCAGGTCTTCACGACCAGCGCCAACAACACCACCGTCATTATCGGCGCCCTCACCGGGCCGATCACCATCACCGTAAGTTGCGGGAACACCTTCCCCATCACCGTCAACACCAGTCCCGCAGGCATCGGTGCGACGGTGACGCTGACTCCAGGAGGCCAGCAGCAGGACTCCTACACCAATGCGACCGCGACGGCGGGTAACTACACCGCCTCGGTGTCGTCGGCCACCATCACCGGAGCCACAACCGAATACCGCCTGAAGTCCGCCCCCACCCGGTGGTCCTTCAACAGCAGTCCGCATGCCAGTTGGAACGGGACCACGACTCCATCGCAGGCCGTCTCGGCGGCCGCGACGTTCACCGCCAACTACGATCTTTACTACGAAGTGACGGTGAATCTCACCGTCGGCTGTACCGTGAACGCCTCCAGCGTTGCCGGCATCGGACCCGGTAGCAGCCGGCAAACTTTTGATCCGACATCGTAAGGGTTCGCGCTCCTGCCGCGGCGGATCCAAGAACAACTTATGACGATCCGCGCCGGCCAAAAAATAGGCCAAGGAATAGGCCGAAGGCAATGCGTGCGCTTCTTGCGCGTGCTCGCATTGCCTTCCATGACCGATCAGCATATCACCCAAAGCGTTCGAGAATCACCAGGCTTGCGACAAGGACGGACGTTTCAAAACGGGCATATCTCTCTGTGCTGAGCCATCAATGCTCAGTATGCTATTGCCGATCGTGTCGCCGTTCCATGCGTATACGCCCCGAGAGTTGGTCCGGGATCTGGATGATGCCGAGCAGTCGTCAAAGCATTCCATCTGCAGTTCGCCAAATCCTTTATCAGGCCGGGTACCGGCCGTCGGCTTCGCCGAAAGATACGGCGCCAACGGATCGCCTTGCAGGGCCTTCAGCGCCGCAATCACCAGTTCCGCATTCAACTCCGCGCCCGACCGGCTTGTATGCGTATGCTCATCCGCGAACAGCGGCTCGACCTTCTCCGGACCCAGTTCGTCGTAACGACGCGCAATCGTCTCGTGCAGGTCGAGAAAACGCACGTGCTCGGCACGCGCCACGTCGTGTGCCCATTGTGCGTACTTATCCGTGCGCGCAATCTTACCGTCCTTCCACGTTTTTTCGCGGAACCGGTGAGCATACTATCGGCATGGCGCCCTTCTCGTTCGCTTCTGCGATGTACTTACGCATATACCAGCCGAAGGTGTGGACCACCTCATGCTGCTTCGTGATCGGATTGTCGATCTCCTGCGTCTCGTCGCCGATCCCTTTGAGACTTCCCCGCGCCCGCGCCGCATCGTCCAGCGGACCCCCGTCGTTATGCCCAAACTGCATGATCACGATATCGCCCGGCTTCAGCGCCTCCAGAATCTTTTGCCAGTGACCCTCGGTCAGAAACGTCCTGCTGCTCCGGCCCCCGATCGCGCGGTTGACAACGGCAATCTTCGACGCGTCGAAGAAATCGGCGAATGGCTCTCCCCACCCCCATTGTCCGTTGCTTCCGGTGCCTTTCCCATTGCGGACCGTCGAATCCCCAATCAGATACAGTGTCGGAAGCGGCGCCTCACTCTCCTGTGCCTCGGCGGACATCGTGAACGCCAGTACAATCGCCGCCGAAATCCTAATTCCCATATGGTTTCCTTGACCGCGCCGATTCCCGGAACGAGTACGCCCACGTCACGAACGAGAACCAGAGCTTAACATGCGAAGACTACTTCGGTTATGCGACGTCTCTTGCTCGTTGACGATATTTATTGTGGCGTGAGCTGCGGCGACTCGAGGCCTCGAAACTTCGCCTTGATAAGGCTGCGTCGAGCCCGCCTCCTGCACTCTTTTCCGCTCTTGACGCAGTTACCCGCTCTCCGAGTCGGCGACCTGTTTCATGAAGGCGGCATTCAGCCGGGTGTGATTTACTTGTTTTGCATCAGCGTCCAGTTACCCGCTAATCGGCCGTTTGGATTGTCACTGGCGGAATCAGTTTGATACTTCCTGCCGTTCTCGTTAACCCAGGTGTAGTTGTGCTTACTACTGACCTTTGACGTGGCCCCCGTATTCGGATTTGTGGCGTTACGCTCATCCCGAAGGTAGTCCTTAAAGTTCTCCGCGCCATCGTGACGAGCTTTTTCCATCTCAGCGGTCCGCCGCTGCGATGCACCCCCGATCGCATTAATGTTTTCGAGCGCTTCTTGGCCGCCCTTCACAATCGCTTCATTCCGGCGTTGCGCCTGATAGGCGGCGACCTGATTTTGCTTTTGGATCCACTGCGGAGTTGCCTGCGGGGAGTTGAAAATTTCCCAAGCCCGTTTCTCGAATGCCGCCAATTGACCGCGCGGACTCCTGATAACTGCAACCGTCGCTTCACATTCGTAGAGAGTAGGCGCCGGCTGGTTAAGGCCGGGAGTGTAATTGGTTTCGACAGACGTCGTCGAAACAATAACGTATTCCTCCACCGGTTGCCCATTCAGAACGTATTCGATTCGAACTTTCGCGACGTCACCGCTCTTACGAATCTTCGGATAAGGCTTTCGTCCGAGCGCCGCGGCGGTGTCTCGATTGTATTGACCGATTGCGTTGGCGAGTTTTTCGGCGCTCTCTGGTACCGCGCTGATCTCGCCCACCCGCGCACCCGGACGCGCTCTGGGAATGAATATCTTCGACGCGAATTCGGCCGCTTTCATTGGAGGCATGACGACGCAGCCCTGGTTTCGTGTAATTTGAAGGGCCTGTTTGTTATTTCCCCAACTCCATTGGTAGGACCGCAACAGCTCAACGCCGGTGGCTCCATCGGGATGAAGGGCTCTAAACGCAAGCCGCGGCTGAAGCGATTCGCATCCCCCCGCGCCCCTGAGCACTGTTCCTTCGAATTTCCATCCCTCGGGAATTCGAACTTGTCCCGCGACCATTTCGAGCGCTGGATCAGAAATCGAAACGGTTTTCGTGGAGGTCGCATTTCCCGACGGAGAAGTTTGAATTACCTGGCCCAGAATGACCTGGCCACAAGCAACCCCCAGCAGAAAGGCTATTGACATCGTTCTCCCACAAGCTGATAAGAGCATCAAGGTAAATATACATCGGCTCGCAGTAGAAGCGGCCTGCGGTTCGGCTTCATGAGATAACCTGCAGCTGCCAGGGGGACTGCTTTTCTGGCTCTTGTATGCCGCCTGGGCCAAGAACCGAGAACGAGTCGAATCGGCTCCCAGAATTAGAGCGCTATGCGATCGTTTCGAATTCCTTCCGGAAATTACCTTCGATCGGATCCGTTGCTTACGCGCGGTGTTTGACGCTCCTATTGCTCTCTTAAGATTCGTCGGTGAGGGCCGGCGGTGGTTCAAAGAGTTGTGTAGGCTTGGACTTCGGAGGACGCCCGGGGTCCGACTCGTTGCGAACCGCGCGTGGGCCATCCTCTCGGAAAGCGTCATGGTTGGCGCGGACGCGAGGGAGGACCCGCGCTTCACTGACAACCCGTCTGTAACTGGGCCGTTTGGATTGCGCTTTTACGCCGGTGCGCCGATGATTCCCCCCCGCGGATTCCAGCTCAGGACGTTGTCCTTCATGCATCCGGTGACGAGTTTCAGAAGAGGGCGGCATAGCGCGGCGAACCGATCGCTAGAGTAAGCGGAAGACCGCGCCCGTGGGGACCGTTTCCACTAGCCTTCTTCGCGATATCCGCTCAGTCAGGATGAGTCCTTCGGCGGTGGGGACAAGGGTACGGTTACTGCTTGATCACCGTGCCGTCGGGCTTGCGAACCTCGCCCCAGCCGCCGTTCAGCTGTTTGCGCTCGAGCGTCTCTCCGGTGCCAAACGGGAAGCGCGCAGCGACTTTCTCATCGATCTCGATGCCCCAGCCGGGAGCTTCGTGGATATAAAGGTAGCCGTTCTTCATGAGCGGGCAGCCCTTGAAGATTTCAAGCGTAGGTTCGTTAAACGCCGAGTATTCCTGGATGCCAAAATTGTGACTGACCAAATCAAGGGTGACGTTGGCCGCGTGGCCGATAGGAGAAACGTCCCCGGGTCCGTGCCAAGCGGTGCGCACTCCGAACAGCTCGCCGAGAATCGCGATCTTGCGGGAAGGCGTAAATCCGCCGGCCTGCGATAGATGCACTCGGATGTAGTCGATCAGACGGTTCGAGATGAGCGGAATCCATTCGCGCGGGCTGTTGAATAGCTCGCCCATGGCGAGCGGCGTCGAGCACTGGGAACGAATCTGGCGGAAGTAGTCGATGTCCTCGGGCGCCAACGGATCTTCCATGAAGAACAAGTGAAAACGCTCGGCGTCCTTGCAAAATTGAACCGCCTGATTCGGAGAGACGCGCTCATGCATGTCACGAAGCAGCTCGATGTCTTCTCCCAGCTTTTCACGGCATATTTCAAACAGCTTCAGCGTGCGGCGAAGATAGACCGCGGCCTCAAAAACCGATCCAGAGTCAAGCGCGGCAGCTCGCTTGCCGGCCGCATTGCGACCTATGCCGGCGAAGCCACCATAGGCAGCCTGCCCAAGAACGGCTACCTGCACGCGGACGCGACGGAATCCCTGCGAGATGAATCGTTGCGCGCTTTCGAGCGAGCATTTGAAGCCTTCCGGGAGCGATGGGGGTGCGCGTGAGGCTTCCGTCGTTGACCAGACGCGTATGACTCCCTGCTCTCAAGCGACACCTCTTGCGGGTACCGTCTTAGCAAATGCCGGTGACACAAACTTTGCGCCTTCAGGGCGTATTCCAGCCCAACACGCTGTATGAATACCATCAAAACACTGGGTCCATCCAACGGTTCCCTCCGCATCATTCGTTGGTTGTTGGTTCAAATCCATCAGGGCCCACCACACTTCCTCAACCGCTTGGAGTTCGTCGCTAGGGACGGCAACGAGATGTCGCCTGTCGAGGGACAGAGCATGCGCGCGCGATGGTGTGGATTCGAGCGGAAGAAAGCCGGCCAGTGGGAATAGTTTCATGGCTCGTTCGCATTTCGCTCACAGAAATGCACGCCGCGACGGTTTCCTCCAGCACGACCGCCGAGCCAATCCAAAACGGCGAGGCTCTCTTCGCGCTCCGCGCCCATTGGCCCGAGTACCTGATCGAAGCGGCGGCGCTCGCCCTGTTCATGATCTCAGCCTGCATTTTCGGAGTTCTTCTCGAGCATCCAATCTCGCCTTTGCACCATGCGATCCAGAATGCGGACATCCGTCGCGCAGCCGCCGGAGCGGCCCTGGGCCTTACCGCCATCGCCATCATTTGCTCTCCCTGGGGCCAACGATCCGGCGCGCACATGAATCCCTCCGTAACGCTCGCCTTTCTGTCGCTCGGTAAAATCACTCGGTGGGATGCGGCCTACTATGTCTTCGCCCAATTCTTCGGCGGCATCGCCGGCGTCGGCCTTTCCAGGCTGCTCATCGGCGGACCGCTGACGCATTCCGCGGTCAACTACGTCACTACCGTGCCGGTCCGCGGTGCGGCGGCCACCGCATTTGGTGCCGAATTTCTCATCTCGGCGATCCTGATGTTCACCATCTTGTCCGCGTCGAATTCGGCGAAGCTCGCCTGGCTGACTCCTTTCCTCGCCGGCACTCTAGTCACTCTTTTTATCGCGATCGAGGCGCCCCTCTCCGGCATGAGCATGAATCCCGCCCGCACTCTGGGCTCGGCAATCTGGGCCTGGGAATGGACCGGACTATGGATTTACTTCTCCGCGCCAATTCTCGGGATGCTCGTCGCGGCACAGCTGTATCGCGCATGCTGGGGAGAGCGCCGAGTCCTGTGCGCAAAGCTACTTCACGGCACCCGTTCGCGATGCATTTTCCGGTGCGGCCTGGGTAAGCCGACTCTTGATGGCGCGCGGCGCTGAGCCGGCAAGCCGCGAAAGTTTGGCGAAACCGGGAATAAAAAATGCGACCGCCGGATTCCCGCTAGCATATGACAGGCGTACCGGTCATGGGGAAATGGATAGACGGCCGTTCCGAGTCAGCCAGCAATCCCGCGCCCTCGGCGCTCGGAGCGGCTGCCAAAGCAGCTGGCTCGCCGGCCACCATGGAACAGCGCTTCGAACTCGAAGCAATGCCCCACCTCCCCGATATTTTTCGCACCGCCACTCGAATTCTGGGCGATCGTACCCGCGCCGAGGATGTGACGCAGGAAGTCTTCCTGCAAGGCTGGAAATCGTTCCACCGTTTCGAAACAGGAACCAATTGCCGCGCCTGGCTCTACAAGATTCTGTTCCACTGCGTCAATCATCACCGCCGCAAGTGGTTTCGCTTTCCGGTTTTGAAAGAAGCGCAGGAATTCATGGAGGCTAACCTCACGGCGCCCGTCGAAATTCCGCAGCGCCTGTCCGACGAGGACATCCTCGCCGCGCTCGATCGCATTCCGGAGGATTTTCGCGCTGTCGTCATGCTGGTCGATGTGGAAGAGTTCGCCTACAAAGACGCCGCCGGGATTCTAGGCACACCCATCGGAACCGTAATGTCGCGGCTCAGTAGAGGCAGAAAGCTATTGCGGGAGCAACTCGCCGCTGTGGCAAGCGCATACGGCATTGGCTTGGCCGCCAAAAAAGGATTCGACGCATGAACGAAAGATTGAAAAGCGCGGTACGAAGCATCGAGGCTCCGGCGTATCTCGAAACCAGAATCCGTGCGAATCTGCAGGCAGCACAGGCGCCGGCTCAGCGCACGTTGTGGGCGCGGCCTTGGGCTGCCGTCGCCGCCGTGGCCGTCGTCTGCGCGTCGGGCATCATCGCGTATGAGCTGGGGCATCTCCGTCTTACCGCGAATGCGCAGGAATCCTATATCGCCAAAGTCACCATGCAGGTGGGGACACTGATGCGTGTGGGCCTCGGCGATCACGTGCATTGCGCCGTGTTCCGCAAATATCCCAAAGATCCGCCCAAGGTCGAAGAACTCCAAGCCACGCTCGGACCCGAATACGCCGGGCTGATTCCGATCCTTCGCAGCAAGGTGTCGGGCGACTACCGCCTGATGCTTGGGCATCAGTGCCGCTATCACGATCGCAAGTTCGTACATCTGACGCTGCAAAGCGAATCTAAGCTATTATCCGTGGTCATCGCGCGGAAGGGCGACGGCGAATCCTTCAAAACGGAGCAGCTCGTGCCGGCGCTGACCCAGGCCGGGATTCCGATCTTCCAAGCCGGCGTGCAGCGCTTTGAGTTGGCCGCCTTTGAAAGCCGCGATCACATGGTGTACGTGATTTCCGACCTGCCAAAAGAGCAAAACATCGAGATCATGACCGCGCTCGCTCCGCAAGTGAAAGCATTCCTCAACAAGCTCGAACTCTAATAGGTCAAATTGGCCTCGCGCCTGGAGTGGCCGCAACGCGGAGCCAAGCCGGGCGTTTTGCATTTAAGCGCCAGCCATGAGACCACCCACCCCTCTCGCGTTCCACGCGCGCCCTCCGCGAGGTATCACGTACTGGACGGGATATGCCGAAGTTCCTTACGATGGGATGGAACGGTGAACGGCCGCGGCGTCCTTGCCAGATGCCACCCGTTGGGTTGAAACGCGGAAGCAGATTCGCCGCGCATCCGATGAAACGGATTTGCGGTTCGCACTCTCTTTCAATTCGAGTTCAAAGCTGACCCCGCTTGCGAGGGTGCCCATGGAATGCCATAAACCGCAGATTCCAAATAGAATAAAACTTTCTTGCGTCTTCACTCAAATTTCTGTTCCGAGCGCTGCCATGACGTGTCTTACGACAGTGTTAGCGCCCATTCAGGCGCCCAGGAGTGAAGAAGACGATGGCGGCTCATGCCATGCCCCTTAGCGACGAGCAACTGATTGCCGAGTACCAATCGGCCAATCCGACTGACGCTGCAGGTGTGCATGCGAATGAGTTGTTCAGCCGCTATTCGCGCCGGGTCACCGTCTGGTGCCTGAAGTTCTCGCATGGCGACCGCGAAGCCGCCCGCGATCTGGCGCAGGAAGTTCTGATGAAAGCCTATCGCCACCTCGGAGGCTTTCGCGCCGATGCGAAATTCTCTACCTGGCTGTACTCGATCACGCGGAATCACTGCCTCAACTTTGTGCGCGAAAAGGCCATCCGCCCGCTCGATGCTGGAGATCCGATCGAACTCGACATCGTGGACGACAAGAGCTGGAATGCCCTGGCGGAAATGGAGCGGCGCGAAATGGCCGATTCCGTTCGCCAGCTGATCACCGACAATCTCGACGAGACCGAAGCGAAGGTCATGTTTATGCACTTCGCGCAGGATGTGCCGGTCGCCACCGTCACCCAGCTATTGGGCCTGACGAACGCCAGCGGCGCCAAGGCATTCCTGATGAGCGCGCGCAGAAAACTGAATGTTGCCGTACGCCGGTTACGGGCGCAGCAGGCGGGGAGACCGCAATGACTTTGACCTGGGAGATGGAAATGGAAGGCGATCGCGAATTGCTGAAACGGGCATTCGGAAGAACTCCGGACTGCCCGAGCCTGCCGGACCTGGTTGCGAACCTCGAACGAGGCGACGCGTCCGCTAGAGAGCATGCGGCCGCTTGCCCGCATTGCGCGAGCGAAGTGAAGCTGTACAACCAGTTCATGTCTCCTTCCTTGGACAAAGAGGAAGATGCCGCCGTCGCCTGGGTGCAGCGTAACTTACGGAATCCCGCCGAAGCGCAAACCCCGTGGTGGAAACCCGCATCCTGGCTGAATGTACGCACGCTCTTGCCGTTCGGAATGGCCGCCGCCGCCATCCTGGTAGCCATCGGAGTGCAGGACGGCGTCTCCAACACCCCGCTGAAGCCGATCATCGACACCGAACAGCGGTCTTCCAGGGTGGAATTAGTGGGTCCTAAGGGCATTATTAGCGGTACGCCAGAAACATTTAGCTGGAAAGCTGTTCCCGGAGCGGCCTCCTACCATGTCACACTGATGGAAGTCGACAAGACAGTGGTGTGGGAAAGCACCTCTGCTGCAAGTCCTGTTACGCTCCCCGCCGCTGTTCGGCAAAAAGCCCTCCCCGGGAAGCGTCTCATCTGGACAGTCGACGCCATGGATCTGAGCGGCAAGGCAATCGCCAGCGGAAGCCAGGACTTCCGCCAGCAGCTCAAGTCTTCCGAGTAAGCAAAGAAGTTCGAAAACGAGAGGTACCCAGTTTTGAAACCGAATCCGGTCTTATTGTCTGTGTTGATCGCGCAAGCTCTTCTTGCCGGCGGAGTCTCCGGCCCAGCGGCAAGTGGAGCCGGTGGCGGCGGTGCGACTAGCGGCATACCCGTTCCCGGCGTGTCGGAAATTCGCACCAACAGCCAGACCATTCCGCCCGGCGGCACCGCTCAGGTTCAATTCAGCCTCACCGAACCGAAGCCGATCATGACCGGGACCGGACGTTTTGGATTCTCGTTCGCCGATACTCTCTTCGGCGCGTCCGTGAATAGCCCCGGCGGAGATGCGTTCGGCGTCGCCGCGTATAGCAACGGCACCGTCAACGTGAACATCATTTCGCCGCAGTTCTCGCTCGGCACGATCACCGACTATCCGATCGTCACCTTGACCTCGCACGTCAGCGCGGACGCGCTTCCCGGTTCCACCTACCCGCTTTCCGCCAACCTGAGCCTGGTCGCGCCCACCGGTACATCCGTCATCATGGCCCCCGTAAACGGAACGCTGACCATCGGCGGCTCCCTGTTCGTCAATAACGTGCTTCCGGGCGGCGGCTCCTGGCCCGCGGGTACTGTTGTCCGGATCCTGGGCGGCGGATTTAGCCGCGGCACCACGATTTCGCGCTCCAGCTTTCGCATCCGCTCCCTCACCTTCGTCAGCGCCTCCGAACTCGACATCGTGCTCGATAAGACCACCATCCTGGATTCGCAGCGCATCGACGTCACCAATCCGGATAAAGCGAAAACCACGATCACGTATTACTCCTACCTGCGCGGCGTTGAAGCCGTGAAGAGCGCGGAACCTCTGGTAGTCGCCACCGATCCGATGTATCCGCAACTGACCTACCTGCGGGTCGCCGCCATGCAGGCGCCTTTCGGAATCAACCAGTCGATTCTGACGGCCCTGTCGATGCAGAATCCGAACCAGACGCCGGTGATCGTGAAACTCGAAGCGCAGACGGCGTTCGGCAAGATCGCCGAAACCACCATCACCCTGGGCTTCGGCGAACGCATAACACGCGAGCTCGGCGAATTCTTTGGCCAGGCACTCCCCGTCGGCGCGACCGTGAAGGCCACCTCCACGCTGCCGATTCAGTTCCTCGGCTTCACCGCCGATCGCGCCACCGGCGACGTGACTCCGTTTATGCCGTTCGCGTTCTAAACCGCAGCCATACAAACCAAGCCGCGCATCCCAGAACCACCAATGCCGTGGCGGCCGGCACCACCGGAATCCGCCTCGGCAACCGCATCGCGGAATCGCCGTTGAGCACAAACGCCGCCCAATAGCGCGGATGCGCCAAGCCGCCATCCGCCGCTAGAAACTCGAGCTTCGCCTTCCGCAACGCCTCCACCGCCGGATCGCCATCCGCCAAGTGGCGGTAGAAGCGGCGCATCAGTTCGGCCGACGACTGGTCGCCGACGCGCCACAGTGTCGAAATCGTCGCATCCGAGCCTGCCGTCAGAAACGCGCGGCTCAACGACAGCACGCCTTCCCCCGCTAGCGTCTGGCCCGTTTCCGTATCGCAGGCCGCCAGCGTCACCAGCCGCGTTCCGTGCAGATTCAACGCCGCGATCTCTTTTGCAAACAGGAAATCCGCAGGTCCATTGGCAGTGGCACTCGAAAATACCAGCCGCGAACGATCCGCGTCTTCGAGATCCGCAATCGCGTGTGTCGCGAAGTGCAGCACCGGCGCCGGAGCCTGATTCGCTGGCGCGACATAGCTCTTCCGATCGTCGACGCCAATGTGAAGATCCCGCTTGCCGCCGACAATCGCCGCCACGTCGATCGCTTCCTGGCGCGCTCCCGCCAACGGAACCAACTCCGCCGCGTACAACGACCCTGCCGGCGCTGTGCCGTACACCGGATCCGCAAACGCGGTCACCACGCGGCTCCAGGGTCCGCGCCAGCCCGGCGATTCCGCCGCATGGATCGCCAGCGACGCCGACGGCAGATAGCTGATCGCATAGCGCTCGATCAGCAGCTTTCCGCCCGCCGGCAGCGCCTCAAAAGGAATCGCGGCCAGGCCCCCATCGAGCACGATCGCCAGCCGCGTTGTCGTTCCCGGCAGATCGCTGACGACTCCTAGAATGGCATCGCCGATCGCGGTAGCCGTCTGCTTCCAGCTCGGCGAGCCTTCGCGTAGCGCGCTCGTCAACGCGGCAATCGCGCTCTCCTCCGGAACCATAAAACGCCGCGTTCCGAAACGGCCGCCCGCGATCCACAACACGCCGCCCTGCGTGCCGCTCACCCAGTATTCGAGCAAAGCGGTTCCGCTCGGAATGCGCGCCGCGACCTCTTGCAACGTCGTACCGCCGGACTTGTCCTGGAACGAACGCGCGCGGCTCGCCTCCATCAGGCGGAACATCTCCGCCCCATTGGGCGACGCACCCCGCAACCGCACCCGAATCGCGCCGTCGTAAACGTTTCGCTTGTCACCCAGAAAACTCGCACGCAAGCTCGTAGTTCCGAGACCGGTCCGTATCGATTCCACCTGCGCAATCGCTTCCGTATACCGTTCGAGTGCTTCCGGATACGCCTCGCGATCCTCAGCCACCCGGCCCAACGTGTAAATCGCCTTCCAGGAATCCTCGGTGGACTTGATCTCGGTCGCCACTGCTAGCGCTTTCTTGGCCTGTTCGGAAGCGCCGTCCAGCCGGTGCATCCTGCGTAAAGTCTCGGCCAGGTACAAATGCGCCTGCGCGATTTCCCGTCGATTCCCGGTGGCGGTCGCCAGGTCCAGCGCGCTCTCAAACGCCTTTTCCGCCTTCGCGAAATCCTGGAGGTCCATCGCCAGCACGATGCCCGTGTTCTTGACGATGCCGATCTCGCTATCGCGCTCGCGATTCTTTCGCAGCAGCGCCGCTGCTTCCGTGTACTGGCTCATCGCCTTGTATGGATCGCCCAGCCGCCGGTACAACACGCCGATATTCGACAGCATTTGCGCATGCTGCGCGGGCGGCAGCGTCGAAGCTTTTTCCATTTGCCGGTAAATCGTCAGGGCGCGCTCATACTGGCCCAGCCGCTGGTACAGCACCGCGAGATTCGCTTGCGTCAACTGCCCCAGCCGCGGAGCCCAATCCGCCTGCTTGTTCGCCGCCACCAGCTTCGCCGCTTCCTCGTACAGCGAATTTGCTTCCGCGTAGCTGCCCATGAAGTACCGGACATTGCCGAGGTCGTTGAGCGTCGCCGTCTGGCTGAAAACCAACTGATGCGCCCGCGCCACGCCGACCGATTTCTCGAAAGCCGCCACCGCTTCCGGATACCGCGCCCGATACACTTCCGCCTGGCCCGCAATGCCCCAGCAAACGGCTTCGCCTTCAGGCGCCTGCAATCCCTGAAACAGCGCCGCGCATTCCGCGCCATGATCCGCCGCCTGCGCATATTGGCCGAGGCCAAGTTCAGACTCGCCGCGAGTCCGAATGACCTGCGCACGCAATAGGTCCGCCGGAGCCTGCGCGTGCAATGGCAAAAAGCCGAGACAGAACACAGCAACCGGAATCTCAATCGCTAGGCGCATTGCCTGTTCGATTCTAACGGAGCGGCATCGCTCGGAAGGCACGCACGCCGCCGCGCGTCTCAGAGTAGTCTATATAAGTTGCACCCGCTGGTCAGTATCGTAACTCCAAGCCTCAATATGGCGGAGTATCTTGAGGCGACGATTCTTAGCGTCCTCGCTCAGGATTATTCGCCAATCGAATACATCATCCTCGATGCGGAATCCACCGACCACACGCCCGAAATCCTGAAGCGCTACGCGGATCGCGTCACCGTCATCGTCGCCCCTGACGACGGGCCCGCCGATTCCATCCATAAAGGACTGCTCCGGGCGAAAGGCGAAATTGTAGCCTGGCTCAGCGCCGACGACCTGCTTCTGCCGGACGCTGTCCGTTCCGCCGTCGAAGCCCTCGCCAATCATCCGGAAGCGCTCGGCGTCTACGGCGACGCCCAGTGGATTCAGGCCAACGGGAAAGTCATTGGCGCCTACCCGACGCATACTTACGACAGGCACCTCCTGGATCGCGAATGCTTCATCTGCCAGCCCGCCTGCTTCTTTCGTAAGGACGCCTACTCCGTCGCCCGAGGCATCGATCCGCATCTTCGCTACACCTTCGATTGGGATCTTTGGATCCGCATGGCCGGCATTGGTCCGTTCGCCCACGTGCGCGGACTCTGGGCGCAGTCGCGAATGCACTCCTCGAATCTCACTCTCGGACAGCGCGGCCAGGTTCTTGACGAATCCATTGCGCTGCTGCGCCGCCACACCGCCTACGTCCCAGTCCGCTGGGTCTACGGCTGGATGAGCTACCAGGATCGGCCCTCCGATCAATTCTTCGATGTTCCTCCCCGATCCGCCTGGCGCTATTTGCGGACCTTATGGCTCGGCGCGCAGTGGAATAAAGGCCAGATCGGGCGATATGCGGGAGAATGGATCCAAGGACTCCGTGCGTATCGCCCTTTTGCAAATCGACCCGACCGCGGGTGACCTTTCTGGAAATGCCGCGCGCATTCTCGCCGCCGCCCGGCGCGCGAAGGAAGCCGGCGCCGACCTCGCCGTTACCTCCGAACTGGCCCTGATGGGCTATCTGCCGCGCGACTTGCTGATGAGCCGCGGCTTCGTCGAACGCAGCCGGATCGCCCTCGAATCGCTCGCCGCCGAGCTCGCCGGCGGACCCGCCTTGCTGGTCGGCGTCGCCACCGCGAATCAGGAAGTCGAAGGCCGCCCCCTCCGCAACAGCGCCGTCCTGCTCGAGAACGGGCGCGTCGGCCAGGCGTTCCATAAAACGCTTCTCCCCACCTACGACGTCTTCGACGAGGACCGCTATTTCGAGGCTGGCTGCGGTCCGCAAATCCTCGAATTTCGCGGCAAGCGCCTCGGCATCAGCATCTGCGAGGACGTCTGGAATGACCGCGATTATTGGCAGCGGCGCCGCTATCACCAGGATCCAATTGCCGTCCTATCCGCTGCTGGCGCGGAGATGATCGTGAACTTGTCCGCGTCCCCCTTTGTCGCCGGCAAACAGGAAATGCGCGAGCGCATGCTCGGCCACCTGGCGAAGAAACACGCGCTGCCGCTGGTCTACGTCAATCAGGTCGGCGGCAACGACGACCTCATCTTCGACGGGCGTAGTTGCGGCTTCGACGCCTCCGGCCAATTGATCGCCCGCGCCCAAGGATTCACCGAAGACGCCATCGTTCTCGAAACCGATCCGATGCAAGGCGCGATAGCCGCCGACGACTTCGCCGCCGAAGCCGAGATATGGAACGCCCTTGTCCTCGGCGTTCGCGACTACGCCCGCAAGACTGGATTTCGCAAAGTGCAGCTCGGCCTTTCTGGCGGAATCGACTCCGCCCTCACCGCCGCCATCGCCGTCGAAGCCATGGGTCCAGAGAACGTTCTCGGCGTGCTCATGCCCAGCCCGTATTCGAGCCAGGGCAGCATCGACGATTCCCTCGAACTCGCTCGGCACTTGGGTATCCGCACGCTCACTCTGCCGATCGAAGATGTCATGCGGGCATTCGATCGAACCCTCAAGGACGCCTTCGCCGGCTATAAAGAGGACGTCACCGAAGAGAACATCCAGTCCCGCATTCGCGGCAATCTGCTGATGGCTCTCTCGAACAAATACGGCTCCCTGCTGCTCACCACCGGCAACAAGAGCGAGCTTGCGGTCGGCTACTGCACCCTCTACGGCGACATGTCCGGCGGCCTCGCCGTCATCGCGGACCTGCCCAAATTGATGGTGTACCGCCTCTCTCGCTGGCGCAATCAAACCCGCTTCGAGATTCCGGAATCCACCATTTCCAAGCCGCCCTCCGCCGAGCTGAAGCCCAATCAAACCGACCAGGATTCGCTGCCGCCTTACGAAATCCTGGACGAAATTCTAGAGCGCCACGTCGAGCAGAGTCAGTCCGCGGAAGAGATCATCGCCCAAGGCTTCGACGAAGCCACGGTCCGCCGCGTCCTCCGCCTGGTCCGCATCGCCGAGTTCAAGCGCAAGCAGGCCGCCCCGGGATTGAAGGTCACTTCGAGAGCCTTCGGCACGGGCTGGCGGATGCCCATCGCGCGCGGAGGCGAATAGCCATGAAGCTCGAGCTTTTGTTTACCCGATGCGTGTGTAGTATGAGCTTAGGGAAGGCTCCGCGATGACCACGATCCATGTTCTGCACGAGAAGCGCGCCGAAATCATGGCCGTTGCCGGTCGGCATGGCACAGGAAATGTCCGAATCTTCGGATCGATTTCGAGAGGCGATAATCGCCCTGAAAGCGACGTGGACTTACTGGTAGATGTGATTGGCCCGACGCCACCTTGGTTTCCTGGCGGCCTCCAAGCGGATCTGGAAGATCTTTTAGGCCGCAAAGTGGATCTTGTCCTCAGCCGTTCGCTGAGTCCCGTGATTCGGGACACCGTTATGCGGGACGCGATTCCCTTGTCCTAACTCTCCAGCACTTAGACTGAGCCAGCCACATCCGCCCAATCGCCGGATTCGATCCGCGCTTTGCCTTCGACCGAAGCCTTATAGAAATAGGTCCAGGCGTCCAGTTGCGCGCCGTCTCCCATGTCGATCACCGCGATGATCCGCTCGTAATCCGGCCCTTCGAATTCGTCCAGCACGCGAAACGTGGCGTCCGCGTCGTGGAGTTTCCACATTTCGCCCGTCACCCATTCGCCAGCATCGCCCGGAATCATCGCCGGATGCCACGAAATCCGGAACAGCTTTCCGATTGTGCGCCCCGACTGCAGAAACGTCGCGCCCGTTGAAAACATGTCCGCCTTGCTGTTCGGAACCAGTCTCCGCAGCGTGCCATACACAAACAAACGATCACAGGTCATTTTTTAAGATTCGTTTCAAATAGTTTGAAAATTCGCTTGTACTCGTCGGCCCAACTGGATGGCTCGACGAATCCGTGATCCTCCACCGGATACACCGCCAATTCCCAATTCTCCTTGCGGAGCTCGATCAGCCGCTGCACCAAGCGTACGCTGTCTTGAAAGTGAACGTTCGTATCCACCATCCCGTGGCAGATCAGCAGCGCGCCCTTAAAATTTTGCGCGAAATAAATTGGCCCTGACTTCCGGTACGCCTCCGCATCTTTTTGCGGCAGGTTCAAAATATTCGACGTGTAGCCGTGATTGTAATGAGCCCAGTCCGTAACCGGCCGCAGCGCAGCCCCCGCCGCGAACACATCCGGAGCCGTGAACATCGCCATCAGCGTGATGAATCCGCCATAACTGCCGCCATACAGGCCGATCCTCTTCGGATCCACCCCGTGCTGCGACACCAGCCACTTCGCCGCATCCACGTGATCGTCCAGATCTTTGCCGCCCATGTGACGATAGATTCCCGTGCGCCATTCGCGTCCGTATCCAGCTGATCCTCTGTAATCGATATCGATCACCGTGTAGCCCTTTTCCATCAGAAAATGATGAAAAAGGAAGTTCGGAGCATACTGCGACCAATACCGGTGGACGTTCTGCAAGTAGCCGGCGCCATGCACGAACATCACCGCCGGACCGCCCTTCTTGAAATTCGCCGGCTTATAAATCCGCGCCGGAATCTTCGCGCCGTCGCGCGCCGGAATCTCGACGATCGGCACGTCGATCCACGTATGCGCCGTGAATTCCGGATTCGGCGAAGTGGTCAACTTCGTCCACACGCTCGGCGCGGACCCACCCATGCCGTATGAGTAAAGCTCCGGCGGACGGTTCGTGTAGGAATAGATATCCGCGATCCACTTCTCATCGCGCGACATCACCGTCTGGTGCGAGCCTGAAGCGGTGGTAATGCGCGTCCGCGTGCCGCCGTCCACGCTCATCGAGTACAGATTCTTCTCGCCGAAATGCGCTTCGCTGCTGGTCAGGTAAAACGTCTTCGCATCGTTCGAGAGCTTCACGCCCGACACCTCGAACTTGCCCGAAGTTAACTGCTTCGCATCGCCGCCCGAATACGCAAGCGTGTACAGATGCGCGTACCCGTCGCGCTCGCTCTCGAAGTACACCGTCTCGTTATCTTTCAGCCAACCCAGCGTGAAGGAGCCCGGTCCATCCACCCACGCGTCGTCATGCTCGGTATTCAACGTCCGCGCCTTGCCGGTAAGCGGATCGACAGCTAGAATCCAGCGATCCTTGTTGTCCGCCGCACGGGCCATCACGATCATCTTCGACCCGTCGTCGGACCACAGCGGCATCTGCAGCTGAATCTCACGATCCTTGTTCACCGTATCGACGATGCCCGTATCGATGAATTTCGATTCGCCCGTCACCGCGTCGAGCAGCACAATCCGATTCCGCCCCTGCGTGTCGCCTACATTCGTCCGCGATCCGATGTCCTCGACGTAAGCCGATTCCGTGACGTAATTCGGAACAATCGTAGTCTTCGATCGATCTCCCGTCTCCGTCAGCATCACGGCAACGTACTTGCCATCCGGCGCGAGTTGCATCTGCGGCGCGGTATTCCGTGGCGGAAGGTTGAACGGCTTGCGCGGCTCCTCTTTCTTCCGCTTCGCTTCCGCTTCCTCGCGCCGTTTCGCCCGCTCGCGGACCACTTCGAGGAGGTCGCGTTCTTCTTTCTTGAGAAACTCCTGGCTGTCCGTGCCCTTCTGTTCGCCCGTGCCCGTGCCAGTGGCCGCGCCACCCGCCACCGGCGGACCGCCACCCTGACGGCCGCCGCCTTGCCCGCGTCCGCCGCCCGCGCCAATCACAGGAGCCGCCGCTGCCCCTGGAATACCCGCCGCCGCGCGGATATCCGTAATCTGTTCGAGCATCCCGCCATTAAGCGACAGCAGGTACAACTGGCCCCCGCGCACAAACGAAACCTTTTTGCCATCCGGCGTGAACCGCGGATTCGTCTCCGCCTCACTCGTCTTAGTCAGCTGACGCCGTGTATCCGTTTCGTGATCCCAAATGAAAAGATCGCCCTGCGCCGCGTACACCGTGGAGCGTCGGTCTTTGCTTAAATCGCCGCCGCCGCCGAACCCGCCGAATCGCCCGCCTCCGCCGCCATCAAACGACGGTGGCACCAGCTTCACTTCATCATCGGTCAGCTTCCGCAGGCCCGAACCATCGCGGTTCACGACATACGTGTCATTCGGAGCGCCGCGCGCGTCGTTATATTTCTTCCACGAAAAATAGATCTTCTGTCCGTCGCCCGAAAACCGCGGAGCGCTGGGTTCATAACCCACCAATTCCGCCCCCCGCATCACCAGGTCGATCGTCAACTCCCGCCTCGGCGGCGTCATCGGAGCCGACTGCGCCTTCGCCGGAGCGCTCTGCGCCCGCAGCGACGAAAGCGGGCCAAATACGAGGAGAAACAGCGAGAACACGGCAACTTGCTTCTGAACCATAAGCCGAAAGGATAGCGCGTATACTGGTTCGCGTGAAAGACTTTAGCGGCAAAGTAGCGGTGGTCACCGGCGCCGCCAGCGGAATCGGACTGGCTCTCGCGCGGCGCTTCCACCAAGCGGAAATGCGGCTCGTGCTGGCTGACAGGAACGAGGCGACCCTCGCCACGGCGGCTTCTGAATTTCCAGGTTCCGTCTCCGTTGTCGTGGACGTTTCGAACCTCGCCGACATCGAGCGTTTGGCCGACGACGCCTACAAAGCCTTCGGAGCCGTCCACGTCCTTTGCAACAACGCCGGCATCGGATCCGGTCCATATATGACCTGGCAGCACACCGCGGAAAGCTGGGAAACCGTCCTCGGCGTCAACCTCCGCAGCGTCATCCACGGCGTCCGCGTCTTTGTCCCGCGCATGCTCGCGCAAGCCTCAGAAGGCCATATCGTGAACACCGCCTCTATGGCCGGACACGTAGCCGCCCCGCTTATGGGTCCCTACAACGTCACCAAATACGGAGTCGTCGCACTCTCCGAGGTCCTGCATTACGAGTTGCAGATCGTGCAATCGAAACTGCGCGTCTCCGTGCTGTGCCCTGGCTTCGTCAAAACAAACATTGCCGACAGCGCTCCCCAAGGCGAAGCGCTCGGCCCCGCGCAGGAACAGTTCCGCGAAATGGTCCGCCAGCGCGTGGCCGACGGCATGTCCGCCGATTCCGTAGCCGAACGCGTCTTTAGCGCCATCCGCGACGAGCAGTTTTGGATCATGACCCACGCCGACTACCTGCCCGCGATCATGACCAGAGCCGAATCCATCGTCAGCCAGACCAACCCCCAGCTCCAGCCTCTAACCAACCCCGATTAAATGAGCGGGATTGCATTGAACCCCGACCGTAAGGAAGGGGACCACCCCGCAAACCTCCACGGTCAGCGTCGAGCGAACCGTCGAGGCGCGCACGCAGCGAGGGCGAAGCCCGAGCGCAGTAAGTGCTTTCATCGGCGACCGGAATCAAGAATCCGACTTCTGCAATTCCAACATCCGCCGCACACCTTCGCGAAACATATCTGAAGCCGTCAGCAAACTCACCACCAGGTAAGCCTCGGCCTCAAAGTCGTAGAAAAATCCCGGCTGCACCATGACACCGCAATCCTGTGCCAGCCCGAGCACCCACTGCTCCTCGCTGCGGATCCGCGGAACCTGCAACGTCGCCGACCACCCTCCTTCGACGCTCAACACCTGAAACGCTGAACCCGCGACGCTCGACCGCAAAAACTCCAAATTCGCCACCGTCCGCGCCGCAATCTGACTCTGTACCGCATCGCCAGCCTCGATCAATCGCGGCAGCGCCACCTGCACTGGCGTACCCACCGACAGATACGTATCGGCGATCAACTCCAATCGGCCGAACGCTTCCTCCGCGCCTGGACCTCCCACGACCATCCAGCCGCACTTCAACTGCGGCAGCCCGGCGACCTTCGACAGTCCGCTCAAGCAAAACGTCAGCGTCTCTTCAACGCCCGTCAGCGTCCGCACCCTTCCGCCCGACTCGCCGAATCCATAATCCGCGAACACCTCGTCCGAAACAATCGCCACACGGTGCCGCGCGCACAGAGCCGTAAGTGGCGCCAGCTCCGCCTGCTTCAAGAACGAACCTGTCGGATTGTTCGGATTCACCAGCACCAGCGCCCGCGTTCGATCGTTGAAGCTCGCCGACAGTTCTCCGAAATCGATGTGCCACGCGCCGTCATATCGCAACGGATACTGCCGCACCGCCACCGATTCAAGCGTCGCTAGAAATTCGAACAACGGATACGACGGACGCGGCACAAGAATTTCATCGCCCGGATCGCACAGCAGCTTGAACAGGTACGCGTACGCTTCACTCGTCGAAGCCGTAATCAGGATGCGTGCGGTATCCACCGCGAAACCCCGTTTGCGGTAGTAACCGCTCGCCGCGTCGCGCGCCACGGCCAGCCCTGCCGGATTCGGATCGTATGACATCGTCCGCGGATCCGCCAAAGCATGCAGAATTTCCGAAACCGGATACGCGAATCCGGCCCGCATAGGATTCGACTCGGTGAGATCCAGCAGCCGCTTGCCGCTACGGCGCTTCCGCGCAATCAATTCGCTGATTGGATTCGGCCGCAAGTCGGCTGGAAGCCGCCGCGAAAAGCCGCTCACACGCAGGCTGCCTCGTCCACCGTTAATGTTCCGCGATCCGCATCGAGCGTCGCCATCACGCCCTCGGGCAGCGTCAACTGGTCGTCGGTGTGGCCGATCGTCAGTCCGCTCAACACCGGCGTCTTCAGCGTCCGCAGAATCGCGTCCACCGTCTCACTCAGGCCGAATGGCGACGCCGTGGACGGCTTAAAATCGCGCGCCCCGCAATCCGCGCATTCTCCCCACACGATGCCCGCCGCCTGGTCCAGCTTACCCGCCAGTTTCAAATGCGTCAGCATGCGGTCGATGCTGTACGCCTGCTCGTCCACGTCTTCGAGGAACAGGATCCGCCCCCGCGTCTCGATCTCGTACGGAGTGCCCATCGTCGCGCAGATCAGCGACAGGTTGCCGCCAATCAGCGGACCCCGTGCTGTGCCTCCGCGGATCGCCCGCAGCGAGTGCGCCGGACGCAGCGCGTTGGTCTCTCCCGGATTCGTAAGCGGCCCCAGCGGAGCTGTTCCGAATAACGCCCGCCGGTAACCTTCCTGCGTGTACGCCGTAAATCGCGACGTCGTGACCGGGCCGTGAAACGTCACCAGCCCGGCCTTCCTCTGGATCGCCAGGTGCAGCGCCGTAATGTCGCTGTAGCCGATGAAGACCTTCGGATTCCGCCGGATCAAATCGTAATCGATGCGGTCGAGCAGCTGCCCCGCGCCGTACCCGCCGCGCACGCACATGACCGCTTTGATCTGCGGGTCCGCGAACATCGCATGCAGATCGGCCACCCTGTGCTCGATGGTTTCCGCGAAGTTGGCGCGCCGCCCCACGTTTGCGCCCCACTTCGGTTTCAGGTCGAAGTACCGCATAGTGCGCTCGACCACCACCATCCGGTCCGGATCCATAATCGGCGTGGACGGAGTCACCAAGCCCACCGCGTCGCCCGCCCGCAAAGCCCGCGGCTTCACCAGAGCAGGTCCCGGTTGGCCCGCCGCGGACGTTGCCGCTACAACTCCCGCGGCGGCTCTAAGAAAATGTCTGCGCTGCATGCGCCCACCATACTAACTTGGGCGTCCCACGCTATTTTTCTTTCGCGATCACGCTAACGCTGATCTGCCCGCCGGATCCGCCCGCTGTGACGTGGACTTCGCGGCCCTTCGATGCGTCCACCGCCTCCAGCACCGACGCGTAATCGGACATCGAAGCCTGTTTGATCTCGAACCCCGCGCCTTGCAAAGCGCTTTTGTAAAACTCAATCACTTTCGCCGCGTTATCCGCCGTCTGATACGCGAACATGAATTGCTTGCCTTCATTGGTAGACGTCGAAACCAATCCTTGCGGCGCCGAACCCGGATACGCCGGAATCCATCCCGGAGCGGCGTTGTCGCCGAATTTCATCGTGCCGTCCTTGGTTTTCACTTCCATCTTGTTGCCCGGGCCGTCGGCCGTGATCTTCACCGCCTCGTTCCCGTCGTCATCAATCGCAGTGAACGTTTTCTTCTCCGTGTCCCACTGTAACGTGACTACCTTGCCGGTCTTCCGGTCGCGGATCCGTACGGTGCCGCGCTGATCGTCGGTCGAAACCACTTCCGCATCCGGGTTGAACGCCACCGCCATCTTCGCGAGCGCGGCCGCCGGATTCCGCTTCATCAGGTCCGGATCGAATCCGGCATTCTTCACCGCCCGGATGCCCGCCCACACGGTCAGCCCGACGGCGATCATGCCCAGAAGGAACATTCCTCCCACAATGCCGAGCACCCACCACAGCACGTTCGACTTCTTCGGAGGCGCGCCGCCCGGCTGCTGCCCGTATTGCTGCTGTTGCGGATAGCCTTGCTGTTGCGGATAACCCTGCTGTTGCGGGTAGCCCTGCTGCTGCGGATAGCCCTGCTGTTGCGGATAGCCCTGCTGCTGCGGATAGCCCTGCTGCTGCGGATAACCCTGCTGCTGCGGATAACCCTGCTGCTGCGGATTCCCCTGCTGCTGGGGATACCCTTGCTGAGACGGATAGCCCTGCTGCGGATTTTCCGGTCCTGTCGGCGGCTGATTCGGATCCATGCCCGAAATCATACTCCATATGTATCTCGTCCGACGGACCTGATCTAATGAGAAGACCGTGATATCGCGCCGCGCGCTGCTCGCCTGTCTGCCGCCTGTTCTGCTCTCGGCGCAGAATTCCAACATCCTCAGCCTGCCTCCGCCGGCCGCTGACGAAGAGCCCCATTACGGCGACAACGAATTCCAACTCGGCGAATTGCGCGTTCCAAAAACCAAAGGGCCGCATCCCGTCCTCATCGTGATCCACGGCGGCTACTGGCGCGCCGGCTACGACCGCAAACACATCGGACACCTCTGCGCCGCCCTCACTGCCAAAGGACTCGCCACCTGGAGTCTCGAATATCGCCGCCTGGGCAATCCCGGCGGAGGCTGGCCCGGAACTTTCGACGACATTCTGAAGGGCGCGGACTTCGTCAAAGACCTCGCCGCCAAACACAAGCTCGATCCCAAACGTGTCGCCGTCACCGGCCATTCCGCCGGAGGCCACCTGGCCCTGTGGCTCGCCGCCCAGCGCCCCAACCTCCTCGGAGCCATCGCTCTTGCGCCGGTCGCCGACCTCAAGCGAGGCTATGAATTGAAGCTCTCCCGCGGAGTCGTCGGCGACCTTCTCGGCGGCTCGCCCGACGACGTGCCGGACCGCTACGCGAAAGCTTCACCTATCGAATTGCTCCCGATTCGTCCGCCCCAACGCCTAATCCACGGCGACATCGACGACGTCGTCCCCATCGACATCAGCCGCCGCTACATCGCGGCTGCGAAAGCCAAGAAGAGCAACGCTACGCTTACCGAAATTCCAAGCTGCGGCCATTTCGACTTGATTGACCCTCGCTCCAAAGCCTGGGCCACCGTCGAACAAACGGTCATGAGGATCTTCAAAAAATGAATCTCGGCTTACAAGACAAAGTTGCGCTCGTCGCCGCCTCCAGCCAGGGCCTTGGTAAAGCCGTCGCCATGGGTCTCGCGCGCGAAGGCGCGAAAATCGCTCTCTGCGCCCGCGGCTCGGAAGCCCTCGAAACCACTGCCAGCGAAATCCGCAAGGAAACCGGCGTCGAAGTCTTCGCCGCGCCAGCCGACGTCACCGCCGAATCTAGGGTTCGCAGCTATGTCGATCAGGTTATCGCCTGCTTCGGCAAGATCGACATCTGCGTCGCTAACGCCGGCGGACCGCCCGCGAAGCCGTTCGAGCAAACCACGACCGACGAATGGCGTCGCGCACTCGATCTGAATTTCCTGAGCACTCTGTATCTCGCCCAGGCGACGCTTCCCTACATGAAGGCGCAGCGCTGGGGCCGCTTCGTCGCCATTACGTCCATCGCCATCAAACAGCCGCTGCCGAATATGGCGCTTTCAAATTCCGTGCGCTCCGCCGTCACCGGACTCCTCAAGACACTCTCAACTGAATACGCCCCGCACAACGTTCTGGTCAACAATGTCTGCCCCGGCTATACCTCAACGTCGCGACTCACCGACCTCGCCGACGCCCTCGCAAAATCCGGCGGAACCACCCCCGCCGAAGTCGCCTCGCGCTGGACATCCCAGATTCCGCTAGGCCGCCTGGCCACGCCGCAGGAATTCGCCGACGCCGTCGTATTCCTCTGCTCGGAACGCGCCAGCTACATCACCGGAGTGTCGCTAGCCATCGACGGCGGCTACTCCAAAGGCTTGTTCTAGCAACGAACCCAAAAACTCCGCCCGTCAGCGCGCGAATCCGCCGCAAGCGATGCATCGAGGCGCGCACGAAAGCGGCACGAATGTGCCGCGAAGTAAGTGCCCCAGTCCCAGCCATTTTCGACTGAGCGCCAACAGGCTTGAACGTCGTGGCGAGAGGACGCCGCGGCAGGCCCGGAATTCGAACGGCGATCGTCGGGGAACGGATGCAAAAAAATCCTGCGCTCCCGACCGTCGCTGAACACCTGCCGCCGGCAAGGCCCAAACGCTACCATCGGGGAATGCGTTTCCTTCTTCTGCTCGTCGCCGCGACGGCCGCCTTCGGCCAGACTCGCGACCAACGCATCGCCCAGTTCGCCGACTCCATCCGCCAGCAGGTGATCGATTGCCGCCGCGACCTGCACATGCATCCCGAGCTTTCAAATCGCGAAGAACGAACCTCGAAACTGGTCGCCGACAAGCTGCGCGCCCTCGGCTTCGACGACGTCAAAACCGGAGTCGGAAAGTACGGCGTCGTTGGCCTGCTCAAGGGTGGGAAGCCCGGCGGAGTGGTCGCCGTCCGCGCCGACATGGACGCGCTTCCGATTACCGAAGAGAATAACGTCCCCTACAAATCGCAAAACATCGGAGTCAAACACGCCTGCGGCCACGACGGCCACACCTCCATCCAGCTCGGCGTCGCCGAAGTCCTCAGCAAAATGCGCTCCGACATCCGCGGAACCATCAAGTTCATCTTCCAGCCCGCCGAAGAAGGCCCGCCCTTCGGCGAAAAAGGCGGCGCGAAATACATGATCGAAGAAGGCGTCCTCGAGAATCCGCGCCCCTCCGCCATCTTCGGACTCCACGTCGGCGCGCAGATTCCCGTCGGAAAAATCGCCTACAATTCCGGACCGCTGCTCGCCTCCACCGACACCTTCGCCATCACCATCACCGGTAAAACCGTCCACGGAGCCTACCCGCACGAAGGCATCGACGGCATCGAAGTGTCGGCCCAGGTGATCCAGGCGCTCCAAACCATTCGCAGCCGCCGCATCATCGCCAGCGAACCCATGGTCCTCACCATCGGCAAAATCGAAGGCGGAACGCGCAACAATATTCTCGCCGGAAAAGTCCGCATGGAAGGCACCCTGCGGACCCTCAACGAAGGCGTCCGCGAACAGGTCCGTACGCTGATGCGCCAGGTCGGCCGCGGAGTCGCCGAGGCCAATGGAGCCGGCTTTCAACTCGAATGGCTAGACGAAAATCCGGTGACCTACAACGATCCCGCGCTCACCGAGAAGTCGCTGCCCTCGCTCGCCCGCGTTTTCGGAAAGGAGAACCTCATCCGCACCGATCCGCAGATGGGCGGCGAGGACTTCGCGTATTTCCAGAAAGTGATTCCCGGCTTCTTCTACTTCCTCGGCGTCGGAAATGTAGCCAAAGGCTTCACCGCCATTCAGCACACGCCGATGTTCGATATGGATGAAGACGCGCTCGCGCTGGGCGTCAAAGCCGAAGTGACCCTGCTGCTCGACTACCTCGATCAGTTGGGCGTCGCGCCGAAATAGAGCAAGTTGACTGCGTGGCCCATCACAAAGATGTACATATCGCCGAACACGCGCCACGCCAGCAGCAATCCGATGAACGCGTATGCGCCGATCGAAATCCGCAATTCCGCCAGCTTGCGCGCGGCATTCTCCGGCAGAAATAAACCCAGCACGCTGAATCCGTCAAGCGGTGGAATCGGCAAGAGGTTAAAGGTCCCTAGCAAAATGTTCAGCGAGAACAGGACGCTCAGGAACACCGCGGCGCCATCCATCAATTCGCTGGACCCGGTCGCCTGGACCAGATGCATCGAAGAAAAATGGTCTGGAAACCGGAACAGCCTCGCCGCGAATCCGACCCGCATCAGGACAGCGGCGATGATCACCAGGGTAAAGTTCGCCATCGGGCCCGCTAGCGACATCCACGCCGCGCGCTTCGGATAACGCTGCGACCAGAATGGATCGAACGGCGCGCTCGCCCAGCCGATCAACCCGGTTCCGGTGAAGAGACCCAATAGCGGCATCAACACCATGCCGAACGGCTCCCGCCGGATGTGCGGCCACGGGCTCAGCGTCACTTGACCGCCCAAAAACGCCGTCGGATCGCCTCCCCACTTCGCCGCCAACGCATGCGCCGCCTCGTGGCAAACCGTCGAGAACAGAAACACCATGTACTGAATCAGGCTCAGCGCCGGATCGATCGAATTCATTCAGTTCCATGGTAGCGTGCCCCCGTGGCATCACCGTGGCATAGGCCTCCGGCCTGTGCAAACCAAATCAAATCCCCCCCCATGAAGCGCCAAGCCCCCAACATTCCCGCTACGATAAAATAACTTCTCGCATCTTCATGCGCCACATCATCGTCGGCACCGCCGGCCACATCGACCATGGGAAAACGTCTCTCGTCCGCGCTCTCACCGGCGTCGATACCGATCGCCTCGAAGAGGAAAAGCGCCGCGGCATCTCGATCGATCTCGGCTTCGCCCACCTCGACCTCGGAGCCACCCGCATCGCCTTCATCGACGTTCCCGGTCACGAGCGTTTCATCAAGAACATGCTCGCCGGAACCGGCGGCGTGGACCTCGTTCTGCTCATCATTGCAGCCGACGAATCCATCAAGCCGCAAACGCGCGAGCACTTCGACATCTGCCGCCTCCTCCGCATTCCCCGCGGCATCGTCGTCCTCACCAAGGCCGATCTCGTTGACGAAGACATCCTCGGTCTCGTCCGCCTCGAAGCCGAAGAATTCGTCCGCGGCTCCTTCCTGGACGCGGCGCCCATCGTCGCCGTCAGCGCCACCACTGGAGCCGGACTCGACCAACTCCGGCAGGCCATTTCCGCCCTGTCGGCGACCGTGCTCGAAAAGGACTCCTCGCGCCACTTCCGCCTTCCCGTCGATCGCAGTTTCTCCATGCGCGGCTTCGGAACCGTTGTCACCGGAACCCTGATCTCCGGCAAGCTCCACGTCGAAGATGAAGTCGAAGCCCTACCCGGCGGCCGCCGCGCCCGCGTCCGTGGAATCCAGACCCACGGCAAAGCCGTCGAATCCGCCGAAGCCGGCGAGCGCACCGCGCTCAACCTCGCCGGAGTCGATCCCGCCGACCTCCACCGCGGCCTCTCGCTCGTTCGACCCGGTCTCTTCGAAGCCGTCACCGTCATCGATACCGCGTTCGAATTGCTGCCCGGCGCGTCTCCGCTGAAGCACCGCGCGCCAGTTCACTTCCACGCCGGAACCGCCGAAGTGGAAGCCGAAGCGCGCCTGATTGCGCCCCCGGGAGTCGCGCTGAATTCCGTTGCCGCTCGCGTCAAGCCGGGCGAAAAAACGTTCGTCCGTTTCGTTCTCCGCGAGCCTCTTTTGGTGCTCCCGGGGGACCGCTTCATCGTAAGAATGTTCTCGCCCGTCGTCACCATCGGAGGCGGAGACGTGCTCGATATCCACCCGCCCAAAAAGACCAGCGTAGCCCGTTGCGAACGTCTCAAAGCACCCGCCGCCGCGATCCCCGTTTACGTCACCGAATCCGCCCACGGCCTGACCCTGCCGCAACTGATCGCGCGCACCGGCCTTCGCGAGTCTGAGATCAAGAAGGAAATCGTTGCGCCGCTATCCGTCCTCGCCGGTTTTGTGGTCGCCGAATCGTTCGTCGCGAAGCTTCTTGAGCGCGTGAAGGCCGCTCTCCTCGCGTTCCACTTAAAAAACCCTCTCGTCGCCGGACTCGCCAAGGAAGACATTCGCAGCCGCGAGGACGTGCCGCCCGCTTTGTTCGACGCCGTCCTGGCCACCGAAAAAACCATCGTCAGTGAAGGAGACCTTCTTCGCCTCGCATCTCACAAAGTCGCGTTGAAGCAGGACGAAACCGCCGCTACCGAGAAGATCGAGGAGCTGTTCCTCGCCGGAGGCCTCGCCGTCCCCGCGCTCTCCGAAGTCCTCGCGAAATCCGGCGTCGATCCCGCCCGCGCCCGCAATCTGCTCCAGCTTCTCTTGAAGAGCGGAAAGCTCCTCCGCGTCGGAGCCGACCTCGTCTACCACGCCCACGCCATCGCCGACCTCCGCGCCGTCCTCGCCCCCCGCAAGGGTCAACGCTTTTCCGTTCCCGAGTTCAAGGATTGGACCGGCGTGTCGCGCAAGTACGCCATCCCACTGCTCGAATTCCTGGATCAGCAGCGGGTCACGCGGCGCGACGGCGACACCCGAATCGTCCTTTGAAATCCCTCGGAAACGCCGCCCGTCGGCAAGGGGACCTCGAACCTCAACTTCCGCAAAAAGCCAGTTTTCAAAACGAAGCCAATCTCGCTACAATTGGCATATATGTAGAGCAATATCAATGAGTTACATAAGGATGGCTTCGTTTCGCACGACCCGCTCCGCGTCCGCACTTGGCGCATAGGCTAACCTGAAAGGACTCATGGCGCGCAAGCGACTCGAATGGAAACTCCCGGACCGGACCATCATCTTAGGTGACCGGACCCTCATCATGGGCGTCCTGAATGTCACCCCGGATTCCTTCTCCGACGGCGGCAAGTACGCCGACCCCGACCGCGCCTTCGCCCGCGCCATCGAGCTCGAAGAGCAGGGAGCGGACATCATTGATATCGGTGCCGAATCCACCCGGCCCGGCTCCACCCGGATCTCCGAAGCCGAAGAGCTCCGCCGCCTGATTCCGGTCCTCAAGCGCCTTCAGGGCCACCTCCAGGTGCCGATCTCGGTCGATACCTATAAGTCCGGAGTCGCCGCCAAAGCTCTCGCGCTCGGCGTCCAGATCATCAATGATCCCAGCGCCCTGACCTTTGACCCGATGTTGGCGAAAACCGTTTCCAACGCCGGCGGAGCGTTGATCCTGAATCACATGCGCGGCACGCCCGAAACGTGGGCCAAAATGCCGCCCATGAAGCACGTGATCGGCACCATCCTCAACGACCTCGGCGCCGCCGTCCATCGCGCCAAGATTGCCGGTGTGGACAAGATGTCTATCTGCGTCGATCCCGGCCTCGGCTTTGGCAAGCGTAAAGAGCAAAACTCCGAGATCCTGGCACAGATCGGCAAGTTGGCCAGTCTCGACCTGCCCATCCTCGCCGGCCCCTCGCGCAAGCATTTCATAGCGCGCGAAGATCCCGACGAAACCGAATTCGCCACCGCCGCAGCCGTCGCCGCCGCCATCCTCAACGGAGCACACCTGGTTCGCGTCCACGATGTGGCCGCCATGCGGATTGTCGCCGCGGTGATAGACGAAATCGTGCTGGCTGCCGCCGAAGCGGAAGCAATCGTTACCAATACCTCGCGGCCCGGCGATTCCGCGCCTCCCCCTTCCCGCGCCCCGCGTGGCGACGGATCCCCCTCGCAACGGACCAGCGGCTTCGGTTCCCGTCCAGCGCGCGGTGACGGCCGCGACAAGCCAATCCGCCGGCCCGCCGCCGATGAACCGAAGCCTTTCCGTCCCGTCCGTCCCGGTGGCTTTGCGCCGCCTACGCGAGCTCCGCGTCCCGCACGCGAAGATGCCCCGCCGCGTCCGCCGCGCACTGACGATTCGAGTCCTCGTCCACCCAGATCCGATGATCGGGATCGGCCGATCCGGCGGCCTCGACCGGATGATAGCGGACCTGCGCGTCCGCCGCGGCCTTCCTACCAGGACCGCCCACCGCGTTCCGATGACCGCGATCGCCCGGCTCGTCCGCCACGCACTGAATATGGCGACCGGCCAGCCCGCCCGTTCCGCTCCGGTCCCGACGGACCACCGCGTCCGCCGCGCCGCGATGGACCGCCAACGGGTAGACCTCCGAGAAGAGACGACGGACCTGGCTCCCGTCCACCGCGTCGGGATGGTCCGCCAACGGGCAGACCTCCGCGCCGTGATGGCCCGCCCACCAGCCGGCCGCCAAGAAGAGACGATGGCCCAGGCTCGCGTCCGCCCCGCCGCGATGGACCACCCGGAGCAAGACCGCCCCGTCGAGATGGACCGCCTTCGTCGCGTCCGCCTGGACGAGATGGACCACCAACCGGAAGACCGCCTCGTCGTGACGGACCGCCACCCCGAGGTCCGCGTTCCGGTGGCGGAGGCCGTCCGCCCTTCAAGCGTTCCTAGTCACCGCCGGATCTCCGTTTGGTTCTAGCCCCGCCCCGTCAGGGCGGGGATTCTTGGCTTGAGTCAGGCACGCGACCATTGACGCCAAATCCGAACCGCGACCAGAGTCACACACGCACGGGGACGTGCGTCGTGAAAGCCAGAAACCAGTGGAGGAGGGGGGTGGAGAAGGCAAAATAAGAGCTGCGAAGGTGCCGCGAGCAATGGCCGGGAACACACTGGCGCGTAACTGCCCGAACTAGAGTCTGGCTTCGGTGGACGAAAACGTGACATTGGCGGCGGCGCATCGCGGATGCGGCT
>JBBQWZ010000046.1:0-57308 GCA_038210135.1 Bryobacterales bacterium
ATCTGCTCCAGGCTCCCCGCTTCCGTATCGTCCATGCTGATGACCAATCCCCAGCATCCCGATCCATCCCCTCTCCAGGCTCATCTTGCGTGAGAATCCATCCCCACCTTCAGGCTCATCTTGCGTGAGACAAGAGTGCCACGGCGCCACGGCGCCACGTGAATGATACGATAAGGGCAGAGACCCCTCCGAGTCTCTGCCCTTTTTTCTTTTTTCATTACATGCGAAACGTGATCATTCTCGGGTCCGGCTGCGCCGGAAATACAGCGGCGGTCTATGCGGCGCGGGCGAATCTGAAGCCGCTGGTTGTGGCCGGCCACGAGCCCGGTGGGCAATTGTCGATCACGACGCTGGTCGAAAATTTTCCCGGTTTCCCCGAAGGCGTTCAGGGGCCGGAACTGGTCGAGAACATGAAGAAGCAGGCGGAGTCGTTCGGCGCCGAATATTTGCATGGCACTGTGAGCGAGGCTGATCTTTCGAAGCGGCCGTTCCGGCTAAAAGTCGATGACGAATGGCATGAGACGCAGACGCTCATCGTGGCCACGGGTGCTTCGGCGCGCTGGCTGGGGCTGCCGAACGAGCAGAAGCTCATCGGCCACGGCGTCAGTTCTTGCGCGACGTGCGACGGATTCTTTTACCGCAATAAAAAAATCATGGTCATCGGCGGCGGCGACACGGCGATGGAGGAGGCGAACTTCCTCACGCGCTTTGGATCCGAAGTGGCGCTGGTTCATCGACGCGAGGAATTTCGCGCGTCGAAGATCATGGTAGACCGGATGAAGGCGAATCCGAAGATCGTGCCGATCCTGAATACCGTGGTCGAGGATGTACACGGCGTCGACGAGGGAGTGGTGATAGGCGTCACGCTTCGCAACTTGGTAACTGGCGAGGTCACGCGGCGGGAAGTGGATGGGTTCTTCGTGGCCATTGGGCACATTCCGAATACCAAGCCCTTTGCGGGGCAGCTGGATTTGGATTCAGAAGGCTATGTGATTTCGCATGGCGGCGCGCGGACCAACATCACGGGCGTGTTCCACGCGGGCGACGTGCAGGATAGGGTATATCGCCAGGCGATTACCGCGGCCGGGGCCGGTTGTATGGCCGCGATCGAAGCAGAACGCTTCCTCGAAGCCGTCGGACACTAAACCTACCAGGGGTGTTTTGCGAGATTGCGCGTGTGCCGCCACTTCGTGAATTCATTCTGCTCGGGCCAGTTCAGCCATAGCGCCTTTATTTTTTCAACCCACTCGCGCTCTTTTTCGGAGTTGCCTTCCGCGTGTGCAAGCGTTGCCTGGGTTTGATAGAAGTTCGAAACACCGCTCGCGAAGTACATCTCATGCTCGGGCGAAACTGCCCATTTTTCAACGAAGGGCGCAGCTTTGTCGAGGTCCGCATGCGCCGCCCGAAAATCCCGGGCCGCGATGTCGATATACGCTTTCATCCGATAGCCGTTGACCAGAAACAGCTGTCCTGGCGCGCCGGGTGCGCCTTTGACTCCTTGTTCCTGTATGACTAAACCGTCCGCGACGGTACGCTGGGCATCCTTCAAACGGCCGAGCTGACTGTAGGTGGAGGCCAGGCGCATCAGGCCGACGTGGATGCGGCTGTCGTAATGCAGGATTCCGGGCGACGTCGCTTTCAGCTCCCGCGTGAGAGCCAGACTTTCGAGAAGCTTGGGCAAGGCCTCTTTAGGGCGTCCCATTTCCGCATAGAGAATACCGAGGCCTACTCCATCGATCGCGCGAAGGTCCTTTGCGTCGGCATTGTTGGGATCTTTGGCGGTAAGCCGCGTCGTGATTTCGCTCGACTTGAGACGCCAGGGCAGCGCGCCTTCCGGATCGTCCATGGAAGGCTTGGTTTCCTCGAATTGCAGAGTATTCAGGTGCTGGTAGACGATGGACGCCTGGCGCAGGAGACGCGGATCGTCGGGCGTTTTGGCCAATTCCTCCTCGGTGATGCGGCGAGCTGCATCGAGGCCGGTGCGGGCTGCCGTCATCTCGCCGAACATGCGTTTAACGGCGGCGCTCGCTACGGCGGTCGCCACATAATCGAGCCGATTTGGGCGAGTCGGATAGCGGGCGGCGATCTGTTCACGACGGTGTTCGGCCAGCTTATAGAGTGCAACCGCCGGACGCATCTCGACATCGCCGTAATGGAACGAGGCCAGGGTGGCTTCACCGAAGGCGAGCATTTGCTGAACCTTCTCATTCGCCGGATCGCGCTTTTCCGCCTCGTGAGCCAGTTCGATGCTGCGGCGTAGGCTGGTTTTGGCCTCGTCGTCTTTCTCGAGATTCCAGAGATTCTGCGCGAGGCCTACGTGGGCGGCCGATAGCGTGATGGCGTACTTGGGCGGGTCCGAACGGTACAGTCGCTCGGCGACCTCTACGGCTTTCCGGTAACTCTTGGTAGCCTCGGACAACTGTCCGAGGTTCGCGGATCCTCGGCGGCCTTGGACATCGCCGATTCTGCCGTACGCGGTGGCGAGATCCTCGAGCAGCGCGGAGTCGTTGCCGGCACTCTGCGAAAGTTTGTCGAGGTATTGCAGGCCGGTGGAGACTACGAGCGCGCGTGCTTTGGTGGTTCCGTCCACCTTCGCGATTTCGTCGTGCACGTCGAACACGAACTTGTTGGCGAGTCCGCGGACCATCTCGAAGCGTTCGGCGGCAATACGCGCCTGGCGGGCAGCGGCGAGCATTCCGCCGACGAGCGAAAGCGCGATGGCGGCGGCGGCGGCGATCCCCCATTTATGCCGTCGAATGTATTTTCCGGCGCGGTACCCGAGCGTATCCGGGCGGGCCAGGACGGGCAAGCCTTCGAGGTACCGGCGGATGTCTTCAGAGAATTGATCGGCCGATACGTAGCGCCGCGCGGCAACCTTATGCATCGCCTTCAGCACGATGTTGTCGAGATCGCCGGACAACTGCCTTCGCAGAGTCGGCAATGCGTCGCTGGGTCGCACCGTATCCGTTTCGCAGATGACGCGGGCAATTTCGAGAGCGGAGCGGTCTTTGAACTGGTGCGCGCGTTCGCCAGTCAGCATTTCGTAGAGGACGGCGCCGAGCGAGTAGATGTCGGTGGCCGTCGTGACTTCCTCGCCGCGAACCTGTTCCGGACTGGCATAGTCCGGCGTCATCACCTGCGCCCCGGTGAGGGTCATCGTCGCAGCCTGATCGTGGCTGGCTTCGAGCACCTTCGCGATTCCGAAGTCGAGCAGCTTGGGCTCGCCCTCGTTGGTAACCAGAATATTCCCCGGCTTGATGTCGCGATGAACGATCATGCGTTGGTGGGCGTGCTGGACGGCCGCGCAAATCGACCTAAAAAGCTCCAGACGCTTATCGAGAGAAAGCTGCTCTTCGCGGCCGTAATCCATCAGGGCGCGGCCTTTGATGAGCTCCATCACGAAGTAGGGGCGCCCGTCGCCGGTGGTTCCGCCGTCGAAAATGCGGGCGATGTTGGGATGGTTCAGACCGGCGAGCAACTTCCGCTCCGACTTGAAGCGATTGATCAGTTGGGCGGAATCGAGTCCGTGGGCCACCAGTTTGATCGCGACCGCGTGATGGAACTCGTCGTCACAGCGGAAGGCTTCATAGACGACACCCATGCCGCCTTTGCCGACTTGGCGGACGATCTCATAATTACCGATTCTGGTGCCGGCCTCGACTGTAGTTCCGGCGATGTAGCCGGAGCGGGCGACGTCGATCTGCTGGTGGATTCCGGTGAAGTCTTCGGACTCGCTGGCGAGCAGCGAATTGGCCTCGGTGAACAAGCCCTGGTCGCCTTGGCAGGCTTTCCGGAGCCACTCGTCGCGCATTTCCGTAGGCTGCGCGAGCGCGCCGTCAATCATGTCCGAGAGATTGCGCCATCGATCCGAGGTCATCGCATCACCTGGGTCCGGCCTCCAATTACGCAAACTGTTCCCGCAGCCAGGCGCGCCCGAGAAGCAGGTCGCGGCGAACGGTGGGGAGAGAAAGGCTGAGCGCCTCGCTGATCTCTTCGGCCTTGAGGCCGCCGAAATAGTGGAGTTCGACCACCTGCAGTTTGCGCGCGTCCCAGTCCGCCATCTTCGTCAGCGCGTCGTCGAGGTCGAGGATGATGTCGAGGTTCCCGGGTCCCACAGCGATCTCTTCGACCAGCACTTTCTTGACGTCGCCGCCGCGTTTTAGCGCGGAACGCCGCCGGGCGTACTCGACCAGAATCTGGCGCATGATATGGGCGGCGATGCCGAAGAAATGGGCGCGATCCTTCCAGGTCGCTTCGTCCTGACGAACCATCCGCATGTACGCCTCGTGGATCAGGATGGTGGGCTGGAGGGTGTGGCCGGGCCGTTCATTTCGCATTAACGAAGCGGCAATTTTATGGAGTTCGGAGTAAACCGCGGGCAGAAGCCGCTCAATGGCGTCCTCGCGGTTGCCCCATTGCAACAGGACTTCCGTGATGTCGCCGTGCTCCACCGGACTAGCATACCAACTGGCTGTGCGTGTTAGCTGTCGCGCAGCTCGACGATCGTGGCTCCGGCGCCGCCTTCGCCCTGGGTGGCTTCGTAGAACTTGGCGACGTGTGGACTCTTCCGCAGCAGCTCGGCGACGGCGCGTTTCAGCACGCCCATCCCGTGGCCGTGGACAATCCGGATCCGCTGTACTTCGGCCATGGCGGCGTTGTCCACGAAGCGGTCCACTTCGTCGATGGCCTCTTCGGCGCGCTTTCCGATGACGTTGATTTCGCGATAGCCGCCATCCCATGAGGGTCCGGCGGGAGCTTGCGTAAAGGTGACGCCCTTCGGCAGCTTCAGGCCGCCGTCGTCTGCAAACACCTCCTCGATGTCGTCGCGGGTGACCTTCATCTTGAGGAAGCCGGCTTCGACTTCGATCGTGCCGTTCTCCTGGACGCGCCGGACTCTGGCCAGTTGGCGAACGCCTTTTAAGCGAACACGCACTCCTTCGGCGATCTTTAGAGGCGCGGGGCCTGCCGAGGACGGCCGGTACGGAACTCCTATCTCCGCGGATATCGATTCTTGAAACTCGCGCCGGGTTTTGGCGACCTTACGCAAGGCGTGCTCGGAGGCTTTGCGCTGCTCGACGTTCTGCGTGATCTGCTCGATCGTCTGCCGCGCTTTCTCGTCGAATTCTTTGGCCAGCCGGTCGCTTCGCTCCTCGACTTCGCGGATCTTCGCCGTATATTTCCGCTCCCATTCCTTTTCGAGGGCGGCTTCGCGGGCGGCGACGGCGGCTAACTGCGTTTGGAGTTCCTTTTCGGTTTTGGAAGCGGCCTCCAATTGTTCGTGCAACTGACTGAGGAAGCGCTGCATTTCCCGCTCGGCGCCGGAAAGGTTGGCGCGCGCCCTTTCGATTAACGACGGAGCGAGTCCGAGGCGGCTGGCGATATCGAGGCCGGCCGATTTCCCCGGCGCACCGGTTCGCAGTTGATAGGTGGGTTCGAGGGTCGCTTCGTCGAAGCCCATCGAAGCATTGACGACCCCGGGGGTGTTGGCGCCCCAAATCTTCATTGCCCGCAGATGGGTGGATGCCAAGGTGAAAGCGCCACTCTGGCGAAAAGATTCGAGAACGGCGACGCCCAGCGCGCCGCCTTCGTCGGGGTCGGTCGCGCGGCCTAACTCGTCGAGCAACACCAGCGAATCCGGCGTCGCCTCGTTCAGCATCTCGCCGACGCGGATGATGTGCGCGGAAAACGACGAAAGGCTTTGTTCGAGCGACTGATGATCGCCGACGTCGGCGAGAACGCGGTCAAACAGCGGGAATTCCGCGGACGCCGCGGGCACCGGCAGACCGGCTTGGGCCATCAGCGAGAGAAGGCCGATGGTCTTCATGACGACTGTCTTCCCGCCGGTGTTGGGGCCGCTGATCAGCAGGGTCCGATGCTGTTCGTCGAGCTCGAGAGTAACAGGGACCACCGATTTCTTCTGCCGTTTCAGGATGTCTTCGAGCAGCGGATGGCGGGCCTCGCGTAGCAGAACACGCCGGACCGATCCGCTCAGCGCCGGTACGGAGCAGTTGAATTCGATGGCGAAATCCGCCTTCGCGAAAAGTAAGTCCAGCCGGGCGAGTGCCTTTGCCGCGGCGGCGATTTCCGGTGCATGCTGGCGAAGGCGCTCCGTCATTTCGCGAAGGATGCGATGGACCTCGCGCATCTCTTCTTCGTTCAGCCGAACCAGTTCGTTGTTAAGATCGATGGTTTCGAGCGGCTCGATGAACAGGGTCTGTCCGCTGCCGGATGCGGAATGGATGACGCCATCCACCTTGCGTTTCTGGCCCGCGATGATGGGCACGACGAAACGTTCGTTCCGAATCGTAACGAATTCTTCCTGCAATAATCCGTCCTCGCGATGGGCTTTGAGGAAGCGTTCGAGCGACGACTGAATGTGTTTCTGCTGCTTTTCGATCTCGCGCCGGAGGCGATGCAAGGCGACGCTCGCGTCATCGGCGAGGGAGCCGTCGGGGTTGATCTTGCCATTGAGCTCTTTCGCCAGCGGACGCAAATCGCCGAATTCGCGGACTACGTCGGCGAGCCGCGGATACTTTTCCTCGACGCCCGTCAGCATCGCGCGAACGTCTCCGGCGCGATCGATGAGCGCGGACAAGTGCCGGATCTGCATCGCTTCGAGGCCGGAGCCTTCGATTCTCAGCAAAGAAACTGCGCGGGAAGTGTCAGGCAGGTCGGAGAAGCGAATGCGAGCGACAGCGCCGCGGGCTGCCGCGGCGGATTGGTCGCCGCGCGTGTTCCGCATGTACTCGATGGCTTGCACGGTGTCGGCGTGCGCGTCGCGGATCCAGTCCGCATCGAAGCGCGGCTCGATTTCATCGAGCAACGCATGCCCGGCGGCGCTTCCGACGTAGCGGCCGACCAGTTCGCGCAAGGCGTCGAATTCCAAGATGTCTGCGCTAAACGTATTCAATCGGTGGAACCTCGTGGCGGAACGCGGGGATTCGGGAAAGAGCTAGAGGTCGCGGTCCTCGAAAGCCCGCTCGATGACTTCGAGCGTCCCTTCGGTCAGCGGGTACTTTTCGAGCATCCGCCGCGGAACCCAGGCGACCCGGCTGACATCATCCGCCGGAGCTAACTCTCCACTCACCACTTTACACACGTAATCGACGAGGACATAGTGATACTCGGCGCGTCCGTCGCTGTCACGAAGAATGCGCTCAAAGATTTCGTGGACAAAGAGCGGCCGAACGTGAAGGCCGGTTTCTTCCAAGATTTCGCGACACAGGCCGTCCGTCAGGGTTTCACCGGTCTCGAGAACCCCGCCGGGCAACGACCAAAGTCCTTTGAGCGGCGAGCGTCCGCGCTCGACCAGCAGAATCGAACTGCGCTTTAGAATGATCGCGCCGACGCCCAGCACGGGGCGTTCCGGATAGCGCCTTGATTTGCGGCTGCTCGGTTTGGCGGCGCTAGTACGAGGCACCCTTGACGCCTAACTTCACGCGGAAAACCGAAGTTTTCGCCGTGATATACAAGGTGCTGAGATCGCCGTCGCCAAACGTGCAGTTGGACGGCGTTTCGGCGGTCTCGATTTTTCCCAGAAGTTTCGCGTCGTGGCTATAGACGAACAGATACTTGGCCGCCACATACAGATTCCCCTTCTCATCGGTTCGGATTCCGCCCGGCACGCCTTCGATTCCGGAAATTACCACGCGCGGGTTGGATGCGTTTGCGCCGCGATCGAGGTCGAACGCGTAGATGGCCCGCTCATCCGAATTTGAGACGTACAAGATCCGGCCGTTCGGCGACAGCGTGATGCCGTTGGGGCGGGTCTGCCATTTCGCAACGACATCGAGTTCGCCTTTAGGGCTGATGTGAAAGATGCCGTAGAAATCGAGCTCGCGGTTCGAGGCCTGGTTGCCAAAAGCCGGATCCGTGAACCAGATGTGTCCGTCTTTCCGGACGACCAAATCGTTCGGCGCATTGAAGCGCTTGCCTTCGAACTTGTCGGCAAGGACTTCCAGCTTGCTTTTCTTGCTGTCGTAGCGCGTGACGCGGCGTTCGCGAAATTCGCAGCTGTAAAGCCGTCCAGCTGGATCGAAAGCATTGCCACTCGGGCCGCCAGGACGATCGGAGGGCTGGGCGGCTCCTCTGCCTGTCCAACTGTAAATCTTGTTGGTAACGGTGTCGCTCCATAGCAGCGCTGCGCCGGACCAGGCTGGTCCTTCGGCGAAACGGAGGCCGGCCTGGATCCGTTCGATGCTGTAGTTGGCGAGGTCCTGAGCGCTTAGGCTGACGAGCGCCGCGAATGCCAAGGCGACGGCGTTTCGAATGGCAGACCCGAGTCTCACAAACCCTACTGTAAGCCATGGCGGGGCGTTTGCCCGGGTATTTACGATCGGCGTTACTATTAGCGAATGCGGATCGTGATGGCGCTGCTGCTTTTCCTTCCCGCTTTGCCCGCCGCGAACGGGCGTGACGCGGAATATTTGCGATCCATCGAGCAGTGGCGCAAGGGCCATGCGGAAGGGCTGAAGGGCGCGACCGGCTGGCTGAATGTCGCCGGGCTGTTCTGGCTCAAAGAAGGCGCGAACCGCGTGGGAACCGATCCGGCGAGCGACATTGTGCTTCCGGACGGTCCGAAGAACGCTGGCGTATTCACGCTGTCCGGCACGACGGTTTCTTATCGCGCGACGGATTCGGCCACGAGGACGTTGAAGCCCAATACCGACGAGATTCTAATCGGACGGCTAAAGATTTTCGTGATTGTGCGGAGCGACAAAATCGGGCTCCGGATGCGCGATCCCGAAAGCAAGATGATCCACGAGTTCTCTGGCCTGCACTGGTATCCGATTCAGCCGGCGGGACGGATTACGGCGAAGTTCGTGGCCGAGCCGAAGAAGATCCGCGTGCCGAATGTACTCGGTCAGAATAACGATGAGGATTCGCCGGGCTACGTGGAATTCACCTGGCAGGGGAAAACGGTGAAGCTGTATCCGACGCGGGAAGAGAAGCGGCTGTTCTTCATTCTTCGCGACCGGACTTCCGGACATGGCACCTATGGCGCGGGCCGTTTCCTGTATACCGATTTTCCGAAGAATGGGACGGTGACTCTCGATCTCAACAAGATTGAGAATCCGCCCTGCGCGTTCACGCCATTCGCGACCTGTCCCCTGCCGCCGAAAGAGAATCGGCTCGATCTGAAGTTAGAGATCGGCGAGCGCGACTACGGCCGCCACTGAGCATCGCTGCAGATTGAAGTTAGGAGAGACTTTGCCGATAGATATGACCGGCCTGACGCCCATGCTGAAGGCGGAAAACCTGGAAGAGACCATCGCTTTTTATACGCAAACCCTTGGGTTCGTGGTGGAGAACACGATGGCCGACGATAACGGGAAACCGAACTGGGTCAGCATGAAGTGGGGCTCGGCGAGCCTGATGTTTTTTTCGATCGATGCCGTGGACGACATGCCGGCGCGGCCGACGATGACTGGCGTTCTGTATTTCAATCCGACCAACGTCGCCACCCTGTGGGAAGACTTGAAGGACAAGGCTCCGGTCGAATGGGAATTGCAACTGATGCCGTACGGGATGCGTGAATTCGCGATCCGCGATTGCAACGGTTACATTCTGACCTTCGGGCAGGACGTCAACGACAAGCCTGCTCGCGAGTGGCCGCCGAAGGCGGGAAGTCTTTAGCGGGCTAAAATAGAGCGTCCTCATGATTATCTCTCGCTTGGTCCTTCGAAACTGGCGGAATTTTCGACATGTAGATGTCGAATTCACAGAACGAATTTTCATCGTCGGGCCTAATGCGGCGGGCAAATCTAACATGCTCGATGCCCTTCGATTCCTGCGGGATATCGCAAAGCCAGGCGGGGGCCTTCAGAGCGGCATTACCCAAAGGGGAGGTCTGTCTAAGATTCGATGTCTCGCAGCACGCAGAGAGCCTGACGTCGAGATCGAGGTTTACCTGGGCGAGGCTGGCTCTACGCAATGGCGATATGAGATTGCAATTGCGCAACAAGTGCGCGGCTACCGCCAGCCGATTCTTCGGAGAGAACGAGTATCCAGAGATGGTGTTGTGATCCTGAATCGCCCAGAGAAGGCGGACGATAGGGACAAATTGAGGTTAACCCAAACTCACCTTGAGCAAATAAGTGCTAACGCTGAATTCCGAGAAGTCGCCCGCTTTTTTGAATCTATCCGTTATCTCCACCTAGTCCCCCAGATGTTGAGACATCCGGAAAGCTTTCAGACTTCTGGTATTCCTGAAGATCCGTATGGGCGTAATTTTCTCGAGATGGTCGCGAAAACTCCGGAGAAAACTCGCCGCTCTAGACTCCGCAAGATAGAAGCCGCGCTTCGGGAAGCCGTCCCCCAGCTTAAGAATTTGACCGACACCAAAGATGAAGCCGGTGTCCCTCATCTTGAGGCTGTTTACGAGCACTGGAGGCCTAACGCGGGACGACAGCGCGAAGATCAATTTTCGGATGGAACCATCCGCTTGATTGGTTTATTTTGGTCACTTCTGGAAGGAGAGTCTCCGCTTCTTCTGGAAGAACCGGAACTATCTTTGCACTCAGGGATTGTGAGCAAATTGCCGAATCTTTTTCATCGGCTCCAACGAAAACGTCGAAGGCAAATATTTGTTAGCACCCATAGTGGCGATCTGTTATCTCAACCAGGGATTGGGGGCGAAGAAGTGCTCCTGCTCACTCCTGGACCAGAGGGAACAAAGGCGGAACTGGCATCCTCTATTGATGAAATTCGCGTTCTGCTTGAGAGCGGCTTGACAATCGCCGATGTTGCCCTGCCACGAACCATCCCGATCGGCGTTAACCAGCTCGATTTGTTTGAATAGCAATGATTCCAGTTAACATCGGAGTCGAAGATGAACTGAGCGAGGCCGTTCTTCGCCAGTTACTCGGTTATCTAAATCGCGCCTTTGCGATCGGCGTCGCATATCGCAGAGGTGGGAACGGTTATCTTCGCCGCAACATAGTTGGCTGGAATGAAGCGGCCCGAGGCAAACCTTTCATTCTTCTTACTGATTTGGATAATCAGCCATGCGCGAGCGGATTGATCGCCGATTGGTTAAGCCGACCTCAACATCCAAATTTGATCTTTCGAGTTGCGGTTAGGGAGGTTGAGGCCTGGTTGTTAGCAGATCGCTCTAATCTCGCAAGGTACTTCGGCGTGTCTCAGACTAAAATCCCAGGAAATCCAGACACCCTTGACGATCCTAAGAAGTCGTTGATCGCGGCCGCACGAGAGTCACGCAGCAGGAACATTCGAGAGAGTATCGTTCCCAGACGTGGAAGCACTGCGAAGGTCGGGCCGGATTACAATGGCTGCCTAATCGCTTTTGTTCTCCAGAATTGGGACATCGGGCTCGCTCAGCAACAATCTCCAAGTTTGGCGAGAACCGTGCGCCGACTGATGACATTCCAGCTCACGTGGGGTTAATGTCTGCGGTCAATCAACGGATACAGAACAGCGTGTTCTGCCCGCGCAGGAAGATCTCGCCGCCGGCGATGGCCGGAGTCGAAATGAAGCTCTGATCCTTCAGCGTATTCGTCGCAAGGATCTCGAAGGTCTCGCCCATCTTCACCACGATGACGTCGCCGTCCTCGGCAGCAAGGTAGAGCTTGCCGTTCGCGCCCACCAGCGACGCTTTGAAGTTGTAAGGCTTCGGCAGGCGCTGCTGCTGGTAGTAGGCTTTCCCGGTCTTAGCGTCGAAGCAGGAAAGCTGGCCGTTGTCGGTGAGGATGTAGAGTTTGCCGTCGTGCAGTACGGGCGATGGCGTGTAGGCGAGTCCGCGATCGGCGGTCCAGACAATGGCATCGGTGCCGGTGAGGTCGCCGTCGCGGCCCAGTTTGACGGCGAGGAGTTTCTGATTCCGGTAACCGCTCATGACGAAGATCAGTCCGTCGGCAGCGACGGGCGCGGGGATGGTGTTGATGCCGAGTCCGCCGACTTCCCAGATGGACTTGCCGGTTTCAAGGTCGTAGGCGATCACTTTCTTGGTAGCGGAGACGACGACCTGTTTCTTGCCGTTGACGGTGGTGACGTACGGTCCGGACCAGTTGGAATCGTTCGGCCGGGCAGCGCGCCAGAGTTCTTTACCGGTGTTCTTGTCGAGCGTCACGAGGAAGGATTCGCCTCCCTCCTGATCGAACAGGAGGACCAGCTTGTTGCCATCGAGCGTCGGCCAGGAGCCTTCGCCGAATGACAGGCGCATCTTCAACTGAACGCCGAAATCTTTTTCCCAAACCAACTTTCCGTCGAGCGTGTAGCAGTAGACTCCGCGGGAGCCGAAGAAGGCGATGACGTGTTTGCCGTCGGTGACGGGCGAGTTCGACGCGAAGCTGCCGTACATCGGGTGGTAGCCTTCATGCGGCACGGCGGTCTTGGCCACCTTCTCCCAAAGCAGCTTACCGGACTTGCGCTCGAGGGCCATCACCATCAACTTGTGTTCGGAAGGCGGAGCGGACCGCGGCGCTCCGGGAGGCGCGGTCCGGGCGGATGGCGCATCCGGCGACGCGACTACAGCGGGAGCTCCGGTGGGGACGGCGGTCGTCAGAAAGATACGGTCTTCCCAGATTACCGGCGATGAGAATCCGCGCCCGGGGATGTTGGCTTTCCATGCGATGTGCTCGGTATCCGACCACTTCACTGGCGCGTCACCGACCGCCATGCCGTCCGAATTGGGTCCGCGCCAATGGGGCCAAGTGGTAGGGCCGGTCGCGGCAATGGAGGTAAATAGGACGACCGCGGAAATGGCGGTCGCCAGCAGCAACGCTTGAAATCGGCGCATATAGGGACTTATTGTGGCACAGGGTCCGAGCGGCACGGCCTGCCGTTCGCTGTTTATACCGGCTACCGGGCAATCGCCCCAGCGTCCATAGGCGAGCCCAGCTTGAACCGGGCTCCCACGGCGGCGACGGCGGCGGTCTCGCGTTTCAGCCCCAGGAGTTCACGCAGCCGGTAGGTGGCTTCGATCCCGGTGCAGTGCGCTCCGAGGAAATTCTGCACGCCGAATTCGCGGAGCTTTTGCGCGGTCCAGGCGAGTTTCGCCTCGTCCGCCTGATACAAATGGAAGCCGCCCAGGATCATGTGCATCGGCGCGGGATCAATACTCTTGCGGACGTGCTCAAGAGTATTGATGATACCGGCGTGGCCGCAGCCGGAGATGACGATCAGCCCGTTCGCGGTGACGATCACGAGCGACATATCTTCCGGGATGTTGTCTTCGACGGTGCCCGATGCAGTGCGGATTCCGCCGTTCGGACTCCAATTTTTCTCGGCGTGGATGCGGGGCACGGGACCTGTCAGCCAGACGCCGGGAAACAATTCCGTCGGCTTGTCGTGCTCGATGATCGTGGCGCCGGTCGCTTCGTAGTCAGCCTTCAGTTTGGGGATCCAGCCGTTGCCGCGGTCGAGCGCGATGCCCTTGCCGGCGTGCGCTTTGGATAAAGCCGACGGATTCCTGGCCATGACGTCGCGCCGCAGGGTCATCAGACCGCCGGTATGATCCTGATGATTGTGGCTGAGGATGACGTGCGTCGCGGTGGACAAATCGATCTTGAACTCGCGCGCATTCTGGAGTACGGTTTCCGGTCGCGCGCCGGTGTCGAACAGGATGCGCTGGCCGTCCACGTCGATGACGGCGGCAAAGCCCCACTCGCCTAAACCGTCGCTCGCGAGCATCGTCGAAAGCACGCGAATCTCAACGAGTTTTGCAGCCTGCCGTTCTTGCGCGACGGCCGGAGCCAGCGCGATCATGCAGGTCATTACGATGCTTCGAAGTTCGTATTTCAAGGATGCCTTGCTTTCTAAGCCTATTGGAGCGGAACGGTGGAAATGCCGTGATTTTTGATGGCGTCATCGCACTCCGCGATGATTTTACGCAGCATTTCACCGCGGTCGGAATAGGTTCCATCTTTGGGAAGTGTCTTTTCGATTTCGATCGCCGAATCGTAGGCGCGAACGTACCACTCCCGCGCATTATGCCAGAGGGGCAGGCGCATTGGACCCATGCCGGGGAGTTTCGCCAGAGTGATGTAGGTGTCGCCCATGGTTCCATAGGAGACGGACAGATCGCGCTTGAAATCCATATTCTTGGGAAATTGAGTGGCCATTTGTTCGCGAATGGCGAGCCCGGCGCGGCCTTCCCGCAGCGCCTCGTCAGCCCTCCCGAGATTTGCCAGGACGTTGCCCAACCGATCGTGCGTGGTGGCGACGGCGTTGCGGGCGCGGACGTCCTTGGGATCCATTCGCGCCATGCGATCGCGGATGGCGAGCGCTTTGCGATACCAGTCGGCGGCTTCCGGATTGCGGTTGAGGCGAATCAGGTTGTAGCCGGTATCGCTGTAGCTGTAGGAAAGCGCCATTTCGACCGTAGCGTCGTTTGGATCCTCGGAATGCAGCGCTTCCTCAATTTTCACCGCGTGGCTCAGACTCTCGAGGGCACCGGCGTTATCCTTCAGCCGGGCCTGGACGCCGGCGAGCGTTTTGTAGCCGAGCGCGACATTCGCCCGGCTTTGCCGCGTCGAACCCCGGGCGTCTACCTGCTCAAAGATTGACACCGATTTCTGGCGAATCTCCAGCGCCTTCTTATAGTCGGACTTGGCCACGTAATCGCCGGCCAGTTCGAAGTAACTGATCGCGAGTTGACGCAGATTACGGACGTCCTTTGGATCGCCGTCGAAGATCTTTTGCCGCAAGGCCAGCATGCGCTCATCGATTCCAAGAGCATGATCGAGGTGACCGTTGGTTCGCTCCAGACGCGCCAGGTTATCGTAGATCGTTGCCAAATTGATCTGATAGTTGACGTTTTGAGGGTACCGTTCAGTCAGGCGTTCGGCGAGGCCGCGGGCCTTTTCGGAATTGGCGACCGCTTGCGCGGTCTGACCTAAATTCGGCTGCCCGGGCGAACCCTGGACTTCGGCAACGCGAAGGTAGGCGGCGGCGAGTTCGGATTGCAAGGCTGGATCGTTGGTGGCTTCCTGCGACAAAGCGTCGAGATAATTGAGGGCTCGCAGGACAATCAACTCGCGAGCGGGCGTTGAGCCGGGAAGCTTGGCGATGGCGTCGTGGATTTCGAAGACGACGGAGTTAGCCAGACGGCGAACGTCGTTGAAACGCCGCTCCGCGCGGGCGCGCTGGATACTCGCCTGGCGGTATTGCCAAATGGTTCCGATCAATCCGCCGGTCAGCGCGAGCACCCCGAGGGTTGCGAACACAACGGCGGCGCGATGCCGCGAAATAAATTTTCCGGCGCGGTATTGGAACGTGTCGGGTTGTGCGATCACCGGCTGTTCATTGAGATGGCGGCGGATGTCTTCGCCCAACTGGCCCGCTGAAACGTAGCGCCGGTTGCGATCCTTGCGCATCGCCATCATCACGATGTTGTCGAGATCGCCCGACAGGGCACGGCGCAAACGATCGGGCCGGCTGTCACGGTCGTAGCTGATCAGCTCGGGCGTGAGTGTGTACTCGACTTTTCCTTCCGAATTCCGGATTTCCTCGGTGGTGTTCACAGCGGTCGAGGGCCGCGTCGGGTCGATTTCGCAAACGATTTGCGCGACTTCATGCGGGGAGCGCGAGGCCAAGTGATAGGGGCGGCGTCCGGTGAGCAGTTCGTAGAGAATGACGCCGAGCGAATATACATCACTCGTGGTGTTGATGGGCTCGCCGCGAATTTGTTCCGGACTCGCGTATTCGGGCGTCATCATCCGGACTAAGGTGACGGTCTGCGCGGGCGAAGAATCCGGCGTCAGAAGCTTGGCGATACCGAAGTCCAGAAGCTTGGGCGTTCCATCGGCGGCCACCAGAATGTTGCCGGGTTTGAGATCGCGGTGCACAATGAGGTTCTGATGCGCGTATTGGACCGCGGCACAGACCTTCCGGAAAATCTCGAGGCGTTCCGCCAGGCCGAGACGATTCTGATTGCAAAATTCGACGAGCGGAACACCTTCGATGTACTCCATGACGAAGAAGGGCAGGCCATCTTCGGTGGTTCCGCCGTCGTACATGTGGGCGATGTTCGGATGATCAAGCGAGGCGAGAATCTGGCGTTCGATGCGGAAGCGATCGATGATGAACGACGTATCCATGCCGCGCTTCAGGACTTTGATGGCGACGGTTTTCTGGTACTGATCGTCGGCGCGGACCGCGCGGTACACAGCGCCCATGCCGCCTTCTCCGATCAAACCGGTAATGCGGTACGAGCCGATGCGTTCCGGAGCGGGAACGCGTTCGCCACCGGAACCGGTGATAATGGCTTTCGCGTTGACGATAGGTTGTTCGATGAATTCGCCGGCATCCTCGTGGTTCGAGAGCAGGCTTTCGACCTCGGCCCGAAGCTCCGGCTGCCCGGCGCAGGCGTCGTCGAGATACGCTTCGCGTTCGGAGCCGGAGCGGTCGAGAGCTTTGTCCAGAACGTCTTTTACTTGTTGCCAGAGTTCGGGCGTCATGCGGAGATCGCTTTACTTGTCGAGCGGACGGGAGATGGCTTGCATTCTCACAGAGCCGACGCGGGCGCCGTTCCGCCGCGGATCATTTCCCGATACAGCCACGCCTTCGCGGCATTCCAATCCCGTTTGACGGTTGCCGGCGAGATGCGTAAGGCTTCTGCTGTTTCCTCGATGGACAAGCCGCTAAAAAAACGGAGTTCCACAACATCGCATTGCTGCGGATCGAATTGGCCTAAAGCGTTGAGTGCGTCGTCGAGCGCCACCAGATCCAGGTCCTGACGGCGAGGCTCATTTAAGGCGTCTTCGATCGAAAGCTTGAGCGCGCCGGAGCCGCGCTTGGCGGTGAGATGCGCGCGGGCGTGATCGACCAGAATCCGCCGGATCATCTGCGCCGCGACACCATAGAAATGCGCCCGATTTTTCCATTGGACGCTGTTCTGGTCGATCATCCGCAGGAACGCTTCATGGACCAGGGCGGTGCTTTGGAGCGTATGGCCCGGGCGCTCACGAGAGAGATAAATGGCCGCCAGGCGGTGTAATTCGGAGTACACAAGCGGCATCAGGTTCTCGAGCGCGGACTGATCGCCTTCGCTCCAGCGAGCCAGCAGTAGAGTGACGTCGTTCTTGTCCATCGAATTTACGCACCCCAGCGTATTCACCGGACTTCGCCGCGCCCCGGCAACGCGGTCTCTTGACCGTTTAGTGTATCAAGCAAAAAACTTTGCAGCGGCGTGAGCCGTTGGGGCCTTGCGATCTCGCGTTTCCCCCCAGAAGCGGTTTCAGTTAGCGACGGTCCGCTGCTCTCCGAGGTGTTCTTATGACGTACCGACGGATCGTTCTCCACGTATTTCCGCCAGTTTTCCTGGCGCTCTCCGTAACTGCATCCGGATTCGCCGATTCGCGAATCACGGCGAAATACACGATCGGCGGGCAGAATTCCGAGACAACGATTCTGAATCAAGGTGCAAGGCAGCGCCTCGAATTGGGCGCGGACTTGGTTCTGGTGCGGCAGACCGATTTGCAGCGGTCGCTCGAAATCCACGACAAAGACAAGACCTTCGAAATCGTGACCGCTAACGACGCCGCGCCGAAGATCACGCGCAAGGGCGGCGTGGTGGATGTGACCACGACAGTGATCGTGACCGGCGAGACGAAGAAGGTGTTCGGCCACACGGCGCGTCACGTCAAGACCGTGGTGGATCGGGTGCCGCAAGCGGGCTTGCGATGCAAAGAAGGTGAAGACGGAAACCGACGGTTGGTACATTGACTTGGCCGTTCCGGCGGCGGCCGTCGTGGCTGCGGACTGCGTGGACGAAGTGAAGGATAAAGTGATCGGCAAGGCTGCAAAACCAGGGTTTCCAGTGGCGTACACCATGACGACGACGGAGGAGGGCGCGGAACCCGTGGTGCTGCAGATGGAGGTGACGGCGCTTGAATTGGCAAAGCTGGACGCCGCGCTGTTTGACCTCCCGGTGGGATATCGCGAGACGCAAAAAGTGGGCGGCGCGGTGGCGGCGGCGGGAGTGAAAATTCCCGGGATGCTACGGATCGGAATTGCGCCGTTTGGCAACACGGCGGGTTCCAGCCTGCCGGCGGAGGCATTTCGGAATCAGCTGATCGGCCAGCTTTCAAAGCCGGGAATAGAGGCGATGCCGGTAACCGGTTCGACGCGGGCAGACGCCGAAAATCAGGCGCGAAACCGGCAATGCGACTACCTATTGGCAGCGGATCTCACAGAATTTAAGAAAACGACCGCCGGCAAAGTGGGCGGCCTGCTGAACCGCGCGTCCTCACTCGCCAGCCGCAAGAGCGCCGGAAACCCGGATGAAAATCTCGAGGCGAAGATCGAATATCAATTGATTCCAATGAATGGCGGGACCGCCATCAACGGAACGGTGTCGAACAAAACCGGCGGAATCAACTTAAGGCAAACGGTCCAACTGGCGATGACGGTGGCGCAGTTTGCCTCGCCGTTCGCCATGCTGAATCCACGCATGTTTCAGATGTTGCAGACGATGCGTTCCGTGCAGGGCGCGGGCGGAATGGGCATGGGCATGGCACCGGGAATGGGCGATCCAGGGCTCGGCGGACTGATGATGATGTTCGGGCAGTCGCAGCGAGACACCGCTCCGCCAACGATCGCGGAGGAAGGGTCAGTGGTGACGACGGCCATCCAGCGGGTTTCGAAAGCAGTTCTGGACACAGTGAAACAGTAGAATGCCTTCGGCTAACGGAGGTGTTTGTCCGCCCACTCGAGCATTTCGCGTTGGCGGGCAGACTCTCCGAGGGCGGTTTCGAGGTTCAGATAGCGGATGCCCTGGCGAGCGCAATGGCGCGACAAGGAGCCGTCATCCGGTGAGTCCGGCTGATTCTGCAGAACGACGTTGTACGGCGACATCGCCAGGACCTCGTAATCGTGCGGATCCGTGCAGAGGAAAAATTCGTGAAGCCGGGCGGGTTCGTTGAGGGCCGTGCGGTTGCTGATCGCGACTTCGTCCCGGACGGAATAGCCCTCGCTGTTATTGTGCAAGGCGAACAGAAGGCCGTTGTGTTTGGGCTCGAGAACCTCCAGCAGCTTATGGCGCTCGCGGTCGAGCTTCACAATGGCGTTCGAGTATTGAGCTTCGTTCCAATTGGGATTCAAGCGGCGGAGATTTCGTAAGGCGCCCTCGGCGGAGAACATACGATTCGGGTCGATCCGGCCGGCGCCAAAATTCACCAGACGGCGGTCGCTTTCGATGAACCAGGCGACACCCTTGGCACTCGTCAAATATGCCGATAATACCTGGCGCGCCGTAACCTCATTTCCGTGAATATGCAGATACTCGCGCGATCCGGAACCATTTCGAATCGCGCGAAAGTGGATTCCCGCCATATTGACGCGATTCCGGTTGCTGAACGGAAACCAGGCAAAACCGGACAAAATGGCGTCGCGCCGGGTCACTTCGCCTGTTGTCTTCTGATTCTGATCGCGTACAAGGTCCTGAATCGAAAAATGAAGTAGAGCCTGACGCGGCGGGTTCTGGTCCACCCCCTTATAATAGGGGCGGAGGCAGTCCTCACATTATGTCGACAGTTCTAGAAGCGGCCGCGTCGCCGGATCTGGAGAGAGAGTTTAATCCCTGGCTGGCGGCGGAGGCGCGCTTCAACGAAGCTGCGACCCTGCTGAAGCTCGATGAAGGGATGCAGAAAGTTCTTCGGTCGCCGTCCAAAGAACTGACTGTCCATATTCCCGTCCTGCTCGACGACGGGCGCCTCGAAGTTTTCACCGGATATCGCGTCCAGCATTCGATCGCGCGAGGCCCCGCCAAGGGCGGAATCCGCTATGCGCCGAATGTGACGCTCGATGAGGTCCGTGCGCTGGCGTCGTGGATGACCTGGAAATGCGCGGTTGCGAACCTGCCTTTCGGCGGCGGAAAAGGCGGAGTCATCTGCCAGCCGCAATTGATGTCGCCGGGCGAATTAGAGCGGATGACGCGGCGTTACACTGCGGAAATCTTCGAGTTCATCGGCCCGGAACGCGACGTTCCCGCGCCGGACATGAACACGAACGAGCAGACCATGGCGTGGATCATGGATACCTATTCGATGCATGCGCGGAAGACGCAGTCGGCCGTTGTGACCGGAAAGCCGCTCGAACTGGGCGGTTCGCGTGGGCGGCCGGAAGCGACAGGCCGCGGCTGTATGATTTGCACCGAACAAGCCATGAAGCTATTCGGCATGGAGCCCGCCACGACGCAAGTCGTCATCCAGGGCTTCGGCAACGTTGGCGGCATGGCAGCGAAGCTGATGCAGCGTGCCGGCTTCAAAATCCTCTGCATTATCGAGTGGGATGGCGCGGTCTACAACAAAAACGGCTTGAATATTCCGGCGCTGATGAAGCATCAGAAAGAGACCGGCTCCATCACTGGCTTCGCGGAAGGCGAAGACATGGATAAAGCGGAAGCCATGTTCCTCGCGTGCGATGTCCTGATTCCAGCCGCGACGGAGAACGTGATCACGTCGCAAAATGCGCACAGAATACGCGCCAAGATCATTTGCGAAGGCGCCAATGGCCCGACCACCGCGATGGCGGATCCGATTCTGGCGGAGAAGAAAATCTTTGTGATGCCCGACATCCTGGCCAACGGCGGCGGCGTCACCGTCAGTTACTTCGAGTGGGTGCAGGACAAGCAAGGCTACTTCTGGAACGAGCAGATGGTGAACTCGCGGCTCGAAGAGATCATGATCGGCGGATTTCGCGATGTGGTGAACTATGCGGAGAAGCACAAGGTCAACAATCGGACGGCGGCGTACATGCTGGCGCTCGATCGCGTGGCGAACGCAGTCCGGCTGCGCGGCATTTACGCGTAGTTCCTGAATCTTTCGAAGCTTCGTCTGGCAAACTAGAGGGACGCGACGCCAAAGGGCAGCGTCCCTTTTCCTCTTTTCATGTCCGAAACTCCAACGACGCCGCTGATGCGGCAATATCACGCCGTCAAGCAGCAAGCTCCAAATGCTTTGCTGATGTTCCGGCTCGGCGATTTCTACGAGCTGTTCTATGACGACGCGGTCACTGCGGCGCGCGAACTCGAAATTACTCTGACGGCGCGAAACAAGGAAAAAGGGCAAGGAATTCCGATGTGCGGAGTTCCGTATCATGCGGCGGGGAACTACATTGCGAAGCTGATCCAGAAGGGCTTTCGGGTTGCGATCTGCGATCAGGTGGAAGGGGTTCAGGCGGCGAAAACGCTGGTCCGGCGCGAGATCACGCGAATCGTTACACCGGGCACGGTTACGGAGACTTCAAACCTTCGGTCGCACGAGAATAACTGGCTGGCGGCGCTGGCGATCAACGGCGCGCGAGCCGGAATGGCATTCGTTGATATCTCGACAGGCGAGTTCCGCGCGACGGAGTTGCCGGTTACGGATTCTTTGGCGGCGCTCGAGAACCTGGGCGCACGCGAGGTTCTGGTTTCGAAAGACGTCGCGCGCGATGCGCTGTGCTTGCGGACGGAACTCGAAACCTGGGTTTTTGAAAACGACTACGCGGATCGCTCGCTGCGGGAGCACTTCAAGCTGTTGTCGCTCGACGGGTGCGGCTTAGAGGGCAAGTCGTTAGCAGTGGGCGCCGCGGGTGCCCTGCTGCATTACTTACGCGATACGCAAAAATCGGCGCTCGATCATCTAGATCGTCCGTCGTTTTACGATCGAGCGGATTCGCTGGTGCTCGATGCGGTGACGGTCCGAAATCTGGAACTGGTGGAGCCGTTGTTCGCGGGCGAGAAACGGGATTCGACGCTGCTGTGGGTACTGGACAAGACCTGCACCGGAATGGGCGGCCGCTTGTTACGCAGCCGAATGCTGCGTCCGTCGGTTGACTTGGCGGAGATCGAAGCACGGCTGGATGCGGTTACGGAACTGCATGGCGCCGTAATTTTGCGGTCCGAATTGCAGAAGCTGCTGGCGTCGATGTTGGATCTCGAACGGCTCCTCGCGAAGATCACACTGGGCACCGCGGGTCCGCGAGATTTGCTGGCGCTCGGCCGGTCGCTCGCCGTGATTCCAGGAGTGCGGGAAAAGATAGCGGCGGCGGACGCAACGCGATTGCAGGCGCTGCACGGACGCATCAACGAGCTCGACGATATACGCGACCGGATCCTCAACGGAATTTCCGACGAGCCTCCAGTGAACCTGACCGATGGCGGAACGATTCGCGCCGGATGCCACGCCGGTCTCGACGAGCTGCGCGATATTTCGAAAAATTCTAAAGGCTACATCGCGGCCATCGAACAGCGCGAGAAGCTGCGGACCGGCATTGCTTCACTGAAAGTCCGCTTCAATAATGTTTTCGGGTATTACATCGAAATCTCGAAAGCCAATCTCGCGAACGCACCCGCGGATTACGAGCGCAAGCAGACTCTGGTGAACGCCGAACGCTTTACGACTCCAGAATTGAAGGAGCTCGAAGGCAAAGTTTTGGACGCCGAAGAAAAGATGCTCGCCATCGAGCGCGAGTTGTTCCAGGAACTGCGCACGTTTACGGCAAGTCATGCGACGCGGATCCGCGAAACGGCGTCGGCGATCGCGGAACTTGACGTCATGGCGGCGCTGGCGCAATGCGCCGCCGAGTACCGCTATGTTCGGCCGAAGTTTTCGGAAGGCGAGTTGCGCATTGAAGCGGGCAGGCATCCGGTGATCGAGAGGCTGGCGGAAAAAGACGTGCAGCGATTCATTCCGAACGACGTCTACTTCGGTCCCAGCGACGACGTGTTGTCGATCATCACGGGGCCAAACATGGGCGGAAAATCGACTTACCTGCGGCAAGCCGCGTTGATTTCAATTCTGGCGCAAATGGGTTCGTTTGTTCCGGCCGATGCGGCCCTGCTGCCGGTTGTCGATCGCGTATTCACCCGCATTGGCGCGGCGGATAACCTGGCTCGCGGACGCTCGACGTTCATGGTGGAGATGACTGAGACCGCCGCGATTTTGAACACCGCGACGGCGCGGAGTCTGATCATTCTCGACGAGATCGGGCGCGGCACCGCGACCTACGATGGTTTGTCGCTCGCGTGGGCCGTCGTCGAGCATATTCATCAGAACATCCGCGCGAAGACGTTGTTTGCGACGCACTATCACGAGCTGACCGAACTGGCGGAACAACTTTCCGGAGTTCGGAATTTACATGTTTCCGTGAAGGAAGCGGGCGATCAGATTCTGTTTCTGCGGAAAGTGGAGCCGGGTCGCGCCGACCGAAGTTATGGAATCGAAGTCGCGCGGCTCGCAGCGCTTCCGATGTCGGTGATCGAACGCGCGCGGGAAATCTTGGCGCTTCACGAAAACAAGGAACTGGAAGTGACTGAGGAACTGACGCCGCGCGGCGCGTCATCCCCCGCTCCGATGCAGATTCAAATGTTCGAGCCAGTTGGATATCAGATCGCAGAGCGGATTCGGGCCTTGAACATCGACGAACTCCGTCCACTCGACGCGCTGCAATTGCTGGCCGATTTGCAGGAAGAATTGAAACGATGAAGAACATGCGCGTCGCGGGCGTGATGAGCGGGACGTCGCTCGACGGCATTGACGTGGCTGTCGTGGATCTGCGCGGCGCTGGTTTCCAAACGAAATTCGAAGTCGTCGGTTTCGACAGCGTGCCGTATCCGCAGCCGGTCCGCGAGGCGCTGCTGACGGTTTCGAATACGACCGCGCACACGGGCCAGGTGGCGCGCCTCAGCTTCCTGCTGGGCGAACTGTACGCGGATGCGATACGCGGGGTCTGCGCCAGGGCAAAGATCAAGACGCTCGACCTGGTTGGCTGCCATGGCCAGACGATTTTCCACGAGGGCGCTCCCGTAGCGTTTCTCGGAAAGAAGATCGCGAGCACGTTTCAGATCGGCGAAAGCGCCGTGATTGCGGAGCGGCTGGGCGTTCCCGTAATTTCAAATTTTCGCGAGCGTGACGTCGCCGCAGGCGGTCGCGGTGCTCCGCTGGTTCCCTACGTGGACTACCTCTTATTCCGGCATCCGAAGCGCTATCGCGTGGCCGTGAACATTGGCGGAATCGCGAATCTCAGTCTGATTCCGCCGGGCGCGTCACCGGAGCAAGTCGTTGCATTCGATACGGGGCCGGGGAATATGGTGATCGACCAGATCGTCGAGTGGTTCACCGGCGAACGCTACGACGGCGGCGGCGCAATCGCGTCCCGCGGAGTCGTCAACGAAGGCGTCTTAAAAGACTTGCTCCGCGATTCGTACTATCGCCGCAAGGCTCCGAAAACGGCGGGCCGCGAGCAATACGGCAAAGAATTCGTAGCGCGGTTGCTCGCTACCGGTCTGGGCTTTGAAGACTTGGTCGCGACCGCCACCGCGCTGACTGCCCGCACCCTCTCCAAAGCGATTCCGGCAGAGGCCGATGACGTCATTGTTGCCGGAGGCGGAGTCCACAACGCGACCCTCATGGCACAGATTTCGAAAGCGCGGCCATCGAGCGAATTCGGTATCCATCCGGACGCCAAAGAGGCAATCGCGTTCGCGATTCTCGCCTACGAAAGCTGGCACGGACGCCCCGGCAACCTGCCTTCCGCCACCGGAGCGCGCCACGCCGTCCCGCTCGGCAAGCTAACGCGCTAGCGGCTAATCTGCATGAGTATCATGAAGAGAGGATTATCATGACACCGACCACCCTCCACACCGAGAAGCCAACCTACGGCCCAGCATTGGTTGCGGCATGGTTCGACACGGTTATCCTTCCAATGCTTTCTGGGCTGAGGGGAGAAGAGAATCTGCTCGAAAAGGGCAACTATACTTACCGCCATTACCCAGAGGAGTTGAGTTTCTTCAGTAGGACGGACGACCTGATTATGAGCGGCGCGTGGCTGAACTACAGGCAATTCTTGGCGTCTTTCTACGAAACGCTGGCAGGTACCGTTGCTTTGCATGACGCCGAAGTTGCCCAACTGTTCATCGATTGTAAGGCGCTATTCGCCGCACTGCTAGCCAGTGAGGATTTCACGCTCCTCTTCGACAAGCTCACGAAGCAGTTTGCAGCAGACTCTCATGAAAGTGTCGATGTTCTTTTCGGGGCAATTCGCGATGAAAGTGAGAGAAAGGCCATAGTCGCCGAGTACATCGTCAACAACGTTCTGGATCTGGGCCGGTACGATGCCACTTCGAAGCTATGGGGTCCAAACCGTCAGAGCTTCCTTGCGCTAAAGCAACTGAATTCAGTTCAGCCATTGGCAGAGGCGCTCAACCGAACGGCCGCAAGGTTGAAAGAAGCCATCAAGAACCTTCGATCGGTTTTAGAAGAGCTCAGTGATCGGCTATCACGTGAAAAAGACGTGCCAATCGTTCTGCCTGGACGACGCTTGGCGTGAGCCCGCTGATCGTCGACACAACCCTATTGGGCTTGGCTCTGGTCAGCCGAATTTGCAAATCGGAACGCGCGGGAACAAAGGACACTCGGCAACGATTGCAGGAAGCTTTCGGTCGAAATCTTGACGATGAATCGTTGCTTTATCAACCCGCGCAGCTGATTGAAACAGACGCGCCCGTTTTCATCACCGAGCACGTAACTGCGGAAGTATGGAATCTCCGAAGTCGCTTCAGGGAGAGCGCACTTCCAGAACTCGACGTTTGCTCGATTCGGGGCGAGTTGTTGAGCACAGCATTCCGTTGAACGACCTTACCGATTCGACTAGAGCGATTTCGGAACTGGAGCGCTATGGGCCAACTGACATGGGCCTCGTAAAGCTCGCGGAGAGAACGCAAGGCATACTCGTGACCTCTGAAGAGCTACTGAGTCAGTTTGCGGCGAGAATGGGCGATTTTGCATCGCTTCGTTCGCTAGAGAACCTGCTTGTTCGATATTCGATTCCTTAGTGGGTCTTCGATGCACACGATTTACTTTACTGTTCGAAGTCTACGCAGTATTAACTTATCGGGCCACCGGCAACTCCACAAAGCTCGTCCCGTAGATTCGCTGCGTCGCCTTCTTGAAATCCGTGGGTTTCGCGAAGAAGATGTTTGGCACGAACGTCTGCGGATTCCGGTCGTAGAGCGGGAACCACGCGGATTGCACCTGCACCATGATCTTGTGCCCGGGTAAGAACACGTGATTCGCGTGCGGCAGCGCGAAGCGGTAGGGCAGAGGCTTGCCGGCTTCGATCGGCCTGGCGATCTCGAAGCTTTCGCGATAGCGGCCGCGGAAAATATCGGCGGATACCATCAGCTGATAGCCGCCCATTGCAGGATCGCCGGCGACTTCGTCGGGATAGACGTCGATCAATTTTACGACCCAATCGGAATCGGTCCCGCTGGTGGATGCGACCAGGTTCGCGATCGGCTGTCCGCTGATCTTCACCGGACCTGTGAGGACCGCCGAGGTATAGGCCAGGACGTCGGTCCGGCCCGAAGCTTCACGCTGGTCGTCCACCAGCCAGAACTGCCATGTCAAACCGTTGTCGTAGCCGGTGGGTTGGATAGGGCGCTGGCGAAACGGAACCGGCTTCGCGGGGTCGCTCACGTATTCCTCAAAGGCCGCGGCGTTGCCGGGTGTCCCCAGCTTGGCGCTCAGACCGGGCTGTAGATATAGAGGCGTCGCCGTGGTTGCAGCAGGCGGCCACGCCGGAAGACGCCGCCACTGATTCGTTCCCGTTTCGTAAGCGGTCACTGGGGCGATATCAGCCGCGGGTGCTCCGTCTTTCAGGTATCGATCGAGAAACGGACGCAGGATGTTCTGGCGGAAATAATAGGACGTGTCGGCGTGGAATTTCAACACGCCCAGCGTGCTGCCGTCGTTGATCGACTGCCCGTGATACCACGGCCCCATCACCAGGAACACCTTGTCATTGTTGGTGTCTTTGGGCTTGATGGCCTTGTAAACAGCCGGGGCTCCGTAGATGTCTTCCTGATCCCACAGGCTGTGGACCAGCATCACCGGAACCTTCAGCGGCTGCGCGGCGAGGATACGATCCATGGCCTGGTCGCGCCACCATGCGTCGTAGGCGGGGTGTTCCGAAATCTTGTTCCAGAAACCGATTTGCTCGAGCCCATGACGGCGCGCCAGCTCACCCGCGGTGCCCGCTTCGAGATACATGTCGTATTCGTCGTGGTGGCTCGACCACCATTTGACGTCGTTCGAGCGTGTTGCCTGCTGGTCGTGAATGTAGGATAGATTCGGCTGCCGGAACGCTCCGTTGTGGAACCAGTCGTCGCCCATCCAACCGTCCACCATCGGATTCATCGGAACAGAAACCTTGAGGGCGGGATGCGGATTCACTAGCGCCATCAGGGGCAGGAAACCGTCATAGGAAATGCCGAGGATGCCGACCCTGCCGTTCGATTCCGGAGTGTTCTTCACCAGCCAGTCAATAGTGTCGTACGTGTCGGTCGCATGGTCTACCGGCGTCGGATTGCGCGGACCGCTCAGCGGACGGTTCATCACGTAATCGCCTTCGGAGCCGTATTTACCGCGGATATCCTGCACCACGCGGATGTAGCCGCCCTCTAGAATCGGCTCGAGCGCGTTGTCGTAGCCGAACAGGTTCGGCCCCATGTGGGAGCTCTGCGCGTGCCCCGTCAGCACGTTCGCGCTATACGGAGTTCGCGTCATCAGGATCGGCGCGTTCCGCGCGCCTTTGGGAATCAGAATGACCGTGTGCAGCTTGACGCCATCACGCATGGCGATCATGACGTCGCGTTTTATGTGGTCGAAGCTGTCAACGACCGGCTTGAATTCAGCGGGCGTTTCGCTGGGGTAATTCGGATACTTCGGCGCGGGCGCTTGGGCCGCGCAGGCTCCCGCAAACAGCAGAGCGACAAACGCGAGACCGATCTTTCGCATTCGTCTATCTTAGACGACTGCGTGACGCGTGCCCTTAAACTTCTTTGCCGTTGTATAAGCCGGCGACGTACTGTTCGTAGCCGTTGAACGGTAGCGTCGGCTTCCGTTCCATGCGCGGAATCACCTGTTCAACCGCCTGGGACCAGCGCGGATGCGGCTTCTTCGGGTTCACATTCGAGTAAAACCCATACTCGGCGGGCTGCAACTGATTCCAGAACGTCCCGGGTTCCTTCGCCACGAACTCGATCTTCTCAATCGATTTCGGACTCTTGTAGCCGTACTTCCAGGGGATCGCGATGCGGAACGGCGCGCCATTCTGTTTCGGCAGAATCTTTCCATACATTCCGACCACGCAGAATGCGAGTGGATTCATGGCTTCATCCATACGGAGGCCTTCGAAATACGGGAACGGGAACTGCGGGTACTTGGCGATGCCGGGCATCTCCGAAGGCCGTTTCGCCGTGACGAAGCGAATGAACTTGGCTTCGGGCTTTGGCTGCAATTGCTTGATCAATTCCGCGAGCGGAAAGCCGACCCACGGAACCGCCATCGACCAGCGCTCCACGCAGCGATGACGGTAGAGACGCTCCTCGAGTTGGTTCTTGCGGACCAGTTCCTCAACGTCAAGCGTCATGGGCTTCGCGACCAGGCCGGACACCTGAATCTTCCACGGCGTCGTGTTGAACTTGCCGACCACGTTCTTGACGTTCTCTTTGTTTTCCGCGTCGAACTCGTAGAAATTGTTGTAGCCCTCGGCCGCAAACTCTTCGGTGATGGGGCGGTCGAGAGTGAATTCGGAATTCCGCTTCGCGGCGTACACGTTCGCGGCGTCGGCGGCAAAAGCCCGACTTCCTAGCGCATGCGCGAGCAGGCCTTCCATGCCGAGGAACCCGGCGCCCTGGAGGATCTGGCGGCGATTCAGGAAGACGCTCTCAGGAGTGGCTTCCCGCTCCGGTATTTCCCAGCCGCGCGGAATTTTGATCAACATAGGCGATTGCTCCTTAATGACACTATATCCGGGATACGTTTTCCCTATTCCCGCGGATGCTCGGGTTCGCGAAAGCCGGAACAAACACGGCGGCTCCCACGTTTATGATGCTGTGGAGGCTGGTTTGGTTATGTTTTGTACGCGCTGCGGAATCAAGCTCAAAGACGAAGACCACTTCTGTGCCCAATGCGGAACGGGGGTGCGCGGACGTACGGCGTCGGCGTCGATGGAAGGCGTGCCCGGCTACCGTAACAAGCTCAGCCGATTCATTGAGGAAAAGAAAATCGCCGGCGTCTGCGCAGGATTCGCACGATACCTGAATATGGACGTGACGCTGGTGCGAATCGTCTGGCTGGCGTTGGTGTTTGTGCCGCCCGGCGTGGGTGCGATCGCCTATATCATCGCCTGGATCGCGATGCCGCGGGATCCGCTGATGATCGAGGCTCCGGCCAAGCCCGTGCAACAGGGCGTTTAAGAAATTCCTCCCTAAGGAAGGCCCCTCTCGTCGGGCCCAGGTCCGGGCCCTGTCCAATGGGTCCGGACCGTTTTTCGTTCCTACTGCTTGTCGAAGTAGCCGACCGTCTTGTAGGTTTCTCCGTTCGGATTCTTCCAGTCGGACGTCGTCGTCATCACTTTTCCATCGGCGAAGAATTCGGTGATGTGTTTGGTGACCACTTTGCCGTTGGCTTTGAACGTGATCTCCAGCTTTCCTTGATTCCCGGTGAGCGCCACCGTCGTATAGACCGGGTGGCCATGGACCGGATAATCCCTTCCGTCGATCGCCGCGGCGAAATTGTAGCCGTATGGGCTTCCATCGGGAAGCTTGCCGCTCGACGTGAATTTCACGCCTTGCGGAGTTGCTTCGTAAGTGAGCACCACATCCTTCGGCGGCGTAGTAGGAGACTTGGTTTTCTCGTAGTTCATCTTCCAAACGCCGACCCAGGGGTCGGCTGCGGAGAGTACGCTCGCCAGCGCAAGCGTGCAAAACAATCGGCGTAGCATGCGGATAGAGTATCTTCGCCGTAACGCAAAAGGCCAGAACTATGTGGCGAGCGTGTTGACTGCGCCCGCGGCACGTGCTTCGTAGGCGGCGATTGCGTCCTGCTGCTTCAGAATGAAGCCCAGCTCATCTACTCCTTCGAGGAGACAGTGCTTCGAGAAGGCGTCCACCGGAAACTCTACGGACCGGTCCGCGAATTTCAGCGTCTGCGATTTGAGATCGATGGTCACTTCCTGATCCGGATTGGCAAAGAGAGCCGCGTGGACTTCTTTTGAAACCTCGATCGGCAGCAGGCCGTTCTTGAGCGAATTCTGCTTGAAGATGTCGGCGAAGGATGTCGAGATCACCGCGCGGAATCCATATTGCGTGAGTGCCCAGGGAGCATGTTCGCGCGAAGATCCGCAGCCGAAGTTGTCACCGGCGAGCAGCACCTGCGCGCTCTTCGCCCAGGGTTGATTCAGGATGAACGCGGGCTTTGGCGATCCGTCGGCTTCGTAGCGCCAGTCATAAAAGAGCTGCTCGCCGAGGCCTACCTTCGAAATCGTCTTGAGGAAGCGCGCCGGTATGATCTGATCGGTGTCCACGTTGTCCGTGGCGAACGGAACCATCTTGCTGGTGAATGTCATTTGTTTCCTGGTCCCCACACTTACGTTCGGGGTTCAATCCTGGTTTGCTGCGAGACGAGGTCTGCTAACTGAGTTCGCGGACATCGGCGACGTGCCCCATGATGGCGCTCGCGGCCGCGGTCAGTGGACTCGCCAGGAACGTGCGCCCGCCTTTGCCCTGGCGTCCCTCAAAATTGCGGTTCGAGGTCGAGACGCTGTATTCGCCGGGCGAAAGCTGATCGCCATTCATTGCGATACACATGCTGCAACCGGCTTCGCGCCAGTCGGCTCCGGCGTCGCGGAAAATTTTGTCGAGGCCCTCGGCTTGCGCCTGCTCCTTGATGATTTGCGAACCGGGAACGACGAGCATGCGGACTCCGTCGGCGACCTTGCGGCCCTTCATGACACCGGCGGCGGCGCGCAGATCGGAGATGCGCGAGTTGGTGCAGCTTCCGACGAACACTACGTTGACCTTGTGGCCGAGCAGCGGCTTGCCGGCGGGCAGATCCATGTAGCCGAGCGCCTTGATCAGTGTGTCGCGCTCAAGGGGATCGGAAATCAACGCGGGATCCGGCACCGTGCCGCTGATCGGAATACCCATGCCGGGATTGGTGCCGAACGTGATCATCGGCTCGAGCGCGGAAACGTCGATCGTCAGTGAACGATCGTAGGTGGCACCGGCGTCGGACGGAAGTAGCTTCCAGCGCGCGACGGCGGCGTCCCAAGCGTCGTCCTTCGGCGCAAACGGACGGCCTTTGACGTACTCGTAGGTGACCTCGTCCGGCGCGATCATCCCGGCGCGGGCTCCGGCTTCGATCGACATATTGCAGATCGTCATGCGCTCTTCCATCGAGAGCGCGCGGATCGCTTCGCCGGTGTATTCGAAGATGTGTCCGGTCCCGCCGCCGATGCCGATCTTCGCGATCAATGCCAGGATCATGTCCTTCGCGGTGACGCCCGACTTCAGCTTGCCGTCGAAGCGGACTTCGAAGGTCTTCGATTCCCTCTGCAGCAGGCACTGCGTGGCCAGCACGTGTTCCACTTCGCTGGTGCCGATGCCGAACGCCATTGCGCCGAAGGCCCCGTGCGTGGCCGTGTGGCTATCGCCGCAGACGACGGTCATTCCGGGTTGCGTCAGGCCTTGTTCCGGCCCCATCACGTGGACGATACCTTGTTTGTCGCTGTGGAAACCGTAGCAAGGAATCCCGAATTCCTTTGCGTTGGTTTCAAGCTGGGCGACTTGCGTAGCGGCAATCTGATCGAGAATCGGAAGCGAACGCGGAGTGGTCGGCGTCGAGTGATCCGTCGTCGCGAAGGTGCGATCCGGCCGGCGGACCTTGATGCCGCGGTCGCGCAATCCGGCAAAGGCCTGCGGCGAAGTCACCTCATGAACCAAGTGGAGGTCGACGTAAATCAGCGCCGGAACGCCTTCGCTCTCGGCGACGACGTGGTTGTCCCAGACTTTTTCGATGATCGTGCGTGCTGCCATAGACTCCCTGATGCTTAAACCAACGCGGCGACCGCGCGGCCCACTTCTTCCGTCGTTGCCGGAGCGCCTCTTGGATTCAGATCCGCTGTCACAGTGCCCGCATTTAGAACGGCTTCGATGGCCGCATTCACGGCGTCCGCTTCCTTCTTCAACCCGAAACTGTATTCGAGCATCGCGGCTACCGATCCGATCGCGCCCAGCGGATTGGCCTTGTTCTTTCCCGCGATATCCGGCGCGGAACCGTGGACCGGCTCGTACAAACCTTTGTCGTCGCCGACCGAGGCGGACGGCAGCATGCCGATGGATCCGGCCAGCACCGCGCCTTCGTCGCTCAGGATGTCGCCGAACATATTCTCGGTCAACAGGATGTCGAACTGTTTCGGATTCAGCACCAACTGCATGGCGCAGTTATCGACGATCAGATGTTCCAGCTTGATGTCCGGAAATTCGAGCGCCACTTCCTCGACCACGCGATGCCAGAGCTGCGAAGTTTCAAGGACGTTGAACTTGTCCACGCTCGTGACCTTCTTGCGTCGCGCGCCCGCGAGTTGGAACGCTTTGCGCGCGATCCTGCGGATCTCGGCGCGCGTATAGATCATCGTGTTGATGCCGGTCTCTTCATCCCCGGATCCGGAAATGCCGCGCGGCGTACCGTAATACAGGCCTCCCGTCAACTCACGGACAATGATCATGTCCACGCCGTCGATGCGGTCGTTCTTCAAAGGCGACGAATCGAGCAGCGCTTTGTACGAACGCACCGGACGCAGGTTCGCATACACGCCGAGCACCTTGCGAATTCCGAGCAGTCCGCGCTCGGGCCGCTTATCGGGCGGCAAATTGTCGAAGTCGGGATGCCCAACGGCGCCCATCAGTGTCGCGTCGGCTTCGAGAGCGAGCCCAATGGTCTGTTCGGGCAGGGCGGTCTTCGTTTCGCGAATCGCCACCCCGCCGATCAGACCTTCCGTCGTCGTGAGGGTGTGGCCGAATTTCTTTACGACGGCTTCCAGCACGCGCACGCCTTCGCGCGTGACCTCGGTGCCGATTCCGTCCCCCGGTAACAGGAGAACCTTCAAATTCATTGCGATAGCCCCTTGACGAGCCGGTAGAGAAACGTCTGCGCCTCGTAGAATTCTTTGACGCCGATACGTTCATCGCGTCCATGAAAGCGAATGTCGTCCGCCTCCATAAATAAGCCCTGGACGCCGTAAGTTGGAATTCCGCTTTTCCGCAGATAAGCGCCGTCCGTGCCGCCCATAACCATGATCGGAACCGCCGGAACTCCGGGCCACATGGCCTCGGTGACCTGAGAGATGACCTGAAAGACGTCGTCGCGCAGGGGCGAAGGCTCGCTAAGTCCGCCGCCGAATTGCGCGGTAGTCGAAATGGTGACTTGGGAATCGCCGACCACCTGTTTCAACTGCTGCTGCACCGCTTCCGAATTCTGTCCCGGCAGCAACCGGCAGTTGACCATCGCGCCGGCGGTTTGGGGTAAGGCATTTTGCGCATGCCCACCATCGAGCATGGTGGCGACGCAGGTGTTCCGCAGCGTTGCGTTCCAGGCGGGCGAAGAGGCGGCGACCCGTTCCGCGGCCGCGAGGTCGCCTTTCGCGAGAGCCTTCAGGTCCGCTGAAACCGGACCTTTCTCAATCTCACCCATCTTGGCGAAATACGCTTTGGTGGTGTCGTTCAGAACCACGGGAAACTTAAATTGCGAGATCTTCGTGAGCGCGGCGGCGAGGTGATAGATGGCGTTGTCCGCGACCGGCATCGAGCTATGGCCGCCGGCATTCTTCACTTCGAAACGGTACGTGAACCCTGACTTCTCGCTGACCTGCACCGCATTCAGGATCTTGCGGCCGCGCCGCATCTCACCCCAGCCGCCTTCGTTCAACGCGAATTCGGCCTCGATGAGATCGCGGCGATTTTTGAGCAGATAGGCGACTCCGTTGTAAGGGCCGCCGCCCTCTTCATCGGCGGTCAGCGCCACGATCAGGTCGCGATTGGGCTTGAAGCCTTCCTTCTTGTACTGGATCAGGTTCGCGATCCACAGCGCGGCTTGCGCCTTGTCGTCACCGGTTCCGCGGCCCCAGAAGTAGCCATCTTTTTCCGTCAGCACGAACGGATCGATCACCCAGTCGGACCGGAGCGCTTCGACGACGTCGATATGCGCCAGTAGTAGGAGCGGCTTTTTCTGACCGGTGCCCCGCAGTCGGACCACCACGTTCATCTTCTTCGGAATCGCACCCAACACCTGGATGTCGGCCGCCGGAAATCCGGCCGCCTTCAAGCGGCGCGCGATCGCTTGAGCGGCCGTCGTGGTTTCGCCGGTCGTGAAGCTGGTATTGGTTTCGACGAGTTCTTTATAGATTTCGCGGGCGAGCTTTTGCTGGTCGGCGGGCTGCGTGTTCTCAGCGAACAGAGAAAGGCCGGCCAGCACGGCAATCGTGAGCAGACGAAGCATAGCTGTCATTGTAGAACTGTGCGGAGGTTAGGCAACTCCGCGATGGAAGAGACCGCCTGCGAATCCAGCCCTCAGCACAGAACCGCGACCGTCAGGGAGCGGATCTCGATGCAAGCAAACTCTTCGACACGAATGCGCTTCAGGCGACCGCCACGCTGCTCTTCTCCGCGACTTCCTTGATCAGCGCCGCGATTTCTTCGTTGCGAAGACCCTTCTTGTTGTCGGCGAGCGTCGTAAAGCGCTCGTAGACCTGGTCGAGGTGCTCTTTATCTAACGTGAAGCCGAGATCGACGCAGCGTTGCTGTAAAGCGTGACGCCCGCTGTGCTTGCCGAGGACCAGCTTCGCGTGCGGAACGCCCACCTTGTGCGGGTCCATGATCTCGTACGTTGTACGTTCCTTCAGGTAGCCGTCCTGGTGGATGCCCGCCTCGTGCGCAAAGGCATTTTCGCCGACGATGGCTTTGTTCGGTTGCGGCCCGAACGTGATCAGCGAAGTCAGCAGTTGGCTCGCGGAATATAGCTGTTCGGTGACGATCTTGGTTTCAAACGGCAGCTTGTCGCGGCGGACATTCATCGCCATCACCAATTCTTCGAGAGCCGCGTTACCGGCCCGCTCGCCGATGCCGTTCACGCAGCATTCGATCTGGCGCGCTCCGGCATGCAAGGCCGCCAGCGAATTGGCTACGGCCAGGCCCAAATCGTCGTGGCAGTGGACGCTGACAATCGCGGAATCGCCCAGCGCGTCGACCATGCGACGGATCAAAGCCGCGTATTCGTCGGGAACGGAAAAGCCGGTGGTGTCGGGCAGGTTTACCGTGCGCGCGCCGGCTTCGACGACCGCGTGGCAGATCTTTTCGAGATAATCCCAATCCGTGCGCGTGGCATCCTCAGCCGAAAATTCGACATCGTCGGTGAATTCGCGTGCGAGTTTCACGGCGGCGACGGCTTCATCCAACACCTGCTGCTGCGATTTCTTCAGCTTGAACTTCAGGTGGATTTCGCTGGTCGCAATAAACGTATGGATACGGGGACGCCGGGCATGCTTCAGCGCGTCCCCGCAGCGCTCGATGTCCATGCGGTTCGCGCGCGCAAGTCCTGCGACCTGGACCCAAGGATAGGCGCGGCTAATCGCGTCCACAGCTTCGAAGTCACCGTCGGAAGCGATGGGGAAGCCGGCTTCGAGGATATCGACGCCTAACTCCACTAGTTTTTCCGCCATCCGGAGCTTCTCTGGCACGGTCATGCTGCATCCGGGCGACTGCTCGCCGTCACGCAAGGTGGTATCGAAGATGTAGACGCGATCGACGCCCATATGCCGTCAGTATGTTCGCGAGTGGAGGATTTAGCAAATTTATAGTTTTACTTCCTGGTATTATGAAAGTTGATTCAATAAGCGTCGTTTATGCACGGGTCCCGTTTCTGCCGATCCTGTGAATGAATCTCGCTGGCTGTCTTGGTGTTATGGAGCTATACCCTCTCAAAGTCTTTCTGACCGTCGCCAACGAGCGCAGCTTTTCTCGCGCCGCCGAGAAACTACTTCGGACTCAGCCGGCAGTGTCCCTTGCCGTTCAACGCCTGGAAGCGGATCTCAATGAAAAGCTGATCGACCGCTCGGCCAAGGAACTGCTGCTGACGGACGCCGGGAAGATCGTCCTCGAATACGCCCGCCGCTTCGAGAACCTTCGCGACGAGTTGGACAATGCGCTGGCGGAACTCAGGGACAATTCAGCGGGGCGGCTAATCATCGGCGCCAACGAATCGACGACCTTATATCTGCTACCGCACATCGAACAGTACCGGCGCACCTACCCCAAAGTGAAGATCCAGGTTCGCCGCAGCCTTTCGAGTAAAATTCCGACGCAGTTGATCGATGGCGACCTCGAGCTTGGAATCGTGAGCTACGATCCAGAAGACGACCGCCTGATCTCGGACGTCATCTATACGGATCACTTATGTTTCGTCGTGGCCCCGGAGCACCGGTTCGCCGGCCGCGAAGAGGTTCCGATCACTGAGCTTGGCATGGAGACCTTCATCGCGCATAACGTCGTCTCTCCCTATCGGGCCACCGTGATTCGTGAATTCCAGCGGCACAAGGTTCCGCTGAATATGGACGTCGAGATGCCGACGGTCGAATCCATCCGCAAAATGGTGCAGCGAAACGAAGGCGTCGCGTTTCTGCCTAAGATGTGCGTAGAACAGGAATTGCGGCAGGGGCGGCTGCGCGAGGTACGCGTAAAGGAGTTGGCAATGGAACGCAAGATTCGGCTGGTATATCCGGCCCGGCGCGCATTGAGCCATGCGGCTCGAGCATTCCTTGAATTGATCAAAGCCGTATGACGCTCAGTTTTTGGCGGATTGCAGCCCACTTCGCAGACCCGACTCCCGAGAACCCGTTGCCGTTCGGTCCGGGGGAAGCGGGAAACTACTGGCGCGGCAAGCTCGGGATGCTGCTGCCTGAGGAATGGTTCAGCCCGAAGCGCGTGGGCGGTCCGAGCGGCCTGGCCGATCCGCCCAGGCCCTTCGTTTTGCGGATTCCAGAGGATCAACCGCTGCTGGTCGGAGTCAACGTCTTCGCCGCCGATGCCGTGGAGCCTCTCAAAGAGGCTCTTCTGAAGCTGGGCGCCATCTCGATCGAATCGGAGCCGGTCACCCTTTCACTGGTCGATACCGGCGAAACGGTGGCGGGCCTGCGGGTATCGATGGTCACGCCGACGGAATTGAAGGGCGGTCCGCAGCCGGCTTTCCACGTACTGTTCGCGCGAGTGCGCGATCGCGTCAGCACGCTGCGCGCGCTATACGGGGACGGCCCGCTCGATATCGATTTCAGGGCGATGGGAACCCGCGCCAAAGACGTTCGCCTGATGCGCTGCGAATTGCGTCATGTGCTCGCGCAAAGGTCCAGTTCGCGGACCGGACAGACGCACGCGCTCAACGGATTTATCGGAACCATGGAATACGAGGGCGCGCTCAGCGAATTTCTTCCGCTGCTGCGCGCCGCGGAATGGACCGGCGTCGGCCGGCAGACGGTGTGGGGCAAAGGCCAGATTGTGGTGGAGAAGTTCGATGTCGAGAGTCGTGTCTGAAGAAGGTGTCCGCGGGTTTCTGCATGAGCCCGAGGCGGAATCCGGTAACGCGTTGGTTTTGACGCACGGCGCGGGGGCGAATTCCGAGGCTCCGTTGCTGGTTGCGCTCGGCAAGGCGTTTGAGGATCGGGGCTGGGTGGTTTTCCGCTACGATCTACCGTTCCGCCAGGTGCGCGCCAAAGGTCCGCCGTTCCCAGCGCAGGCCGCCGCCGATCGCCAAGGGATCAATACCGCCATCGATTTTGTACGGCCGCTGGCGCAACGTATTTTCCTGGGCGGGCATTCGTATGGAGGCCGACAGGCGTCCATGCTCGCGGCGGAAAAGAAGAAGCGCGAAGCCTGGGGCGTCGAGGCGCTGCTGCTGCTCTCGTATCCGCTCCATCCGCCCGCTAAGCCGGATCAACTGCGCAACGCGCATTTTCCGGCGCTGTGGATTCCGTCGATGTTCATTCACGGTACCAAGGACGGTTTCGGCACACCGGAGGAGATGGAAACCGCGCTCGAAGTGGTTCCAGGCCGGCACGAGTTGCATCTGATGAAGAGTGAAGGCCATGGCCTTGCGGTTAAGCACGCAGCGAACATCGCGGACGCGTTCATCACGTTTGCCGGCTAGCCGAAAGCATCGAGGCGCGCACGCAGCGGCACGAAGTGCCGCGAAGTAAGTGCTTCCCCTGTAAGAAGCGCTGTAAACCCAATGATTCGCGAATACCTCTTATCCTTACCAGAACGGACCATCCGCTCGGTTTCCGCCATCGCGGGCGGACTGGTCCGCGAGATCGGCGACGCCACTCTGCCGGCGGGAGTTCGCCGCACCCGCTTGTACCGCACGATGGTGCTCCGCGCGCTGCGATTCCTGATCGAGCAGGTCGGCCAGGTGGAAGGCACATTCCCGGAGGACGGCAAGCTGGCGTCCGATTTTCTGCTGCGCAAAGTAGCCGGCGACAGCATCGACGTGCTCTCGCTGCTGACATTCCATGCTTCGCCCGTCTGGGTGATGGCGGCGCTGGCAGATCTATCCGGCACCGGCCGTCAACTGATCGGAGAAATTTCCGGGACTTTAAAGGCCGAAGGCCTTCTCGACAAAGACGCGACCTTCGAGACCGTCGATCAGATGCTCGACGGCTTGGAACGTAGCGCCGGGCGAGTCGCCGAAACCATCAACGCTCCGCCGCTCGACGTGAAGGCGCTTCGCAAGGAGTGGGACGCGTTAAAGGCGGATGTCTCGACCATCCCCGGCCTGAACATGCCGCCCGAAGAGGCGCTCGCGCGTCAATGGCGGGCGCTGACGGAAGAGGCCGCGGCCCAAAAGCAAAGCGTGTTTAAGCTCTCGAGCGCCATGGCTTTGGCGGCCATCGCTGATGTTCCGCAGAATTTGTGGTGGCTTTCGAAAGCCAGCGCCAAGGCAGCGCAAGCGACGGGCGCATTCTTCGCCGAACCGCTGTTAGTGCACTACGCGGAGACGCTCGCGCAGATCCGCAAGGAAGGGTTCCTGGCCTTCTGGAGCCGCCAGTTCAGCCCGTACTTGAAGGCCGCCGCGAAGCAATTCTCGCCGAAGAAGCAATCGCTCACCGAACGCTGGCTCAACCGAAAATAAATCTACAGCGGACTCAGCGGATGCGTCTCGCTGCCGAGCCAGATCAGGCGCGTCACGAATTCACCTGGCGGCAGACTCAGCAAGCGCGGAGTCAGAACCAGCAGCGTCTCCGATCGATCCTTGGTCTTGTTGTTTTGACGCAGAAACGGGATCTTCGCCAAGCCTGGGATTCCGTCGATGGATCCGCTTTCGTTGAGCGTCATCAATCCAGCGACGACGGCGCATTCGCCCATCTTCAGCCGGACTTTGCCGGTGAACTTCCGCGTCGAAATGATCGGGATTCCGTTCAGTGAGCCATTTCCCAATACCTTGAATTCGCTTTCGACGTCGAGAGTGACTTCGTCGGTGCCATGAACCTGCGGAGTCACCTTAATCACGACACCGAGATCCTCGAACGTGAAGGTTGGAGGCGGCGCGAACACCTGGCCGCTGGATCCTTTGGAAGAGCCGATATAGGCGTTCGATTGAATCGGATATTTGTCGCCTACGTGAAAGCTGGTGGGCAGTCCGTCGATCGCCGTCAGTTGCGTCTTTAGAATCGACACGGCCGACGTTTCGGTGTGGGTGGCAAACAGACTCGCCGCGGCAATTCCGATTCCGAGGAAGGTCTTGCCGCCGCCGAAAGTCATGAAATTGGTGAAACCGGCTGGCGAAGGCGCGAATGCTCCGAATGCGACCTTACCGAAGTTGATCAGTGGGGCGGTGGTCTGCAAATTCACTCCCGCGCTCAGAGACGAAGAATCGCTGACGCCGAGCAATTCGAGACCGAGCGTGATTTGCGGACGATAAAGAGCCATGTCCTCGAGCAGTCGCTTCGCGGCAATCGCCTTCGTCACGGCATCGCGGATGAAGATCAGCTTCCGTTTCGGATCGACCGTGATGCGGCGGATTTCAAAGATCTGCTGGACCACGGCAACCAGTTCCTGCGCGTCCTGCACGGAGAGCCGTTGTGGAATCTCGAGGGCGATCGCGATGGTGGACTGAAGTTCCTGCCGCTTCTGCGCGGTGTCGCGCGCCGCGAGCAGTTTCTTCTCGGAAATCGGAGTGACGAAGGTGTTGGTCACCGCTTCGAGGACACGCAGCGCGTCCTGGTAATTCATTTCCGTCACGCGGAAGCGGATGGGCGGCGGCGGTTGATAGTCGCGGTCGAAAATCACTTCGAGGCCGAATGCGGCGCATACTTTTTCGAACAGCTCCTGCGGCGCGCCTTGCAGATCGAAATTCTTGACGCCAGGAAGGGCCTCGATCTTGGGTGGAGGCATCGCGATCCGGGCCTCGGCGAGGTCTTTGGCCGTCAGCGAGCCAGTGATTCCGCGCCAGCGGCCGTCATCTTCGCGCTCAACGGGAAGAATCGTGGTGTCGCGTCCCATCAAGCCAGTACCCGAAATCAGCGCATTCCGTTTTGCTTTGTAGATCGCGTTCGCCGGTTCGAGATTCGCGGCGCGGGTGAAAAGCAGGTATGCCTGGACATGATCCCCCGCCTTTTCAGCGGCTTGGGCCGCCTCAAACGCGTCCGCGCCCGGGCTGCTCGCGGCCTGCGCGAGGGCGATCCAGAGCGCGAAAGTCAAGACCAGCTTCACCACAACTGTCAGACGAAAAACGGGGTCCAGTCGTGGAGCCGGATCTCGCCTGGCAGGCGATAAACTCCTGGACCGTTTCGGCCGATAGTTTCAAAGGAGAGTCGCACCAGCCATGGCCAGTTATGCGCCCGTCCGCTCTTTGTTCTCACCGTCGATTCCGCAAACCTATGACGAATTAGGGATCTCCCAGTCGTTGGTGCTGGATTTGATGCTTCGCCGGATGCTGCTCGAAGGCTTTAGCAACCTCCAGAACCTCGCGGCCAAGCTTCGCCTGTCCGTGCCGGTTGTCGATATTGTGTTCCGGCACATGCGCCAGCAACAGATGGTGGAAGTGAAGGGAATGGCCGGCAACGACTACAACTTCACCCTGTCCGGAGCCGGAAAAACCTTGGCAGCGGAACGCTTTCAGATCACCCAATACGCGGGCGCCGCACCGGTTTCATTGAAGGACTACCAGGCGGCCACCAAGGTCCAGTCGGCCAAGGTTCATGTCGATCGCAAGATTTTGCGGTCCGCTTTCTCGGATCTGATCGTGTCGGACCGCTTGCTCGACCAACTCGGTCCGGCCATCATTTCGCAAAATTCGATCTTCATCTACGGGCCGACTGGAAACGGTAAGACCAGCCTTGCCGAACGGATGCTGCGCGTCTACAACGATGCCGTTCTGATTCCGTATGCGGTCGAAGTGGATGGTCAGATCATCAGCTTGTACGATCCGGTTGTGCACGAGCCGATCGAGATGGACGATCCCGATATCGATCCCCGTTGGCTGATGTGCCGGCGTCCCTGCATCGTCGTCGGCGGCGAACTGATCCCCAGCATGCTCGAACTTCGCCTGGATGAAGCGTCCGGCATTTACGCCGCGCCGCTACAGATGAAGGCGAACAACGGCATCCTGATCATCGACGACTTTGGCCGTCAGTTGATGTCGCCGCGCGACCTCCTGAACCGCTGGATCGTTCCGCTCGATCGCAAAGTGGATTACCTGACGCTGCGATACGGCGTCAAATTCCAAATTCCATTCGAATTGATGGTGGTGTTCTCGACCAACCTGGAGCCGTCCGATCTGGCGGACGAAGCGTTCCTGCGACGTATCCACAACAAGATTTATATCGAGGCGGTGGACCCGGCGTCGTTCGATCAGATCTTCACCCGCGTGGTGCAAGCGCGCGGAATCCTCGCCGAGCCGGATTCGGCGGAATATTTGCGAAAGATCTGTTTACGGGAAGGTCGGACGGAACTCCGAGCTTGTTATCCGGCCGACATTTGCAACATTTTGGCTTCAATCGGGCGCTATGAAGGCCGTCCGCCCAGGATGACCAAGCCGGATCTCGAAAGAGCCACCGCGCTTTATTTCGCCAAGGGCTAAGGACTAATGTTTAGGCACGGACGCGCGGCGAGTCCTGAGTAAAGGTACGCTCACGATAAAGCTGATCAAGAGTGCGGCAAGAAACCACAGCGCGCTCTTGAAGCCGCCCTCTCCATCGAAACTCGATTGCGAATTCCAGAAGAAACCCCACACCGCGAGTCCCAGCGCGAATAAACACCACACCGGAAACAGGTAGCGGAACATCCCCGTCATGGCCAGGATGGTTGCGAGCAACCCAATGATGCTCAGCCACAGCAGCCACGAATTGAGAGAGTCTCCCTTCCATGGCAGCGTGCTGATATGAAGATTCGCCGGGCCGCGTGTGACCAGCGCCACGCCGAGGAAAAACAGGCACAGCGCGAGGTGAAAGAGATAACTGAGCCCGCGTAGCAATCGGCCGGCAACGTTCAACGTGGAGTCCTCCCGGAGAATCGAAACTGAATTATAACAAGTAGCGAATTGACGGCAGTGCTATGCCATGCCAGCGCTATGTTAGGATTCGGGGAAGTTTAAAGAAGGCGCCTCTTACGGAAGTCTGTTGTTGGGGAAAGGGTCTCCGTAAGAGGCGCAGTCATCAGTTGTTCCCACCTTATCAGCGGGTTTTCAAAACGCGAACGGTTGTGGGACGAATACCTGAAATCCGGTGGTGGATCGTTTGCGGGTTGGGCTGGACTCTGGAACAAATGTGCCACCCGGCGGCTAAAGCACTCGTCTTAGAGACATGCAAGCGGCCACCATCGCGTTCCTTTTCCCCGCCATTCTATTCGCCGGCGACGACTTGCCGGCGCAAATCGATCGGCTTATCGACGTTGCCCGCGTAGAGTACGGCGCGCCGGGCATCTCGCTCGCCGTGGTCAAAGACGGCCGCATCCTGTACGCGAAGGGCAGCGGCGTCGCGAGTGTTGAAACGGCGATGGTCGTCACGCCGGATACGCTTTTCCGCATCGCTTCCACCAGTAAAATGTTTACCGCCGCCGCGTTTGCCAGTCTCGCCGAAGCAGGCAGGGTGGATCTTGATAAACCTGTCCGCGAGTATGCGCCAAAATTGCAGCCTTGTCTTGGCGAGACAACCCTCCATCAGATCCTCTCTCATACCGCCGGGCTGCGCGACGACGCTCCGATGGACGGTCCGCATGATGACGCCGCGCTTGGCAACACGGTGATGAGTTGGGGGTCGGAAGTCTGCTTCGCGCCGCCCGGGAAAATATTTTCGTACTCGAATCCCGGGTACGCCCTTGCCGGCTACGTCCTTGAACAGGTGACAGGAAAACCGTTTGCCGACTCGATTCGCGATCTGGTGTTGTTGCCGGCCGGCATGATACGGAGTACGTTTCGTCCTCTGATGGCGATGACGTATCCGCTCGCGTTAGGACACCATCCGAAGGATTCGGTCGTGCGCCCGTACCCGGACCACGCGGGGACTTGGCCTGCCGGGTCGCTTTTCTCAAGCGCGAACGAAATCGCCAGATTCATGATCGCCCTGCTCGAAGAAGGCCGCATTGACGGCAAGCAGGCATTGCCGGCCCGTGCCATCGCTCGCATGGAGAAGCCATCTGCAAAGGCCCTCGCGATCGGCCGCGGCTACGGATATGGCCTCCAGGTGTTCGAGGAAGATGGCCAGCCGGTCATCCGGCACACCGGTGGCCGGATCGGCTATGGCTCGGTCATTCATCTGTTGCCCGCGCAGCACATCGGCGTGGTCGCGCTCACGAACAACACCTCGATCGCTAATCAACTGGTCCGCGACGTCGCTCGGCTGATTGCGGGAACCGTGCCAATTTCATCACGTGGAGCGGCATCACACCCGGAGCCCGTTCCCCTGGTTCTTCGCGAACGATTGCGAGGGAGCTACATAAACGGCGCCACCATTCGCGTCGCGCTTGCCGAACGCGACGGCGGCCTGCACCTTCAGTTCGCAGGCCGCTGGTTCCCTGTGCAACGTCTCGGACCAGATCGATATGGCGCCGCGGGAGCGGCGCAGCTATCCGACTTCCGCATCGTCAATGGCATGAACGGCGAGCCGGAGTATCTCGTAGCGGAGATGTGGGCTCTGCGCAAACAACAGTAGAAACCCGAAAAAGAAGGAGGAGCTGCTTCATGCACGGAGATCAAATCTTTGCGCTGGCGAATGCGTTTGGCTGGACCGTCGTGATTATCGTGATCTGGCAATTGAAGACGCGGGCGAAGGATCGCGAAGCGGAACGAAAGCATAAGGAGCGAATGATGGCGATGGAAAAAGGAGTGCCACTCCCCGAACTTCCCGACGAGCCGGCGCGCGGATCCACGCTGGGAGACGCATGGTCGCAGTTCAGCTTGAATCCAAAATGGCCGCTCGGAGCCGGCGCGGTTTTCGTGATGCTTGGTATCGGAGTAAGCCTCGCGTTACTGTTCTCCGGTGAACAGCTCGACAACCGCAAAGCGTCGTTCGGATTGATCGGCGTTTTTCTGGGCGTTGGTCTTTGGCTCGATTATTTCCTTACCCGGCGGTGACTAGCGATCCAGATCTAGTCGCGCAATTTCGTGCGACGCGAGACGACGACGTATTTCGTCAACTGGTGGAGCGCCATCAGCGGCGCGTATTTCACGTTGCGTTATCCGTACTGGGTCCTGGCCGCGGTAGCGAAGCCGAAGAAGTGGCGCAGGATGTGTTTCTGCAGGCGTATTTGCAACTGGATGCATTTCGTGGAGATGCGGCGTTCTCGAGTTGGCTGTATCGCATGGCCTGGAATCGCGCGACCGACCGTGGGCGGCGTGTGCGATTCCGCCGGATTCACGTCGAGGAATCGATGGCGGATTTGCGGGAAGCGAAACCGGGTCCGCTCTCGGATGCCTTGTCGGAGGAGCGGTCCGCCCGCGTTCGGGCGGCGGTCGAAAATCTTCCGGAGGTCTACCGCATGCTGGTTCGAATGCATTACTGGCTGGAGCGTCCACTCGCCGAGATCCAGGAACTCACCGGCATTCCGGAAGGCACCGTCAAGTCATACCTAGCCCGTGCGCGTAAACGTCTCGAAAGGACTCTCGCCGATGTCTGATCTCGATCGCCTGCTGTCGGAACCGAAGCCTCCGACGCTGTCTCACCACTTCTCACAGCGCGTCATGGCGAATCTGCCTCCACCTCGGTCGCAGACGGCGCGCTTTTCGCCTTGGTTGCGCGCCTACTGGATCCTGTTCAGCTTTTTCGCGATCTGGCAGGTCGCGTCGTTGCCTCTGCCTCAGTGGAGCTTGATGCTGCTTACGCCCGTCGCGTTCGGAGTTCTGGCGGCGTCCGCTACCTCATGGCGGAAAATCCTTGCCCCCCTGCTGCGCTAGACGCGGATAATGGACTCCATGCGCATCGCGGCGATCGTCCAGCACAGCCCTGTTTTTCTCGACCTCCAAGCCAGCGTCGAAAAAGCTGTTGGCTTAATCGGCGAAGCGGCCGCGCAAGGCGCATCCGTCATCGCGTTTCCGGAAACCTGGCTGCCTGGTTATCCCGTCTGGCTCGACTATTCGCCGAGTGCGGGCTTGTGGGATTACCAACCCGCGAAGACCCTGTTTCGCAGGCTCTGGGAGAATAGCGTGGCGCTGGATTCGCCGGAAATCGCTAGGCTGATTGCGTGCGCGGCGAAGCATCGCGTTCTGCTGCTGATGGGCGTACACGAGCGCGTCGGAGATACGCTCTTCAATAGCATCCTGTACCTGTCCGAAGCCGGCGTCGCCGGAGTCCATCGCAAACTGATGCCGACTTACACTGAGCGAATGATCTGGGGGCAAGGCGATGGTTCGACCCTGACCGCTATCGATTTCGATGGCGCGCGCGTAGGCGGTCTGATTTGCTGGGAGCACTGGATGCCGCTGACCCGCGCCGCCATGCACGCCCGACGCGAGTTGATCCACGCCGCCCAATGGCCAATGGTCAACGGCATGCATCTGGTGGCGTCGCGGCATTACGCGTTTGAAGGGCAGTGTTTCGTGCTGGCCGCCGGGGCGATGCTGCATTCGGATCAACTGCCAGCGGGTTTCGAACTGCTCGACGAGATTCCGCGCGGCCCGATTTTGCGCGGCGGGAGTGCGATTATCGGTCCGGATGGCGGGTTGATCGGCGAGCAGCAGCGCGATATCGAAACGATCTTGTATGCCGAAATCGACGAGCAGAAAGCGATCGAGGGGCGGATGCTGCTCGATGTGAACGGCCACTATTCAAGGCCCGATGTTTTCCATCTCGAGGTGGACGAGCGGCCCAAATCCGGGGTGACCTTCGGTTCCGCTTAGCGAACTTACGGTTTCTTGTCCGGCGGAACTTCGCCCTTTTTCATGAGAGTCGGCAGCTTCCGCTTGGGCTCGCTGCTCTCTTCCTTCTGCGCGGTCTTTTTTTCTTCCTTCTTCTCTTCCGGAGTCCGCAGAGCGTCGCGCTCTTTTTTTTCCTTGCCGTCTTTGGCGACGACTTTGGTCGCGCGTTCCTTCAAATCCGCACTAGCGAGGTCATGGCTGTCTTCCGTTGTTTCGATCGCCTGCTCCAGAGCGAACTTGTAACGCGGCATATCCTTTGGATTCGCGTCCTGCATTTTGCGCAGCGAATCCAACATTTCCTTTTCGGATGCCGCCACCGTGGCGATGCCCACTTCGATCGGCACCTTGCGTTTCAGCGCGTCGTCTGCGACCGCATCGATTGCTTCGATGATCTTCGTAAAATCCTCGAGCGTGTCGTGAATCAGCGCCGAACGCCCCGCCTTCTCCTTCGCGAGAAAGGACTGCAGCATGTCCACGCGCATCTTCGCGAATTCCAGGTAGAGCTTCATCCTTTCGTTCGGCTCCTGCACCAAACGAATCCGATCCACCTCATCACCAGTCAGGAAGTCGCGCGTCGAAGCCTGTCCGAACAGACTCAAGCCCGTCGCAATCGTAAGTAGGAGGAACCGCATCGTACGCCTCACGTCTCTAAAATACCCCACGCCGCTCCTGCTTACTTCTTGGTCATGATTTCCGCGAGGACATGCTCGTGAACTTCGCCGACCTTCTTTTGGGTGGCGTCGATTGGATCGCGCTCCTCTAGGCCAGCAGATTCAGAAAGGCTTTTCAGGCGACGCATGAGTTCCCGCAGCCTCAATTCGGCGGCTTTGAAATGCTTGGGGCTCTTCCGCGCGCTTTTGCCGGTCGCGTCGAGCGATTCCTGACACAACAGGGCCGCGGCTTCGACGTCATCAAGCCGCTCCTTCAGTTTTTGGGTGTCGCCCGCGGACACGGCGTCACGGGCCTGGGACAGCGATTCATGCGCGAAGCGGATCGCCAGGTCCGCGCGGTGCTCCAGATTCGCTTCCGCCTTAATCGAAGCAAGGTCCGCCGCCAGCAGCAAGGTGAGCAGGAACATCATTTCTTGTGCAACTCCTGTTCGAGGATTCGGAGCCGTTGGCGGGCCTTGAAATCCTCATCCGGATTCTTACCACTGGACGTCGCCAAGTATTGTTTGTAGCTTTCAATCGCAGGCTTGATCTGATGAAACTTGTCCAGGATGATCGCCCGAAAGAAATAATGCGCGCTGGTCTCGGCCTTCAATGCACGTATCCGGTCGAGCGCGGCGAGCGCTTCCGGGTACTGGTCGGCGAGCATCAGGACGCCGGTCAGTTCGCTCCATGCTTCGACCGAATCCGGCTTCATCTGGGTCGCGGCGAAAAATTGTTGGGAAGCGGGCACGAACATCTTTTGATCCCGCAGGGTGCGTCCGTAGAACATGCGCAGCGGATAATCTCTCGGTTCGGCGGCGACAGATTGCTGTAATAGAGGTAGGCCTTTGTCGGCATGTTTGGTTGCCAGGTAGGCCTGCGCCAGCGTCAACCGGTAGGCCGCAGTCGGCGATTTGGCTACCGCGGATTCGAGATAGGGGACGGAATCGGCCGCGCGTCCGGCTTCGAACAGCAGAATCCCCAGGCGTCCCGCGACGGCGGAATTTGCCTTGAATTGCTCGTAAATTGCAATCGCTTCGGCTCTCTTGCCGGCTTGTTCGAAGAGCGAACCGAGTTCGAGGATGCTGTCTTTGTAAGCGGGATCCAGTTCCGCGGCGCGCTGGTAATGCGGCGCGGCCTCGGGGAGTTTCGATTGCTTCACAAGGGACTGCGCCAATCCAAATTCTGCCGCGGCCGACTTCGGATCCGCGGCGATGGCAGCTTGGAAAGCGGTCGCCGCGCGAGGATCGTTGGCTTGGATCAGCGCCTGGCCCAGGTAAAACTGCGGCCGGAAAACGGCCGGTTTCTGGGCGACCGCGGCTTCGAGCAGCGGGATCGCTTCGGCGCTGCGCTTCGCGCTGACCAACAAAATTCCCAGGTTCAATTGCGCTTCATACAGGCCCGGTTTCAGTTCGAGGACGATTTTGTATTCCGGAATGGCTTCCGCTGCCTTGCCGGCCATGCTGAACGTCAGCGCCAAGTTGAAGTGCGCGGAAAAGTCCTTCGCGTCCGCCGCGATGGCCTTCTGAAACCACTGCGCGGCAACGTCGAACTTCTGCGCGTCCAACGCCTTCATGCCTTCGGCTTGCGGATCATTCGCCTGCCAACACAGAAGCAGGACCAGCCACCACATAGATCTATTATGAGCGCCTTTATCGCCTGGTAGCGGCGATGAGGCAGCGGAACCGCTGATTCAGGCGGATGCGTCCGTCCGGCAAGCGAAAGCGATCGAGGACTGCGCGGACCGCAGCCTCGACCGGCTCCTGGCCGAGAATCTCGACGGAGCGGCGCGTCGGTCCGGCTGCCATCTGGCCGCGCAAGGCGAGATCGAGTGAGTCGGACACGAACTCAATGCGAATCTCGCGCACTGTGAATTGGCTGCCGGCGAAGGCAGCTTCCAGTTCTCCGGGAAGCGACAAAGCGAATGGACCGCGGCCCGACGGTTTCTTCGGAAACAGGCCGACGATGGCTTCGAAAACCAGCCGCTGATCGCAGTCCTCCCAGGCCCAGACGACCGCGCAGGCCGACTTTGCGACGCGCGTCATCTCCGAGGCAGCGCGTACCGGATTGCCGGTGAACTGCAGGGAATTGATCGCGATGGCAAGGTCGAATTCCTGATCGGCGAACGGAAGCGCTTCCATGTCGGCGGCACGCAGGTCGGCGTCCGGAAGGCGCTTTCGCGCTTCATTGAGCAACGCCGGAGTCGCATCGATCCCGGTGACGATGGCACCACGGAGACCGGCCCGCGTCATGGCGCCACCGGATCCGCAGCCTGCATCGAGCAGCCGGATTCCCGCGCCAACGCCGGCCACATCCAGGACATGATCCCAGAACGGCGGCTCGATGCGCTCCGCCATTTCAGCCCACTCGGCCGCTCCATCAGTCCACAAACGAGCCTGTCTTTGGGCGCTCTCGCTCATCGGAGTGTCAGGCAACGCGAGCCTCTTCTTTCCGAATGGCGGTGATCAGCAACGCGCTGAGTACCACCGCAAACGGTCCGATGACGTTGTACCAGAGGAAAGCGATTCCGGTGAACTTGGCGGCCGCGAGGATGGTCAACTGGCCCACGATGGTTCCATAAAAGGCAGCTGAGGGTCCGATTTTCTTGAAGAAAAACGCGAGAACGAAAACGCCCAGCATGCTGCCGTAGAACAGAGATCCGACGATGTTGACCTGCTCAATCAAGGCGCCGAAACTGCCTCCGCCATAGCTCGCGAACAAAACCGCGTAGATCCCCCAGAAGGCCGTCGCGAGGCGCGATGCGATCAGGTAGCTGCGGTCGGTGCCGTCTTTCTTTACGAATCGCCGGTAGACGTCCATCACGCTCACCGTGGCCAGCGAATTGATCTCGCCCGAAATGGCCGACATCGCCGCCGTGAAAATGACGCCGATCACGAGGCCCACGACTCCGACTGGGAGGTAATGCGTAACGAAAGATAAGAAGATGTAATTCGTGTCGTTCGAGTACGCTGGATTTCCTTGCTTGGCAAGCTTGGTGGCTTGGTCGCGAGCGGCATCGAACTGCTTCTGCGCCCCACGGAATTCGCCGGCTGCGGATGTCTTTGCTTCCTGATCTCCCGAACGCTCCGCCGCGACGAACTTGCGCGCCGCCGCAGCCCGGGCCGCGTGCGCTTTGTCGAACTCGCTTGTGACCGCGGCATAGCCGGGCTCTCGTTCAATGCGTGCCTGTTCGATCGGCTGAAACAAAACCGGCGGCTTTTCGAACAGGAAGAATACGAAGACCATTGTCCCGATGAACAGGATGAAGAACTGCATCGGGATCTTGGCTATTGCGTTGAACAGCAGGCTGAGCCGGCTTTGGCCGATCGACTTGCCGGTCAGGTAACGCTGTACCTGACTTTGGTCGGTGCCGAAATAGGCGAGCGCCAGGAACATGCCACCGATCAGGCCGCTCCAGACGTTATAGCGCGAGTTCGGGTCGAAATGCGTGTCCACCGCGTTGAGGCGTCCGGCGGCTCCGGCGAGGTGCAGCGCGTCGCCGAACGAAATATCAGACGGCATCAGGTAGAGCGCCATACCAAGGGACAGGATCAGCGCCGCAAAGATGACCATCATTTGCTGCACGTCGGCGTGGGTCACGGCCTTGATGCCGCCCATCGTCGTGTACAGCACGACGAGGCTGCCCATCAGCAGCGCCGTGTATTTGTCGGGCCATCCGAGAATGACGCTTAGCACAACGGCCGGCGCGTACAAGGCGATGCCCGCGCTGAGCCCGCGTTGAATCAGAAAAATTCCGCTGACCAGCGCGCGCGTTCTGCTGTCGAATCGCTGCTCCAGGAATTCGTACGCGGTATAGACGCGCGCCCTATGAAAGGCGGGCACGACGGTCGCGGACAGGATGACCATCGCGAGCGGCACGCCGAAATAAAACTGCACGAACCGCATGCCGTCGGTGAATGCCTGGCCCGTTGTCGAGATGAACGTGATGGCGCTCGCCTGCGTCGCCATGATCGAAAGCCCCATGGCGTACCAGGGCATCGACTTGCCGGCGAGCAGGAATTTGCTGACACTGTCTGAGCCCCGGCCGCGGTAGAGTCCGTAGCTGACCAGCGTGACGATCCAGGCGAAGAGTACGACCCAGTCGAGTGTTCGCATCGGCGTCTAGGCGAGAAACGCCCGCGAAAACCAATAGAACAGGCCGATTACGCAAACCAGCCAAAACAGAACAAAACCGTACACGCGCGGCCACGTGCCGAGGAACGGCGGCGGCTCGTCGATCACTTCTTTATGCGGCTCTTCGATCATGAGCCTTCTTAGAGTACACCGCGTGGCATAGGCCTCCGGCCTGTGGATGTGGCATAGGCCTCCGGCCTGTGGAACACAAAGACTATTGCGCTTTGCCCGCGCTCAGTAAATTTGCGAACAGGCGATACGCCCCGGGAACTCCGGCAGGCAGTTCGCGGAACCAGGAATAGGCGGTGAATACGTAGGCGCCTTTGCCGAGCTTCGCATACAACGTGCCGCCCGCCAAGGGCTGTTCGCCGGGATCGTGGGTGGCGAAAATCGTTTCGTATTTCGGATCCCATTCCGTGGCGAAGTAGAGCCCACGTTCCTGAATCCAGCCGTCGAAATCTTTCATGCTGATTTTGTTCGGCGTGTTGAGCAGCGGATGATTCGGCTTCAGGAATGTCACCGGCGAGTCTTCGACGGTGACGCGATCGTTGCGGCCGATTTTGATCGGATACGGGCCCATGTTCGCCAATATCGCCGGATCGCCGCCGAAGAAGCCGCCTTCCATCACGTTGTACTGCACAACGAAGGTGCCGCCGTTGCGGGCGTAATCGTATAAGCGTTCGTAGTTCGATCGTACGTCGGCGCGCGTATTGAACGCTCGCACACCGGCCACGATCGCGTCATATTTCGAGAGATCGCCGCGCGAAATATCGTCGGGCGAAAGCAGCGTGACCTCGCAGCCCATTTGCTTCAACGCTGCCGGAATGTCGTCGCCCGCGCCGACGATATAACCGATCCGGTGCGCCAGAGTTCTGATGTCGGCGCGAACCACATCCACCTGCGCCGCGGGCATCGTGGTCTGCGGCGGGATGTGCGGATACTGGATGACGTTCATGCCGACGGACACGGTCCGGTCGCCGATCACCGCGGACGCCTTTAACTGCCCGCGCGCATCGGTGGATGGCGGAGTCACTTCAAAGGACAGGCTCCGTTCCTCGCCCACTGCTTTGACCTCGAATGCCTGCGATGCGGGGCTGATCGTCCATCCTTGCGGACCCTCCAACTTGACGTCACCTTTGGCCGCCGTGTTCGCTTTCACCAGCACTTCGACACGCCGGGGCTTCGTATCCGGAAACACGATGGCCTGATCCGCAAGGTCGAGCGCCACTGGCGGAGTCACCACGAAGGGCCGCGTCATTTCTCCCAGAACACGATCCACGTAGCGATTCTGAACAGGCCGCGTGACTTCGATGATCTGATCGCCCACCTTCAAACGGAACTCCGCGCGCATAGCCGGAGGGTTATCCGCCAGACCTGCGCGATCGAGATCAGGCCAGGAATACAGAGCCCCGTCCTTCGGAGCGGCGAGCCAAAAAGGCTGGGTGTAGGCTTGCGCCGGCGGAACTTTCCAAGTCGTTGTATACGTGCTCGGTTGATTGAAGGTCAGCACGCTCGGCGCGACTTCGAGCGCGGGACCGTTGTCCATGCCGGTGAACTTCACGCCAACCAATGCCACTTGGACGCGGGAACGATTGATGGCCGTCACGTTGAATTTTACGGCCGTACCCGGAGGCGCATTCCATTTATCGGTCGCGGCGTCCACCCAGACGCCGGACGCTAAGGCGATCAGGTCGTCCAGTTCTTTGAGCTTCCATTGCGCCAGCGGATCCTGAATCTTCGCCACCAGCGGACGCGCTTTCAGCAGCAGGGGAACAATCTTGTCGGCGGCTTTCGGATCGTAGGTTCGCTTCGCTTCGGCGAAGATCGCGCCGATTTCTTCGCCGGCCGGGAAGCGCGCCCAGCTTTGGATCACGTCATCAAAGGGATCGTTCTTCGCCTTGAGACCGGCGACGTGGACCAGGAAATTCTTCTGCGAACCCTTGCGCTCGGGCGAACCCATAGCCTGGCTGCGATGCTGGCTGCGGCTCATGCCCGCGATCTCGCCGAACGAATAGCCAAGTTCCGGCGCGTATTCTCCCGTGTCGATCACCATGCGATCGGTGCGCGCGGCCTCTTCTTTTTCCTGCTCCGCCGTGAAGGCGAAGGTGTTGAACAAGAGGCGCTTGGGAGTCCAGGGCTCGACGTACTGCAACTGCTCCGGATAATTTGCCGGATCACCCGCCATCGAGAATGCTTTCTTCCCGAGGATGGCCGAAGCCTGATGCTGCCCATGGCCGTCGCGCGGCGTGCCGGAGAATCGCAGCACAATGACGTCGGGGCGGAAGCGCCGGATGTTCCAGACCAGGTCCGCTAGAATCTTTTCGCTCGGCCACTTGGTCAACGCTTCTTCGACGGTCTTTGAAAATCCGAAGTCGATGGCGCGCGTGAAATACTGCTCGCCGCCGTCGATCTTGCGAGCCGCCAGCAATTCCTGCGTGCGAATCAACCCGAGCAGGTCGCCTTGCTCGGACCCAATGAGATTCTGTCCACCTTCGCCGCGGGTCAGCGACAAATAGGCGGTCCGCAGGTGGCGTCCGCGGGCGAAATAGGCGATCAACGCGGTGTTCTCGTCGTCCGGATGCGCGGCGATCATCATGACGCTGCCGACAGTCGAAAGAGCGTCGAGCTTTTGCTCCAATTCACCCGCGCCCGCGAGATTGCGCTGCGCGCAAAGCGGGAGGGCCGTCCAGCCAAGCAAGATAAATATCAGCGGAGAGATGGCACAAGATCGATAGAAACGGTTTGTCACAGGGATCTCCATAGTATCGATGTTGCGACCGTCGCGAGGTTGCAACGAACCTGTATGATCAATGGAAAGATGTCCCGGTTTTGGGATCAAGCCGTCACCCAGGCACGCCATTGGCTCGATGGCGAACCGTCCACTCCGCAACTCGGACTGGCGCTCGGCGGTGGCTTCGCGCGCGGAATCACGCACGTCGGAGTCTTGCGCGTCTTCGAGCAACACGGAATTGAAATCAAGTATCTCTCGGGCGTCAGCGCGGGCTCAATCGTCGCTGCTGGATACGCCAGCGGAACGCCGCTGCCTGAAATCGAGCGAATCGCTCGCAAAATGCGCTTCAAAGATGTCGCCAGTTGGACGCCGAGCAAATTGGCGCTCGCCGACAGCTTGCGCATGACGCCGTTTCTGCAGCGTCTCTTGAAGGTGTACACCTTCGAAGAGATGAAGATCCCGCTGGCTATCGTCGCGAGTGATTTGGTGACCGGCGATTCCGCCGTGTTCCGCGAAAAGGGCGACGCGCTCTTGCCGATTCGCGCCAGTTGCGCCTACCCCGGAATGTTCCCGCCCATTCGTCTCGATGGCCGCGTCCTCGTGGATGGAATGGTCACGATGGACGTGCCGGCTCCGCCTTTGCGTACCATGGGCGCGACCCACGTCATCGCGATTTCGCTGCCCTCCCCCGCGGCCACATTCGATCCGCAGGACATGCTTTCCGTAGTGAGCCGATCGTTCCAGATTCTGACGCAGCGAACCGAGAGCCAATGGCGCCGCTCGGCCGATCTGGTTTTGAGTCCGGATGTCCGCAACATGGGCTGGGACGGATTCGGCAATGCCGACAAGATGATCGAGGCCGGGGAAAAGGCCGCCCGCGCCGCACTTCCGATCATCAACCGCTGGTTCGCGGAGGCGAAAGCTGGCGATCCGATCGCCGCGGCGCCCGTCGTTTCCACCGTGGTGCTTAAGCCGCGAATTTCGTTGCGTATTGACGATTAGGCTTCGGCTCAGTTCGTCTCGATCACCCGGCGCGGGCGCGGAACGGGAACGAACGATGTCACCAGACTCTCGTTGCCATCCTTATCGATCGCCTTCACGCCGAAAGTCCATTCGTCGATGGAGACATCCGGAAACGTGACGTCCTTCGACTTGCCGATGAACACTTCTCTCTCCCAGCGCGGAGCCAACGTGGACCGCATAACTACCGCGTAGCCCAATAGATCCGCCTCTTCGGCCTGCTGGAACCGGACCTGCGCGTCGTAGCGCGTTTTCCCGCGGCTCAGCATCAATGCGGGAGGAAGTTTCCGGCCGTTCCGTTCGAGCGTCTCCATCACCGCCGGAGCCATTGGCGCTAACGCAAGACTTGCGGCAACAGCCGCGTTCACCCGGCCCACGCGAACGATGTATGGCACGGACGTGTTCGCGAACGTGTCTGCTACCGTGTGCTGATTCGCGTAGTTCTCCGCCGGAGTCGAAAAACGGACCGCGCCAAAGCCGTCATAGTGGAACGGCGTGTGATCGCCCCCGCGACCAAGCCGGTCCGCGCGGAAAATCAGATCGACTTTGAAGCCCGGCACGTAGCGGGCTCCGATCTCTTCGACGTAGCGCGCCACCGCCCGCGAACCGGAATCGCCCGGCTCATCCGAGAAAACATTTACGCGTCCATTGTCCATGCGGCCGTTCCCGGAAAGCTCGCTGCCGACTATGTCGTTGTTGAGTACGGCTTCGATTTTGTCGCCGTTCTTCTTGGCCTTAGCCGAATACAACGTGCTTCCAACCAGTCCCACTTCCTCTCCCGCGAAGGCGACAAACACCAGCGTCTTATCGAATGTATGCTGGCTCATCACGCGCGCCAATTCCATGACGACGGCCGTGCCGCTGCCATCGTCGGTGACGCCGGGCGCATCCTGCTTCTGATAATCGATGTCCGGCGCGACCGGCGGTGTTTCGCCGGGAGCGAGTCCGCCGCCTGGCACCCCACCTGCGCCCGGACGGCGATTCAGAACCAGCGAGTCGTAGTGCCCGGTGATCAGGATTTGCTGTTCCGGATGCACCCTGCCCTTCAGGACCGCGACCACGTTGTGCAGTTCCATCTCGCGTGGAATGCGGTCCTGCTTCTTCACTTGATAGGTGTCGAAGCGGACCTCCAGTTTGGGGCTGTAGCTCGAAAATTCTTTCAGAATCCATCGCCGGGCGGCGCCAATGCCGCGCTCCGGGTCATCCTGCGAGGAAAGTACGTGCCGCGTTCCGAAACTTTCGAGCCGTTTCAGGATCGATTCAATTCGTTTGGCATCTACCTCTTCCGTGATCTCGGCGACCTCCGGATTGATTGCTTTGTACTGCGCGAGCGCGGGCAGGCACACGAACAGCACATATAAGACCCAGCATTTCATATCAGCGAAGGACGCCACCATCCGCCTTAAGGTAACTCGCCGCATTCCTGCTTAACGCGCCGCGTACGTTTTTGCATACTTATTCCGCGAGTTCAGGACCGTGAACGCTCCCGTCGCTTCCGCGGTCACCTTGATGTATTTGCCCTCGCAGTTCTCATCGGTGTTCGCGAGGTAGGTGTCGGGTGAATTCGCTTCCGTACCGTTCGCGACCGCGTAGTGTAACTGCCAGATGTCCTCGAGGCCCGGTGAAACTTTCAGCATGTCCCAGGCGACTTTGGTTCCACCCTTCTTGGCGCCGTTATTCACGATCGCCACTCGCGGCGCGAGCGCATGGACTAGTGCGGCCGGAGCATCATCGCCGCCGTGATGCGTTGCCAGATAGAGATCGGCTTTGCCGATTTTGTTGCCGGGACACGCCAGTTTCATCTGTCCGCTGAAAACCAGATCGCCGAGATCGACGAAACGGAACTTGCCGAATTCGAGCACGATACCGGCGGAGCGCGCATTCTCGCCCGTATCCAGATGCTCCCCGCCTTTTTGCGTCGCGCACAACGGATTCGGCGTGCCATCCCCGACGAGTACCTGCCCGTCGGAAGCCACTACTTTGATGTCAAGCCCCTTCACGGGAATCGAATCGCCAGGCTTGGCTTGTTCGCGCTTGGTGATAGCCAGCGCCTTGGCGTAGTCCTCGTTGAGGATCACCGCCGCCCGGTCGGATTCGGTATTCTTCCCGTGATCCAGAATCCGGCCGACAGGAAATTTCTCGACTAACGCCAGAACCCCACCCGCGTGGTCGGCGTGAAAGTGCGTGATCAGCAGCGTGTCGATTCGTTTGATCTTCGCGGCTTTTGCAGCAGCCAGAATGCGATTCAGATCGCGCCCGTTGCGGCCTGACCAACCCGTGTCGACGAGCAATGAGTCGCCCGAAGGCCCCACGATCAACGTCGCCTGGCCGCCTTCGACGTCGATGAAATAGATCTCCAGCGGCTTTGCCGCGAATACGGATCCGGCCAATGCGAGGAGCAGTAGGAACGGAGTAAAGGACCTCATTGAGGCAGATGCTAGCACAACACACCTGGAACACTCTTGTCTCACGCAAGATGAGCCTGAAGGTGGGGATGGATTCTCACGCAAGATGAGCCTGGAGAGGGGATGGATCGGGATGCTGGGGATTGGTCATCAGCATGGACGATACGGAAGCGGGGAGCCTGGAGCAGAT
>JBBQWZ010000047.1:0-54047 GCA_038210135.1 Bryobacterales bacterium
GAACGGATGCCCCGGCGCTTCCGCCAATTCGGAGCGGAACCAAATCTCTTCCTGCCGCTCCCGCCTTTTCCTCGTCCCCATCGCCATGACAGATTCTATGCCGAAACATTCTCCAAGGAAAGTGATTTTAGACACGGGCTGTTAAGGATCCAACCGAAATGGTGTAATTCGTGATCCCGCCCGGCGCTACTGTCTGCGCGGCGGGACTTGAGGAAACGATGAAGTCCGGCGTCGTCGTAGTCGTGACGTTGTCGAAGATGGCTTGTGCAGGATTTCCAAAATTGCCAGCGGCACCCGAGATTCCAATGAGAACCGAATTCGCCATTGCGATCGAGGTCGCAGAACCGACTTGCGTCCAATTCACACCGTCAGGAGAAACTAACGCCAGAAACGTATTACTCTGGCGGCTGATCCTGAGCCAATACGGCGCTTTGATCGCCGGCCTGTGAATGTGCTCGGTCCGCCTCCCGACACGGTCGGCGGCTGCCACTGGAGCTCGGCTCCAGCCAAACTGTTCAGCCGCAGGTGCATGAACTTCGACCCGTCAACCGCCGCCTCACGAATCATGACGCCGCCGAAGGCGCTTTGGGAGTCGGGCGAATTGTAGAGACTGACCACCCGGGCGGTGATGGTTCCGTCGCCGCTGAGAGTCTGATACGCAAAATGGGAGACATCCTGCGTGAAGAGGTTGCCTGCTCCGAATGCGTTTATTGTGAAAACGCCGCTCGCGGATTCGGCATGTCCCAGGGCCGTCGTGTTGATCTCCGCCTCGCTCCATCCGGATGGCAAGGAATTCACCTTCAACACCATGCTCGCGTTGTGAGTGATCGCTCCGCTCGTTCCTGTCACCGCAAAGGGATAGCTTCCAGCCGAACATCCGCTCAACGTTAAAGTAAGTACTGATGCCGCGTTACCGCCCGGTTGCGCGGGGCTAAACGCTGGAGTAGCGCAAGCAGGCATGCCGGATGCCGAAAGCTGGACGCCCGGCGAAAGACTCGTGCCGCCGTTAACGAATATTCTGAAGGACGAGTTACCCGGGGCGTTTTGATAGAACTCTGGAACGCCCGTGACGGCAAAATCGTTCGCCGAAGCGGGGGTCGCGATAGTCAGCGAGACTTGCCCCTGATATGACGAATCGGCGTGAACGGCGATCGAATAGGTTCCCGTCGTGGGAAAGGCGGGAGTATCGAGGACGGTCGCACCGTGAGACAAGAGAGAGGCATCGTTCAGCAGCACGGTACCATCCGGGTTATAAACCGTTAACCCTTGGCCCTGAGCCGATGTGTTGGTCAGCAAACGTGCCGATTGTCCTTGAGTTCCATCGACGATCACGAGCGCGACTTGCTGAGTTGCCGAAAACTTGGCCGTGATCGTACTTCCAAACATCGCGCGCGTTGCCAGGGCCAAATTCGCTTCGAGGTAGGGAAATGGAATCGAGAAGTAGTCACCCGTGCTGGTGGCGGATCCGAATGGCGTTTGTACCGAGACGTGTCCGGATCCCATGGCCTTCAACAGGTTCGCTGAGAGTGTCGTCGTAGTTGCCGCACTCACGGAGAGCTGCGTTGCGGCCACCTTAACGGTGTTGTTTGAAGAATTGAGGTCAAAATTAGTGCCCGTAATAGCGAGTGTTCCGCCGCCGGGCCCTGAAGTTGGAGTGAATGAGGTTATGGTCGGCGCTCCGGGAGCAGCCGTCACCGTGAATGCTGAAGGGCTTGTAGCCGGATTGCCAGAGCCGCCGGCGACTGAAATAGTGATGACCCCAGAGATTGCGCCGACAGGAACCGTTACCTTGATAAGAGTGTTCGATGCAGAAATCACGGTTGCCGCGACGCCGTTGAATTGAACGGTGTTTTGACTCAGAGTGGTACTAAAGCCGGAGCCGAGAATTGATACCGAAGTGCCGGCAGGGCCGCTCGAAGGGGAGAATGTTGAAATCGTGACCGCGTTTGCATTTTGCCTACTGATCGAAAGCAGGTTTCCAACCGCGTCATAGGAGTAGATCGCGGAGTTTCCAGTTTGATCTGTTACCGAAGTGAGTCTACCAACGGGGTCATAGGTGTATTGAATTGGCGGCGGAACCACCACGCTCAGACTGGCAGAAGCGCTGTGAGTAAGGGCCCCGCTCGTACCGGTCACGCTCAATGTGGAATTGCCGGTAGGCGTGCCGGGTGAAGCCAACACGGTCATTACACTAGATCCTGCGCCTGTGACAGTTGCGGGGTTAAACTGGACCGTCGCGCCATTCGGCAGTCCGGTGGGTTGAGCAAACGTAACGACGCCTGCGAAACCGTTACTTGCCGTAACCGTCGCTAAGTACTGAACGCTGCCCGCTTGCCAGAGGGTTGCACTGGAAGGCGACAAAGCGAGCGAAAAGTCGGGCGTTTGGGCGAAACTCGCGGCACAAACAATCCACAGCAGCCCTGGTAGAGCACAGCTGAACTTAAAGTTACGCTTCATCTTTTCGTCTCCTTGGAGAGTTGTTCAGGCGTGTTCAGGCACATTACGGCCAGCTATTCGGAGCGAGGGTCGGCTCGGGCGCCTCGTGCTTTTGTGACATATCGTACGCGAAGAGTTCTTAGAATGAGGGTCGCTGCCTCGTTTTGTCAATACTACTCACCACTAATATTTTTCTTTCATGGTCAAGATCTATTTTGCTTAAATTGCGTTTCACGATCTTTTCGTACTTACTTGGTCGTAGGGAAAGTAGTATATTTTCCGTTGCGACGCCTCTAGATAGTGGATTGCCGTTTATTAAAATTATTTGTTTGATTTACAAATCTCGTGATACCATCTACCAGTCGATGTGCGCGAAAGTAAATTCAGCCTTCTTGGAATGCTTTTGGTTGCGACATTCGTAACCGGCGTGGCGGTGTCCCAAGGGCCAGTCGTCGAAGTGCAGGATCCGGGCGTACGTCGAGGCGACGGCATACGACTCGCAATAATACCCGGTTTAACGGGACCCGAAAGAGAATTGTTTCAGCTCGGTTTGACGGCCTTTCAGACGCTCAACTCAGTCCAAGGTGACGCCTTCCTACCCGGTACGGAATCAGGACTCGGTCCGCTCTTCAACATGGACAGTTGCGCAGGCTGCCACGCGTATCCGGTGACAGGAGGAAGCAGCCCAAAGAAGAATCCACAGGTCGAAGTAGGGCAAAAAGAGGGCGGGAGCAATCGAGTTCCTTCTTTTGTGAAATCCGCGGGGCCGATTCTTCAGGTGCGGATTCTTGCTCGTAGTGGTGGGCAACCCGACGGCCAAATTGCGCCGCTTTATACAATTTCGGGGCGACGAGACGCGGGCAAGTGCCGTTTAGCGCAAGCTGATTTTGAGAAGGAATTGAAACGGCATAACCTCGCCTTCCGAATCCCAACGCCACTTTTTGGCGCGGGCCTGATCGAGGCGATCTCGGACGAAAGCATTTTAGAGAACTTGAATTCGAATCGAGATATGAAACAGCGAATGGGAGTGGCGGGTCTGCCGAATCGAGACAAGAATGGAAGCGTTACCCGGTTTGGGTGGAAAGCGCAGATCCGCACCCTGGAGGAATTTGCTGCGCAAGCATATCTTGTGGAGCAGGGCATCACAAGCGAGCTCTATCCCTCGGAGTACGGAAACCCGCCACAGGAATGCCTTTTGAACGCGACTCCGGAGGATCGGAAGAACCCCGTCGCTAGGCGGCCGACGGAAACGTACAGCAACGTCACGCGGGTCGCGCATTTCATGCGATTCCTTGCGGCCCCTAAAGTTGAGGCCGCCACCCCCGCTGTTTCGCGTGGGCAACAAGCGTTCCAGGAGATCGGCTGCGCCCTTTGCCATACTCCCCAACTCCGGACCGGGCGGTCAGCGAACCCCGGCCTCAGCGAGCAGACGGTTGATTTGTACTCAGACCTGCTCGTTCATCGCATGAGCACCAAGTTGGCCGATGGCGTGACCGAGGGCAATGCGGCCTCGGACATGTTCCGTACCGCGCCTTTGTGGGGTCTAGGCCAGCGCCTATTTCTTCTTCACGACGGAAGGACAACAGACCTCCTTGAGGCAATCGAGGCGCACGGCACAGGAAGACATCGTCGATCCGGCCGTGGGAGGTCTGAAGCCGAATTAGTCGTCTCAAACTTCCGAAGTTTGCCTCCGGAGCGACGAATGGACCTCTTGGTGTTCCTCCGATCACTCTAAGAATCGTTGGCTCCGAGCTTGGCGCACGACGGTGACTTCGAGCGTGCAGTTGTCAGATTCGCAAAGCCGCTCGAAGGTTACAATAGCGACATTTGCCTCTGCGCTATGGCGGTCTCGGTCTCTAGAACCGCGTAGCTGAACAGCCGGTAATGCCGAATGTTTCGAAGAGTAGCGTCGCCGTGAGGCGATGAAGCGCGTAGACGAAATCGTAGATGATGAAAGCCTCCGAAAGCAAGAAGGCTCCACAAGGTACAACCAGCGGCGCGTAAGGGTTTGAAACAATAGGCAGTGAAAACAGGCAGATTCCAGCAATAACCGGAATCCGCCTTGGGCGCAGGGGGTCGGGCGTTCGAATCGCCCCGCCCCGACCAGATCTTTGCCCAACAAGCACTTGCCCGCCTTGGGCGAGGCCCATTCCTGTCGCTCAGCCCACCTGCCTTAATCGGTACGAACCGTTCCCCCGAGACGTTTTTCTTCTGTGGCAGTTCTGTTCTTCATCGATCTGGCCACCCGCCGCGTCCAGATCGCGGGCATCTCGGCCCGAGCAAACGGACTGTGGAGGAACCAGATCGCGCGCAACTTGACCGATGCCGTCGATGGGCTGCTCAAAGGCAAGCGTTACCTGATTCACGATCGCGATCCGCTGTTCACGGCGGAATCCCTTTCCGCGCTGGCTGAGGTTGGCACGGAATCAGTGAAACTGCCGCCTCGGCCGCCGAACCTGAACAGCTACGCCGAACGCTTCGTCCGCAGCATTAAAGAATCCTACCTGGAACGGATGATTCTCTCCGGAGAAGATGCGTTGCGAACCGCGGTTCGGGAGTTCGTCGCGCACTATCACACCGAGCGAAACCATCAAGGCATCGGCAACCGCTCATTTTTCCCGATAGAAGTCCCGTTGATCACCACCGACCGGTGTGATGCCGAAGCCGACTCGGTGGATTGCTCAATTATTATGATCGGGCCGCCTGAGCGTGATTCGCGAATCCGGTTTTTTGGATTCTACGGGGATCTAAATTCCGCCCGGCGTCATTGATCAATTCGTACTTGTTCTTACAGGAATTACCATGACAGCCGTGTCGCGTTCGCACTCCCGAAACGCCCTAACCGATTGGCCCCGGAACTCTGCTACGATCCACACCATGAAAGCTCCCATCCAACGTTGGATTTTCCCCGCTTTGCTGATCGCCCTTGGCTTCGCCGCAAGCTCGCTCGTCCACCGCAGCGGCACCGTAAATGCTGCTTCGAAGCCCGTCTACGAACTCCGCACCTACACCACTCTCGACGGCCGCCTGCCCGCGCTTGAAACCCGTTTCCGCGAGCACACCATGAAGATCTTCGAGAAGCACAACATGAAGAACGTGGGCTACTGGATTCCGCAGGACGAACCGCGGCATTCGAACACGCTCATCTACATTATTTCCCACGCAAGCCGCGAAGCCGCCAAAGCCAATTGGGCCGCGTTTGTAGCCGACCCGGAATGGAAGACCGTCGCCAAGAACTCCGAAGCCGACGGCAAAATCGTCGCCAAGGTGGAGAGCGTCTTCATGGATTCCGCCACCTATTCGCCGATTCAGTAGCGCTCAGCCCGCCTTCTCGAACGCCGCGAAATCCGCCGGAGTGTCGATGTCGACTTCGGCCTGCGGACAATCGATTCGCAGCGCGGCGCTGCCATTCTTCAGGATGACGCCCTTGCAGCCTTGGTCCGGCGCAAGCGCGGCCAGCTGCGGAAAGTGGGATTTCGCGAAGAATACCGGAACGCCGACCGTTCCCGCGTACTGCGAGGCCACAATCGGAAGCCCGCTTCGCAAATGCTCCGCGGCCAGGCTGTTCAAGATGTCCGGCGTGATCAAAGGTTGATCCGCCAGCGCCAGGATCGCGCCCTCGCGCCCCAGCAGTTCGACCGCTTGAATCCCGGCATGGATCGACGTGCCCATCCCCTCCGGCCAGCGCGGATTGTCGACGACGACCACTTGTTTGTCGCCCGTCTCCAGACCCTCGAGCGCCGCCCGGATCGGCCCCGCGTTGGCTCCGAGTACCACCACTACGGCATCGCAAGTCGTCCGCAAAGCCACCTCCACCGCGTGCCGGATCAGCAGCTTCCCCTCGTAGATCAACAATTGCTTCGGAGATCCCATGCGCGTCGAACTGCCTGCCGCCAGCATCACCACCGCATAAGACAGTTCGGATTTCGTTTCAAGTGAGTTCACAGATCGCCGTCTCCTGGTTTGCGTTCAGAAGTTCATGGGCCGCACCGCTCTCGACCGCCGCGTCGTGGATCGCGCCACTGCGCCGCTTGAGAAAGCCGCCATCACGCCCGTGGACCACAGCTTGAATTTCGGCGACGATCGCGAGCGCAATCGAAACCGGAGCATCCGAGCCAAGATCCAACCCGACCGGCGCGTGGATGTCGATACCCGCCGTCGGCAGCCCAACCTCTTCAAGCAGGTTCGCCGCTCTCGAAGACGGACCCAGCATCCCCAGATAGCGCGGTTTCCCCGGTAGGATCTGGCGAAGCAGAACCGCGTCCTGCGGATAGTTGTGCGTCATCAACACCACCGCGGTCTCCCGCGAAATGCCGATGCCCTTGAGCGGATTCTCGCGATCGAACACCATCACGCGATCCGCATCGGGAAAGCGCGCGCGCGTCGCGTAATTCGCGCGTCCGTCCGCCACCGTTACGCGCCAACCGAATTCCTTGGCGAATCGAACCAGTGGCTGCGCGTCGTGCCCCGCGCCGAAGACCACCAGGTCGAGCGGCGCTCCAATCCATTCGACGAAGACGTCGTAGTTGGTTCCATCGTGAGGATCCGCAAGATGCGCCAGAAAGCCCTTCTGGCGGAGGAAGCATTCGTGGGCATGCTCCAGAACTTCGCCTTCGCACGCCGTTCCAGCGAGTGCGCCGCCTCGCACGCCGTTCGCATCCACCAGCAAGCGAGCGCCAATAGACACGCCCGAAGTACCGTCCGCCGCGACCACCGTGGCCACCACTACGCCACGCCGCTCGGCGCGCGCTCGCGCGACGAAGCTCAGCGATTCCGTAACGCCAGGCTGGTCCACGCGCTCGAAAAGCACATGGACCAGCCCGTTGCATCCCAAGCCGAATTCCCACACCGCGTCGGAATCGGCGGACGTATCGTAAACGCGCACGGAAGGCCTGCCGCCTTCCGTGAACCACCACGCCTTGCGGCAAACGTCGCCTTCGAGGCAGCCGCCGCTGATTGAACCTACGCGGCGGCCGTCAGCTAGAATCAACATCCGCGCGCCCGGACGGCGGTACGCGGAACCCTTGACGTGGACGACGGTGGTCAACACCGCCTCACGCGCAATTTCGGGTTCCGTTGCGAGAATAGAGAGGATAGAGTCGAGCTCGTTCACTGTCCATTCCCTCGACTAATCGCCCATCGTCGCGCCCGGGAACAGCGGCAGCGTCCGGATCCTCGTCTTCGTCAGTCTCGACAGCGCATTCGCAATCGCCGGAGCAATCGGCGGAACCGCCGGTTCGCCCGTGCCGCTTGGCTTCACGCCGCTCTGCACCACTTGTACAGAGATCTCCGGCATCTCGCCCAGTCGAATCATGCGGTAGTTGCTGAAGTTCCTCTGCTTCGCTTTTCCCGCCGTGAACGTCACCTCGCCGTACAGCGTCGCGTTCAATCCATGGACGATGCCGCCTTGCATCTGCGCTTCGACTTGATTCGGATTGATCACCGTCCCGCAATCCACCGCGCACGCCACGCGATGCACTCGCAGCGATGTGGCCGATCCCGACACCTCCGCCACTTCGACTACGATCGTGCCATTCCACTCCGCGATCGCCAGGCCCCACGCATGACCTGCCGGCAGGGAATTGCGCCACGTGCTCATGTTTCGCGCCGCATCCAGCACCGCCTTCGTCCGCGGATCCGAAATCAATTGATACCGGAAATCGAAGGGATCCATGTTGGCCTTCTGGGCCAGCTCATCGATCGTGCACTCGACCGCGAACGTGTTGATCGAACTTCCCACAGACCGCCAGAATCCCACCGGAATCCCCGCGTTCTGTGGAACCCATTCCGCAATATGATTCCCCAACGCATACGGCAATCCGACCATGCCTTCGACTGCTTGTGAATCCACCGCGCCCGGCGGAATCCAACCGCGTTGGCCCAGAATCGACGACGAAACATTGCGCGCGTAGAACGCCGAAATGCTCGACCCGGTCAACTTCGCCTTCACATTGACCACCGCCATCGGCCGGTAATTGTCGTGCGCCATGTCTTCTTCGCGCATCCAGGTCAGCTTCACCGGCTTCTTCACCGCGAGCGCCACCTGCACGGCCTGACTCACATAGTCCTGCTCGATCTTGCGTCCCAGCCCGCCGCCCAGAAACGTCGTATTGACGATCACATTCGACGCCGTGATCGGCGCGGATTGCGCCGCGTTGATCAAACCGATCGCTGTTGCAGAAACCCAATTCGCCGCCTGCGTCGGCGTCCAGATCTCGCACATTGTGACCGTCGTATTCGACGCATCGTACGTCAGCCGTACGCTGCAATTCAGAACTTCCATCGTCGCGTGCGCCAGGTACGGCACCGAATACGTCGCATCCACCGTCGGCGTACCCAGCGACGCCAACACGCCCGGCTCGGCAATCGCGGTTTGCTGCAACGCCGTCACGCCCGCCGCGGGCTTCGGCTCCGCCGTCAGCGCTTGCCCCGAACTCGCGAGCAGTGTATGCGCTTCGGCAAACAGCGCCGTCGTATCCACGTTCGCCGTCGACGCCGGCAGCTTCCAGCTCACCGCCAGCGAGTTCGCCATGTTCTTCGCCGACCAGGTATCGCCGGCCACCACCGCCACCGCGTTGAACGATCCCGCCACCACCGCGCCTCGATTATCCGACGCTTTGCAGGGCACCACCGCCATCGCGCCCGACGGCTTCTTCGGCGTCGACGCTAGCGTGCCACCAATCGTCGGGCAATGCTTAATCGCCGCAAACACCATGTCCTTGAACCAAATGTCGATTCCGAATTTCGCGCTGCCGTCCACCTTCGAAGGAATGTCCACGCGCGCAATCGACTTGCCGATAATCCGGAAGTTCGCCGGATCCGTCAACGGCAACACCGCCGGCCCCAGCGCCTGCGCCGCCGCCGAATTCGCCGCCGTCGCCAAAGTCTTATAGAGGAACTTCGTCTTCGCCTGCGTCGATGGATTGGTGTACGTCACCGCCCCGCTCGCCGCCGCATAGTTCGCCCGCGTCTTGTCGCCCGTTTGCAGCATCGCCGCCGCAATCAGCGCTTCGCGCGCCGCCGCGCCGGCCAATCGCAGATTGTTGTATCGGCCGCTCACCGCGCTGCTGCCGCCCGTGATGTACGTCACCACCGGATCCACCAGCGACTGCTTCACCGTCACCTGGTTCCAGTCGATCATCAATTCTTCGGCCAGGATTTGCGCCAGGCCCGTCTTGATGCCTTGGCCCATCTCCGATCCGCCAAACAGCAGCGTGATCGTTCCGTCGGTGCCCACTACAATGTAGGCGTTCGACAATTGTTGGTTCGTCGCCGCTTGAATTCCGAAGATGCGGGCCGCATCCGGCAGTGCAAACGCAATCGACAAGCCGCCGATCGCCGACGCCAGAAATCCGCGCCGGCCCATGTTCTTCTTCTTCGCCGTAGGCGCAATCGGAGTTTGTGTGTTCGTTGGCATGTTCAAGTTGTCCTTTCCGGCTTAGAGTGTGCTCACCGCGTTACGAACGCGCTGGTAGGTTCCGCAGATACAGAGATTCTCCAGCTCGCCCGCAATCTCCGAGCCGCGATGGCCCGCCTTGATCGCTCCCACGCAAGCCATGATCATCCCCGGCTGGCAGTATCCGCATTGCGGAACCTGCCCCGCGATCCACGCCTGCTGCACCGGGTGGCTCTGCGTTCCGGCCGGCGAAAGTCCCTCAATCGTGAGGATCTGCTTTCCCACCGCCGATCCCACATCAAACTCGCAAGTCTTCTCCGGTTGCCCGTCGATCAGCACCGTGCACGCCGCGCAGATTTCGATTCCACATCCGTATTTCGTACCGGTAAGTCCTAGAATGTCCCGCAGCACCCAAAGCAGCGGCATACCGCTGTCCGGCACATTGATGTTCGAGTATGTCTGGCCATTGATGTTCAGAGTAAGAGGCAAGTTTAGAATCTCCTGTGCCAGGGGAAGTGGCCCGGCGCCCATAATAGTTGCAGTACTGAGACAGAGTAAGTTCTAGCTGCGTTGCCTACAATGCAACGAAACCCTTAGCAATTTCGCGATTTTTCATACATACCGGACGCCGAGACGTAGGCGGTCATATGCTGGTCGTAGGGAATGGATTGCTTTACTGGCAGCTCAAAACGCGGATGTATAGCGTAAAACAAAAAATGAATAATCCGTTCTCCGGGCGGCGTCTACTCATTGAGTTGCCGCATCCAATAGGATAGAAATCTGTACCGGCTTGAACCCCGACCATAATGGAGAGGCCTTAAGCGGGATCTCTGCGATTTTCGACGGCGCTCTCGAATCCGAGCCGCGACTAAGGTGCTCCGAGGGAGCATGTCGGGAGCGGACGCTAATTTATTTCGACGGAGCCAACCGTAGCAATTTTCGACACCCCGCTGAATAGCGGTAAGAGAGGAGTCCCGTGCAACGCATCGCCATCGCAGGCGTAACCGGTTATATCGGCGGACGCCTCGCGCCCAGCCTTCTCGAAGCCGGATACGCTTTGCGCTGTCTGGTGCGCTCTCCGCGCAAGCTCGAAGGACGCGACTGGAGCGCCGATCCGCGGGTCGAAATCCGGACCGCCGACCTCGCCAATGCGAAGTCACTCGCTGATGAACTCCAAGGCTGCGATGCCGCCTTCTACCTCGTCCACTCCATGATGTCCGCCGACGGCGCCTACGCGGAACGCGACCAGCAACTTGCGCACTCGTTCGCGGCCGCCGCGCGCGACGCCGGAGTCGGACGCATCATCTATCTCGGTGGACTCGGCGAGACCGGCTCCAATCTCAGCGAACATCTCTCCTCCCGCCGCAACGTCGAAGAAGCCCTCGCCTCAACCGGCGTGCCGCTCACTGTGCTGCGAGCCGCCATGATCATCGGCTCCGGATCCGCGTCGTTCGAGATCCTGCGCTATCTGGTCCAGCGCCTGCCCGTGATGATTACGCCCAAATGGGTCAGCACCCGCTGCCAACCCATCGCCGTTGAAAACGTACTCGCCTATCTCACCGGCGCTCTCTCCGTCCCTGAAACGGCCGGCGAAGTCTTCGACATCGGAGGTAGCGAAGTCCTGCCCTACCGCGAGATCATGCGCATCACCGCCGAGGAACTCGGACTTGGCCGCCGCTGGATCATTCCCGTTCCCGTGCTGACGCCGCGCCTGAGTTCCTATTGGATCCACCTCGTCACGCCGCTCAGCCAAAAGATCGCGCGCCCTCTCGCCGAAGGCTTGAAGAACGAAGTCGTGTGCCGCGAAGACCGTATCACGCGCCTCATCCCGCAGCCGCTCCTGAACGTCCGCGAAGCCATTCGCGCGGCCATCAGCCAGGTCGAGGCGCAATCCGTCGAAACCAACTGGTCCATGGCCGGACCCATGCCCGGCGATCCCGATTGGTCCGGCGGTACCGTCTTCCGCGACGAGCGCGAAGTGAAAATCGACGCGCCCGCCAGGGCAGCTTTCCGCGCCGTCTGCCGTGTCGGCGGAGGTAATGGCTGGTACGCGAATTGGTTATGGAAGATTCGCGGCGGCATGGATCGCATCGCCGGCGGACCCGGCCTCCGACGCGGCAGAAGGCATCCCGACACCCTGCGCTTCGGAGACGCCCTCGACTTCTGGCGAGTCGTCGGCATCGAACGCGACCGCAAACTCTCCCTGCGCGCCGAAATGCGACTGCCCGGCGAAGCCATGCTCGATTTCGAGATCGAGCTCGTGGGCGACAACCAGTGCGTCCTCCGCCAAAAAGCCCTCTTCGAACCCCGAGGCCTCTTCGGACTCCTCTACTGGTACGCCGTCCTTCCCTTCCACGGAATCGTATTTAGAGGCATGCTGGCCGACATCCAGAAAGACGCTCTGCGGCTAGCCAAACTCCCCGCCGAGACAGCAATCTTACCCAACGTAACCCCGATGCCGCGATCATAAGCCTTTGCTTGTGATTGACGTAAGAAATAACCATTGACCGCCAATTTATACCCGGATACAATCATTATACCCGGATACAATAAAGCTCGCGTTTCGCGCCGGAGAAGGACACGGAGAGCCCGATGGACACGAATTCAACAGCCTGGCGCAAAGATGCTGCCAAAGACTACAAAGCCCGAAAACCCCAACGCGGAACCTACGCCATCCGCTGCGCCGCCACCGGAGAAGTCTGGATAGGAACCTCCCTGAACGCAGACACCGCCAAAAACCGAATCTGGTCCGAACTCCGGCACGGAGGATCTCTCAACAAGGACCTGCAGTCCGCATGGAACGCGAACGGCTCGGACGGCTTTACCTACGAGATTCTCGAGACCCTGGACGACGACGTAAATCCACTGTCGATTGATGACCTTCTGAAAGAGCAGCGAGTCCGCTGGGCCAAACAACTCGACGCCCGGATCATAAATTAGTCCCGCCCACTGATATTCTCAGCGAAGACTTCCGGTCAGTTTCTTGCTGTATATCTCCCCAATTGACCGATAAGGTAACCATGTTTGAATGGAAACCGGATTACAGCGTCAAGATCGCAAGCATTGATGCGGAGCATCAGCGGCTGTTCGCACTCGCCGCCGAATTGCATGCCGCTATGTCGCAAGGCAAGGGCAAGGCGATCCTCACATCGGCGTTTGCACGCCTGGCAGATTACACCAGGACGCACTTTGCGAATGAAGAGCAGTTCATGAGCAAACATGCGTACCCGGACGTCAAGGTCCACAAGGCGTTACACGACGCGCTCAACGCTCGGGTACTCGAGCTTCAGAATAGGTTCGCCAACGGGGAGCCATGTGTCACTGCCGACCTTTCGTCGTTCCTCGAGAATTGGCTCAAGCACCACATTAATGGCGCCGATCAGAAGTATTCCGCTTACATTCGCAGCAAGACAGCCGACGCTGCTCTCTCGTCATAACAAGCGTAAAGCTCCGCAAAAGTGATAGGAAATGTTTCCGGTATCGCTGCCGATTCGTGATGGACCCTCCGATACCGCGAGCCGGGCCGGAAGCGCACCCATTTCAACGCGCGCCACCGCAACCTGACCGGCGGCCCCGCGCTCATCAATCGGCGGAATTGGTGCCTGCGTAACCTTGCGGATACACGCGGATCCATGTGGCGAATGAAGTGCGTAACCGCGGCCCTGAGTCTCGGTGGGCGAGTCCGCGCTGCATGGCGTCGCAGATGACGCCGTTTCCCGGTTGAATTTCGTCGCTGAAGGCGATGTTTCTGGCGTGGTCTTCGATCGATGTACGGTAATTCTTAGGAAAGATGGTCGCCAGTTTGACAGCGCTTTTTCCACCCGCGGATAAGCGCTGCCAAACCTATGCCGAAGCCAACCAAAGCGTATGTCGCTGGCTCGGGAATGGCTTCCAACTGAACGTTGTCGAAGAAAATTGTCTGCGGCACGCCTTCGAACTTAATCTCGATGGTGCCGAAGTTCTGTGTATCCTGAGGGGTAAAGAGGAATGAGATGTGCGTCCAGACGCCGGCTGGAGGCGTAGTCGCATATGGCGTTCCGCCGTCCTGAGACCAGAGCCATTGCTCGTCGTGAAAGGGGAGGGGAGAATTCGGATGCTCCGTGCCGGCGTAGGAGAAGGAGGGCGCGCTGGTCTGGTAAAAGTCGAAGCTAAATTGCAGCATACTAAAGTCCGGCGCGGCGGCGTAGTTTATCAGAATCGAAAACAGGTCTCCCCCGGAGCCTTGGCTGTTGAACCGGACTGCGTGGTTGAGGGGGTTAAGCGGGTCCACGACGATCACGGCTGAGCCTTGAATAGCCCACTTCCCATTTCCCAATCCGGCGGCATCCTCAAAATTATCTGAAAAAAGAAGACTTGCGAATAAGGCAGGGGCACTCAGCAGTAAGCTGAAAATCAGTACTGTGGACTTCACCGTCACCTCCAAAAGCGTTTGCGTTCGATGAACCCCAGGCGATCGGGACGGAAAGCCCGATCTTCACCCGGGGCAGGACGTGATTGTGCCATTGGCCGCTCGGAAAGAAACGAGCAGAAGACGAACAAATGCTGATTTTCGCGTGGCCGACGATCGGCTAAGTCCCGTGAAACCAAGGATGAACCTAACAGTTGCCGCAGACCGTATGGCAGGATACCGTTCCTGGTACCGGTGTCCTGACGCGCGCGTCATCTAGAAAGACCTTAACGTGAACCGGACGCGAACCAGCTTCCTCTCGCCACGAGTCCTCAAACGGTGTGGACGACAGCGTCCATCGTTCAAGCGGCAGCAGGCCGATTCACACAGCGCGCTCGGACTCTGAAATCGCTGCGTCAGCGTTGCGGCTCTCGCAGCAAGATTCCATTTCAAGCTCGAAACTCTCAAAACGCACTGGTTATCATCGTCCCTTTGAGTCCGAAACCGAGTGCGTCCATTCTGGCTGTCCTCATCGCCTCAGCGTAAGTTTGGCTGGATGAACACGGTTCCGCGAATGGTTTGACCGTCCTTATAGGTCTCAACGATCGCTGCTCAGCGGCAAGTTACTTTACCGGCCAAAGGGTTAGCGTAGGCGTCGGGATCGAATTTGCCCGGGTGGGCGGTGAGGCAAGCGAGGTCCTTTTCGAGGATCACTTCCAACCGTCCGCCATCCCACTCCTGGACATGCTGCAGTGTAACGGTCTCGCTGCTGTCCCAGCGCTCGACCTCGGCGCGCGGCACAGACAACGTCAGTTCGCCGGCGGCGAAAGTGGCACAGGCTATTTCTCCAGCGGCAAGTACCTGATAGACGAGATGACTGTCGGGTCCAAACGACGTTCGGGAACCGATGCGGCCTTCCTCGGTCAACGTACGGACTTCTTTTGTGTTGAGCCGGATTCGGACAGCATCGCCGCGAAATCGCAGTTTCATAACAGCCTCCCTCGTTTTCTACTGTGTCAGATTACAGCATGTGTCGTTCCACACCGGCACTAATGTACACGAGCGAAACAACGCAACTTGGTGTGAATTGACGCACTCGCATGCGCGATGCGCCCCAGGCGCAGCACAATACTTACGGAAAATCGCCGGTCTGAGGTGGCTGTCCACTTGCACCCAACTAAATCGTTTCAATATTGGAGAGTCGCTTATGAATATATTCGCTTTTACCGCAGTTTTTTTAACTTTGTCCCAGTTCGTCTCAATGCCGGCACAAGCGCAAAACTTGTCACCAGTTCCACCGCCCGTCACTGAGGTGGACACAGGGGACACAAATGCACAACTGAGGAAAGAGGTCGAGATCCTCAGGAAATCTCTTTCGTCGTTGGAGCAAAGGCTAGGCGCGCAGGAGAAGCAAAATCAGATACAAAAATCCGCTGTTGTCCCGGATAGTACGATCAACGCCGCCGAGTTGGTTACCGACGTCAAGGACTTGGACAAGCGGGTGTCGGAAACCGAAAAGGGTCAGGCGATGGACCGCTTGCACTTTTCCGGCGATTACCGCTTCGAATTCCATACCATCAGAGGGAATGTTCCGTCCCACTTCGATGGACTGGGGCTGCAGAACCTCGTCGTCCGGACGATGTTCGCGTCACCGATTCTGGGCCGCAACCCCACTGGCGTTACGGAAATCAACAACACCGTCGCAGCGCACTACGCCGAATACCAGCAATTTACCAATAACCTCACCTTTGCCCAGCTGAAGTCCGCGATGGCTTCCTTCTCACCGCAGATGCAACAGCAGCTCTTCGGCATGTTATTGCCATCGACATTCGTCCAAGGGTACGGCGCCGACACGAATTCCCTCATGACCAACCGGCTGCGGCTCCGCTTCGACGCGAAAGTCGCCGATAACATCAGCTTCACCGGCCGCTTAAGTATGTACAAGGCGTTCGGAGACTCGACCGGCGTGCAGGTCTTTAATGGCCAGCCGAACTCGCTGAACATGGACGGGAATACCTCGGGAGTGCCTAATTCCGATCAACTCCGCGTGGAACGCGCGTTTTTCAACTGGAACAAAATTGGCGGGACGCCCTTCTATCTCTCGGTAGGCCGCCGGCCCTCGAACGATGGCCCTCCGCTCAACTACAGGCAGGACGAAATGCGCGGCGGCACGCCTTCCGGCTCGCTCATCGACTTCCAGTTTGACGGCATCACCGCCGGCTATCGATTCAGCGACAAGATGGTCTGGCGTCTTTGCTACGGCGTTGGATATCAGAACGGCTTCGGTAACGGCAGTCTGATCAAGAGTCCGCAGGATCGACTCAAGGATGTCCACCTCCTCGGTGTGAACCTCGATCTGATCGAAACGGAAAACACGCTTGTGCAGGCTACCTATGCCCACGCGTTTGATGTTACGGACGGATTCAATGGGCTGATGGTCCTGCCGCGCAATCCGCTCACGGGCGAGGCGATTTTGGCGCCTGTGGTGCTCCGGTATACACCGTCAGCCAACCTCGGGGCGATCAACCTTGTCGGCGTCACCGTACAACGCCGCGTCAAACAGTTCGACGCGTACGTGAGTGCGAACTTGTCGAGCACCAGTCCCAATGGCCAGACCACGCCGTTTGGCGGTTTGATGTCCGATCCGTTTGAAACCCCCCAGGGTCGCACGGGCTATATGGGGTACGCCGGCATCCGCTACAACTTCCCGAATGACAGCCGTACCAAGCTCGGCTTCGAGTTCAACAGTGGTTCGAAATACTGGTTCAATTTCTCGCAGGCCGAAGATGACATCGTCGCGCCGAAGACGAATACCCGCGGTAATGTCTATGAGACTTACTTGACCCACCGCTTGAGCGACCGCTTTATCATCAAAGCGGACTTCATCAAATACCTGTATAACTTTTCGGGTTCGGGATGGCATGTGGGCGCGCCGCAGCCTTTGAACTCCACGCCGATCCTCGGCTTCCCAACTTATAAAGACGCTCAGATGTTTACGTTGAGCCTGATCAGCAGGTTCTAGACACGACGAAATTCAGGAGACTCTTATGCGTTTAAAATTATTGATCCCGGTATTCTCCGCGGTAGCTCTGCTGGCCCCGGCTCTATTTGCGACCGATCAGGTCAAGGGCAATGAAGGCAAGGGCCGCTACTACTTTAAGCAGACATGCAAAGACTGCCATACCAAGGGCGCCAAAGGGGGCGAGGTGACGCCGCTCATCAAGACCCAGGCGCAATGGCAAGGCTATTTTGTCAAAGGCAAACACAACAAGGGCGCCGAGACGCTGGCGAAGGTGATGCCGGAGAACCAGTTGCGCGACGTGCAAACTTTCCTCTTCAACCACGCAGCCGATTCTCTGCAGCCGGAAACCTGCGGAAAGTAACCGCGAAGGGCCGGCGGTGCTGAAGCCGGCCCCTCAAAAAAGGAGACCTGTGAACGACGTATCTCTCGACCGGCGCCGGTTTATTCAAATCGCTGGGATCGGTGCGGCAGCCGCCGTCCAGATCGGATGCGGGCGGCACCCGGCGGTGATCGCGCAGCGCCTTCAAGTGTCGACCACCTGCGAGTTATGCCCGAACAAATGCTCTGTCATCGCTCTTGTCGAGAACGGAATGATTCGAAAGTTGGACCCGAATCCTGAGAATCCGAAATCGCGAGGTATGGTCTGTGCGCGCGGCAACGCCGGTATGCTGCAGGTCTACGACCCGAACCGGCTCAAAAAGCCGATGATTCGCGCCGGAGCCCGAGGCGAAGGGAAGTGGCGCGAGGTCTCATGGGAAGAAGCTTTCGACTATACGGCAAAGAAATTAACCGCGATTAAAGACAAGTACGGTCCGCAGGGCGTCCTGTGGTCATCTACCGAAGCCTTCGCGGAACTCTACTTCAAGAACCTCGGACTGGCCTTCGGTTCCCCGAATATTGTCCGTCACCCGACTCTCTGTCTCGCCTCTGTGAATCTCGCTTACTCCATGACCTTTGGCACCGTGCCTTCGTTCGATCTTCTGAATGCGAACTATGTGATCATGGCGGGCGCGAACCGTTTCGAGTCATTCATCACCCCCGATACGATGGATCTCATCGAATCTACGATGAATCGCAAGACGCGCCTGATCTATCTCGATCCGCGCTTTACTGTGACGGCGTCGAAGGCCGAAAAGTGGTATCCGATCCGCCCCGGAACGGACCTTGCTTTTATTCTCGCGCTGACCCACGTCATCATCAAAAAAGGCCGCTACGACAAGGACTTCGTTGCGACCTACTGCGAAGGTTTCGACCGGCTTGCCCAGCACGTCGAGCCTTACACGCCGGAGTGGGCGGCGAAAGAGACGGAGATTCCCGCCAGGGACATCGTCCGGATCGCGCATGAATTCTCCGAAGCCGCCCCGCGCGCGGTCTACTATGCCGGACGGCGGTCTTCCTGGACGCGGGACGATTTCCAGATGCGCCGTGCGCAGGCCATCCTCAACGCCATCGTCGGCAACTGGGACAAGCAGGGTGGAATGGTGCCGAATGCGAAGATCGCGCTCGGCGAATTCATGTACCTGCCTTGGGACGATCCCCAGGCTCCGCGCGTCGACGAGATGGATAAGAACTTTCCCCTCGCCGCCAAGGGCGATGGCGCCTACCTGAAGTTGCGAGAGAACGTGTTGGCCGGCACGCCTTACCCGGTGAAGGGTTGGATGATCTTTAAGCAAGATCCTCTGAGTGCGCTGCCAGAGCGAGCCAAAACGTTACGAATGATGCAGGGCATGGATTTCATCGCCGCCATCGACATCCAAATGAGCGACAGCGCCTGGTACGCCGATGTCCTGTTCCCCGAGAGCACCTACCTGGAGCGGCAAGACCCGGTGGAGGTCTTGTCGGGCATCTGGCCGGTTGTCGTCCTGCGCCAGCCGGTCATCAAGCCCATACACGACACCAAGCCCTGTCTCGAGATCGTCCAGGGTCTCGCCAAGCGCCTCAACCTGGGACAGTATTTTAACTACACCATCGATCAATGGAACGAGGCCGCGGTGAAGGAATTGCCCATCGAGAAGCCCATGGAGTATCTCAAAGAGCACGGAGTCTACACCCCGCCCGGCGGTCCCAAGTATGGAACCACTCTGAATCCCGAGCATCGCTTCGTTACGAAATCCGGCAAGATCGAGCTCTATTCCGAACGCCTCCAGGAGGCGGGCCACGACCCGCTGCCTGTCTACAAATCGCCTGAGCAGCCTTCCCCGGGAAGATTCCGGCTGGTCCTTGGACGCAAGGCCTTCTTCACCCACGCCAGCACCAGTTCGAATCCCTGGCTCAACGACCTGGGCGGCGAGAATCGCTTGTGGATCAATCCCGCCTCGGCCCGGTCCATCCAAGTTGCTGACGGCGACATGGTGGAGGTGGCAAGCCGCGCCGGTAAGACGCGTTTGCGGGCCAGGCTGACCGAGGAGATTCGCCCCGATTGCGTTTTCTTCCTTCATGGCTACGGCAAGCTGTCGCCGAAGTTGCGCTTTGCCTACAACCAGGGAGGCTCAGACGCGGAAGTGCTCGAAACCTCTTGGGACCCTGTGTCCGGCAATGCGGCCATGCACGAAACGTTCGTCAAGATTAGCAGGGTGTGAGGAGGTTGCCGTGTCTGGAAAGCGCTACGCATTAATCATCGACTCCCGTAAATGCATTAACTGCAAAGCCTGCGTCGTAGCTTGCCGCGGTGAAAATCGGGTCCCTCTCGGTTACAGCCGGGACTGGATCAACGAAGAGCACCGCGGTACCTGGCCGAAGCTGAGGGCCACGTTTGAACCCGAGCAGTGCCACCACTGTGCCGTACCGTCTTGTGTCAGCGTGTGTCCTACCGGTGCCTCTTTCCAGCGTGAAGATGGGATCGTGCTGATCAAGGAAGCCGACTGCATCGGCTGCCGCGCTTGCATGACTGCCTGCCCCTACAACGCCCGCTTCTTCCGCGACGACAAGGGTGTGGTGGAAAAGTGCACCCTCTGCGCGCATCGCGTGGATAAGGGGGAGATGCCCGCCTGCGTCGCGACCTGCCCCTCAAAGGCTCGCGTGTTTGGGGATCTGAATGACCCGGACGGAATACTCAAGCGCATCCTCGCCAAACGTCACTACAGGGTAAAGAAACCAGAGACCGGCAACGGTCCGCACACCTATTACTTAACTTAGGAGAACCAAGGCCGCCCTAAACAGAATGGGGATTCTCATCGTCAACTCCTCGTTGCTCGGCGGGCTTTCCGCGGCATTCTTCTTGCTTGCCGCGCTAGCGGCCGACCTTACCGTCTCCGGCGAGAATAGTGTAACCCGCATCAAGAGCCATAACACGAACAAGATAACGGCCGCAGTGCCCGCGCGGAGGTCCGAAGGACCTATCCTCCCGGTGACTTGAACGTCGCCGGATCCGCTCCCTTCACTACGTTGTTGTACTGATACACGCGCGTCTTATCCTTCGCGAACACCGACCCGGTCGCAACGAACGTCCCTGGATCCGCACCCTCGATCACCCGGTTCTCATAAAATGCGCGCGACTTGTCTTTGCCGAAAAACTCTCCGACAGCGGTGAACGTCGCGAAATCGGCCAGCGGAATCTTCCCGAAACGCCACTCGCTGGTCTTCACGTTGCCGCGTCCCCACACGTTTCGCCGGTCGCGGAAATACGTTACGCTCAGCTTCTGAAAGCTCGCCCCATCCGCATCCTCCAAGGGAACCGAATAGCCTGTCTCCCACACGTGAAGTTTGTCGTGCGTCAGATAATCGCCGTTGGCCATCGGTACCCAGACGAACGTCGCGGGATCCGCTCCCTCGATCGCCAGGTCGTGCCGGTACACGCGCGTCGAATCCTTGGCGTACCCCACTCGGTCCTGGCCCGTGTCTTCCGGATCCACAATCAGGACGAAGTGCGCCGGGTCGTTGCTAATGGCCTTGCCATCGTAGTAACCGTGCGCCTTGTCCTTCGAATAGGCCGACTGGATTACTTGAAACGTTCGCGGATCCGCGCCGGCTACGATCTGCTCGCGAAGAAATACATGATTCCGATCCCGCCCATACTCCCTGTTCAGCGCCTTGAACGTCCGCACATCGGCTTCCGCCACGGTAACCATGCCCGACGCAAATCCGTGGTGGAAGATCACGCGGCCATCGTCGACTGTATATCCCCCATTGACAGAGGCTCCGCAACCACAGAGAGCCAGGGCCAACAGCGATGCCACCCAAAACCTCATGCGGAATTCTCGCACGGTTCCCGTCGGGCATTCAGCGCCCTCCCGGCCTTTGCTCGAAACCGCGTAGTTTAATCTGCCCCGGTTGACAGCCGTGCGGTTTGGCGGAGCGTGCCAGTGAGGCCGTTGAACGGTGACAGCGCAGCCCCACGGCTAGGTGGAAATGGCGATCAAAATCAGGCCAGTCGCGCAGTGAAGATGACCAGACGGAAGCCTATCATTAACTTGGTATGCCTCGATCCCGATTCAAAGTAGCCGCTTACTCGCTTTGGGCGCTCGCGTTAGGGGCGGGGTGCGCCCGCGCACAATCCGTTCACGGCTGTCCCGTACTCCCAATCGACAGCATTTGGAACCAGCGAGTGGATACGCTGCCGGTTCACCCCAATTCCGCTTCTTACGTGAACCGCGTGGGAAATAACAACGCCGCGCATGCCGACTTCGGGTCCGGTCTGTGGCAGGGTTTGCCCATCGGTATACCCTTCGTGGCCGTCGCCGGCAGCCAGCAAAAAAGTGCCGTCACGTTTCAGTACGCGAGCGAAAGTGATGCGGGTCCGTATCCGATTCCTGTGAATCCGCCGATCGAGGGCGGCAGCGACGCGCACATTCTGATGATTGACCAGACTAATTGCGTGCTCTACGAGCTTTTCGCGGCGGTTCTCCATCCAGATCAAACCTGGAGCGCAGGCTCCGGAGCGATCTTCGATCTCAAATCGAATGCCCTTCGACCTTTTGGATGGACCTCCGCCGATGCGGCCGGCCTGCCTATCTTTCCCGGTCTCGCTCGCTACGACGAAGTGGCCGCCGGAGAGATTCGGCATGCGCTCCGCTTTACGGCGAATCAAATTCAGCGGGTGACCGCGTGGCCTGCGAGACACGTCGTCAACAATATTCTCGACCCTGGCTATCCGCCGATGGGGACGCGTTTTCGTTTGAAAAGCACCCTAAACATCAGCACGTTCTCACCGCAGACCCAGGTATTGCTGCGGGCCATGCAAACTTACGGGCTCATCCTGGCCGATATCGGAAGCTCCTGGTTCGTAAGCGGGGCGCCGGATCCGGGTTGGGACAATCAGCAACTCAGCGAATTTGGCCGCCTGCACGGGACGGATTTTGAGGCCGTCGACGTCTCCTCGCTGATGGTGAGCGGCAACGGCGGACAAGTTACACACGCCACGGCTGCCGCGCTGATGCCGTCCGCCGTGCAACCGGCATCCGGCAGCGGTTTGACGCAGAGTTTTAGCTTCGTCTTCAGCGATCCGCGAGGCTGGCTGGACTTGGGCATCGCGAATGTTCTGTTCGCCTCGGCGCTCGACGGCAGGCAAGCCTGCTATCTGGCCTACAACCGTTCTCTGAACACTCTGTACCTGGTCAACGATGCGGGCGACGGCCTTCTCACCGGGCTGGTATTAAATGGCGGCGGAAGCACTGCCAACAGTCAATGCTCGATCTCCGGCTCAAGCTCTTCTGTAGCGGGATCCGGCAATAGCATGACCCTCAACTTGACGTTGACCTTCGCGTCCACGTTCGCCGGCAGAAAGCTGATCTATAGTGCCGCGCGGGATGCGGCCTCCAACACTTCCGGGTGGCAGGCCATGGGGACGTGGCAGGTGCCGCCGGTTCCAGCCATGACAGCGTCGATATCGAGCGCCACCCCGGCACGCGGCGCCGGAATCACTCAGGTTTTCACATTCACGTACTCTGACGTGCCGAACTGGCAGAATCTCGATGTCGTGAATGTTTTGATTAACGACGCATTGGATGGACGGCATGCCTGCTACATCGCGTACAGCCGCCCAGCTGGTGTGCTTTATCTAGTCGACGACGTGGGTGCGGGATTGCTGCCGGGAATTCCGCTGGATGGATCCGCGAGCATCGAGAACAGCCAGTGCCGAATCGAAGGTATCGGATCCTCCGTCAGCGGCAGCGGAAACACACTGACGCTTACGCTGAGCATCAGTTTTCCGATGACGTTCCGCGGCAATCGGATCGTCTTTGCGGCCGCGCGCGATCTTTCCCAAAACAATTCCGGCTGGCAACAGGTCGCGACCTGGACAGTCCAATAACCGCAGTCGGTTGGCTCGACGCTGGCTACTGGACTGTCCAGGAGCCCACCGACAGCCACCCGGTGTTGTTCAGCTGGTTCCCGTCCCGAGCTGCCGCGAACACGACGCGGTTTCCATTGAACGCCTGATTATAAGTAATATTCAAAATCAAACGGAGGTTATTTCCACTGCCGACCGCGGAAGAGGAAACGCCGTTGATCGTGCATTGGCTGTTAGACACGCTTCCGGACCCGTTCATTACCAGGCCAGGTAACAATGCGTCCCCCGGATCGTTGACGAGATAAAGAACGTTGATCGAACGGGCGTAGGCGAGAAAGCATCCTTGTCGCCCGTCAAGAGCGTCGTTGACCAGAACATTGACGACGCCGAGATCCTGCCAGCCGTTGCTCGCCGTGACGTTGATTTCCATCGTTTGCGTCCTGCCCGCGCCGCGGGCCGGAACAGCAGTGGCTACCGAGATAGAGATCGAACTGACGGCTCCGGGAATCTGCCAGACGCCCAGCGCCTGCCAGCCCGAGTTGGTTTCGACGACGTCGCGCGCCGCCTGAAAGACAATCTTATTGCCTGCAAAACTGCTTTGGAATGTGATCCCCAATGTCAGCGTGAGATCCGTTCCGGTTCCGGATGCCGATGTTGTCGCGCCGTTGATCGTACATTGGCTATTCCCGACGCTGCCTGTGCCGTTCAAAACCAACCCGGGCAAAAGGCCATCTCCGGCGTCGTTGACAAGGTACAGGACATTGATCGTGCGGGCGTAGGCGAGAAAGCAACCGACTCGTCCGTCAAGCGCGCTATTGACGAGAACGTTTACCACGCCGAGATCCTGCCATCCCCGGGGGTCGCGAAAGGTAAATGTCATGGTCTGCGAGAGGCCCGATCCTGACGACGGGGAAACCCCAACCGGCGTTGGCGGTGGCAGGCTCGCTGTAGTGAAGGACCAAATGGGCGAAGAGTTTGTTCCGGATCCGTTCCGGGCAACGATTTGCCAGTAATACGGCGTTCCTCGAACCAACGACGGCGTATAGAGCGTGCCGCTGGTAGATGCGAAAACCGGAGGCGGTGAGCTGGTGCCGAACATAATGTCGTAAGAGGTCGCACCCGAAGCGGCGGCCCACGTCAAAGACGCATTGGTATCAAGGCCAGTGGCGGCGCTCGATGGAGTCAGCAGAGTTACCGGGCCCGGAGGATTCGGCGCGATCGCGCCGTACGACACATCTACCGGAACTGGTTGCCAGACGCCACTGGTCCGATACCAGAGGCGGAAGTAAACCGGGCCACCTCCGCCTGGGATGGCAACGGTAGCTGAGCCATTCGCGGTGTTTCCGGACGCGATATTAGCGGCTCCTGGCACGGTAGATGCTTCATAGTGGAACAGGTCAGCCGATTGCGTGGTCCATTGAAATAGCGTGGAACCAGTTAAGGCGGAGCCGGGTAATGGACTGCTGATTTGCACTGGAGAAGCCGCTTGCGTAACGGTGAAAATGTGACCTGAAATGTTCAGGGTTCCTGTTCTACTCAGCGGACTGCTGTTGTTTGGAACGGCATAGGAAGCGGATGGTGTCGCCGCGTAAGCCGGCGGAGAGAGTGTGCTCAACCACGGACTGTCGCTCGATACTGTATACGCGGCGCAAAGCGCGGGCGTCTGATTCAGTGAGACGAAGCCCGAAAACGCGAGAGGACCGGGAGTCGAAAGGGGACTCGGAGCATACTGGCACGACGACGCCGATTGATAGAGGAAGAATGTCGCAGAAGCACCATTCACCACAACCTGGATTGTAGCGCCTCGGGCATTCGATGTGAGATTTGTATCGAACGAATACTGCAAAGACTTGTTTCCGCTGCCCGACACGCCGCCGTCGATATGCAGCCACGGAGCGTCTGAGGTTGCGCTAAAACTGCAACCAAAACCCGGATTGACAACGAGGATCCCGGAACCAGGCGCCGCACTTAGGGCGCGAGCGAAATCGGACAACGTCAAGCCGCACCGATTCCCGCCAATGACCTTCCGTACTCGCCCTGTCGACGGATCGGCGAAGGAGAGCCCTCCCGCGGCGTCCACGGCCACGCCCCAAGCCCAAATCTGAGCCGCGAGAGCGGGTCCACCGTCTCCGCTAAACCCGGCAACGCCGTTGCCGGCGACGTTTGCAATGAGCCCGTTCGGGTCGATACGCCGGATCCGGTTCAGCGTCGTCACATAAGAATTATTCGAGGAATCGACAGTGACGCCGTAGACATCGCACAGTGAAGCGTTCAGCGCCGGACCGCCATCGCCCGCATCCCCGCAGGTGCCGTTTCCAGCGAATGCGGTAATGTTTCCACCGGGTAGGAAGCGGCGGACGCGCCTGCTTTCGCCCACATAGATGTGCCCGGTTGGTCCGACCGCCACCGCGGCCGGATTATTCAACAGCGCAGCCACGGCTTCTGCTCCGTCTCCCGCGGACGCGCCGGAATCAAACCCGCTCATCGGACCGCTTCCAGCAACGCTTGTTATGATCCCAGTCGCTTTCGCGATTCGGCGGATCCGGTTGTTGTAAGTGTCGGCGATATAGATGTTGCCCGCTGCGTCGAGGGCCAAGTCCATTGGCGTATTGAATGCCGCTAAGATAGCGGGGCCCCCGTCGCCGGCGAAGGCCGCGACGCCAGGAGAGTTTCCGGCCACAGTATGAATAATCCCGTCCGTCGTCACGAGCCGGACCCGATGCGCTCCAATTTCGGTGAAATAGACATTCCCCGCGGAATCGGTCGCGATGCCGCTCGGAGCCAGGAGTGCCGATTCGTTGGCGGGACCGCCGTCGGACCCAAACCCTCCGACACCGGTGCCCGCTAACACGCTCGCGGCACCATTCGGATCTAATCGCCAAACGGCATGCCCGGCTTCGTCTGCGATGTACACACTTCCATCCGGACCGTAAGCGACGTGCTTTGGCGTCTTCACGGAAGGCTTGGCCGTTCCCTTGAAGAGCGTGCTTAAGCCCCCGGCGGGGGTGAGTTGGAGAATCCGCGCCGCGCTGGGATCGGCGATCAAGAGGTTACCGCCATCAAAAGCAATCGCGGCGATGAAAGTTGCCGATGCCACAGTCTGCCCGGAACAACGAACCTCGTTGATTGTGTGATAGCACACCCCGCGGACGGCATCGGCGGAAACTGTGAAGCTTCCGCTCAGCGTAAAACTGGATACGGTGGTGATGGCGCCATTCGCTTCTCTCCGGTAGATTCCGGTGACAGTGCCAATCAATAAATTGCCGTTCGGATCCATGGCGGTTGCGATGGGCGAAATCTGCGAGCCACCCGGTCCGGCGGAAACAAAGGTAGTAATCACGCCGTTTGTATCGACCTTGGCGACGGTGCCGCGACCGAAGACAGGAAAGTAAAAGTTACCCGCCGCATCCACTGAAACAGTATGTGGAGTTCCGATGGAGACCTGCGATGCAACATTGCCATCTCCATATCCAGTCGAGCCGAAGCCATTTCCCGCGACAGTCGTGATCGTTCCGCCCGCCGTGATACGGCGGATCCGGTTGTTTCCTTCGTCCGCGATGTAGACATTTCCACCCGTGTCGCGCGCCAGTCCCGAAGGCTGGTTCAGTTGGGCCGAGACAGCGGGACCTGAATCTCCCGAAAAGCCAGCGACGCCGGTTCCCGCGATCACCGTGACGACACCAGTGCTTGTACGGCGAATTACGCGGTTTTGCGCATAATCGCTGATGTAAAGACCTCCCGCTCCATCGGAGACCAACCCGTTCGGACTGGTTAGGTCGCTGCCGCTGGCTCCGCCCAGAGGGGGAAAAATCGTGTTGATGCTGAAGGGGGCTTGCGCGGCGAGCGGGACAGCCGCTAATACCACAGTGAGGAAATAGGAAGGAATCCGAACCGATATTGCTTGGACTGGCATGAATATAACTCGTTGGAGTAAGACAAAGGAATACAGTTATGTGACAAAGTCGGACATCGACTTCACGCAAAGCCGCGAGTTCCGCGTATTTGCGACTCCCCTATTGTACCGTCCACGAGCCGACCGCCAGCCAGCCGGGATTATTTCCTTCATTCACATCGCGAGCCGCCGCAAAGACGACGCGATTGCCCCGAAACGCTTCGCTATACGTGATGTTCAAAGTCAGCCGCAGACTATTTCCATTCGCCAGAGCCGAAGTGGCAGCGCCATTGATGGTGCACTGGCTATTACCGACGCTGCCGGAGCGATTGAGTACGAAACTCGGGAGTAGAGCATCGCCCGAATCATTGACAAGATAAAGAACGTTGATGGATTTGGCGTAGGCGAGGAAGCAGCCGTGCCTTCCGTCCAAAGCGTCGTTGACCAGGATATTTACGACACCGATGTGCTGCAATCCGGCGGTATCGCTGGCATCGATTTCGACTTGTTGGGTGAAACCGCTACCCTGCGCGGGAAGCGCGAGCGCCACGGAAGTGGAAACGGACGAAGGTGCTCCCGGAACTTGCCAAGTGCCCATTGGTATCCAACCGGTATTGTTCTGGAGTTGATCACGGGCGGCCTGGTACACGATCTTGTTCCCGCTGAACGGGGGCGCAAACGTAAGGGGCAAATTCACAGTGAGCGTCTTCGCAGTCGGGGTCTCGTTTCCAAAGATCACGGATGCCCCAGCGAGATTGACGGAACACTGCGAATTGGCTAGTGTTCCCGAAGCCGGTATGTTGGCGTTAAACGAGACTCCGGGTAGCAGTCCTGTGCCTGCATCATCGACGAGATAGAGGACGTATTTCTGAAAGTCAAACGCCAAATAGCAGCCCTGCCGTCCGTCGAGAGCGCCATTGACGAGCATATTCAGAATTCCAAGGTCGCTGACTCCATCCGGATCGCCGAAGGTGAAGGAGAAGGTTCAGGTCAACGCCGAGCCAGACGCGGGAGTGATCGGGCTCAACCGCGGGGGGACATTTCCAGCTTGCGAGACGGTCAGCGTTTGACCAAAGACCACCAGGTTTCCCGTGCGTGGCGTTGTGCTGGCGTTCGGCTGCGCGGTTACGAATATTCTGCCCTCGTTCACACTTCCGACTGCGTTCAGCCAAAGGCGGGCCGCCGCCGTGGTGCCTGGTAGTTCCAATAGCCTCCATCCGGTGCGGAAATTACAACCGAGCCCGATCCGTAAGTGGCCCCGACGGACAAGGTGGTTGCACCGAGCGTGTAGGAGCAGGTCGAGTTGGCACCTTGCGCGGCGTAGCGCAATTTACTATTGATGACAATTGGTATTGCTCTCGCTACAGGACCACTATTCGCGGTTGCCGTGAGAAAAACGGCGCCAGAGCCAGTTCCCGAGTCGGGCGAAGTAAGGGTGATTGAATTTGGTGCGAGGTTCACAAACTGCCACGCGCAGCCAGAATCAGCGTTAAAGGGGACCGAAAATGGACCGCCGGAGACCGGCAGTGTAGGGGCTCCAAAAGAATTAGGGCAAGATCCGCCGGTCTGCGTAATTTTCCTCGTCAGGCCATTCACGGTTATGGTCGCGGAGCGCATGACGCTTCCCAAAAAGGGGTCAAGCAGCACGCTGATGTTTCCAGTACCTGTGCCGCTTGCTGGAAAGATGCGAGCCCAGCCTTGATTGCTTGACGCCGACCACGCGCAGCCGCTCGGTGCGATGACGCTGAAAATAGCTCGGCCGTCTTCGGCGCCAGTAACAATATCGTTTGGACTAAGAACCACGGTGCACGCGAGAGTCGATTCCGAGATTCGGGCGATGAATGAGAAATTCACAGTGTCGGCCAGCGGCGGAGCCGGTTGCAGAGCGGAGGGAGTGACGGGAAAACCGCGCGTCTTGGTGTCGCCGGCAACGATCAAATCTCCGCTCGGTCCCACATCGAGGGCGGCAATGCCAGCGGCTGGGAAGGAATCGGTTCCGAGCGGCCCGCCGAGAAACGTGGAGTACGCGATCGCACCGCCCGCTCCGGTAATTTTCGTGGCGAAGGCGACATAGTTTGGCTGCCCCACCATGTACATTCGGGAAGGATTCGCAGGATCGATCACAAGGGATGCGGGCTCCGCCGATTCGATGCCGGCCGTCAGCAGCGCCGTTGTCGAACCGCTGTCATTCGAAACCTTTAAGGATGCCGATGGCGACGTCAGATACACCTGCGCGGGGTTAGCCGGGGAACCGCGGTGACGATGCCTGACGCCGGCACGAAAGTCCAGTTCGCGCCGCCATTCGATGTCTTGTATAACTGCGTTCCGGTACTTACGTAAAGAACGGATGGATTGCTGGGAGCGAGGACCATTCCGAGGCAGTTCAAGTTGGGAAGAACAACGGTCCACGTGCCGCCGCCGTCAAGGCTATTTTGGACGCTGTCTGTGCAGATATAAATTGGGCCGGCCGGGGAAACGATAACGCTGGTGGGCGCGGAGAGCGTACCTTGTCCCAAGCGGGTAAAGGACACTCCGCCGTCGGAGGATTTAAACAAGCCGCCAATCGAATAGGCGTACAGCGTATTTGAATTCGCAGGATCGAGCGCCAGCCTGGTCACGGAAACCCCGCCCAGATTTTTCAGGTATTGCCAGGTTGTGCCGCCATCAACCGAGCGGTGAATCGAGCTCCACTCGGAGGCGAAAAGATCATTCGGATTCGCTGGGCTTCTGGCCAGATCGCTCACCCTCGAGACAGTGTATGTCGCCGTCCATGAAGAGCCGCCATCAGCGGATCTGAGGATGCGATTGACGGTGCCTGCGACCAGATCATTTGCGTTCGTAGGATGAACTGCGATCGCGGTCCCGACCCCTGCAATATTCTGGTCGAAGGGAATCCAGGAGGTTCCGCCGTCCGTCGATTGAAACAGGGAAGTCAGACTCGTGGCCGTGGTGTTCTGCAAAGCGGCGACGACGGGAAACGTGGAGGAGCGGGTTCGACCGCCGAGGTAGAGATTCCCCGCGGGATCGAGTCGCACCGCGGAAAATGTCGTGGCGTCCTTGGAGTCCAGAACGACCTGGCGAGATGAGAGAAGCGTCGATCCGGAAGCGTCCAGCGCCGCCACATACGCTACCGGTACAGATCCGGGAAGGGCCGCAGCCGAATGGACCAGCGACGCAAATGTGAGTGATCCACCCGGCGCGACGGAAATCGCGAAGGGCGCTGACAGCGGCGAACTCGTCTCGTCTCCCAAAGTTGCGTAGTAGTCCAAGGCGCTCCCCGACGCGTTCATCTTAATTACGTACGAGAACGCTCCGGCATTAGGCAGTCGCAGTCCACCGACCAGCGGATCCGGAAGGTGGTCTGAAGCCGTGAAACCTGCGATGTAGGAGTTCCCGCTGGAATCAACGGCAATCGCGAGAGCGTTCAGTAAACGACCTAAATACGAGCCGTAGGCTTGCACTCCGCTGCTCAGAAACTTCGCTACAAAGGCTTCGGGTTCGAAAGAAAGAGGAGTAGGGGTGCGCGACGTCCGGTATGCGCCCGCGGTCGTCGCGAGGTTTGCGTCCGCTCCGCCTGTTATATAGAGATTTCCGTTGACATCGAGCGTGGCCGCTTCTACCTGCGTTCCTTTGAAGTACGTCGAGAACGCGATTCCGCCGGGAGGGGTTCAATTTTGCAATCACCGTTTCGAATCCGGTGCTGTAACCGTTTGGGCCTTGCAGCGGATTCACCAGCGGGAAGTCGAGGCTGTTGGACGTTCCGACGATCCACGCGGCGCCGGTCGCGTCGACCGCGATGTGCGACATGGACTCCGTGGTGAGACCGCCAATATACGTTGCATAAAGGAGAGCTGTTCCGCTGGCATTCAGTTTGGCGACGAATGCGTCAAGATGGCCCCGGTAATTCGGCTGGAAGGCATTCACCGTCGGAAAGAGAGTGCTGGACACGGAACCCGTGACATAGACATTGCCGCCCGAGTCCACGGCGACGGCCGTCGTTGTCGTGTTGTCGAGCGCGCCGAACAAAGTCGAGTACACCAGGCTCGGGTCGATGATCAGCGGGCGCGAGGAATCATAGTCACCAATGTCGAACGAAACGTTATTCCCGGCGTGCAATTGGAACTTCACGGCCACACTCTTTCGAACGCCGCCAGCCTCCTGGTAAATTGCGGGAAGCATGATTCGCACGGCGCCGGAACCGACCGTCAGTTCGTCTCCTGACGCACTCAGGCTCAAATTGCCCGCGCCACTCACCTTCATTCGAATCGTTCGGGGATCCGCACCCGGCTGCAGTATAAAATCGAACTCCAGATTCCGCGGGTTGCCGTAGTAGACAACGTCGATACCCGGATAGACGCCGGCGAAATGAACATCGCGATAGGTCGGCAATCCAAGCTGCCATTTAGCCGGATCATTTCCCGATATCCGATTAATCTTTCCCGGCAAGACCGCACCGGAGACAGCCGCGCCGTGCCCGCCTAAGATATCGATGCGGACCGCTGATCTTTGATCTCCGCCGAGCGAGAGGACAGCTCCGCTGGGAGAAATCGCAACTTGATACCCCGGCCCCCGGGCGGCGAAAACCTGGTCATTGCCGGACAATTGCTCAAAGGCAAGCGGCAGTTTTGCAAGAGTCAATTCAGGCACCGGAACAGCTGCCAATGCCACTCCAAAAAAAACCTACGTGGAGTACTGAAAAGAACAATCGCGCCATTTCACTTGGAAGAACAGTCTAAGTCTTGCACATCGCCCTGCGCCATTGATATTGCGTTATTTAACCCATCAACGCTGGAGTTGGGCTTGTCTGCAAAAAACGCCATGCAGATGTTGACTGCGTGGGTGATCCTGTTTCACTTCAGATCATTCGTATCCAGAACGACGCTCCGTGGGTTCCCGGACCCGGCGTCAATTTGGGATTCTTCCATAGAGGCGTCAGGATCTGGCTCAATTCAGAATCGATAGAAACGAACGTGGCGGGCAGAATAACTTCAAAATTCGGACGGGCCAATAAGTAACACGCCAGCAGATATTGCTCGTTGTAATAACGGTCGGTCCATTCCGCCGGATAATCCCAAGGCAGGTAGATATCGTGAATTTGCACCAGTACCCCTGGCTTCAGTTCAGGAAGGATATCCAGGAAGACAACTGTCGAATCGGAATTCATAAACGAGCGATGGGAGTGATCGACAAAGAGAATGTCTCCCGGTTCCAACTCGCGGAATATATTCAGGTCCACCGTTTCAACCGGTTGCCGGATCACCTCGTCACACAACGCGTCCACTTCTTCCCGCGGATGGGGATCGACGGAAACGATACGCGTGGACAGTTGCCGATCTTGAATCGCCCGCCGAACGAACTTCGTCGAATTCCCCGACCCGATTTCCATGTACGTGCGAGGCTTTGTGCTCGCTACCAAGGTGTATAACAGGGACGAATCGAGGCCTGGCAGAAAATCGTTGATCCAGGAGGGCGCCGGATCGTTATCGGCTCCTCGGAGCTGAATTTCAGACAGCAAGTCGGCATGCGCGAGAACGGTCTCCAGAACCTGCTTATACTTCTCGCGATTCGAATTCAGGATTTCAAAAAGCCGCTTGTGCGCGGGCCGATCGTATCCATAGCGTGGATGCAGGTCGTAGTCATAGTCGTTAATTACGATGGAGGGCATTCATTTACTTCCCTTCGGACGGCGCGCGGCGGACGAAATTACGGCGCAGGTGATGTAGGCAAGAACAGATCGTACGCTCGATCGGAGATCGACGCGGCTTCGGGCATTTCGGAAGTGACGCCCATATTCCTAAGCTCGCTTCCGATGCGATCCGCCAGCCGTATCGCGGCTTTGGTTTGAATCGCGCGGGTAGCGAACTCCAAAACTCTGTGCGCGTATTGAGCTGGATGAAACTGCGTCCGAGCGTGTGCAAGAGCGCGTTGCCCAAGCCGATGGCGTTCTTCGGGATCGCCCAGGAAAAGGCGGATCGCAGCGGTCAATTCGGCAATTTCATTTTCATGTGAAATTTTATGAACAGTATCGTCAGGCAACTCCCGATAGAAGCCTGTATTCGTGACGATCGTGGCTTTGCCATGCCACATTTCTTCGACAATCGAACCCGAAGATCCCTCGAACGCCGGATAGCGCAGGTTGATACACAGGTCGGCATGCCGAAGGTAAGCATGCAAGAGATTGTCGGAAACATAACCAAGAAATGTGACTGACTTGTTGAGCCCGTTGTCATCGACAATACCCTGCAGGCGCCGCTGATAAGGCCCATCGAAAGGACCTGCGATGACGTAAGAAAATGGCCGCTCTACCGCCGCCAAGGCACGGAGAACCGAGTCGATCCGCTTGTTCGGGTTCACGTGTCCCACCGTAACGATCAGTGGCCGGCCCGCCGGCACGTCCAAGTCCCCTCGCGTACCCGAGTCAGCGGAACTCAATTCGCAACAAAGCGGAATTTTCTGCACAGGTCCAGCAAAGACCTTGCGAACGCGCTCCACCAAAAAGTCAGAATGCGCGATAACGCCATAAGCACCCGTGAGTGCATCCTCGAACATGGGAAAGTCGACCACTTCATCGCGTTCCCAGACCCGCGGCTGCGAGCCCGCGATAATTCCTTCCGCGAGCTTTTTCCCCCGATGTCCGTAGAGTCTTGCCATGGCATCGCGGTATCCCGTCGGTTGGCGGAGTTCCTCAAAGTAGTAAGCGGCGAAAAAGTGATGAAGGACGAGATCGTGAAGGACCACTACGCCAGGGGTTCCCACGGCCAGCTTATAGATTTCGCCGTGAAATGGGAGATAATTGCCCATGTTGTACGCAACCATGTCGTAGCGCGCCAATTCGGCTGGATCGACATCGGACGCCCGAACGAACCGTCTTCGCGGCACGGCGGTGGGACGTTCATCCTCGGTCTGCGGATGCCAAAGGTCCACATCGCAGACCTTCGAAAGCTCGCCGACGATTTCCTCGCTTCGCCGTCCAATCGAACTTTGCGAAGAGAATGGCGAAACCCAGGCGATTCTCATGTGGTCAAACTCCGGATGACGTGGTCCCAGGTGATGTCCATTTTTTTGACGAGATCGTAACCGGATTGGCCCATCGCCCGGGCTCTGCTTTTGTCCGCCAGGAGGCGATCGATTTCCGCGGCGATAGAAACCGGATTTGGCTCGGCAACGAATCCAGTTTCGCGATCCTTCACGAGCACATTCGTTCCGCCCGAGTCCGTACAGGTTATTACCGGCTTCTTCGAAAAGTACGATTCCAGGGTTACGTACCCGTACGAATCCTCATCGTACGGAATGTACAGGGTTCCCGCCGCCCGGCTGAAGTAATCGGCTTTGCTCTGTTCAGAAATGTAAGAACGTTCCCAGATTACGCGATCGCCGAGGCGGTAATCCTCGATCGCCTTCTCGATTCTTTGATCTTCCGCCGGATCTTCTCCCTTTCCAGCAAGAATCAATCGGCCCGGCGACTTGACATGCCGCATGCTCTCGACCGCAAGAAGTTGCCGCTTGGCTGCGTTTACGCGGCTTGGATAAAATACGAAATCATCAAAAGCCTCGCAGGAAAAATGTGTCGTATCGGAAAGCGGCGGCCACAATACCTGAGAATCAATGTCATTAAACTTTTTAAGTCGATTCGAAGTTACGTGAGAATTGGTGAAGATTGTCTTCGCGTCGCGGAGGTGTAGGTTGTCCGCCGCGCGCACCGCATCGCGGATCGAAACACCAGCCTTAGAAGAAGGCAAGCCCTGCAGGTCCGTGCCCCAAAGATCATAGGCCTGGCGAAACTGATGGAGTAACCAGAGCACTTTATCGTCGTGCTGCACGTAATACGCGGGAAATTTCAGTCCGATGACCCGGTCGACCTTGGGGAGACGGAAAAGGCGGCAGGCCAACATGCTGTCAAGGATCCGTTCGGGTGGCTCCCACGCGAATGGGATGCGCACGAGGATCGCCTCGTGTCCATACTCGGCCAGTTTCGACGTTAACGACTGAGCGAGATACTCAGCTCCGCCGTTCAAAAATGGCACGCAGTTGTTGACTACGGCTATTTTCATGACGTCAACTGACTGGCAATTTCATTCCAGACGGCGATTTCTTGTTCTGTCTGACCGGAAGGATGTCCGGCCGCCTCGAGATAGGGACCGGGCACGAGGACGTCCGCGTTTCGACCGTAACGACTGCCAAAGCTGGACCGCGCTGCGCCCGGATCACAGAACACATGCCTGGCTTCTGCGAACGCAATGCGGTCGGCGTGTTCCAACAGAGCAAATTCCGCCTGGTCGCTCGAACTGCGGAGGGCCGCGGCCGAATCCGCGTCCCAAACCCATCCGTCCATTTCCAGGCCTTCTACCAGCCAAAGGATCTTATGCGGATGTTGAACCAGATGAAAAGGCGCGTTGATAGCCACCATTCGATCGGCCGAACCAGAAACATCCAGAAGGCGGGCCGCCATCGCCTGCTCGAGAAGGGGCGCTTCCGGATCGAATGGGAGCAACAAGGTCTCGGCGGCGTGCCCATGGTTCTGCAACCCCACAACAAGAGTATTCGTGAAGGCGGCGATGCACGGATTGTCGGGGCAAAGCCGCCCGATCACGAGCACTTTCATTTTGGTATTCGCATAGGGGGATTAATTGGGTTGCTCTCTAGAGAGATACAGGTTCGAAGAGAAAAATGAAGTTAGCTCGGATGCCGAGGTCGAAAGCAGTTCGCCGGTAAGCTCGTGAACTCGGGCGATCGCAAACCCGCTCGATTGAATTTCACGGATGAATTCCGCCGGGTCCACGCCCGCCCGATCCAGGTGTGAGGGAGCGAATTCCATGAGGATTTGGATACCTGGATTCTGTGAGAGCAGGGACTTCATTCCCGCCCAAATCAGTTTCTCCGCGCCCTCGGCATCTATTTTGACGACGTCCAGCTTCTTTTCGAGCCCCAATTCGTCGTCGAGCGAAGTGGTTTCGACCGTGATCTTCTCCGCCTGAGGATTTGGCCAGAACAGCGTGCTATGCCCGGAATCGTTCGGGAAAACCGTAAATTCCGCCGTTCCCACGCGATCGGTTACAGCCTTCCGGGAGAAGCGCACCACCCCTGTCTCAAGGAACCCGTTCACTTGCACGTTCCCCCGTAACAGATCGTGAATCGCCGGCACCGGCTCGAAGCTGTGGACCCGCCCGTCTCCGGCCAGCTCGCGCGCGGCCGCGAGCGTGTAGATGCCGACGTTCGCTCCCACGTCCGCGACGATCATCCCTGGTTTGACGAGCGAGTGAAAGAGTCGCAGCAGCCCGGGTTCCATGGTGCCCCGGAACACGTGGAACGCAGCTACCCGCCATTCGCTGGCCGGTACTCCGACAATCATTTCATCCACCAGCGTCGCCAAGACACCGGGCCGGTCCGCGGATGGCGGCGAACTCACAAGAGGAGGATATTGGGGCAAAGCTTCCGCCGGAGGACGCGCTAATCCGGCGCTGATCGAATCGAGAACACCCTGGAGCGTGTGCTGCGAGGCTGCGATCGATGCGAAACACTCCTGATCGCTCTTCGCAGTCTCTCTCGAAGCGGCGAGGATCGATGCGAAAGACTCCTGATCACTCTTCGCTGCCTCCCTCGAAGCGGCGAGGATGCGGTCGATCTGGGGCGGAATGGAAGAAAGACTGGATCGCGTCGCCGCATTACCCGATTCAATGACCTTCAGACGATTGACCAGTGTTTCGATCTGCGACTTCAGCCCCACCACGGATTCACTGATGTTGTCGACGGTATCCTTTAAGGTCGCTGTGGCATCAACGCGGTCATGTACGAGTTGCACGGCTTGCCGCAGTTCTCTCAGCGATTGCTTTTCGATATTACGTTCGAGAGTGGCTGCGGCGAGTGCCGAGTTGATGCCGTTTGCGAGAGCCAGCGTTTCAGCCAGTACCCGGCCTCGCTCTTCTCTCGCTCGTACGGGGGCCTCGATGCGTGTGATGGCTTCGTCACGGAATGCGGCCATCGATGCCTCCAGCTTCTCCTGGCTGATCCGCTGATCGGCTGCGTAAACATCCTGTTTTTCAGAAGACGTCCATAAGCTTTCGTCGACCTTTCGCGAAAGAGCATCCGTCCGCGACGTGAGTTCTTCCATGAGGAACGAAATCTTGTAATCGATGGAATCGAAGCGAGCAAGAAGAACTCTTCGGACCAGCATTCTGAGCGAGGCGGTCAGCCCTCCGCGCCAACGCTGGAGTCTGGACCGTACGGACAGGTGAGGCAATATGGCCTCGGAAACGATCGCCAGTCCTTTTCGTTGCCCTTCATCCGAATCGAGGAGCCGCTGAATGACCACCCGGCGCGGAACATGATTTCGAAGCGCATCCAGGTGATTCGCCATGCCCGAGATATCGCATTCGCGCGACAACAGACGCCGGTAAGCCGCTTCCAGAAACGCGCGATCTTCCGAAATCCGGACCAGCTCGTCGATTTCTTTGCGTGTAACCGCGGCGGACTGCAAGCTTGCGGATCGAACCACCGAGGGAATGTACGCACTCGTGGGCTCCCGCGACAACTGAGCCTTAATTCTGCGTTGGAACAAGTCCTTGGAGAATTCCACTACTTACCAGTCCAGCCTTCTAGGTGCGTACGATCCACAAGATATTTGATGTGCGTACTCAACGACGTTCGGTGAAGCCGCCACTGAGACTCCTAGTGTAAACGACTGTTTGGCATCGCCACGCGCGAGGGTGGTGGATCGTACAATTGGGCGTGCGGAAAAGAGGTTTCGAGTCATCTTGCAAAAACCCCCGGTAGTGATTCTGGGCGGCGGCGGCCACGCGAAGGTCGTTATCGACATCCTCGAAGAGTTGGATCGGTGGGATGTCGCCGGGTGCGTCGAAACGGCATCGGAGGGCGGGGATGTGCTCGGCTATCCAATCCTTGGTGACAACGCGGTGCTGCCTTCGCTATTCGCGCGCGGCATTCGGTACGCAGTCGTCGCGATTGGAGACAATCACGTCCGCCGGCGCGAAACTCTGAATCTCCAGCGCCTCGGCTTTCAGTTGATCAACGCCGTCAGCCCCGCCGCCGTGGTTTCCCGCCGGGCGGTCCTCGGGGAAGGGATCGTGATCCTGCCCGGCGCCGTATTGAACGTGGGCGTGCGGATCGGGGACGGCGTCATCATCAACACGTCGGCGACGATCGATCACGATTCGACGATAGGTCCTTTCGCGCACATCGCACCCGGCACCACACTTGCCGGAGGAGTCTCGGTGGGCGAGGGTGCGTTGCTCGGCGTCGGAGTGCGGGTGATCCCGCGAATCTCTATCGGCTCGTGGTCGGTTGTCGGCGCCGGAGCTTTGGTCCTGGCCGACATTCCCAACGCAGTAGTGGCGTTCGGAGCGCCCGCCCGGGTAGTTTCCGCCGCCGGACCAGCCCCGCCGCCTTCTGAATCTTAGCCGCGAGTCGAATTGCGTAATGCCCGGCAAGACGAGGACAGACTGCCGGCGATATAACCGATATCCTCTTCGGTCAGCAAAGCGTGGGTTGGCAGCATAATGCCGGTTTCCCCAAGGGTTTCTGCGATTGGCAGGTTGCGCGCACCGGCGCGGTAGGGCGGTAGTGTGTGGATCGGATGGAAGAAGGGGCGCGTCTCAATACCGTCCGCCGCCATCAGGCGCATGACCTCGTCCCGCTTCTTCGCGCCGCCATCTCGAATCAAAATGGTGAACATCCAGTATGCGTGGCGAGCCCAATCCGCCACCTCGGGCAGAATCACAAATTCGGCCAGCGGACCTAGGTGCCTGCGATACCACTGAGCCAGGACCTGCCGCGCAGCCAAGTGCGCCTCCACGTCTTCCATCTGGGCCAGTCCGATCGCCGCTTGAATATTGGTCATGCGGTAGTTGTAGCCAACGACCGGAAACCAATATCGACGGTTGGGATCCATGCCTTGGCCCCGCAGAATCCGGATTCGTGCCGCGAAGGCTTCGTCCTGCGAAGTCACCATGCCGCCTTCTCCGGTGGTGATGATTTTGTTGCCGAAGAAGCTAAACGTCCCCGCGTCGGCCAAACCGCCGACTGGCCTGCCCCGGTACAACGCTCCGTGCGCTTCGGCCGCGTCTTCGATGACGAACAAACCGTGCTTCCGGGCAATCGCGAGAATGGGGTCGAGATCCACGGGATGGCCAAAGAGGTGGACGACGATGATTCCCCGCGTCCGCGGAGTAATTGCCTCTTCGATCCGGTCAGGGTCCAAATTCATCGTTTTCGGCTGGGAATCGACGAAGACCGGCTCGGCCCCGCAATACCGAACGGCGTTCGCGGTCGCCACGAACGTGAGCGAAGGTACGATGACCTCGTCTCCGGCCTTCACGTCGAAACCCATCAGCGCCAGATGAAGGGCGCTCGTGCCAGTGTCACAGGACACGGCAAAGCGGGTCGCGCAAAAATGAGCGAAAGACTCTTCGAAAGCAGGAATAAAGCGGCCCACTGACGAAATCCAGCTCGTCTCCACGCACTCCTCGACATACTTCTTTTCGTTTCCCCAAAAAACGGGGTGAGCGACCGGAATCGGCTTCTTCTGCGATTTCGTCGCGCTCGTCATAGGGTGGGCGGTAGTTCCGCTTTGCAGCATGTCCACCTGATCCATCGGCACCGCCTTCCGTTACGCCGATTCCGATTGATCGGAATCATTCAGTACCCAGGAATTGTTCGTTGATCGGGCGCGCGCGAGTCATCTCTGTGCTACTCGCTGCGCACCAGCCACTCGCCTCTGGGTTGCAGACCCGAGTTTTGATCGGCCGCCGCCGCGTACAGATAAATATTCTGCTGGCCTTTGAACGCGGGCTTGAACGCAACCATCATCTGCACCTCGATTCCGTGTCCGTCTTTCTTTGCGGTGGAACTTTGTCCCTGCAAAGTGCATTGAGAATTTTCGGCGGATTCAGAAGTGCCTGCCGCCACCTTGGTGGATCCCGATCCCTGATCGGAGGCCAGATAGAAGAAATTCACCGCGGGGTTGTAAAACACGTAACATGCGTTGCGCCCATCCACTGCCGGGCTAAAAAGGATTCGCGCTTCGCTGATTTCGGCATCCGAGCCGCTGTCGAACCTGGCACGAAACACTCCGGATGCGCCTTGCCCGGACTTTGGATCGACGGCGAGTTTCCATTCCTTCGACCCGCACCCTCCCATTGGCAGGCAGAGAGCGGCACCCAGCAGCAAGGCTACAAATTTCGATTCCAACTCACGAGAATAGCATCCCTAACTTTCACGACCGATCCTGCATACTAAGGGACGAATGGACATTGTGCTCGCGACCGTCTCGAACCCTCTCGTACGCGGCGGCGCAACATTCCTCTTCGACTGGCTCACGGACGCGCTCGAGACCCGCGGCCACCGGGTGAACCCGGTCGTCATTCCGTTCAGCGACGCTCCGGATGGCATGCTCGCACAGTTGCTCGCTCTCCGGCTGTTGGATCTTTCACAATACGGCGACCAGCTGATCACCATACGAACTCCCAGCCATTTGCTCCGGCATCCCAACAAGCGCTGTTGGTTTATTCACCATTTCCGTTCGGCCTACGATCTGTGGGGAACCAAGTACCAGACTCTTCCGCACACTATCGAAGGCTCAGCTCTTCGCCGCGCGATCGTCTCGGCCGACATCGCCGGCCTACAGGAATCGAAGCGCGTATTCTGCAACTCGGTCGTCGTGCAGGACCGTCTGAAACGCTACAACGCCATTCACGCGGACGTGCTCTATCCTCCCCTGCCGGACGGCGCCTTTCCCGGCGCCGTTCAATACGGAGATTTCCTGCTGTATTTTTGCCGCCTATCGCATCACAAAAGGCAATGGCTGGCGATCGAGGCCCTGCGGCACTCGAATTCCAAAGTTCGGCTGGTCATCGCGGGCGCGCCGGATCCCGGCTGCGAACCCTACGTGGAGGATCTGCGGCTCGAGGTCGCACGCCTTGGTTTGCAGGATCGAGTCACCTTCATGCCGTACTGGATCGATGACGACGTGAAGCAGGATCTGTTCTCCAAGTGCCTGGCGGTCGTTTACTTTCCCTTCGACGAGGATTCCTATGGGTATCCGTCTCTGGAGGCCAACTCGTTTCAAAAAGCGGTCCTGACCACGTCCGACGCCGGTGGGACGATCGAACTTGTCGAAAATGGCAGAAACGGTCTGGTCACCCCACCGGACCCACAATTGATCGGCGAGGCGATGGATTCGCTTTTTCAGAAACCCGGATTTGCCCAGGCGCTCGGCGTTGCCGGACCTGGCCGAATCCGGCAACTCGGCATCGACTGGGATCATGTTGTCGAGCAGCTCACATCATGAGAATCGCAGTCCTACGCAATGCCGTGCCTCGTGGTCGAACCGGTGCGGACGCCACCGCGAAAACGCTGGTGGAGGAATTGCGCGCCAGAGGTCATGCGGCCGAAGGGTTCGGGATCCCGTTCGACCCCGCCCCTGGCGCCGCCGCCCTAACCAACGTCCTGGCGGCCAGACTGATCCAGGTTCAAAATGTCGATCGGATCCTCTGTCTGGACTTTCCCGCCTATTGCGTACCCCACTCGAACAAGCTGGTTTGGGTCCAGGCGGATGGCGAAGCTGGCTATGGCGACTGGCGCCGGCAATGCAAGGGCCTACCCGAAACCGCCGAGACAGAATCCATCTGGCGCGCCCTGGCCAACGCCGAGAGGCTCAATCTCCTTGAGGCCCGTCGCGTCTACGTGGATTCTCCTGGGCAGAGGGGGCGTTTCAGGGATACGTTCGATATCACCACCGAGTTGCTCCCGGTTCCATCGAAGCCCATCCTGGAATCCCATCACAAGGGAATGCCGAACCCCGCATGGGACGAAGTCGTTCGTATTCTGACCCAATGAAAATCGCTTGGATTACTTCGCTGCCGGGGATCGCATCCGCCCGCCTCTCCAATTGGACGGCGCCGCTTTCGGTTTCCGCTGCTGGCCGGATCGAGCTGTTTGATTTAGGTGTTGAGACTCTCGGTAATTGCAGGGTATCCGTGAAGAAAGTTCGGATCGACGACCTGCTACAAACACGCGTACTGGCATCTTTCGACGTCGTCGTTTACTACGTGAATTATGGCGATCCCCAGAACGAACGGCTGCTCGAATGCTCCCTTCGACATCCCGGGATCTGCGTGGTCGCGGACTGGCCCCGCGGCGAAGCCGACGTGGACTCCGATCCGCGGCCCACCGAGTGGCTCCTTCAAGTCACCCGCTCCAGTTACGGAGTCATCGTCCATTCCGCCGAGGATTTATCCATCGTCGAGCGCCAATTCCCCGGTGCTGTCGCTCACCTTTCCCCATCCGTCGAACCGGGAGACGCTTTATCCTACGGCCGTCGATTCGTCGAATTCGCAAAAGAAATTTTGGAGATGCGGCCGTTGCTCATGCTCTCGGATCGGATCGGAGCGGAGTGCGCCCGCCTGGGACTCGACGACGATTCTCCCGTCGTCGAGTCTGTCGCCCATCAGCTCGCCGACCTCTTCGGTTCCAAAAACGAGTCTTGATTCTTGCCTGATTGCGAGGCCCGCACTCAGTTTGTGGGAAGGAAAGCCTACGGACGGAATAGGGCGAAATACCAACCTTTCACCGGTCCACGCCTGATCGAAGAAACGCAAGTGCTTTTGATAGCATCAAACAGCGAACGAAAGCATGATCTTCGAGTACAGGGTTGGTGCGGTGAAAAATGGTTTGGCGTGGCGGTTGGTTGGATGCCTGCTTGCCTCTATCCCGTTCCTCGGCTTGGCCTTTGCCCAAGATCAGCAGTCGGAATTCGCCAGGTTGTCAGGCCTTAGGGACGCGGTTCGGCGAGGCACGCTGGACGCGGCTGGCGGAGTGGAAAACCTGCGCCGGCGAGCCGCGGCGCTTGAGTCGTTCGCCATCGGGCATCCCGAGTTGGCCCTCCAGACCGTTCTCACCGAGGCCGAAGCGAATTCCGTTCGCCAACGAATTCCGGCCGGCCGCGCCTTCATCGAACAGTATGGAGACTGGACCGGCGAATTGACCACGACCATCGCCGACGACTTTGACGCCAAAACCAGCGTTCGGCATCGCAGGTTTGACATCGCCGGGTTTGAAGTGCAACTCGCAGTGGCCGGGGGCTTAGCGCACGCCCGCGGCCAAATTCATGTTCGCGGCGCTCGCATCGGTGGAGTTATCCTTGCAGACAGCCAGTCGATCGAGTTACTCGCTCCTGCCGCGGCGGCCTCCTCCTGCACCACCGGCAGTCGGTCCGTGCTGGTCGTGATGGTCAGCTTTGCGGGGCAGGCGCTCAGTTCGTCGGTAAATAGCCAGACACTCGCCGGCTACGTGTTTGGCTCGACGGGACACTCGGTGAACCTGTACTGGCAGCAGGCATCCTTCGGTTCCACCTCGGCGAGCGGGATCGTTTTCCCCTCGGTGGTGATGATGAACTCGACCATCACCAGCGGTTCGCAATATAGTTCGATCGCCACCCAGGTACGGTCCTCCGTGACGGCCGCGGTTTATGACTCCTATTCCCATCACGTGATGATCATTCCGAAAACCGCGGATATAGGCTGGGCGGGATTGGGAGATGTTGGGCCTTGCGGTTCGGACGTCTGGGTGCCGGACCTTTACGCGAATAGCGGCGACCTGACCGTCGGGATTATTGCGCACGAACTCGGACACAATCTGGGCCTCGAACATGCGTCGACCCAGCAGTACGGTGCGCAAACGCTGGGTCCTCCCTACGACCCGGCAAATCCGACCAACCAAAACACCCACGTAGACTATGGCGACTACACGTCGGTAATGGGAATTGCCCAGGGCTATTTGGGCCACTATGCCGCGCCCCACAAAGTACAGCTGGGTTGGATGCAGTCAGGAACGGATGTGCCGGCGGTTCAGACGGCCGGCACCTTTACGTTGTTACCGTATGAGAACACCAGCGGCGTCAGGGCGCTGAAAGTGAGCCGCGGTGGACTCCTGAATCAGTGGTTATGGCTTCAGCTCCGGCAAAACGCGGGACTCGACGGCACCTATACGGGCCAATGGGTACATGCCTGGGACGGCGTGTCGATGTACCTCGACGACCCCACCAATTGGCCGGGATACACGCTGCTGCTCGACTTCACCGCGAGCGGTACGCCGGGGACGTTTACCGACGCGCCCCTCACTGCCGGCACCGCATGGCAGGATCCCTACGGTCCGCTCACGATTCGCTTGAACAGCGCGTCCCCGGCTGGCGCGAACCTCACCGTACAATACGACGCCTCTTGCGCCACGCTTTCGCCAGCCAATCCTCAATTCGCCGCCGCGGGAGGCTCCGCGCAAATTACCGTCACTGCCCCGTCTAACTGCGCTTGGTCCGCCAACGCGAACGTCTCGTGGATCACTCTCTCGGGAGCCACCACGGGTACAGGCAACGGGACCGTTTCTTACACTGTCGGCGCCACGGGAACGTCCACGTCCAGGAGCGGATCGATTTCGGTCGCCCGCCAGTTTTTCAACCTGTCGCAGAATGTCACGAAGGTTCCGACAGCGACCGCGATTGTCTCGTCGCAGAATCCGGCCGCGGCCGGTCAATCCATTACCTGGATAGCCTCGGTATCAACCAGTCTCGCCACCGGCACCATGCGATTCCTGGATGGCGCCGGGCAATTGGGAAGCGCTTCTCTCTCCGCCGGAACCGCCCAGTTCTCGACTGCGTCGTTGAGCGCGGGCTCACACTCCATCACCGCGCAATATGGCGGCGACAGCAACTACGCGACTAGTTCTTCCACCATATTGAATCAGAGCGTAACCTGCGCCTACTCCTTGAGTGCTTCCTCGCAATCCGTCCCCGCCGGCTCGACCACCACTTCCGCCGGTGTGACTACCGGGGCCGGATGTGCCTGGACGGCGGCCAGTAATGCGGCGTGGCTGACGGTCACCGCGGGAGCTTCCGGATCCGGCGCGGGCACGGTGAGTTTTTCGATCGCGCCCAATCTGTCCACTTCCGCCCGTTCAGGAACGATGTCGATCGCGGGGCTTACCTACACGGTGAATCAGGCCGGGTCCGCGATTGCGTCCGCGCCGGGAGTATCGTCGCTCAGCCCCAGCGCCGCTTCCGGATCCGGGCAGATTTTCGCGATCCAGTTTTCGAATCCCGCCGGTTACCAGGCATTGGCCGTCATGAACATACTCGTAAACGAAACCCTGGATGGGCGCCAGGCATGTTACCTCGCGTACTCGCTCCCTTTGAACACCTTGTACATCGTTCCCGACGACGGAAATGGCGCGAACATCGTCGGCCACCTGATGAATGGATCGGGGACGCTCGCCAACAGTCAATGTTCGATCAACCTGGCCTCCAGTTCCACCTTCGGAAGCGGGTCCACGTTGACGTTAACCCTGGCGATTTCATTTACGCCTTCCTTTGGCGGGCATAAGGTCGTCTACGCCGCTGCCGGGGATACCGCATCCGGCACCTCCGGATGGCAAACCATGGGCGTCTATGGGGTGTCGCCGCTTCCGGCCGGAGTTCCCTGGCCCGTCAGTCTCACCCCCCCTTCGCTCTCGACGTCGAGTGCCATGGTGACCGCCACGTTCCGCGACGCCGCCGACGCGAACAATTTACAGACCGCGTGGATCCTGGTGAATTCCGCCATCGATGGACGCAACTCCTGCGTGGTTGCTTATTATCGCCCCGGCAATCAAATCTACCTGTACCCCGACGTGGGCGGACCGGCCCTCGCCACCAGTACGGCCTTTACCGGAGCGAATTCGCTCAGCAACAGCCAGTGCACCGTGTCCGCGCTCGGGGGAAGCGTATCCCTCAGCGGAGCGCAAATGACGATCTCGATGAACATCACGATGAACCACTCCTTCGCCGGCGCCAAAGCGGTTTGGACCGCTGTGCAAACTTTGGGCGGTGTCGCCAATAGTCCCTGGCAAGGTATGGGTTCCTGGGTCGTTCCCTAAACATGGTTGTTTCGAGGAGTGCGCGTTTTTCCCGAGCCCCCGCGCGAACTCAATTCATTTTTCGTTATCCTCGGAACAACGGTTTGATCTTCTCTGGAAACAGTAGGGGTCCTTTTGGGATCTAGAAGACTTAAACAGCTAAGAGTCGTAAGGAGTGGGGATGGCGTTGCGTTTAGGCATTTATACTTTGATTTTCAGTTCGGCATTGATCCTGCAAGCGGCAACGGGAGAATCCTCTCTCCCGACGCCAGGACGTTTCGTCAGTTTTGAGCCCGCCGGTAGCTCGTCCCCGGCCTTCGCTCAGTATCTGGCGCATCGCCCCGGGTTCGATCTTTTTCTTGGCCAGTCCGGCGTCGAGATGCGCTCCGCGAGCGGCGCTCCCGTGCGCATGCGTTTTGTAGGCGGAAGTTCTCGCGCACGACCCTCGGGTATCGATCGCCAAGTCGGCGTCACCAACTATCTGCTGGGCAGTCGCAGCGCCTGGCGCCTCAATGTTCCCAACTTCTCGCGAATCCGCTATTCCGCGATTTACCCAGGCATCGATCTGGAATTCTATGGCGCGGGCGATACTCTCGAGTACGACTGGATCATCCAGCCCGGCGCGGACCTCTCGAAGGTACGGATGTCAATCGAGGGTGCTGTATCGGTCGAGACTGAATTTTCGGGTGATTTACTGCTGCGAACGGGGAACGGCATCTTGCGCCAAAGCAAACCCCGGATCTATCAGGAGTCCACCCGCGGTCGAGTCGCCGTCAACGGGCGGTTTGCCGTGGAGGGTTCGCTGGTGCGCTTTGTCGTGGACAAATACGACGCCACCCAACCGCTCGTCATCGATCCCGCCGTCGTTTACTCAACCAACTTTGGCGGCAACACGCAGGACATCCTTCGCGGAATTGGGACGGACGGCAGCGGAAATATCTACGTCGCTGGCCTGACGACGTCCACCTCCTTTTCGTACCCCTCGGCGAATCCGCCAGGCGGCGGCGACGTCTTTGTCACTAAGCTTTCTCCCGACGGGCAGACTCGCTTATACACCACGTACCTGGGCGGTACCGGCGCTGAGGATGCAGGCGGACTTGCAGTGGATTCTGCTGGCAACGCCTACGTTGCCGGGTCGACAGCATCCACTGATTTTGCCGCTGTCGGAGCGGCGATTGGCTCGCCCAATGATGCTTTCGTGGTCAAACTTTCCCCGACCGGCTCGATTCTATATGGCAAGCGGATAGGAGGCGCGGGCGGTGCTTCGGCCGCCAATGCCGTTGCCATTAACGGTTCTGGCAACGCCTACATCACCGGGACCACTTCCTCGTCCGCGTTCTCTCTGGTTTCGCCCCGCCAGGGCGCCTACGGCGGATCCACCAGCGATGCTTTCGTGACAAAGCTTTCGACCGACGGGGCCAGCATTTTGTTCTCGACCTACCTCGGAGGCTCCGGCGCGGACGTCGGCACTTCCATCGCGGTAGACACAGCCGGAAATGCCATCGTTGGCGGACGCTCCAACTCCACTGACTTTTTGGCGTCCGGCGGCGACCCCTTGGCAGCCCCCTTCACCGCGCGCGGATTCGTTACCAAATATGCGAGCGATGGCAGTTCGATCGCGTACTCCAACTTCACGGGTGAGCAAGTGTTCGCCGTTGGGGTGGACTCCAGCGGGAGCGCCTACGCCACCGGCACCACCTACGCCACCGCTTCGTTCAACACGCACCTGCTGAATCTCGTTCAAGCCCAGGCCAGCGGCGCCTTTGGCTTTCTCACGAAGTTCTCCGCCGGAGCCGTCACCTATTCCAACCTGCTCGCCCCAGGCGGTCCCGGCTCCGCACTCGCTATAGACAGCAACTCGAACGTCTACATCAGCGGAAACGCGGTTGGTCCGCTGGAGCGGTTTCCGCTGGTTTCGGCCGTCGAGAGTTCTCCGCTCAAGGATAGCTACGCCGCATTCGTCATGAAATTGCCCGCCGATGCGAGCACACTGACATTTTCCAGCCTGTTCTCGGGCGCTACCGGCTCGCAAAATACGAACGGCACGAATTTGAACAGCATCGCGGTTCATCCCACTTCCGGTCGTGTTTTCGTCGCCGGATCCACCATCGTCGCCGACCTTCCCGTAGCCGACGCTCTGCAGCCCACAAATCCGGCTAGCGTCGCTTCGGGCGCGCTGGCCTTTATCGACACGGCTACCTGTGCGATTTCCGCCACGGGACCGGCGGCCTATATTCCCTCATCCGGTGGAACGGTTAATGTTCAGGTGACCGCCGCCTCGAATTGTTCTTGGAACGCTCCGGCTGGTAATTCGTGGATCCATCGCACGTCGCCGTCCTCCGGCATCGGAAACAGCGTGGTCAGCTATTCGGTCGATGCCAACGGGCAAAGCCTGAAACGGTCCGGTACCGTGGCTCCGGGCGGCCAGATTTTCGGTATTTCTCAACTCGGTTCGTCCTGCACGTACCGGACGTATCCGGAGCGCGTTCTCATGAGTGCCCTAGGCGGCTCTGGCGAATTCCTTTTGGATACCCAGCCCGGTTGTACGTGGTCGTTCGCAAGTGCATCCGGATGGCCCGTCGGTTCGCCCAACCAGGGGACGGGCCCCCAAAAGATTACTTACACGGCGGATCCATTGCCCGCAAGCACCAGCCGCGGAGATGTTTTCCTGATTGGCACGGACGGAAACATTCCATTCTTTGAGTTCAACACTTCCGTTCCGACCGGCGCGGTGCCGCACAGCGTGAATCCCGTCAGCGGTTCGGGATCCTCTCAGCAGTTCTCGTTCAAATTCTATGATGCCAATGGATCAGCGGATTTCGGTGTGCTGAACATGCTCGTAAATGGCGCCCTGGACGGACGTCAAGGGTGCTATCTCGCCTATGTCGCCTCGCAAAATGTCCTCTACCTGGTGAACGACGCCGGCGACAATTTGCTGGCGGGTCAAGTGGTTTCCTCGGCGGGAACTACCAGCAATAGCCAGTGCACCGTGAGCTGGAGCGGCGGCCCGAACAGCTCGCCCTCCTCCACGGTCTACATCAGCGGGAAACTCCTTACGCTAAACCTGACGTTCTCATTCCCCTCCGGCTTCGCCGGCAACAAAGTCGTCTACCAGGCCGCCCGTACCGCTGCGAGCGTCACCTCCGGTTGGCAAGCCATGGGAACATTTGTGATTCCCGGTGAGCCGAGTACGGGGACCATAACCGTCAACAACGCCCAGCCTGCGCGCGGAATTCTTACCGCAGGGGAACCCCAGACCATCGCGTTCAACTTTACCGATACGGCGGGAGTTGGCAATTTCGGCGTGATTAATATGCTGGTCAATTCCGCATTGGACGGGCGCCAAGGCTGTTACCTCGCCTACGTCCGGTCGCAGAATATCCTTTATCTCGTCGATGATACCGGCTTCAACCTGCTTCCCGCCAATTCGTTGGGAGCCATTGGCAGCACCGCGAATTCCCAATGCATGGTCACCTGGAACACCGCGGCGGTAACCGCTAACGGAAATAATCTGACGATCACCTTGACCTTCCTCTTCAGTCAGGCCTTCGGCGGGAATAAGATCGTTTTTGCCGCCGCTCGCGATCAGAACGATCTCAATAATACCGGTTGGCATTCGCTCGGTTCTCTTTCCTTGCAGTAAGGGACGTATCCACCTTCGCGCGAGGGACGGAATTTTCGTTCGTTCCTCGCGCAAGGATTCGCCGCCCCTTTGCTAGGATGAACGGGTTGAAGCTTCGCCACGTCATCTTCTCCCTACCTGTTCTCCTGGCCGGATCGTGCTCTCGCCATCCTTCTCAGGATGAGAGTGCCGTCCGTTTGGCTTCCTCGCCGCTTGTCGGCGAACACCAATTGGTGACAGCCGTCTTTTCCGATCCGAAAGGCGTATCGGACATCCACTCGGCACGGCTTCTCATCAATCAGGAGGTGGATGGGCGCGCGGCTTGTTACCTCCAATACATTCCGCTCGACAACACACTGGTCCTGGTCAACGACAATGGCGAAGGATCCACCCAAAAGAAACTCGGCGATGGCGGCGAACTCTCCAATCATCAATGCCGGCTCGCTCTCGGCACTTCCTCCGCCACCGTCTCTGGAAATCAGCTGAAGCTGGTGCTCGACCTTCATTTCGCACGGCGATTTGCCGGGGAAAAGCAAGTGTTTCAGGCCGTTCGATACGTCTCAGGCGAAGAAACCGCGCTGGCGGCACGCGGCGAGTGGAGCGTGAAAGCAGGCTGCGCGGATTCCGGCGGAGTTCCCGAAATCGTGTCGGCCTCCCCCGCGGCCGGCGGCGGCTGGAGCGAGACCTTCTCGTTCACATTCGATCACCCCGCGGGTTCAAAAGAACTCGCCGATACGCGTGTTCTATTCAATCGGAAAATAGATGCCGTGAGTTCCTGCTACGTGGCCTACGATCCGGAGTCGGGCTCGATCCGGTTAGCCGACGACTCGGGACGAAACTTTGAAACTCTGCCTCCCAAGAGCACAAATTTCGCCCGCAATAGCCAGTGCGCCATCACTGCTTCCGATTCCAGCATTTCCCGCAGCGGGACCGGTTTATCTTGGCGATTTAAAGTGACATTTAAGCCATCTTTTGCCGGGCGAAAGAACATCTATCTCTACGCTGTGGCGTGCAACGGGACGAATACCGGATTTCGCAAAAAGGGGAATTGGACCGTCCCCTACGGAAACGCGGAATGACCCGCACCCGTTTTCACCTGCTAGCCCTGGCGCTGTATACCGCGATCTTCATCCTCTGGTTTTTGCCGGTCCTGCTCAGCGGAAAATATCTCGCGCCCGGCGATGGCCTGATCGAATACCTTCCGAACTACCTGTCCGCCCGCACCCTTTGGGAGCCTGCACTCGGCACTGGCTATCCGGCAGCCGCGGATCCGCTGACTTTTACCTGGTATTTGCCGGCGATTTTGCTGTCCTGGATCCCAGGCTCTTACAACGCCTTCGCGATTTCCGGATACGTACTGGCAGCCTGGTTTACCTACCTGCTGACCTATACCTTGACGCAAAATCGCCTGGCCGCCTGGGTATCCGGCATCCTCTACGGGTTCAGTGGCTTTCTCATGGGGCATCTGGGGCATCCCTCGATTGTTCATACCGCCGCGTGGATCCCGGCCGTGCTCCTCGGTCTCGAACGAATACGCAGCGCCCATGATTTCAAGTGGTTCGCCTTCGGCTGTTTCGCGACCGGTCAACTCATTCTCAGCGGTCATCCTCAAATCATCGTGTACGGTCTGACCTTTGCCGCTGTCTATGCGGCGGTCCGTGGATTTTCAACCGGCGCGACCTGGGCTTACTATCGGCGCGCGGCTCTCATGGTCCTGTTCGGTTTCGGTCTCGGCGCTGTTCTCCTTTTGCCATTGATCGAGTTCACCCGATTGGGAGTCCGGCAGAATGTGACCTTCGAATTCTTCAATGTCGCCCGCTTCCCGCTGCGCCTACTGTCTTTGCTGTTGTTTCCATTCTTATATGGTGGAGAAGAAAACTCGCTGTACGAAGATCATTTCAACGTCGAGCTCACCGAGCAGGATGAATTCCTCGGATTCCTTACTTTGGCGCTCCTCTCTTTTGCCTTCGTTCGTAAGAAGCACGCACTGGACGGCAAGCAAAACGCCCTAACCTATCTCCTGCTTGTCGCCGGGGTCGTATCTCTTCTGTGCTCCTTCGGCGGAGACACGATTGTCGGCCGGACGCTGTATCTCATTCCGCCCTTCAATCAGTTCCGTTGCCAGGGACGCTGGCTGGTCGTCTTCCAGCTCGCCACGGCATTGCTTGCCGGAATCGGAATCAAGCGCCTGCTGACGGAGCTGAGTCTGAAACGAGTCGCCTTGCAAACCGGCGCCCTGTTCTTGTTCGAAATCGGCCTTGCCGCGGCCATTTCAATCGGCCAAGGGGCGCAGCTACAAAGAATTGCCGCCTCGCGAGGCGTCCAGAACGTTTCTTTCGCGTTGACGCAGCCAATGTTTCTGCTGCCCCTGGTGACCGCCTTGCTCGCAGCGCTGGCCATCTTTTTTATGCACCGCCACCGCGGCGGCGCGATCTCTGTCTTTACACTCAGCCTGGTGGCACTGGCGGATATGGCCCAATTCGGCATGTATTCCAGTTGGCGCTATTACAGCCCCAGTCCGGCCGGCCTGGATGCCCCGCCCACCGCCGCTCTCGTCCGCAAATCCGGAGGACGTTCGGTCGCCGTCAGAGGTTTTCTCAGCAAGCCCTCCGAGCTCGGGCCCAATCGATCGAAGCTCTGGGGCGTCGCTTCGCTGAATAAGTACGGTTCCCTCGCCGTCGAACGTTACAACAACCTCCTCCAAATGGATCCCGGCGGAACCCTCTACGCGGAATGGTGGAAGAGCGAAAACCGCTCCCTCGATATCCTGGGCGCCCGCCACATCCTCTTACCCGACGCCGATATCGGCGAGTTGGACCGTTTCGAAGGAATCCCGGTGCCTGCCGAAGACATGGGTGAGGACCTGGGGCAAAGCGGATCTCGCCAACTCGGCAACGAGGTTCGCTTTGCCGTCGATCCGGTTAAGCGGTTTACCGCGCTCGCTGTGATCAGCTATCTGCGTGAATCCGCCCAGATCACCGGCGGAACAACCGTGGCCGAAATTCGTCTGCACGCCCCCGTCGAACCCGACGTGATCATTCCCGTCCTCGCCGGGCGGGATACCGCCGAGTTTGCCGCCGATTGCCCCGCCGTCCGCAAAACCATGTCGCATCCACCGGCCACCATTTTTCGACAAGTCCCTCAGTATGGAGGACCGAGCTGCCTGGGAACCTTCTACTTCGCCAAATGGCCACTCGACAGCACCCGTCATTTCTCCAGCATCGAATTCAAATGGCTGGCTCCTGCAGGGGGAATTCAGATTGCGAAGGCCATCCTCTGGAATCACCAAACGGGAGCCATCCAAGCCTTTACCCCGGCCGACATACAAGGAAGCCGTTTTCAGCTTCTCGCGCGAAGTCAATTCGCTCGGACCTATGAGAACTCCCGAGTTATGCCCCGCGCCTGGCTGGTCTCGGACGTGCGCAGGCTGAACCCTGAAGAGGTCAAGCGCACAATTCAAACCTCGATCCTTCCGGACGGATCTATCTTCGATCCAAGTCGCACCGCGTTAACAGAAGCCTCGACGCAGATTCGCTCCACGTCTTTAGATCCGGGAGCGGTCGTCACTTGGACGACCTCCGAAAATACCTCGGTGGAATTGCGGACTAGGAGCAAGGAGCCGGCGTTGCTCGTGCTTGCGGATCTGAACTATCCCGGTTGGACAGCCTCCGTCGATGGACAAGCGGCGAAAATAATCCCCACCAATTACGTGCAGCGCGGAGTCGAACTCGCCGCAGGTGACCACGTAGTGCGTTTCCGTTTCCGCCCCGGAAGTCTGTGGCTCGGCATCGGCATCGGAATCGCCAGCCTGCTGGCGCTCGCGGCATACATCTTGATCGGCCGGAGGCTCTCGCTCGCCGCTGCCTCCACCGGCTAGCCGTTAATCAAACACGAGAAGTCTAATCGCGATTCCGTCGCAGCCTTCTTAGCGGACGCGCTTGTTACTGCCCGTCGGTCCGCGTCCAATTTTCACTCGGCCCCCTTTTCGTCCATCTGGCGGACGGCTGGGGTACAGTTTACCCCAGGTACAGCATTTTCTCATCGAAGGATGAGCCTGAAGCGGGGCGTTGAGGGTGGGTGAGGCTGGAGTCTTTCTTTTTTGTTTGAGGAAAGAAGCAATCGTAGGCGCTGTGGGAATGTGGGAAACGCGGGAGCGTTTTCCAAGGGCG
>JBBQWZ010000048.1:0-52695 GCA_038210135.1 Bryobacterales bacterium
CCGAGGCCGCGCTCGAAATGCAACGCGCCAAGCGCCAGCTCCTGCACCGCATCGCCAAACTCAGCGCTTGATCGCTACCAAACGCCCGACCCCGGAGCGCTGTGGAAATGCCGGGCCGTGGACGTCCGTGGAAAACCGCCAACGCCAGCGATGGGCGCACCGCGCCGGTTTCCCACCGCCGCCCACCGCCCTTTGAAAACGCTACCGCGTTTACCACATTCCCACAGCGCCTACGATTGCTTCTTTCCTCAAACAAAAAAGAAAGACTCCAGCCTCACCCACCCTCAACGCCCCGCTTCAGGCTCATCCTTCGATGAGAAAATGCTCGTTTCGCGCAACAAATTCTCAGCGCACCAATCGCACTTCTTCCTCACAATGCCAAAATGAAGTCCTATGTCCGAGCCAGTCATCCTCGTCGCCAGCGGCGACCTTCGCCTTTCCGCCAACCAAGGTTGTTGGCCAGCGCAAGAAGCAGTCGAAACGGCGGTTATTGCCGCCATAGAATCTCTGAGGTCTACCGTCCGACGCGGACACGCCTACGATCCCGTCAAGAGACACGGATTTCTCGATAGCCAGAAGCATGGCATGGAGGTCTTTCGCCAGATCCCGCCGACCGCGCCGCTGATCGTCGTCGAGGCCGTCTGGCAATACAGCCACCATGTTCTTTCTGGCCTCATTACTCATCAGGGGCCGATCCTGACCATCGCAAACTGGAACGGCCAATGGCCCGGCCTGGTCGGTATGCTGAACCTCAACGGATCGCTGACCAAAGCCGGCGTCAAGTACGACACTCTGTGGAGCGTCGATTTCAAAGACGACTTCTTCATGAAAGGGCTCGGAAGCTGGCTCCAAGGTAAAGGCGTTCCGCAGGATCTCTCGCACGTCAAGCCGCTGTCCGCTTTCCAACTGCCTAAGGACGCCGAGGCAACCGGAGCCGCGCTCGCGAAAGAATTGAAGCGCGACAAAGCCATTATGGGAATCTTCGACGAAGGCTGCATGGGTATGTACAATGCCATCGTTCCCGACGATCTGCTCCACGCTCTCGGCATCTATAAGGAGCGCCTTTCGCAGAGCGCCCTCTACGCCGCTATGCGCGAAGTCCCCGATGCCGAAGCCAATGGCGTCCGTCAGTGGCTCGACGCCAAAGGCATGCGCTTCCTCACCGGACCGAACGAAGAAACCGATCTCACCGACGCCCAGATTCACGAGCAGTGCAAGATGTACATCGCCGCTCTTCGCATCGCCGACGACTTCGGTTGCGCGGCCATCGGTATCCAATACCAGCAGGGTCTGAAAGACCTGACGCCCGCCTCCGATCTGATCGAAGGATTGCTCAATAACGTCGATCGCCCGCCGGTCACCAGCAAAACCACTGGCAAAATCATTCACGAAAACACCGCTCTACCGCATTTCAATGAAGTCGATGAATGCGCCGGTATCGACGCGCTTTGCACCAATCGTATCTGGAATAAGTTAGGATTCGCGCCGGAAAATACGCTTCACGACATCCGCTACGGCGAGAATTACACCTTCGCCGACGGCAAGACCGAATTTGTCTGGGTCTTCGAAATTTCGGGAGCCGCCCCGCCCGCGCACTTCGTGGATGGATATAAAGGAACCACCAGCGAGCGCCAGCCCGCGATGTATTTCCGCTTAGGCGGAGGCACCGTCAAAGGTAATAGTAAGCCCGGCGAAATCGTCTGGAGCCGCGTCTTCGTCGATAACGGAAAGCTGAAAGCCGACCTCGGTCGCGCCAAAGTCGTCGCTCTGCCGCAGGAAGAAACCGAACGCCGCTGGCAGATGACTACGCCTCACTGGCCCATCATGAGCGCCGTCCTCCATGGCGTTTCGCGCGATCAGCTCATGGCGAAACACAAGGCCAATCACATCCACGTCGCGTACGCCCCCGACGCCGGCGGAGCGATTCAGGCTATGGCCGCCAAAGCCGCCATGTTCCGCGAACTCGGCCTCGAGGTCTCGATCTGCGGCGACACGGGACTGTAACGGACCAGAGATTGCCAATCGCGCTTGTCCGCCGCTTCGCTAAACTAGTCACCGAATGCGAGTCGGCATCATCGGCACCGGGGCCATCGCCCACAAACACGCGGAAGTCTACCGGAACATCGGATGGGAGGTCACTGCCTCCACCAACATCGTTCAATCCGCGGGCGAAGCCTTCGTCGCGAAATGGGGCGGCGACTTCGTGCCGACGTGGGAAGACGTCGTCAAACACACCAAGGTTGATCTCGTTGACCTTTGTACCTTCCCCGATTTTCGCCTGCAGCCGTTCGCCCTTTGCGCCGAATATAGGAAAGCGATCCAGGTCCAGAAGCCCATCGCTGTAAATCTCGAAACCGCGCGTGAGATGATCGATATCGCCCGCAAAGCCGGAATCGTCTTCGGCGTCGTCAGTCAGAGTCGCTTCAACGACGCCGGCCTGTTCCTCAACAAAGCGATCTCAGCGGGCCGGCTCGGCAAAATCATCGAGGCCGACGCCTACGTCAAGTGGTGGCGCAGCGAAGAATACTACTCGCGGCCCATCAAAGGCAGTTGGGCGACGGAAGGCGGCGGAGCGCTCATCAATCAGGCCATCCACCAAGTCGATCTGCTCCTCTGGCTGATCGGCCGCATCGAAGAAGTCAGCGCCTACTGGCACCTCGGTGCGCGCCACAAAATCGAATCCGAAGACGCCATCAACACCATGTTCCGCTTCGCCAACGGAGCCACGGGAATCATCCAGGCCGCCACCGCCTTTTGGCCCGGCTTCACCGAACACATCGAGATCCACGGAACGAAAGGCTCCGCCGTTATCACCGGCGATCGCCTGACTTCCTGGCAGGTCGAGATGGACGAAGGCGAGCCGCCGCCGATCGCGAACGACGTAGCCAGCGGATCCTCCGATCCCATGGCGATTTCGCTGACGCCCTTCGAGCGCCAGTTCCGCGACCTCGGAGCAGCCATTGAAGCCGGACGCCAACCAGCCGTGTCCGGCGAAGACGGGTATCGCGCCCTCGAATTTGTTTTGAGCGCCTACCAATCCTGCCGCACGGGCGAAAAGGTTCGCATCGCAAATGGCTGATTCGCCCAGCAAGATCGCCCGCACTGTCCGCATCCCCGCCTCAAGCGCGAACCTCGGACCTGGCTTCGACGCCCTCGGCTTGGCCCTCGGCATCTATCTCGAATGCCGCTTCTCGCCCGCGCGCGAACTCTCCATCTCGGTCACCGGCCGCGACGCCGCGATGATCTCGACCGCCTCCGACAATCTGATCTGGCAAACTGCGCTCGACGTAGCGCGGGATAACGGCGGAGGCAAATTCCCCTACGGCCTCGAACCCATCAAGCTCGAAATCAATAACGACATTCCCATCGGCAAGGGACTGGGTTCCTCAGCCGCCGCCCTCGTCGCCGGAGTCGTCATCGCCGAGCAGCTCCTCGGCCTCAACTGGAAGCCGCACCGCGTACTTGACGAAGCCGCGCGCATCGAGGGTCACCCTGACAACGTCGCCGCCTGCGTCCTCGGCTCCATCGTCACCAGCGCCATCGATTCCGGCGGAGTCGCCCGCGCCGTGCGTCTCGAACTCCCGCCCAGCTACGACGTCGCCGTGGTCGTCCCCGATTTCATCCTTCCCACCAGCATCGCGCGCAGCGTGCTGCCGGATTCCTATTCGCGCGCCGACGCGATCTTCAACGTCCAGCGCAGCGCCCTCCTCATCGGGGCTCTCCTCACTGGAACCACTAGCGCCTTTCCCGCCGCGCTTGAAGATCGGATGCACCAGCCGTACCGCTTCAAGCTGGTGCCGGGCCTCGAGGAGATGACCAAACTCCGCGCACCCGGCCTGCTTGGGTGCGCCCTCAGTGGAGCCGGTCCCTCGGTGCTTGTCTTCTACGAAAAAGGCAGCGAAGAAGTCTGCACCTTCGTCCGGCAGATTTTCGAAATGCATGGGCATCACGCGGAAGTAGTCCACGCGACCATTGCGAAGTCGGGCTATCAAATCGAGTAGCCTCGCTCACGAGCGACGGTCACGGAGCCGGACCCGGCACGACCGAAACAAAATCCGCGCCGTCGCGCTCTTTGTGTCAAATTAGGAAGTTCATGGCAGAATCTCCCATCACCGCGCGCGACAAGGATTTCGCGACCTGGTATCAAGACGTCGTGCTTCAAGGCGACATGGCCGAGCCGGCCGAAATTGTCAAAGGCTGCATGGTCATCAAGCCGAACGGTTACGCCGTGTGGGAAATCCTGCAGCGTGAGCTCGACACGCGTTTCAAGGCCACGGGCCATCAGAACATTTATCTGCCGCTCCTGATCCCGCAATCCTTCCTGAAGAAGGAAGCCGAGCACATCGAGGGCTTCGCGCCGGAGCTCGCCGTCGTCACCATCGCCGGTGGCAAGGAGCTCGAGGAGCCTTACGTCATTCGTCCGACTTCAGAAACCATCGTTGGGCACTTCTTCGCAAAGTGGGTCCAGAGTTATCGCGACTTACCGCTGCTCTACAACCAGTGGGCCAACGTCATCCGCTGGGAACTTCGGACGCGAATGTTCCTGCGCACGACGGAATTCCTCTGGCAGGAAGGCCACACCGCGCACGCAACCCACGAAGAAGCAATCGAAGAAACACTCCGCATGCTCGACGTCTACGCGGAAGTCGCCGAGGACGTCATGGCGATGCCCGTGATCAAGGGCGCGAAAAGCCGCGCCGAAAAGTTCGCTGGAGCCCTTCGCTCGTTTTCGATCGAAGCCATGATGCAGAACGGCTACGCGCTCCAGGCCGGAACCAGCCACGATCTTGCGCAGAACTTCGGCAAAGCCTTCGATGTGCAGTTTCAGACCAAGGAAGGCAAACTCGATTACGTTTGGCAGACCAGCTGGGGCGTTTCGACGCGCCTGATTGGCGGACTCATCATGACGCATTCGGACGACAAGGGGCTGGTACTTCCTCCAAAGGTCGCGCCCGTCAAGGCCGTCATCGTGCCCATCTTCCGCAAGGAAGAAGAGCGCAGCGCGGTGATGGAAGTCGCCACCAAGCTCGCGCGCGAGTTGGGAGCTCATGTGGACACTCGCGAGGGCCAGAGCCCGGGCGCGAAATTTTTTCATTGGGAACGCCGAGGGATTCCGGTCGTCTTTGAACTCGGCCCCCGCGACGTCGCGAGCGGCAACATTGTTTTGAAACGCCGCGATACCGGCAGCAAAGAAGTCATCCCGCAAACCGAGGCCGCGGCGAAGCTTGCTCATACTCTCGAAGCAATGCAGAAACACCTGTTTGAGACTGCCAAGCAGCGCCGCGCCGACAATACGATTCTTGCGAATTCGATTGAGGAAGTCGAATCTATTCTCCGCGACGTCACGGCCGAAAAGGGCGGCGGCAAATTCGTCATGGCACATTTAAAAGACGACCCCGCCAACGACGCGCGCATCAAGGAATTTAAGGCGAGCGTGCGGAATATCCCGTCGGTTGACGAATTCGACGGACCCGGCAAATGCATCCTGACCGGCGAAACCGTAGATCGCCGCGTAGTCATCGCGAAATCGTATTAGGTGACATGGGCCTCCGGTGTGGATCAAAGTGGCATAGGCCTCCAGCCTGTAGATCAACGTGGCATAGGCCTCCGGCCTGTGCCCGCGCCAAACTAGAAAGCCGCAACGAGCGGCCCAAGGACTTAAATCTTGAATTCGCGACTCGCCAAATTCGCCGCCTCAATTCTGATTCCGCCAATCGGACTCTGGCTCACGTGGTTTAAATCGGGTTGGCGCTGGCCGCGCAAAATCCTCGCCACCCTCGGACTCGCCATCTGGACCGTAGCCGCGATGATCCTCTTCTTCGGCCTCCGCATCGAATTCAACGGCGGCACCACCGGCGCCGTCTTCTCTTTTTACAAACCCGAAGCGCATTTCCAGAAGCTCGAAAAGAGCCGCGCCGAACAGCAGAAAGCAGATCCCGTCATCGCCGTCGCCGCGCCCACTCCGGTTGCCGGGACACCGGATCCCGAAGCCGCGCGCAAACTCTCGCAGGACGCCTTCGACAAGCTGCCGTCCTACTGGACCACCTTCCGCGGACCGGACGAAGGCGGCATCTACACCCAAACTCCGACGCTCGAAAAATGGCCGGATTCCGGCCTGAAACCAGTTTGGACGGAACCCATCGGAGGAGGCTACGCTTCGTTTGTTATCGCAAAAGGAATCGCGTACACCATCGAACAACGCCGCAAACAGGAGGTCGTCGCCGCCTACGTACTCGCCACTGGCCGCGAAATGTGGACCCACAAGTGGGACACCGAATTCACGGAACAGCTCGGCGGCGATGGACCACGCGCAACGCCCACCTATGACGGCGGCCGCATTTATTCGCTCGGAGCTAGCGGCGAATTCCGCTGCCTCAACTCCGTCACCGGTGCGAAAGTTTGGTCGCGCAATATCCTGACCGATGCCGCCGCCACCAACCTGCAATGGGGAGTTTCCGGTGCGCCTCTGATCGTCGATGACACTGTTATCGTCCTGCCGGGCGGACCCGCCGGCAAATCGGTCGCCGCCTACAACAAGCTCACCGGAGCGCCGGTTTGGTCCGCGCTCGATGACAAGGCCTCCTACGTTTCGCCGATGCTGGTCACGCTGAATGGCAAACGTCAGATCCTGGTAGTCACCGGACACCGCGTCGCCGGACTTGCTCCGGAAAGCGGAGCCCTGCTTTGGGAACATCCCTGGCAGACCACCAACGACATCAACATCGCGCAGCCCATCGTCGTCGGCGGGAACCGTGTTTACATTTCCGCCGGCTATGGACACGGCTCGGAAGTGTTCGAGCTGACTCCGGCCGCAGATGGCAAAATCGAAACCAAAACCATCTGGCAGAATACGAAAATGAAAAACAAATTCGCCAGCGCCGTGCTGCTCGGCGATTACGTCTACGGCCTCGACGAATCCATTCTCGCCTGCATCGACGTGCGGACCGGCGATCTGAAGTGGAAGGGCGGCCGCTATGGCTACGGGCAGATCGCGCTCGCCAATAACCAGATCATCGTGCTCACCGAAAGCGGAGAGCTGGCGCTGGTCCAGGCCACACCGGATCGCTATCAGGAAATCAGCCGGTCCGCCGCACTCTCGGGCAAGACGTGGAACGTGCCCGCCTTGTCCGATGGTTATCTACTAGTCCGGAACACCACCCAGATGGCCGCGTTCCGGATAGCGAAGTGACGTTACTGGACTCGCACCGTCGCGTCCGGACCGAACACGCCGCCGATCGATACCGCAATCGCCTGCGTCCCCACCGGAGCTGTGGCCGGAACCACAAAGTTGATCTGCACCACGCCAACTAGCCCGGTCGGTATCCCCGCGAACTGAATCGTCGCCGGAACACCGCCCACTCGCACGACAACCGCTTGCGTTGGCCGCGGCAGGTTGGCAACATCCGTACCCGATGCCGGTGCAGCGCCGGTTCCGATCTGCGGCGACACCATTCCCGCCCCCGTCAGATAAATCGTCATCACCTGTCCGCGGACCGCCGCGCTCGAAGGCACCACCACGCCGTTGCCGTCCGTGAAGATAGCCGCTGAAGAAGCCATCACCTCGAACGTCGTCGTCGCCGACTGCTGATTATAGGTCACGGTCAACGTCGCCGTGCTGTTCGCCGGCGTCTCGTACGGAATCTGCACGTTCAACTGCGTCGGCGAAACATAATATAGCGGCGCCGTGATTCCGTTGATGGTAGCCGTGGCGCCCGCCAACTGATTCGTTAGCGGAACATTCGATGCAATTACCGCGACTGGCGCCAGCCGCGAACCGAAAATGGTTAGAATCCCTCCCGGAACAAAACCTGTTTTGAACGAAGCCCCGTTTGCAAGGCTGCTGATGGTCGGCGGCAGCGTGACCTGGGGAACCAAGTTGACGTTTAACGACGCCGTCGACGCATTGAATCCCGCATCGCCGCCGTACTGCGCAACGACTAGGTTCGCGCCCGCAGCCAGTTGCAAGCCGTCTATACTGAACGTCGCCCGAGCGGCTCCGTTCGATCCGCTAATGATAGCGGTGCCGAGTGCGAATCCCGTCGTCGAGAAGGTAACGCTGCCCGTCGGGGTGGATCCGTTCGAGCCAGTCACCGTTACCGTCACCAGTGCGGTTTGCCCATAGGAAATATCAGTCGCCGTCGAAGAAAGCGTCATCGTCGAATTCGCTTTCGTCACCGCTGTGCCCTTTGAATTCCACGACGTCACCAGCGCGTACGCATCAACGGATCCCAACCCGGAAGCCTGATCGTAGCCCGGCGCGGCGGTATATCCATACGAACCCGGCGTGCAATTCCGCGCTCGCGCGCCGCACGTCACATTGATGATGTTGCTGCCTGTCGAGACATCATGGAACGCCGCCGGAGTCGTCTGCGCAATCCGGTAAAGATTCGCGTTGATGTTGCCCAGACCCGCGTTCTGCTGCGCGCCCTGTGAAATCAGGTAGTGATTCAACAGCACCGCGATCCCCGCGAAGGTCGGAGCCCCAGCCGAAGTTCCGCCGACCACACCGAGCGCGCCTTCTGACCAGAACAGGTAACCGTCGTGCTGCGCCGATCCTGCCATCGCCACGTCCGGAACATTTCTGGCGGAGTCCGTAGGAACACCCGCGCCGGTCTGCCAGGAAGGCTTTGAAAAGAACGAGCTCGAACCTCCGCCGCCCGAAGACGGCGAATTGAGGACACTATCGTTCCAGACCATTTCCGGAATATAGGAAAGCGCCGACGCGCGATTTGCGTCGCCGGTCTTGTTCCAGTAAGAACCGGTGCCTTCGTTAAATGTCGTACCGCCCACGCCGGTCACTTCCGGGATGCTCGCCGGAATGTCCACGGACAAACCGCTGTTCGAGGTGGTCGTTCCACCGGCGCAATCCGTCGCCCCTGCGTCTCCGGACGCGGCGAACCAGGTGATGCCCTGCGCGTTCGCCTGCCGTGCCCAGGTCTGTAGCGTAATGGCATCGGATTGCGGCGTTAGCGGTTCGCACAATCCGTAACTCATGCTCAACACCGGAGCGAGGTTCTCATCGATCGCGTATTGCACGGCGTCCGTCACATCGCGAGCATACACGTACACAATCGTCGCGTTCCGCGCCACGGCGCCCGACCACTCGATGTCCAGATTCGCTTCGTCGATGTCGCCCTTCACAATGCCCGGGCTGGTCGAACTCGGGATCAGCACCAACTGCGGATCCTTCGCCGGAAGACTGAAATACGTGCGGAATTGCTGGATATCCGAAAGATTGATTTCCGTCTGGCCTACAATGGCAATCTTCTGGCCCGATCCGTCGATACCCGCGGCATGCAGCGTTTTGACGTTGTAGATGGTCGCGAAGTCATCGGGCGCTAGGTAGTGCGTCCCGCTCGAACTCGTATAGTTCGGCTGCAGCGTGACGCGCTCACTGGACGAACTGGTCGCTGCGTCTCCTACCGGCGGGCGCGCCAGTATGCGATGCGGGTGCTTAAACCGAAAATTATTCAACCCATGCACCGCCGTCACGACTTCGCCCAATGCCGCCGGAAGACTCGGCGTAGTGGCATTCGCAAAATGGACTAGTCCGTTGGCTTTAAAGTTATGAATCTCGGTTCCGAATGCCGCCGAGACTTGCGATGCCGACCCGCTAAACACGATTGCGTTGCGGCCGCGCGCCACCGACGACACCACGAATCCCTGCGATTCAACCCACGATCTGATCTTTGCCAAATCGCTTTCCGCTATGCCGAAGCGCAGGCCATATTCCTCTGGCGTCAGCCAATGGTGATACTCTTTCGACGCCGGATCCTGCTGCGCGGTCAGAAACCTCTCAAGGTCCGTTTGTTGTTCTTCGGAGGGCTTCAGAACCAGCGTGACGGAAGGGATTACAAGGTCCGGACTCACCACGCCATCATCTTCTGCGGTCCGCGCGCGCGGGTGAATGTGCCCCGCGAGTACGACGCGCTTCTTTCCGTTAATCGACGCGGTGATCCGGCTGCGCGGGGCCGCAGTCTGCTGCGCCGACGTTGGGAGGTTACTGATCAGCGATATGAGTATAAAAAGGAAGGCGAAAGAGCCAGGGCGAAAACGAGGAGATTGCTTTTGGCCGCGGCTAGGTAGGTCGTTGAGGCCCATACTTAGCCAGACGGCTACTGTCCGATCCAGGTTGCATTCCGAACACAAAGGAACTTACCATTCGCGAGTCGGCAAGAAGTGCACTCCGGCGTAAACCATCCGGTGCCATTGCGTCTCGATGAATTGGACCAACATACCGTCGCGCCGCGAATCTAGCGGGTGTTCAACGCCTGCTCAACTGCCGACGCGGACACGCCCACTTGATTCACGGCTGCTTTCAGTTCTTCGGTTGTGCACCCAAACTTGTGCGTCCAGTAAGCGACTTCGTAAACCTCGTGAATGTTGATCCGCGACGCATCCTGCGGCCCGGTGATGTTTTTGTTGTCAGGCATAGGAACTCCTCCTATTAGAGACGCCAGACCGCTGCTCGTTTCATCGGGGAGTCAAACAGGCTACTTTGCCGGCGTAATTTTCAGATTCCGGAAGTAGCCTTCCGTTTCCGGACCCGTCCACAAAGCCACTCCGCCCTGGCTGTCGCCGTTCTTCATATCCTGGATCACCAGGCACGGCTGCTCCGCGTTGCCGACATATAACTGCGCCGTCGTACCCTTTACTACGACCTTCATATGCGTCCATTCCCCGGCCACCATATCCGCATAGGACTCGTACTTGAAGGGCTCTGTTTCCCGCAGTTTGCGCCAGCCCCACTCCGGACCCGCCGCGTATTGAACCGAGTGATTCCGCATTGCCTGATCCGCAGCCCGGCCATTTGTAGGACGCAGATAAATGTTCTCGAAGTGGTTGCCCTCGCCCATGCGGAAGATCACGCCGATGAAGCCCCGCGCCGTTTCGGTCGCGCCCTCAATCGGCTTGCCTGCCACGTCGACCTCGATTACGCCGTCGTGAAAGTTCATCCCCTTCAACTGCGCCAACGCGCCGCCGCCGCTGGGTCCCGCGACCTTCTCTTCTCTCATTTTGAGCGCGGGCTTTCCCTTGTAATTCAATTGTTGGATGCTCGCATTCTGAAATTCCAGCCGCGCCGGATCGCTTAAGGGAATCTCCGCCGCCACCATCCACGAAGTACCCATCAACATCATTCCTAAGCAACGCATCACGAGAATCGCTCCAGCTTTCTGCCAGGGCGCGCCTGACAGTCGTACCTTCGCATGCCTCGCCGCCTCGAAGCGTGAACGATCTTGCGGGGCAGAATCCTAACAGAACCGTCCGGCGGGCGTCAGTCTTCTGACGGCCTTTTTTCTCATGACGCCAAGCATCCAATATTTCCGGCCCGCCGCCTACGACGGCATCGAACTACACAGCGGCAGCGGAGTCCGCCGCGAAGTTCCGCGTCATTGGCACGACGAGTATCACGTCTGCGCCCACACTGGCGGTGGCGGCACGCTCACCTACCGGGGCGCGTCGCACAAGAATGTTGCGGGCAGCGTGAACATGGTGGAACCCAGTGAAGTCCACTCGAATCGCACCGATCACCCGGACGGGTGCGATTACCGCGCGCTGAACTTCGACGCCGCGCACTTCGCCCTTGCGATCGACGAAATGACGACCGACGATGGAACGCCGTCCTTCGTCGCGCCGGTCACCTCCGACCCGGAGACCTTCCGCCGGTTCCTGGTTCTCCACGATGCCCTGGTCGCGAACGGGGATCTCATCGAACAGCAGATTCTGTTTCTCGGCTTCCTCGTCACCATGCTCGAGCGGCACACGCCCGCGAAGCCCGCCCTCAAACCAGCCAAGCGGGAAAAGCGCGCCGTGAACCTCGTCCGCGATTACCTGACACAAAACTACGCCCAACGTGTGGACCTCGCCAGTCTCGCGAACCTCACCGGCCTCAGCCCCTATCACCTCACCCGCGTTTTCGCCGCCGATACCGGCCTGCCGCCGCACGCGTTCCTCAAGCAGGTCCGCATCACTCGCGCCATGGCTCTGCTTCGCAAGAAAGAAGAGATCTCCCGCGTCGCGTTTGAGACTGGCTTCGCCGATCAAAGCCACCTCACGCGATCGTTCAAGAAGGTCGTCGGAATCTCGCCTGGAGCCTATAGCCGCGTCGCGTCTGCTTAGGATCTACTTCCCTCTTATCCAATCCTCGCTGAACGTCGCGTGATGGATCACGCCCCGCTTATCCGACGTGTACACCACGTGAATCATTCCGTCCGCCGTCTGAATCGCAGCCGGATACGCAAAATCATTCTTGCCATCCGCAACATTGCGCCGGATCGGATAGCTCTTGTCCTTGTCTTCTGAAATCGCCACCGTCAGCGGAGCCCGGTTGTTCATGCTGTCGTTGTACACCAGCAGCAAATGCCCATTCTTCAATTTGATGAAGTCCACCGCCGAATTCGGATTCGGAAACGCCGTTTCCGTCCCGGCGGCCCACGTCTTCCCACCGTCGCGCGATTCCGAGCGCACCATGTACCCATCTTTGCGAGGCTTGTAATTCCCTCCCCTGCGCGAGTACGCGATCAAGTAATTCTTATCCATCTCCACCACCGCCGGCTGGATGTTGCCAATCCGCGAATGAAACTCGTTGGTCCGCGACCATGTTTTCTTTTTCACGTCATAGCGCAGAAAATATCCCGCGCTCCCCAGACCCACCAGTTCCGGATCGTTCCCTACCTCGTGATAAACCGGCAGCAAATAATCGCCGTTTGCCAGCGCAATTGGATGACAGCGCACCATGCTGCCTTCCTGCAAATCAATCAGCGAAGCGTCCGACCACGTCTCCGCGCCGTCCGTCGAAATCTTCGCGGCAATCCGTGAATCCGACCACGTCGCGCCAAAACGGATTACGTAGAACAGCCAAACCACACCATCCGGGGCCTGCCACACGACGCCATTTCCCACCGACCGGAACGGGTCGTGCGCAATCACTTTTGGCGCGGACCATTCGGTCGCGCCCTTCTTCAAACGCACTCCGTAAACCGAAGTGTCGTTCGCGTACTCTCCCTTTCCGCCGTAATACGTGATGTACAAATCCCCGTTCGCCAATTCCTCAATCGACGCCGGATGCTTATAAGGACCCGTCGGAACTTCCGGACCCATCACCCGTTCTGTCTTGAAGTCCGCACTCCACAACGATCCGGCCAGCAGAAAAGCAAAAGCGAAAAAACGCATTCGCCCAGTATAAAAGGTCCGCGGCAAAGCGAACCATCGAGGCGCGCACGAAACGAGGGCGAAGCCCGAGTGAAGTAAGCGCTTTCTAGCGGCTCCCGCGGAAGGCAGTCACTTCGATACTGACCAACGCCCCATTTGGCAACTTCGCTTCGGGAGTGCTGCGCGCCGGATAAGGAGCCGGCATGATCTCCGAATACGCGCGATTCATCTCGTCCCAATCGGCAACGTTCGCAAGGTACACCGTGGCGCGCACGACATCGGCGAGGGTCAGCTTCAATTCCGCCAGGATCGCTTCGACGATTTCGAGACTACGCCGCGTTTGCACAGTCACGTCTCCCGGAATCATCAGTCCGGTTTTCGAATCCCGCGCCGTTTGTCCGGCGACGAAAACGAAATCGCCGGCGACGACGGCGTGCGAATACGCTCCGTAGCCTTTAGGAATCGCAGTCGCCGGGAATGAATAGTGTTCCACGTGTCTCCAAATCGGCAACGCTTCGCCGTCCGATCATCTTACGAAATCCGAACGCCGGGAGCATCCGGCGTCGCGCTCTCCGCCGCGTCGAAGTCGCGTTGGTCGCTACAATGATTCTTCACGGTTCGGGACCGTTGGCGTTCACTTCTCGAAATCCACGTACGTTACTTTCCGGTGCGGAGTTCTTTCCGCGACTCGACAGGAGAAATGCAATGAAAACGATTCAGCGGCGGCTACTGATCGCAGCGGGGGCGGTCGCTTCCGCCGGGTTGCTGCTGCAGGTTACGAGTCCGGCGCAGTCGGGCGATGCGGGTCTGATAGCAAAAGCGAAGGCGATCCACAGCCGCGTCCTGAAATTGGATACGCACAACGATATCGATCCGTCGAACTTCACCCCGGAATGCAATTACAAGATGCGCCTGACGACGCAGGTGAACATTCCGAAAATGGTCGAGGGCGGCATGGACGTGTCGTTCATGATTGCCTACGTCGGCCAGGGTCCGCTTACGCCGGAAGGCTACAACGACGCGTACAGGCAGGTCGTGGCGAAGTTCGACGCGATCCACCGCTTCACGGAGAAGATCGCTCCGGACAACATGGGCCTGGCCTTGACGCCGGCAGACGTGCTGCGGCTGCACAAGAAGAATCTGCGCATTGCCGTGATCGGTATTGAAAATGGATATCCGGTTGGCACCGACATCAAGCGGGTGAAGGAATTCTACGATCGCGGCGGACGTTACATGTCGCTCGCGCACAACGGCAACAGCCAGTTGGCGGATTCGAATACGGGAGAAGTGCAGGGCTACCTGTACAACAACGGCCTGTCGCCACTGGGCCGCGAAGTGATCGCGGAGATGAACCGGCTGGGGATGATGGTCGATCTGTCGCATCCGTCGAAGGGCGCGAATATGGAGGCTATGCGGCTCTCGAAAGCTCCGGTCATCGCGTCGCATTCGGGCGTTCGGGCGCTGGCGAATCACAGCCGCAATATGGATGACGAGCAACTGCTGGCGTTGAAGAAGAGCGGCGGCGTCATCCAGATCGTGGGCTTCGCAGGGTATGTAAAGACCGATTCCAAAGAGCGCACCGTTGCGTTGGCAAAGTTGCGCGAAGACCTAGGACTCGGGCGGGCCGGCGTCGGCCGTGGTGGACGCGGTGGCGCGGACGCGGCGGCGCGGACCTGCCCGGTGGAGACGGCGGACGCGGCTCCCGCGGCGGGCGGCGGCGGACGCGGAAATGGATTCCTGAATGCGCTTCCCGCCGACAAGCGTGCGGAATACACTAAACGCCTCGCCGTGATCGACGCGAAATATCCGCCGGCTGCGCGGGCCAACGTGCAAGACTTCGTGAATCACATCGACTACGCCGTGAGGCTCATCGGGATCGATCACGTAGGCATCTCGTCCGACTTCGATGGCGGCGGTGGAATCGACGGCTGGAACAGCGCGGCGGAGGCGTTTAACGTGACGCTGGAGCTGGTGAAGCGCGGCTATACCGAAGAGCAAATCGGGAAGATGTGGAGCGGAAATCTCCTGCGCGTCTGGGGTGACACGGAGAAGGTGGCGCAGAAGCTGCGGAAGTAGATCGGTCGGCGGCAGCATCTGAAAAAGAGCGCGAGAATAGCAATCTACCGCTGGCCTCTCGAACCGTCTAGAATGCGTCACGACCGTGCTAGAGTAAGCGCCCATGGAGATGGATCGGTTGTTGGTAGCTTCCGCTCTTGATGGCGAATTGCTACGCCGGTTGATGGAATCGCCGGACGAAGTGTTTCAGGAGTTCGACCTAGCCGAAGAAGAGAAGGATTTACTGCGGCACCCCGACCACCGGTTGTTGCCGTTGTTCGGTGAGGCCCTCGCTCGCCAGCGAGCATCGACCGTGGAGCCTCCTGCGGAGCTTTCTCCACCGGTTTACGTGGCGGTCGATAAGGTTGCGGGGGCGCTTCCGGTCGTCTCGCTGGTGCTAACGATAGTTCCTTGCGTACACCAAGCTGGGCTTAGCTACGCGCTTTGGGTGAATCCACTGGCTCCTGGGGCAGACCCGGCGGCGTCGGCGGCACCTCCAGGGTCTACGTTTCCAGGCCAGCCGCTTGCGCCCTTGCATGCTGTGATACAAGTGCATCCAACACAAATGCTCGACGCGGCGGGAAATCTGCAGATCGGGCTCAGCGCCGTCTTCCAGCAGTCATCGAATAGGATCGCGCCCGCCTTGCCCGAATCGGCCGGAAGAGCCACTGGCTCGCCGTTTGGAGGAGACCTGCAATCGCCAGGCGTTCGCCATGCAATCGACGGAGTGAAGAACGCTCCGACGGGCGAGAGGTACGACAGGCTGATCGAGCTGCTGCATGTGCTGCGCCGGCCGACCGCTACGGGAGTGGTCCCGTGACGGATATTTGGATCGCCGGACTCGGGATGCAAACGCCCGGGCATGTGACGCGGCAGGTGGAACAAGCCATGCGGGTGTCACAAGAGGTGCTTTACCTCGACACAGGCGTAGCGACGAAAGCATTCCTGGAGCCGCTTTGCCGCCGCCTGACTTCCCTCTACGAAGAGAGTTACGCGAGCGGGCGGCCGCGCGAGAACGCCTATGAGCATATGGCTGCGCGGGTTGTGGAGGCGGCTCTCGATCACCCGCCAGTCACGTTTGCGATCCATGGGCATCCGCTGGTTGCCACGTCTCCGCCATTTCTGGTTCTGGAACTGGCCAATGCCCTGGATTTGCGGGTCACTGTGCTCCCCGGAATTTCAGCGATCGATGCCATTTTCGCTGACCTGAGGCTGGATCCTGTGGTCCACGGTGTGCAGATGTACGAAGCGACCGACCTGCTTTTGAGACGGCGTCCGCTGCAGTCCGACGTGCCGCTGATTGTCTGGCAGATCGGCCCCATTGAAACCTGCCTGCACAGCATGGGTGTTTCGCGGCCCGAGCGTTTCGCGCGGTTTATCGAATACGTGCGGCAGTTTTATCCGACTGGTCATGAGGTGGTCGCCATCTTCTGCTCACCGCACCCCATCATGCCTCCAACGATCCTGCGATTCGCGCTCGAAGACATGGGCAACCACGCGCACGAGTTCCACGCGGGATTCACTCTGTACGTCCCGCCAGCAGGTTCCCGGCCGATACAAGACTACGACCTGCTGGGGAAGTTGAATAGCGACGAACACTTGCGCAGAATCACTCGCGGGTGACGCATCGGCATAGGTATCCGGGCCGCCGTCGAAGCCGGTAAGCAGGAGGACCGCGAAGCGATCGCGGGCAAAACAACTCATAACAACATCTCGCAAAGCAAGACGCTCGCGGTGATTACCGGAAAGCGACTGGCATCGAGCTCATCCCGAGCCGCCAAGTCTATGTCGGAACCGCGAAACCTCTCGCGCCCTGCCTCGGCTGACGGCGAATTCGCCACGGGACCGTATTTGCGGTGTTTATGATCTCCCCCACTATCCCGTATCCTGAGCCGCCACCTGTGCGCCCCCCGCACACCACACCCAACACTAACCCATTGAAAAACAACACCCCACGAGATGGAAAACGAAGTGCCTCTCTCTCCCCCATGCATCGCCTGTTGTTCCTCGTGATCCTCTGCGGCACGCTTTCGGCGGGCCGGCTTCCGGATTGGCTCTCAATGGATAGCAACCAAGATCCTGACGTCAACGTCAACACACGGTATACCGTGGAGAGTATCGACCTCAAAGGACACGCCGCGAAGCGTTTGAGCGAGCGGCTCCAGGCCGAACTCAACCGGCTGGTTGGCGCCAAGCTCGATCCCTCCAGGCTCGGCCGCTATGCCGACATGATCCAGAAGGAACTGCGGGCCAAGGTCGCCGTACGCGTGGAAAAAGGCACTCAACAAGGCAACGTCGCCGTCGCGTTTGACATCGACCGCCCCACCCGGATCGGCCTCGATCTCGCCGCCCCCAAAGTCACCTATTACTCGGGCGAAGGTTGGACCGGCTTCGGCCAGGCGACCATCTCAAAAGACGACCACGCCTTCAAGTTCGGCCTCGTCAGCGATAGCGACTTGCTCACCGAGCGCTTCACCGGCGTCCAGGCCGGCTACGAAAACAAGTTCCTCTTCTCAGACCGAATCGGCCTGCGGTTCGACTACAGCATCTACCGTGCGCAATGGAATCACGCCACGCTGAACGCACTTGCCTTGAGCAATCAACTCAGCGGACCCCAAGGCCTCTATCGCACGCGGGAAACTTTCGCGCCCGCTGTCACGTTCGCTCTGGCGAAACCCCTGTCGCTGAGCGTGGGAGTCGACTTTGTACGGCTGGAAGGCCAGTACCCCAGCGCGAATATCGAGTCCGCCAACGCCGCGGTATCTACTCTGCGCTATACCCAGCGCTGGGGGGATTCCGTCACCGGTTCGCTGCATCAGAACCGCGACAACGACGAGCAGTCCGCCGACCTTTCCGCCACCTATTCGATCCGCGCCTCCGCCCGTACACTCGATGCCGATCTGCCCTACACCCGCCATTCCTTCGGCTCCCGCTTCGCCTGGACCCGCGGAGCTAACCGCGTCATCGCGAAATTCACCGGCGGAATCCTCAACGGCGCCGCGCCCTTGTTTGAACGCTTCTCCGCCGGCAATATGCAGACCCTCCGCGGCTGGAATAAATTCGACCTCGCTCCTAAAGGCGGCGACCGGATCGCTACCGGCTCCGTCGAATATCACTACGACATGTTCATGCTGTTTTATGACACCGGCTCGGTGTGGGATCGTGGAACGTCGCCTTCGCAAAAGCATGGCGTCGGCGTCGGCCTCCACTTCGCCGGCTTCCAGGTCGCCGTGGCGCTGCCTGTCCGCGATGGCCATATGAATCCGGTCTTTCTGGTGGGGACTACTTTTTGATCAGGCGCCTTGCGCTATTAGGACTCCTATTTCTCTCCGGCTTTCTCCTCGCCGTGTGGGCCGAGGACCTGCTCGTCAACTGGCAGGGCGAACACCTCCACATCACCGCTCCGCAAGTTCATTTTCTGACCGGCAAACCACTCGAACGCCTGCGCAACGGAGCCACCGTCGTCTTCGATTTCTCCCTGTCCATTTCCACCAACTCCAACCTGAAACTCCGCGATCGCGCGCTCGAACGCTACGCCATCAGCTACGATTTATGGGAGGAGAAATTCTCCGTGAAGCAGTTGCGCACCGCGCGGAAGCCTTCGTCTCTGCTAACCGGAGCAGCCGCCGAAGCCTGGTGCATCGATAACATCGCCGTCGGCTCGGGCGGCGTCACCCCGACAGAACCCGTCTGGCTGCGCCTCGAAGTTCGCGGCGGGGATGGCAAGGAAGCGCCCATTTTCGGCCCCCGCAACATCGGCGAATCCGGAATCAGCCTCACCAGCCTGGTAGAAATCTTCAGCCGCCCCGCATCCCCCCAACAGCTCCGCCTCGTAGCCGAAGCCGGCCCCCTAAAGCTCAGCGACATCCGCAAAAGGGGCCTCTGATGCCGCGCGTTTCATCCGCAACCGCGAAACCGCATAGCGCGAAATTACCTAGCGCGAAATTACTCATAGCTATAGCCCCGCCCGTAAGGGCGGGGATCACCAACTCCTCCTCCTTTACCGAACCGCGACCGTCAGGGAGCGGACTCCAAACCCATAATTTCCTTGGGCAAACCCAGTGAATCGCCTCCGCACCAAACTGATCGTCGTCTTCCTAGCGGCCACTATCGCACCCCTCACGCTCACCGTGTGGATCACCTTCGCGCTCCTCCGCCAGAGCCTCGACCTGGCCCCCCTCCGCGAACTCGACGAAGTCTCGAAATCCCTGGAACGAGTCGGACGCGAGTATTATCAGCATTCGAAAGACGCCCTCAAACTCGAAGCCGCCACCGGACGCCTGACCCCAAAAACGTACGCCGCCGCCGAAGACGAACCCGATGAGGTCGCCGAGTTCCGCGAAAGCAATCAACACGAACGCTTCACTCTCGCCGGTCAAGGTGGCGATCGCCTCGATTACATGATCCGCAAAGGCTCCGACGTGCTCATCTACTCGCAAGCCCTCGGCGCGCCCATGCGCGAAATCTCGAAGCAATACGCCGGAGCCCGCGGCGTCCTCGACACCGCCCGCCAGCGCGACCTCCCTCGCGGCTTCAACTCCGCCTTCGTCGTCCTCGCTGGAGCCCTCTGGGCCTCCTCCCTCGCCGCACTCATCTACCTCGCCAACCGCCTCAGCAAGCCCGTTCGCCACCTCACTCGTGGACTCGCCGCCGTCGCTCAAGGCGATCTCTCCGCCCGCGTCGCCGACTCCGGAACCGACGACGAACTCGGCGCCGCCGTCCGCGCCTTCAACCACATGGCCGACGAACTCCAACACGCGCGCGAACGCCTGATCCACGTCACCCGCCTCGCCAGCTGGCAGGCTCTCGCCCGAAAAATGGCGCACGAAGTGAAAAATTCCCTCACCCCCATCCGCCTCACCACCGAGGAAATGGCCATCCGCGGAGCCACTTTCGCCACCACCCCCGCCGATCGCGCCTTTCTCGAACAGGCCGCGCAGATCGTCGTCGATGAGGTAACCACGCTCGAAAAACGCGTCCGCGCCTTCTCCGATTTTGCCGCCGAGCCGCCCGTCATGCCCGATCGCGTGGACGTCAACGCGCTTGTCGAAGAGCGTGTGGCTCTCTTAAGATCTGCTCATCCGGAAGTGCACTACGAAGTCCGCGTCTCGCCGGAACCCCTCTTCGCCACCGCCGACGCGGACCTGCTCAAAGGCATCCTCACCAACTTGCTCGAAAACGCTGCGCACGCCGCCGGCGGCCGTCCCAGGAGCATTGTCCGCGCTCTGACTCGCATCGACGACGGCAGGATTCAGATCGAGGTTCACGACTCCGGGCCCGGCCTCAGCGCCCAGGCGCGCTCGACCCTTTTCGAGCCGAGCATCTCTTTCAAGAAGGGCGGCATGGGCCTCGGCCTCTCCATCGCCCGCAAAAGCGCGCTCATGTGCGGCGGCGATCTCACCGCTATCGACGGCGAACTCGCCGGAGCCGCCTTTCGCGTCGTCCTCCCGTTGGCAGCCGAATCCCCCGCCTTCGAAGACGAGCCCGCAAGGAGCAATCCACCCATGGCATCCGTTGCCGTAAAAACTTTCGCCGGCCTGGTCATCCTCTGCGCCGTCGTCGTCGGACAGACGCCCGGCGACCCGACCTTCAAGGTCAAGGTTCCGCTCGTGATCGCGCCGACCATCGTCGTCGACAGCAAGGGTAAGTTCATCGACGGATTGCGCGGCGACGAGTTCCTCCTGTTCGACAACAACAAACCGCAGAAGATCACCGACGACGTCACCTGGCAGCCGATTTCGCTGGTCGTCGCCGTCGAGACCAGTTTCAATTTGCGCTGGGCGATTCCGAAAATTTCGCGCATCGGTTCGATGCTCGAAGCGCTGGTTGCCGGCAAAGATGGCGACGCCGCCGTCATCAACTACGATTCCACCGTGCGCGTCGTCCAGCCCTTCACCCGCGACTTCAACAAGATCAACTCGACTCTCGAATTCACCCAGCTGGGCGGACACAAAGCCCGCGTCTCGGACGCCGTCGCCGCCGCGGTGAAACTTCTCGAAGCCCGTCCCGTCGAACGCCGCCGCGTCCTGCTGCTGATCGGCGAAACGCGCGATCGCGGCAGCGAAACCAAGCTCGCCGACGCCGCGCAAGCCGCCCAGGCCGCCAACATCATCGTCTACACCGTGGCCGTGAATCACGCCGTCACCGCTTTCCAGGGCGCCATGGTGAATCCGCAGATCGAAGTCTATAAGCACGGCTCGAGCGCCGTGCCCTCCGAGCAAAACTGGTTCGCTCCGTTCTTCGAACTCTTCCGCGCCGCGCAAAGCAAGCAAGCCGATCCCTTCGAAGCGCTCGCCCGCCTCACCGGCGGACGCCGCGAGAGCTTCGCCAAGCGCAGTGGACTCGAAGACGCAATTACGAAAATTGGAGAAGAGATCCACAGCCAATACATGCTCGCCTACACGCCCGCATCGGGCGACCCTGGCTTTCATGAAATCCGCGTTCAGGTGACGCGCCCCGGCGCCACCATTCGCACGCGCGCCGGCTACTGGCTGGGTCAATAACCGAATGGCAAAAAGAGTCCTCATCGTCGATGACGAGCCCAACATCGGCCGCTCTCTGAAACTGATTCTCGAACGCGAAGGCTACACCGTCAGCCTTTGCGGATCAGTCGGCGAAGGCCGCGTTTTCCCCCATCGCGCCGACGTGTATCTGCTCGACGTCCGCCTGCCCGATGGCAGCGGCATCGACCTCCTCCGCGCCCTCCGCGAAGCCGGCAACGACGCGCCCGCCGTCATGATCTCCGGCCACGGAACTATCGCCGACGCCGTCGAAGCGGTCCATGCGGGAGCCTTCGACTTCCTCGAAAAGCCTCTCAGCCGCGAGCGCGTTTTGCTCGCCCTCGACCACGCCCTCGAACAAACCCATCTCCGCCAGGAAAACGCCCTTCTCCGCGAACAAGCCGGACCCGGCCCCCGCATGATCGGCCACAGCCCCGCCTTCATCCGCGTCGTCGAACACGCCACCATGGCCGCGCGCAGTGACGCCCGCGTCCTGCTCACCGGCGAATCCGGAACCGGCAAGGAACTGCTCGCCGCCCACATCCACGCCGAAAGCCCCTTCGCCTCCGGCCCCTTCGTCAAAGTGAATTGCGCCGCCATCCCCACCGAGCTGATCGAAAGCGAACTCTTCGGCCACGAGAAAGGCGCCTTCACTGGAGCCGCCGCCGCGCGCCGCGGCAAGTTCGAACTCGCCGACGGCGGAACGCTGTTCCTCGACGAAGTCGGCGACCTCCACGGAGCCTCCCAAGCCAAACTCCTACGCGTTTTGCAGGAAGGCGAATTTCACCGCGTCGGCGGTGAGCAACTCATCCACGTCAGCGTCCGCGTCGTCGCCGCCACCAACCGCGATCTCACCGAAATGGTGGCCCAGCAGAAGTTCCGCGAAGATCTGTACTATCGCCTCTGCGTCGTGCCGATCCGGGTCCCCGGCTTGCGCGAGCGCCCCGAAGATATCCGCGCTCTCTCCGAATATTTCCTTCACGATTTCTGCAGCCGCAACAACTTCAAGCCGAAACGCTTCGACGAGGAAGTGTTCGATTTCCTCGGAGCCTATCACTGGCCCGGCAACGCCCGCGAACTCCGCAATACCGTCGAGCGCATGGCCATCCTCACGCCCGGCGATCTCTTAGGCCCGGATTCCGTGCCCATGGAAGTCCGCCTCGGCAAGCAAAACGGAGCCCCCTCGAACCTCAAAGCCGCCCGCGATTCCGCCGAGCGCGACCACATCTTAAAGGCTCTCGAAGAAACCAGCTGGAACGTATCGAGCGCCGCCCGTCAATTAGGTATGGAGCGAACCAACCTTCACAAACGCATAAGAGCCCTAGGCCTGGCAAGAACCTAGCGGGACGAGGCGCTCCAGCCCAACCGCAACCAAAGAATCCGAGCCGCGCCCAGAGTGCTCCGCCAGGAGCACGTCGGAAGCGGACCAAACTGAACGCGCCCGCGCGGGTTACACTACGCGCACGGAGCCGCAACGAACCCGCGCGCACGAAGCGAGGCGAAGTCGAGCGCAGTAAGTGACCCGGTCCCCGGACTCACCGCTTGAACATACTCGCGGCTGTGTTCTTCCACTTATCCACCGCCGAAGCCTGAGGAGCGTCCGCGATCGATTGCTTTGCCCCGCACTTCGGACAGAACTTCGTCTCGTTCGGCAGCGCGGTTCCGCATTGCGCGCAGCCCACCGGAGCCGCAATCTCTCCTGCCACCGGAACCGGCCGTCCGCATTCCGGGCAGAACGTCAGCTTCGAATTCACCAGCGTTCCGCACGCACATTTGATCCGGGCTCCGCCTTCATGCAAGCCAAGCAGGTCGCGCTTGTACTCGCCGCCAAGGATCGCCTTGTACTCTTCGCCGGCCGCGTATTCCTTCAGCGCCTTCAAGCGGACCGGAATAAACGGATGCGTGTTCTGCGCGTTTTCAAGAATCGAAACCACCAGCACCAGCTTGTTCACTTCTTTGTGCGCCGTCACCTGGCTCATCGCGGAATCCAGGCCGAACTCATCTTCGTAACCGCGTACGTTACCCGCCAGCTTCGCCAGCGCGCGCTGGCCTGTTTCCAAATCCTGAACACACAGCAGCGCAGCGCGGTCGCAAGTATATTCCGCGCGCCGGTACCATTCCCAGTACGCGAATAGCAGCGGCAGCCGCAGTAAACCAACGCCAGGAATCGGAACCAGCGACGCGAGTAGATCCCAGTAGCGAATCAGGATGTCGCCGAGTTGCCTGTACAAGCCATGCGCGCACTTGATGTGCCCGATCTCGTGGCCGATCACGAACGACAATTCGTCCGGCGTCAGCGTCTCGACCAGCCCGCTGTGCAACACGATGCAGGTGCGGCGTTGGCCCGCTGTGTAGGCGTTCAGCATCGGATTGGTCGTGATGTATAGCTCCGGCATCGGGCACGAAAGAATCTCCGCGCACCGCTTCGTCATCGCGTAGAGCGACGCATAGCTGGTTTCATTCGCCTTGATCATCTGCTCGTTATTTTTCAAATAGACGATCTGCTCGGTGAAATTTTCCTGCAGCCACGTCAGCAACGGACTCGCACCGGGCACGGACTTCAACGCGTTCAGCGCTTCCTCGTCTCCTGGGTACGTAAACGTCTGGTAGGAAATCTCAGGGAACAGAATCTGGTTGGACGAAAATACGCGAGCGTCCTGATTTTTAAGCGCGGTCACGATCGACTCCTTACGAACTTGTTTGACGGCGGCTCGTTGAGCACCGCCCGTCAGTATATGTGGAATCGCCGAAGAAATTGATAGCGACAACGAAAGGAATTCTTTCGAAAGAGCGACCCGAAGCCCCACGCATCGAGGCGCGCCCGAAGCGAGACGAAGTCGAGCGCAGTAAGTGCCTTCAACCGACCGCTTAGCAGCTTACCCGACCGCGACCGGAATCTGATCCAGGATCGTGATCCCGAAAGGCTCCAGGCCAACGATCTTGCGCGGATGATTGGTCAGCAGCCGGATCGTCGAAAGCCCTAATTCACTCAGAATCTGCGCCCCGATCCCGACCTCATGCTGCAAGCGCGGAGCCTGATCCGCCGACGGTCCGTGGATCCGCATATGCGGGCCGGTCTGATGCAGATACACCAGCACGCCCTCTCCATTGGCCGCAATCTGCTGCAAGGACGCCTTCAGCATCGCGCCGCAGTCGCATTCCGTCGATCCAAACACATCGCCTGAAACGCACCGTGCATGCATCCTCACCAGCATGTTCGGCTTGCCCGTCACCTCGCCGAACACCAGTGCCAGATGCGTCTCGTTCGTAATCGTGCTCTCGAACGTCACCGTCTTGAAATCGCCGAACTCGGTCCGCAGGCAGGAAACCGAAGCGCGCCGGATGAAGCGTTCCGTATGCAGCCGATGTTTGATTAACGCTTCGACCGTGATCATCTTTAAGCCGTGCTCGCGGCAGAACGTGGTCAGTTGCGGAACGCGGGACATGGTCCCGTCCTCGTTCATCACTTCGCAAATCACGCCGCCCGGCTGCAAACCGGCAAGCCTCGCCAGGTCCACCGCGGCTTCCGTCTGACCGGCCCGAACCAGCACGCCGCCCTCGCGCGCCCGCAGCGGAAACACGTGTCCCGGACGCGCCAAGTCCCGCGCATTCGATTTCGGATGAATCGCTACTTGGATCGTGTGCGCCCGGTCCGCCGCGGAAATTCCGGTGGTCACACCCTCCGCCGCTTCAATCGACTCGCAGAATGCGGTCCCGAATCGCGACGTATTCACGCGCGAAATCGGCGGCAGATCCAGAACGTCGCAGCGCTCCGGACTCAACGCCAGGCAAATCAAACCGCGCCCATGGCGGGCCATGAAATTGATAGCTTCCGGAGTGATCTTTTCCGCGGCGATCGTCAAATCGCCTTCGTTCTCGCGGTCCTCATCGTCAACGACGACGATCATGCGGCCCGCGCGGAGCTCTTCGATCGCCTCTGGAATGGAGGCAAATGGCATGGATGTAAATCTTAGGATAGCGCGGCGGCATACCGCACCAACTAAAGCGCGTGGTCGCACTCTGCCTCGAACGCCATGATGCTGCCCGTGACTTATCGCTGAGGGCGATAAGGAATCCGCAATCGTTCCCGACCGCGCTACCCTGAAAACTCCATGCCCGTCGCGATCGAGCCTCTGCTTCCCGAACACTGGCCGCAGGTCCGCGACATCTATCAACAAGGCATCGACACTGGGTACGCCACCTTCACCACCGAACTACCCATTGGGCAAGCATGGGACGCCGCGCACCTCAAGGACTGCCGGCTCGTCGCGGTAGACACCAGCGTCCTTGGCTGGGCCGCTTGCCTGCCCGTTTCCGCCCGCGATTGCTATCGAGGCGTCGTCGAAATCAGCATCTACGTCGCTCCCGCCGCGCAAGGCCACGGTATCGGATCGCAATTGCTCGACGCCCTGGTCCACGAAACCGAACGCAATTGCATCTGGATGCTGCAAGCCGTCATCTTCCCGGAGAACTTCGCCAGCATCCGTATCCACGAGAAAGCCGGATTCCGTCTCGTCGGCCGCCGCGAACGCATCGCCCAACGCGATGGCGTGTGGCGCGATACCCTGCTTTTCGAACGCCGCAGCCGCGTCATCGCAGCCTGATCTCCGCTCTAGGCTCTTCCCCCTACGCCTTCAGAAAATTGCCCCAGTACCCTTCCCTCCGCAGTAATGCTCGACGATGTACTTCCCATAGCTGGAGGCTTAAGTGATTACTTGTATTCAGGATTCGCGTGGCGGGATCGACGGAGCGCCGCCGAGAGTTTGCTTTGACGAACCCGACAACCTCGAGCGCGATCGGCGAACGCTCGAATTTCTGGACGAATGCCAGCTCGCGGCCCGTGAAGCCGTCGTGGCCACCGTCCTTGAAACTGGCGACTGCCCTGGCATCCGCCGCGGCGATCGCCTCTTCGTTACTTCCGCCGGCGCGGCCGGCGAGCTACTCGGCACCGTTCTCGATCGCGATCTCCTCCGCAACGCCCGCGCTTCTTTGAGCGAACGCCGCAGTCGCGGAGTCTTCTTCGGCGACTGCCACATCTGGCTCGAATGGGCCGGACCGCCCACCCACGACGTCGTCCTCGAACCCTTCGTCGATATCGACACCGCCTCGCTCGAAATGCTCGAGCAAGCCGAGTCCATCTTCCGTGCCGCCGCTGCCGCCACCACCCTGCGCCCGCAGCCCGCCTTCGAAACCGAGGCTGCCCTCGAAGGACACCCCGAAACACAAATGGCCGAGCCCATCATCGAACAACGCGCCGCAATGCCCGAACCCGTCGCCCCCGTTGCCAAGCCACACACCACCGGACTCGCCGCCGCCGTCGCCCACGTGAGGGCCGCCCTCCGCTGGTCCGATCGCGAAGCCGGAGAACCGCCGCCGAAGCGCCGTTTCGACGCGCGCAAAGGCCGCCCCTTAGGAATTGATTTCGACCTGTACAGCAGCAACCAGCCAGGTACCGCTACCAATCCCGCCTAGTCTCCCTTCCCTTCGGCTGCTGTCCGGGCCGTCCCTTCAGCCATGACCTTCTGACAGAATGAGGAAGGTCATGGCCTTTCCAATCCACCGCAAACGTCGGCTCCGTGTTTCCGCCTCGATGCGCAGTCTCGTCCGCGAAACGCATCTCGAGCCCGCGCAATTCTGCCTCCCCCTGTTCGTCGTCGCAGGCGAAGGCAAACGTAAAGAAATCTCCTCCATGCCGGGGAACTACCAGCTCTCGATCGACGAACTGCTGAAGGAGTGCGCCTCCGCGGAAGCGCTCGGCGTCGGCTCCGTCATCTTATTCGGCATCCCCGAAGAGAAAGACGAAATCGCTTCCGGAGCTTACGACGACGACGGAATCGTGCAGAACGCCGTCCGCGCAATCAAGCGAACCAGTTCGAAGCTGGTCGTTATGACCGACGTCTGCAACTGCGAATACACCAGCCACGGACACTGCGGCAAAGTAGTCGGAACCGGCGACAAGGCCGACGTCGAAAACGACACCACGCTCGAATGGCTGGCGAAATCCGCCGTTAGCCATGCCCGCGCCGGAGCCGACATCGTCGCGCCCTCCGACATGATGGACGGCCGCGTCGGTGCCATCCGGGCCGCCCTCGACTTCCAGGGTTTTTCGAACACGCCGATTCTCAGTTACGCCGCCAAGTTCGCCAGCGTCTTCTACGGACCCTTCCGCGAAGCCGCCGAATCCACGCCGCAATTCGGAGACCGCCGCAGCTATCAGATGGACCCGGCGAATCGACGCGAAGCGATGCACGAAATGGCGCTCGACCTCGAAGAAGGCGCCGACATGCTGATGGTGAAACCGGCCCTCGCCTATCTCGACCTCATCTGGCAGGCTCGCGAAAAATTCCCCGTGCCCATCGGAGCCTACCAGGTCTCCGGCGAATTCAGCATGATCGTCGCCGCCGCGCAAAGAGGCTGGATCGACCTCGACCGCGCGATCTTAGAGACCCTAACCAGCATCCGCCGAGCCGGAGCCGACTTTATCCTCACCTACTTTGCGCAGGACGCCGCAAAGCTGCTCGGCTAAATGCTCGGAGGATTAAGATCCCCGGGACGCGGTTGCGGCATGAAGCCCGACCGTAAGGGAGGGGGCATCCACGCTGACCCCTTCAGCACCGAACCGCGACCGTCAGGGAGCGGACCCCTTATTGCACGCAACCCGGGATGCGCAGCATGATCTCCAACCGCCGCATCGCCCTACTCGCCCTCTTCCAAATCGTAGTAATCGGCGTCATGCTAGGACCGCCCAAGTTCACCAGCAGCGTCATCGTCCCCCGCAACCTCGGCTCCCCCGTCCTCGCCATCGAAGTCGCCAAAAACATCGAGGAAGTGGACATGATCCTCGGACCGCACCCCTCTGCGGACCGCGTTACGATGCGCCTCAAAACCATCCAGGATTTCGCATTCCTCACCGGCTACGGACTCACTTTCGTTGCTCTCGCGCTCATCCTCAGGAAGCGCGATCCGCTCTGGGGCAACGCCGCGCTAGCCGTCGCCGTAGCCGCTCCCCTGCTCGACATCGTAGAGAACATCTACATCCTGCGCGTCTGCGCGACGCCTCTCAGCCTCACCACCCAAGCCACCATCGACGGAATGCGCTACGCCAGCTACGCCAAGTGGGCCGCGGCATTTCTAGCCATCGGAATCCTCACCAAAGTCTATTTCGCCGAGCGAGGAATTCTGCCAAGAATCCTCGCCTGGGTCTACCTGGCCGTGTCGATAGTCGGACTCGCCGGCCTGGTCACCCACCCGTCGCTCTTCAACTACGCAATGGCGCCCCTGCCCTTGGCGCTTCTAGCCACAGCCTGGCATTTCTGGTGGAAGCCCGACACCAATCGAACGTGAGCGGAAGCTCCAAGCCATCGAGGCGCGCACGAAGCGAGGGCGAAGCCCGAGCGCAGTAAGTGCTCTCAGCGTCGGCGCAGAACTCCGGCCTAAGGCGCCAGCAACGCAATCGACGCCGCAGCTCGCGGACTCGCCGCCACCAGCGCCCCTACCAGCGCCGCGCCCGCCGCTTCCAGATCTTCGACCCGCATCGGAGGCAGCCGGTCGATCACGAACCACAAATTCCGCGACGACTCCGTGATCGCCGTCCGCTTGCACTGCCGCCAGTTCCATCGCCGGCAAGTCACGCCAACATCGTCCCGCCAAATCACCTCGCCCGCCTCCGGATGCTCTACCACCGGCTGACCATCCTTCGACGTATCGAAGCCCTCCGTCCCATCGGCCAGAACCAGCCGCGGCACCCCGCTGTAGCAATCAATATCCTCGCCCCCAAACGGAGCCCCATAGTGCACGCTCAAAGCGTTATAGCAATCGACTAGCGGATGGATCGTAGGCAGCCCGTCCTTCCGGTACCGCTTCACCAACGCGTCAAACGACGGCGCCGTCCGCTTCGGGTTCGCCCCGAATCCCTTGAACGCCTCGTGCCAGGCCGACACATGCGCATCCATCCAAGCCGCGGGCCCTCCACTCGGCGCTTCCACCGCATGCTCCGGCTCATATCCGCGAATCACAACACTTAAAGCCCGGTACTCAGGAAACCGCGCCCACACTTCCGGCGCAATCTGCGGTGCAAAAGATTCCATCCTAATATCGTGGCATAGGCCTCCGGCCTGTGTACTAAATGAAAGTGGCATAGGCCTCCGGCCTGTGCAAAATCAAAGTGGCATAGGCCTCCGGCCTGTACAAAATCAAAGTGGCATAGGCCTCCGGCCTGTGCAAAATCAAAGTGGCATAGGCCTCCGGCCTGTGCAAAATCAAAGTGGCATAGGCCTCCGGCCTGTGCAAAATCAAAGCCACGAGACATCCGCCAATCCCCAAACCCCAACTTCTTGCATCCAATCACCCACTTTCACCTTCTAACAACTGGCCGGATCGCCATTGCACCTTTTCTTGACCGGGAATGGTACGATTCGCAACCTGTTGCTATATACTCGATCAAAGCGAACTCATGTCCACTCTCATCGCAGCCCCCCGACCCGTACCCGCGAGGGCCAGTTCCCTGCTCGACCAGGTCGGTAATACCCCTCTGATTCACTTGAAGAAAGTTTCGGAAGAGTATGCAGGCGTTGAGATTTACGGCAAGGCGGAATTCTTCAACCCCGGTGGATCTGTCAAGGATCGCGCTGGCCTCAACATGATTCTCGACGGCGAGCGGACCGGCCGCCTGACCCCCTCCCGCACCGTCCTCGACGCCACCTCCGGCAACACCGGAATCGCCTACGCCATGGTCGGAGCCGCCCGCGGCTACAAGGTCAAACTGGTCCTCCCCGCCAACGCATCTTTTGAGCGGAAGGCCATCCTCAAAGCCTACGGAGCTGAAATGGTGTTCTCCGAAGCCGACCAGGGTTCCGACGGAGCCATCCTGCTTTGCCGTAAGATCTACGAGGCCAATCCTGACGCGTATTTCTATCCGGATCAATACAATAACCCTGCAAACTGGAAGGCTCACTTTGACGGTACGGCGCTCGAAATTCTGGCCCAGACCTCCGGCGATTTGACGCATTTTGTCGCCTCCATGGGGACCTCGGGAACCTTTATGGGCAACTCGCGCCGCTTCAAACGCGATGCTCCATGGATCCAGTGCATCTCCGCCCAACCCTCTTCCGGCTTCCATGGACTCGAGGGCCTCAAGCACATGCCCACCGCCATCGTCCCCGGAATCTACGACGAAAAGCTAGCCGACGAGAACGTCTGGATCGAGACCGAGGAGGCCTACGAAATGACCCGCCGCATGGCCCACGAAGAAGGCGTCCTGGTCGGCATCTCCTCCGGCGCGAACCTCGTCGCCGCCCGCAAAGTCGCCTCAAATCTGGTCGCCCAGGGCAAGCGCGGCTACATCGTCACCGTCCTCTGCGACGGAGCCGAAAAGTACCTCAGCGAGCCCTTCTGGAACGACTAATAATGTACCGTTGGACTGAACCCCAAGCGTAAGCGCGGGGACCTTCCGATCGCCACCCCTTCGAAAATGATCAAAGTCGCCCCCACCGCCTGGAAAATCATGGTCGCGCACGCAGAGTCGCACTTCCCCAATGAGTGCTGCGGAATCCTGGTCGGCACCCTCGACGGTGACAACCGCCTGGTCGCCGAAGCCATTCCGATGCGGAACGCCTACGAGGGCGCCCAGGAAGACCGGTTCGAAATGGATCCCGCCGAACTCCGCGCCGCAGACGAAGCGGCGCGCGCCAAGGGCCTCGAATTCCTCGGCACGTTCCATTCGCACCCCGATTGCGACGCCTACTTCTCGAAAACCGACCTCGCCAACTGCGTCCCCTGGGTGCCGCACATCGTTATGTCAGTGAAGGCGGCCAAGTTCGACCACGCCAACGCCTTTCAGCCGAACCTCGATCAGACCGAAGCGGTAAAAGAAGAACTAAGCTACTAAACTAGGACACGAGACAAACGAACATGGCAAAGATTTTGATCCCCACGCCGCTCCGCCAGTACGCCGACAAGAAGGACTCGATTGAGATCGCCGGCACCACCGTCGGCCAGGTCCTCGGCACGCTGACCAGCCAGTACGCCGACCTGAAAAAGCATCTATACACCGACGACGGCCGCCTCCGCAGCTTCGTCAACGTCTACGTCAACGACGAAGACATCCGTTACATGAGCAAGTCCGACACACCGGTGAAGGACGGCGATACCGTGTCGATCGTCCCCTCCATCGCCGGCGGAAGCAGCAGTCCCGCGGAAGTAGCAGTCCCGGGGCTTGAACCCGGAGCGTAAGCGACGGGACTCCGCCTGAAATCGCAAACGCAAGATAAAAGCGGCCAAATCCGAGCCGCCACCAAAGTGGCGCGCAGCGACCCGTCGGAAGCAGACCGCAAATCGGACAGCTCCCAATCCAGGACCCAAACCAAATGACCGAAACCAAGACCGAAGTCACCCTGTCGAAGGAAGAAATCCTTCGCTACTCGCGCCACCTGATCATGCCCGAAGTGGCCATGGACGGCCAGCTGAAGCTCAAACAAGCCAAAGTCCTCCTGGTCGGAACCGGCGGACTCGGAGCGCCCCTCGGCCTCTACCTCGCCGCCGTCGGCATCGGCAAGATCGGTATCGTGGACTTCGACGTGGTCGACTTCACCAACCTCCAGCGCCAGGTGATCCACGGCACCAAGGACGTCGGACGCCCCAAGATCGATTCCGCCGCCGATCGCATGGCCGACATCAATCCCAACGTCGAGATCGTCAAGCACGAGGTCGCCCTCACCAGCGAGAACGCCCTCGACATCATCAAGGATTACGACATCGTCGTCGATGGCACCGACAACTTTCCGACTCGCTATCTTGTCAACGACGCCTGCGTCCTGCTCAACAAGCCCAACGTGTACGGGTCGATCTTCCGTTTTGAAGGCCAGGCCAGCGTCTTCGCTACCGAAAACGGACCCTGCTATCGCTGCCTCTATCCGGAGCCGCCGCCTCCCGGCCTGGTCCCCAGTTGCGCCGAAGGCGGAGTCCTCGGGATCCTGCCCGGCCTGATCGGCATCGTCCAGGCGACCGAAGCCGTGAAGCTGATTCTAGGCACCGGCGAACCGCTGATCGGACGCCTGCTGCTCTATGACGCCCTCGCCATGCGCTTCCGCGAGCTGAAGCTCCGCAAGAATCCCGAATGCCCCATCTGCGGACCCAACCGCACCATCACCGCACTCATCGACTACCAGCAGTTCTGCGGAATTGTGCCGGAAGCGCCGACTACTTCTAGCACGGATGTCACCGCCAAAGAAGTGAAGGCCATGCTCGACCAGCATGCCGATTTCCTGCTGCTCGATGTCCGTGAGCCGCACGAATACCAGATCGCGAAGATCCCTGGCTCGACGCTGATTCCGCTCGGCGACCTCGCCAAGCGCATGCACGAACTGACCGGTGCAAACGAGATCATCGCGCATTGCAAATCCGGAATGCGCAGCGCGAAGGCGGTCGAACTCCTGAAGCAGTCCGGCTTCAAGCGCGTCCGCAATATGGCCGGCGGCATCCTCGCTTGGAGCGATACCGTCGATCCGTCCGTGCCGAAATATTGATTTCACCGAGGCGCGAAAGCAGTCATCGTTGCCTTGAAAACGATTGCACGAGGCGATCAACCACGGGCGATTTCGGAATACCTTGCGAATGCTTAACGAAATCGCTAGTCGAAGGCAGTCCATTTTGAATCTTGGCTGAAGCTAGATCGTAAGAGCCGCTGTTTGCATTCCCGAAGAAGAATACATCCTCATGACCTTGCAACAGGAATCTACCTTTGAGCCGATTGAGAAGCTCTCGGTGCTCTGGTTGCGGAATACGGCCCCAGGCGAACCATACGACTTTGGGCTTAATGGCCTCGGACGGACAAACAACCAAGTTGGGGAGCGATCTTAAGGCCGAGCATGCCTGATCGTCATTGTTATTTACTAGGTAGAAGAGGTTCCACACCTGCACGTAGGCATCGGCAGGTATCGGCTTCTGGGCTCGGCGATACGCCTCAACGAACCGATTGCGAACCGAAGGAAGCATTTTATCCCCGGCCAAATCGAGACGGGCCCATCGACCATCAGTCAACTTTGGTCTTGCAGAACCGGGATTTTTGCCCACTACCGCGCCGACGCATTTTCCGCCCGCTTCGAATTGTTCCAGATCATCACTGAGGTAAATTCGGGTATCGTAACGAAACAGCTGACCGGCTCGTTCTTCAAATCGGGCATACGCGAAGTTTGACATGCTTCTTCCTTTTCTCCGAGTTTAGACCCACGGCAAGCGATTGGCGCTCCGTAGCTGCTCTTATTTATTTGTCCGGGTCGTCGCGCTTCGCTAATGGCCCGCCACAAGCCCGACGCCGGAACGCACGATCACCGGCGAGCCGTCAGCCAACAATGCCGAATCCGCCGGGCGCGTCAGCACCTTCGCCAAATCGGCACCATACGAGCTCGTCGTGTCGCCCGAAAACTCCGCCCGATCCGCCGTCCACAAACGCCACTGCGGATGCTCCACCTGATACTCGTTGGCTCCGCCGCGGCGTCCCGACGCATAGCCCCAGTAGTGCTCCGTAATGAACTGCTCGACCGACCCTTCCGTCGGAAACTGCGCCGCACCGGAACACTCGATCCGCATTCGGTTCTCGAGGCCCCGCTCCTTCCAGCCGTATTCAACCGCGACTCCCGCCGGCTGATCCACGATCGAATGGAACATCGGACGGCTGACGTATTTCTCGTTGTAGACGATCCGCGCCACCGCCGCAATCGCGAACTTCGGCACGATCTCGCGAATGAACACGACTCCGCGCCGGACTTCGCCGCCCGCCACGCGGCGGACGTAAAACCGCAGGTTGACTTCGTCGAAGTCCTGATGGAACGGAATCGGAACGCGCTTCACCCGCGTCCGCAGAAAGCGGAAGCCCACCAGGCTGACGAAGACACGCCCGTCGTGCGCATCCAGCTCCGTGCCCGCCGGAACCAGCGCCCGCAGCAACGCCGGATCCACCTGGTAATTCAGCATCGCCAGGTAGCGCCATTCGGCGGTCAGAAATACGCTTTCAGGCAAACAGAAATCCTAAGCCGCGGGTTCCTCTTCGATGACGTAGGACGAAATGATCTCGGCCGTTGGCCGCAAGGTCGCAGCCACGCTGCAATATTTCTCGTCCGACAGCTCGATGGCGCGCTGGACGGCTTCTTCGCTTAGATGATGCCCTCGCAGGATGTGCTTCACATAAATCTTCGTGAAGCTCATCGGATATTCCGTGCGCCGGTCGCCGTGCACCTCGACTTTGTAATCGGTCACCTTCTCGCGCTTCTTCGCCAGGATCGATTCGACATCGATCGCCGTACAGGTCCCGACCGCGATCAACAGCAATTCCATGGGAGTCGCCGCTCCTAGTTCGTTGCCGTTCTTGGTGATCACCTGCGCGTGTCCGCTTGGAACGATGGCGATAAAACGGCCGTCTCCCGCTTGTGAGATCCGCGCCGTCGGACGCTCATCCGCCGGGGCATGCCCCTTTTCAGTCACTGTGTATGTTCCTCTGTCTTCTTGTAACACGTAACGCAACCATAGCCGTCGAAATCTCATCTGAAGCCAGGAGCGCGCAGATAGATAGAAGCTTTTCTTATTGAAAATAAGAATTGTTGTGCTACAAATTCATTTGAAATCGTGACCCCGGCCGATTAGAAATTACGCGGAGACAAGAGAGCGGGTTTTTTTGCACGCAACCTTTGCGGATGCACGGGGTTGAAAATAGATTGGCCGTCGCGGAAAGGGATTGGATCAGCTTGCGGAAACTAGGCAGTCTAGTTGTACTCGCGAACGTCTTCTGTACCCTCGCGCTCGCTTCGGTCGATATCGCCTTCGACAGCGCGGCCAAGCGCTGGCATTTCTCGAACGGCGTCCTCGAAGCGGACTTCCGCGTGACGCCGCAAACGACTTTCGTCCTGGAACGGATCCGCGACAGCGCATCGGGTCGAACCTGGACAGCCGGACCCGCCTCGGCTCCCTTCCGTCTCAAACTCGACCAGATGACCGTCGACGGAACCACTAGCTGGAGCCTGGGTCCGCACTATCAGAGCTGCGACGCCAGTAGCTGCACCGAACACATCGAGCTCCTCGAAGCGACGGGGCAGATTCAGCTGCTTCTTGAAATCGTGATGTACGAAGGCCAGCCGGTGATCCGTCATAGAGTCACCGTTACAAACCTGGGGACGTCCTCCGCCTCCATCCGCGCCCTGGACCTTCTCCCCTACGATCTTGTCCAGGAGAGCGCGCCCCTGACCGCCTTTCACGTCCGGCAGTGGGGCTACCTTCCGAAGCCAACCCAGTTTGAAACCGTCCAGGTGCAGCTCAATCCAAGCGGGACGGCGGAACTGGTGCAATCCGGGGCCGCTGGCCAGGATTGCGGCTGGTTCGCCGTTGCCGATCCGAATGGTTTTGGATTGTTCGGAGGCTGGGAATTCGACGGCCGCGTGGACGGCGCGCTGCGCCAGGATCTGAATGCCCAAAGCCTGAGTATCGCGGCCCCCTTAGCTGAAATCTTTCATCCGGTCGCCTCCACCGAGGCCTTCACTTCACCGTGGGCGTTTTTGGGCGTCTTCAGCGGCGACTTCGACGAAGCCGGATTCCGCACCCAGCGCTTCGCCGAAACCTATTTGGCGCAGCCGCTGCCCGGCGGCAACCAGTTTCCCTACGTCAGTTTCGATAGCTGGGCGTACGGCTCGGACCTCAGTGAACCGTCCATGGTCGATGCCGCCAAACGCGCGGCCAGCCTCGGCGTCGAGCTCTTCATCATCGACCTCGGATGGGCCAAGCAGATCGGCGAGTGGCACACCGACCGGACGAAATTCCCCAGCGGCATGCGAGCCTTTTCCGATTACGTCCACTCGCTCGGCATGAAGTTCGGCCTGCATTTCGCCTTCGCCGAAGCCGCTTCTAATTCACCCGTGCTGGCTGCCAACCCGGATTGGACTTCGAGCGAGACGTATGGATACTTCGGCGCTTCCTCGCTGTGCCTGTCGAATGCGCCCACTCGCGCTTGGGTCATCGGCGAGGCGGTCCGCATGATCGACGAGTACAAGGTGGACTGGATCCTGCAGGATGGCCAGAACATGGTCAAGCGTTGCACCAAGACCACTCACACCCACAATCCGAACGACAGCAACTACTCGAATGCCGTGGACGGAGTCAACGCCGTGCTGGCCGAAGTGCAGCGCCAGCGCCCTAGTGTCCTTTGGGAGAACTGCGAAAACGGCGGCGGAATGATGACCTTCAATATGGTCAAGTTCTACGTCACGTCCATCACCAACGATGCCTCCGGCGCGTTCGGATCCCGCAAGGCTGTTTTCGGAGCCACGTATCCCTTTCCATCCCGTTTCGCCGACTGTTACATGCCCGAGGACCTCACCGACACCTACGCTACCCGCAGTTACATGTTCGGCGGACCCTGGCACCTGATGAATCGCATGGGCGAGATCTCTGTCGAAGCCAGCGCCCTCGCGGCCAGCGAAATCGCCATCTACAAGCAGAATCGGTCGGCGATCCGCGACGGGAAAACCTATCATCTTCAGGCTCCGGCGGCAGGTGGCTACGACGCCATCGAAAGCTACCTCGAATCCGCCGACAGGGCCATCACGATCGTCACCCGCGAAAGCGCCGACAGCGATCAGTACACGCTGCGTTTGAAAGGTTTGAAGCCCGGCAACAGCTATAGCGTGCATTTTCAGGACGACCCGCGAGTCCTCACGATGACCGGCGCGCAGCTCATGGACAACGGCATCGAGATGAAGTTCGCCCAGCCCCAGAGCGCCGAAATCGTATACGCGACTGCAGTGCGCGCCCTTAGCCCCTTGCCCGAAAACTCCAACCGGCCGATCAACCAGCGTAAGTAACTTTCCTGCTCCCAAATCGCGACCAACCCTGTATTCCCTGGTGGAACGTTCCCGTTGCGGGCGCGATCTTCAAGTGAACAGAGCTGTAGAAAAAAGTTCCCAGCAAAACTTTCCTGTCGGTAAATTCGCGACCCTAGTACCAGACTTGTATCCCAGAACAAGTGCATAGACCAGCACCAGATACGTGTCTCGGTACTTCGGTACTACACGTGCTCTTCTGCTTTGAAATGTCTGCCTTCTCGACGACACCATCGCCGATGGCTCCTGAATTCTATGCCGGAGCTTTTCGTGACGGCTTCCCGGTCACGCAAAGGTTTCTGGTCTCGCGCGGAGCTCCCTCCGACCAAGCCGAAGAGATTGCGCAGGCAGCGTGGGTAAAGGGTTGGGAGCATCGCAACCAGCTGAAAGATCCGGCGCTGGTGCAGTGGTGGGTAAACAGTATCGCGCGGAACATGTTCTGGAGTAATTTCCGCCGCGCCGCGCCCGAAATGCTCACCGACAATTCCGGTAGCTATCACATGGATCTGCATCCCATCGAGGCGCGCGACGCCATGCGCCACCTCACCGATCAGGAACGCGCGCTCGTCGAGGAGCACTACCTGCACGGCAAAACCGCCGAGGAGATCGCCGTCCGCCTGGGACTTGCCACCGCCAGTATCCGCGTGCGGCTGCTGCGCATTCGCAACGCCTTCCGTCGGCGCATCAAGTAAACCGAACCAATATCGCGCCCGAACTCGTACCTACTCGAGATCGCGGCACCCGGTCTTTCCGGAGAATCTACCTCTCCGGCGAGCGTGGTGCGGCCCCGAACATTCATAATCTTGTTTGTAATAATCGGGGCTGCACTCCAGTCTTTAGTTGTGAATCAGGCGGTAAGAGGCCTGAAATCAACTGAGGAGGCTGCGCCAATCCCTCTTAGGACGGAGAGGCCAACCAGGTGATGCTCGCAATCCGAGAGGTCCCGACCGCCATTATGTCCTCGCCCGGCGCACGGCTTGTACCCGACTCCCCGCAGAATCTTGCGCGCCTGTTCGAAGATCACCACTCCATGGTGTTCCGGACCGCGTACCGCGTCACCGGCAGCGCCAGCGACGCCGAAGACGTCCTGCAAACGGTCTTCCTGCGAATGGTCAAGCGGACCGACGCCCCCGATATTGAGAAACCGGAAAGCTACCTTCGCCGCGCCGCCGTAAACGCTTCGCTCGACGTGGTCCGCGCCCGGCGGGATAACGATTCTCTGTCCGTCGAAGACATGCCGTCGAGCGCCGCCTGCACCGAACTCCGCGAGCTCCGCGACGAACTTCGGCGTGCCCTCGCCACGCTGCCCCCCAAACTCGCCGAAGTCTTTGCGCTCCGATTTTTCGAAGGACATTCGAATCAGGAGATCGGCAAGATGCTCGCGATGAGCCCCATCTTTGTCGCCGTCACCGTGCATCGCGCACGCCGGCAATTGCAGAACTGGATCAAAGCCAACCGGACGCAAAAGGGTTAAGGGTTAAGGGTTAAGGGTTAAGGGTTAAAGGAAAACGTCATGAATAACCAGGAATTCGATCATCTCCTTTCTGAAATCCGGAACGAACCGGTCAGCGACGCGATCGTCGCCCAGGCAGCGGACCGCGTCCGCGCGCAAGTGCTGAAGACTCCCGCGTCGAACGTCACCGTCATGCCGGTCCGCCTGGCGTCGTGTTCGGACTTCCAGGCGCTGATTCCCGCCTACGTGAATCTGAAAAGCAGCCTGTCTGAAGAGCGCGTGATGTTGCTCGAAGACCACTTCCATTCCTGCGTGGACTGTCGTCACGCGTTGATGGTCAGCCGCGATGGCGAATCGGAAAAGCCCAGCCAGCGCGTCGTCACGATGAAGCCGCGCTTCACGCCAACCGTGAAGTGGACCATGGCGATTGCCGCCGCGCTCACTATCGGAATTGTCACCGGCGTCACGAGCGGCAAGATCGCGCCCACCGGAACCCGCGCCACCATCGCCTCCATCAACGGATCGATGTACCGCCTGACCGGCGGCGAAGCCGTTCTGGTTGCCACCGGGCAGGACCTCAATGAGCGCGACGAAGTCCGCACCGCCAAGGGTTCGACCGCGGTGCTGCGGCTGAACGACGGCTCGCTGGTCGAAGTCAACGAGCGCGCCGAGCTTTCTGTATCGCGCGGGTGGCGTGGGTCCACCATCCATCTGAACCGCGGCAACATCATCGTGCAGGCCGCCAAGCAGCGCGGCTCGTTCCTCGGCATGCCAGTCCGCCTCGCGGTCGCGACCGCCGACAATCTGGTCACCGTCAAGGGAACCATCTTCGCCGTCAGCCGCGGCCTGAAAGGAACGCGCGTCTCGGTCGTCGAAGGCGAAGTGAAGGTGGACGGCGACAACGCCACGCAGTTGCTCCATCGCGGCGATCAATCCGCCAGCAGCCCCAATCTCGACAAGCCTGGTGTCGCCGCCGACGTGGCCTGGAGCCGCGATCAGGCGAAGTATGTTTCACTGCTCGGCGAATTCGCCCGCATCGAAAAGAAACTCGCCGCGCTGCCCGGTCCGACCATGCGCTACGAAGCGCGCCTCGCGCAGTACCTGCCTGAAGAGACCGCTCTCTACGTCGCGATTCCGAATCTCGGATCCACTCTCGCGCAAGCGACCAGGATGTTCGAGGACCGCGTGCAGGAAAGCCAGGTTCTTCGCGAATGGTGGAATGAATCGCAGTCGAAGCAGCTCCGCCTGGCCGTCGATCGTGTTCGCGCACTCAGCGAATTCCTTGGCGATGAAGTCGTGATCGCCGCGCCCTCCGGCGCGACCGGAATCCGTGAGCCGATGATCCTCGCCGAAGTCCGCAAGCCGGGCTTGCAGAGCTTTATCGACCAGCAAATGGGTATGGCGAAATTGGCCGGGCAGCAAGGACTCCCGAACGTCCGGATCAGCGGCAACCTCGTCACTGTTTCTGGTAGCGCGCAGATCCCGGCTGCACGCATCGGCAACTTCGCGCAATCGGCATTCGGAAAACGGATCGCCGAGGCTTACGCAAACGGTGCCAACTGGCTCTTCGCCGCGGACCTCGAACAAATCCTCAGCCATTCAACACGGAACCTGGACGCCCAGCGCGGACCCGCCAACCGCATCGCGCAGATGACCGGCATCGATAACGGAAAGTATCTGGTCGTCGAGCGTCACGATGTCGGCGGCACCACGGAAAATCGGGCCACGCTGAGCTTCAACGGAGATCGCAAAGGCATGGTTTCCTGGCTCGCGGCTCCCGCGCCGATGGGCTCGCTCGAATTCGTTTCGCCGGCCGCCACCTTCGCGACGTCGGTCGTCATCAAGAATCCCGGCGCCGCGTTCAACGACATCATCGCGCAGCTTACCGGAGAAGACGCCGTGAAAGTCCAGCAGGTGCTCGCGGAATTCCGCACGAAAACCGGCGTCGATCTGCAAGCCGACATCGCCAATTCGCTTGGCGGCGAACTCACCATCGCGCTCGATGGCTCGCTGGTTCCGCCGGCCTGGAAAGTGGTCTGCGAAGTCTATAATCAGTCGCGCCTCGAATGGAGCATCGAGCAAATGATCGCCGCGCTCAATCGCGAAAGCCAGGGCAAGGTCGCCGTGCAGCTCACCAAGGAACAGTCCGGCGCGCAAACCTACTACACGCTCTCGACGCCGCAGCTTCCGACGCAGGCCGTTTATACCTTCGTCGACGGCTACCTCGTGGCCGGACCCTCGAAGGAAAACCTCAGCCTGACGCTGCAAAATCGCGCCACCGGCAACACCCTGACGCATTCGCAGGCCTTCCGCGCCCAGCTTCCGAAGAGCGGTCCGTCGAACTTCTCGGCGATCGCCTATCAGAACTTCGCCCCCGCGCTCGGAGCGGTGGTCGATCAACTGAAGTCTACCGGTATCCTGACACCCGAACAGCAGGAAGCCGCCTCGGGCCTCACCGCGAATCGCGGGCCGAGTCTCATCTATGCGTACGGCGAAACGGATCGCATCATCGTCGCTTCATCCGGCAGCTTCTTCGGCATGAATCTCGACGCCCTGCTTACCGGGAAAGCGATGCCGATGATGATCGGCAATGCCTTCCGCCTGCCGAATCTTGCGGCGAAGACGAAAGCAGCCGCGGAGAAACAGTAAGCGCGAATCTTTTTTGACAATTCGCGAAGTTTTACGGCACCCGGTGATCCCGGGTGCCGTATCCTTTTGTACGGAGCTCAATGAATGACTGATGTAGTCATCGAATTGCAGAATTTATCTGTACGCCTCGGCGAACGGGACATTCTGCGGCAACTGTCGGCCACTCTGCGCGGCCGCACCATCGGATTGCTAGGCCCAAATGGAGCCGGTAAGTCGACCCTGATTAATTCGCTGCTCGGATTTTGTCCCCTGACATCCGGGTCCGCCCGCATCTTTGGACTCGACACCCGACGCGACGCCGACGAGATCAAGCGCCTCATCGGCTACATGCCCGAGAACGATTCCTTCATCGGACAGATGAGCGCCGTCGCCTTCCTCCGCATGATGGCCGAACTCTCTGGCCTGCCCGCGGAAACCGCTCTCGAACGCGCGCACGAGGCGCTCTTCTATGTCGGACTCGGCGAAGCCCGCTACCGGCCGATCGGATCCTATTCGCTCGGCATGAAGCAAATGGCAAAGCTCGCGCAAGCCATCGTCCATGGGCCGAAGCTGGTTATCCTCGACGAACCCACCAACGGACTCGACCCCGCCGCGCGCACCCGCATGATTCGCCTCATCAAGGAAATGCGCGAAACCGGCCAGATGAATATCGTCCTCTGCTCGCACCTGCTGCGCGATGTCGAAGAGGTCTGCGAGGAAGTCCTGATCCTCAAGCAGGGCCGCATCGTTCACTACTCGAATCTCGAAGAAGAGCGAAAAGCCAACAAGCGATTCGTCGAGGTCGAACTCGCCGGAGCCACCCCTGAAGCCGAATACGAGTTCGCCGAAGCGGTCGCCGGACTTGGTTGCGAAACCGTTTTCGCCGGACCCAGCCGACTCAAAATCGTCATGCCGATCGACATCGATTTAAAGAATCTCTATGTTCTCGCCGCCGCGCGCGACTTGCAGTTGCGCCGCTTGAACTACCGCCGGGACACGCTCGAGGACATCTTCCTCAAAGCCATGGATCACCGCCCCCTCGAGACTGCCGCCGTTCCTCCGCCCGTGCCGATGGGGGTGCCGAATGGCCGTCTATAAACGAACCTACCGCGGTTACGCCGGTACGCTGACTCCGGCCTGGAGCCGCTTCCTGATCATCACGCGCTATGCCTGGAAAGGCGTCTTCGGCGCGCGCTTCCTCACCTCGTTCCTGGTCGCCTGCTGCTTCTTTCCCATCGGCTGCGCGGGCTTCATCTACCTCGCGAACAACCTCAGCTTCCTGTCGCGCTTCAACGTCGACGCGTCGAAATTCATCGAGATCAATGGACGCTTCTTCCTCACTTTCCTCACCGTGCAAAGCACGTTCGCCTATATCCTGACCGCCTGGATCGGACCCGGCCTGATTGCGCCCGACCTCGCGAACAACGGCCTGCCGCTGTATTTCTGCCGTCCCATCTCGCGCTGGGAATACGTGCTCGGAAAGTTCAGCGTGCTGTTCCTTCTACTCTCCGCGCTCACCTGGATTCCAGGCCTGCTGCTGTTCGCCATTCAAGCCAGCCTCGCCGGCTGGGAGTGGACCGCGAATAACTGGTGGATCGCCAACAGCATCGTCATCGGCTCCGTGCTGTGGGTCTCCATCCTCTCGCTGATCGCCATCGCGATGTCGGCGTGGGTCAAGTGGCGGATCGCGGCGTCGGCCCTGATCCTCGGCGTCTTCTGGATCGGCGCCGGACTCGGCGCGGCCATCAATTCCGTGTTGCACGTGCGGTCCGGGACGCTGATCGATGCCGCCAGCCTCATCTCGATCGTCTGGAGCGACCTGTTTGGCGTCACGCGCTCAAGCGGCATCTCGATCGAAGAGGCATGGTCCGCGCTCCTCGGTTTCTGCGTCATTTGCGTCTTGCTTCTCAATCGCAAGATCCGCGCTTTCGAGGTGATCCGATGAATTTGATTCGATGTACTCACGCTCCTTTACGGTCGCGGTTCTGTGGGGATCTTCGATGAACGACACCGGCATCGTGTTCGATAACGTCAGCAAATTTTACGGCGACGTCCTCGGCGTCAACCGCGTCTCGCTGACCATTCCAGCGGGAATCACCAGCCTCGTCGGCCCCAACGGCAGCGGCAAAACCACGCTGATGAACTTGCTCACCGGCCTCATCAAGCCATCGCGAGGTACCGTCAATATCCTTGGCATTTCGACCAACGAGCCCGAGAAACTCTTCCGCATCGCCGGCTATTGCACGCAATTCGACTCGTTTCCGAAAGGCCTCACCGGCTTCCAATTCGTCTACTCGTTCCTGCGCCTTTTTGGCATGACGCACGCCGAAGCGGAAAAGCGAAGCTGGTCCGCAATCGAACGCGTCGGCCTGGTCGAGGCCGCGAAACGCAAGATTGCCGGCTACAGCAAGGGAATGCGCCAACGGATTCGCCTCGCGCAATCCATCAGCCACGACCCGAAAGTGCTGATCCTCGATGAGCCGCTGAACGGGCTCGATCCGCTGGTCCGCGCGGAAACCATCGCGCTGTTCCGCTCGCTCGCCGCCGAAGGCCGCTACGTCATCGTCTCGAGCCACATCCTGCATGAAGTGGACATGATCTCCGACCAGGTGATCCTGCTCGCCAACGGCTACGTCGTCGCCGAAGGCCAGATCAAGAGCGTCCGCGAAGAGATGCGCGAGCATCCGATGCAGGTTCTCATTCGCTGTAACAAACCTGCCCTGCTTGCTTCGCGCGTGTTTGAAACCGACCACGTGGTCGAAGCCCGCATCCATAGTGACGGCGGCGGCGTGCTCGTCAAAACGCGCGACGCCGACAGCTTCTATCGCCTGCTGAATCACATTGCGCTCAACGGAGTCGATATCGAATCCGTAGCGCCCGCCGACGACAACGTGAACTCGCTCTACGAATATCTGATTGGCTCCGAGGAGGTCACCCGATGACCGGCGCGACGCAATTTGAATGGGGACTCTGGGCCCGCCAGATCGGCGCCATCATGCGCCTCGAAATGAAGAAGACCTTCTTCGCCAAACGCGGACTGTGGATCTACATCCTGGCCGCGGCCCCCGCCCTGCTCTTCTTCGCTTACACGCTGGCGCAAAAGAATCGCGCCGAGCACGCAGCCGATCTAGCCAGCATCAAAGCGGAACAGACCGAAGCGATCCAGATCAAGATGACGGCGGACGACGTCCGCGAGATCCTCGGCCGGCCGTACGCGCGCTTCAAGTATATGGATCCGGATCTGCCTCGCTCCCGCCGCCGCGATCCGGACGCGATGATCGAAGTGCTGATGTATTCGGACGGTAAAGCCAACTACGAATACCGCTTCCGCCAGGGCCAGCTCTATAACGTGAACGTGCGAACCCAGCGACTGCTCACCGACGATAACACCGTCTTTGCGACCATCTTCCAGCTGTTCTACCTGCGCCTCGCCATCTTCTTCGGCTGCGTCGGCGTGTTCATGAACCTGTTCCGCGGCGAGATGATCGACAAGAGCCTGCACTTCTACCTGCTCGCTCCAATCCGCCGCGAAGTTCTATTGATCGGCAAGTACTGCGCCGGACTGCTGGCGACTGTCGTCATCTTCGGAATGAGCACTGCGTTCCAGCTATGGTCCGTTTACGGCAGCCTGACGGCCGCGCAGTCGACCGAATTCTGGTCGCGATCGGGAGCCTCCACGCTCAGCGCCTACATGGGCGTAACGGTCCTCGCCTGCGTTGGCTACGGAGCCGTGTTCCTGGTCGCGGGCCTGATCTGGCGCAATCCGATCATTCCCGCCGCCACGCTGCTGGTGTGGGAGGGTGCGAACATCTTTCTGCCCGCGACTCTCAAGAGGATCAGCATCATTCACTACCTGCAATCGCTCTGTCCGATTCCGGCGTCGCCGAGCGGCACGATCGAAGGTCCGCTGCGGTTGTTGGTTTCGATCACCGAGCCCACCGCCGCGCCGATCGCGATCGCCGGATTGCTGACGGTGACGGTCGCCGTATTGGTTCTCGGCGCGTGGCAGGCCCGGCGGCTCGAGATCAATTACTCGACGGAGTAGTCTCGACGCTTCGCGGCGACATATTCTTCGGCCAGGAATCCCGCTAAAATCGTAAACTTCACGATGTCGGGACGCGGTTAGAGCTTCGCGAGGAAGTGTTTGTGGATGCGGTCGTCGGCGGTCATTTCGGGATGGAAGGTGGCGACCAGAAAGCGGCCTTCTTCGACCAGCACGGGATCGCCGTTGTAGGACGCGAGCGTCTTTGCGGGCGCATCCACGCGGCGGATGATGGGGGCGCGGATGAACATGGCTTCGAGTGGCTTGCCGTCGAGTTCGATGCTCGCGATGCGCGAGTCCAGTTGGCGGCCGTAGGCGTTGCGCTCGACGGCGATGCCCATCAAACCCAGGGATTGCTGCTGTGGGTTGGTGACTTCTTTCGCCAGCAGAATGGCGCCGGCGCAGGTTCCGAACATGGGGCGTGGGAAGTTCTTGAGGGCGTCGAACAGCTCCTCTTCATGGAGGAGCTTGAGCATCGTGGTGGACTCGCCACCGGGCAGAATGAGGCCGTCGGAGGCGTCGAGGTCGGCTTGCGTGCGGACTTCGATCGCGTTCGCTCCAGCGCGTTGGACCGCTCGGGCGTGCGCTTCGTAGTCGCCTTGGAGAGCTAGGATGCCAATGGTTTTCATGAGTCTTTGGGCAGGATCCCCGGGCTTACGCCCGGGGCTATTTCATGCACAGGCCGGAGGTTGCTTTGCATGCACAGGCCGGAGGCCTATGCCACTTACCAGCCGCGGGTGGCCATCAACTGATCCTCGGGCAACTGGCGGATGTCGAGGCCGACCATTCCGTCGGGCAGCTCTTCGCTGGCTTCGAGGACTTTCATCGGATCCTTCCAGTACGTCGCCGCCTTGACCACAGCTTTGGCGAAGCGCTCCGGATCGGAGGACTTGAAGATGCCCGAGCCGACGAACACGGTCTCGGCCCCTAACGCCATGACGAGAGCGGCGTCGGCGGCGGTCGCGACTCCACCGGCGGAGAAGTTGGGAACCGGCAGCTTGCCGTTCTGGGCGACGTATTCGATCAGCTCGAACGGAGCCTGGTGGCGCTTGGCTTCGGCCATCAGCTCATCCGAATGCAGCACCGTGAGCTGCTTCATTTCCTTCTGAATGGTGCGCATGTGGCGGACCGCTTCGACGATGTTGCCGGAGCCTGCCTCGCCCTTAGTGCGGATCATGGCCGCGCCTTCGCCGATGCGGCGCAGCGCTTCGCCGAGGTTCCGCGCGCCGCAGACGAACGGGACCTTGAAGCCGCGCTTGTCCACGTGGTTCTCTTCGTCGGCGGGCGTCAGGACTTCGGATTCGTCGATGTAATCCACGCCCAAAGCTTCAAGGACGCGCGCTTCCATGAAGTGGCCGATGCGGCACTTCGCCATCACCGGAATCGAAACGGTCCGCATGATCTCGCGGATGGTCGAGATGGGGGACATGCGGGCGACGCCGCCTTCTTTGCGGATATCGGAGGGAACGCGGATCAGCGCCATGACGGCGCAGGCTCCGGCGTTTTCCGCGATCTTGGCCTGCTCGGCGTTGGTGACGTCCATGATGACGCCGCCTTTCAGCATCTCGGCGAGGCCGACCTTCAAACGAAACTGCTCATCCATGAACATGTGCACTTGCTCCTTGTCCGCTCCCCTATGGCGAGCGGTTCGTAACTCACTTGCCGAAGTCCCGTCGCTTACGCTCCGGGTTCAATTCTGAAACTCAAAGCCGCCGATGGCTCCTCGGGTCCCGTCGCTTACGCTCCGGGTTCAATAACGCGGGGCCGCTAGCGGCTCTAAACCAATGCCGCGGCCGGCTCTTCGCGATGCGCGGTGCGCAGGCGGATTAGCTCGGCTTTGAAGATCTCACCGAGGACACGCAGACCGCGCCGGATCTCATCCGGAGTCAGGCCCGCAAAGCTGAGGCGGAAGGCGTTCGATTCGACGCGGTTCACGGCGAAGTATTTGCCTGGCAGGTAGCTGACGCCTTCGCGTTCGGCGCGGTTGGCGAGTTCCCCGGCATCCAAAGCTTCGGGGAGACGAACCCAGACATTCATGCCGCCTTCAGGCCGCGTGACGGTGGTGCCCGGCGGCAGGAATTCGGCACAGGCTTCGAGGGTGGTGCGAAGGCGGTCGGCTCCGGCGGCTAAGGCTTTCACGCGATGCGCGTCGAGGCGACCGGATTGGGCAAAGCGCAGCAGGACCGCCTGCGAAAGCTGATCCGTATGCAGGTCGCTCGCCTGCTTGGCTTCGGCGAGGCGCGCGATGAGGTGGCGCGGTCCGATGGCCCAGCCCACGCGGAGGCCGGGGAAGGCGATCTTCGAGAAGCTGCGGAGCAGAATGGTATCGGCGGGCGATTCGCCGGCGACGGCCATCCGCTTAATAGAGGATACGGGCTCGCCGGCATAACGCAGTGGCGCGTACAGGTCGTTCTCGATCACCAGCACGCCGGCGTTGCGGGCAAGCCGAAGCAGTTCCTGGCGCGCGCTGGCAGGCATGGTCGAGCCAGTCGGATTCTGGAAGGTCGGCGTGATCACGATCAGGCGCGGGGCGTGGGTGTCGATGGCGCGCGAAGCGGCTTCGAGATCGAGGCCGTCCTTGGTGAGCGGGATGCCGAGGACGCGGGCGCCTCCGCGTTGGAAGACGTTACGGAGTCCGGCATAGACGGGGTCTTCGAGCAGCACGGTTTCGCCATTCGAGGCGAAGACGCGCTGGATCAAATCGAAGGCCTGCTGGCAGCCGTTGGTAATCAGGATGTCGTCGTCGGGTCCGGCGTCCCCGGCGGCTTTGGCTTCTTCAAGGAGATAGCGGCGGAGCGGCGCGTAACCGAAGGTGGAGCCGAGCTGGAGGATGGCCGAGGCTTCGTTCGAGTGGACCACTTCGTCCACGGTCGCGCGGAAGGCGTCGAGGGGGAACAGGAGCTCGGATGGGCGCGAGGTGTCGAAGCGGACGAGCGAGTCGGGGGCTTGTGGTGGATTGGCAATCGGACTCTTGTCGGGGCTTGTCACGAAGGTCCCGCGGCCGACGTGGCCGCGCAGGAGTCCGTCGGCTTCGAGGAGCTCGTAGGCGGAGGATACGGTGGCGCGGTTGACGCCCAACTGGGTGGCCAATTCGCGGGTTGCGGGTAGTCGGGCGCCCTGGGCCAAGGTGCCGTTCTCGATCGCAGCTCGCAGGGCGATGTGGAGCTGGCGGTAGAGAGGAAGCTCCGCGTAGGGATCCAATTGGATGAGTTCGATCATGCCAGCCAACTTGGAGTGTACAGCAATGGATCGGTTGAAGCAAGGGGCGGCTTGACCATCCACGCTGGACGATGGCGGGTCCTGCGAAACGAAGCTAAATCTTTCTATACTATTGTTTTTAAAGGATTTTAAGGCAAGATTGGTAGGCCGATGCGGCCAATTGGCTTCGTTTTGAAATCTGGCCTTTTGGCTTTAATGGGCTAGATTGGATGGCTTACGGTGATCGATTGGACGGAAGAATGGACTGGCGACTTACCGCATTGGATTGGCCATTGTTAGCTCGGAGAGGTGATAAGAAAGGTGGCATTGGCCTTCGGGCTAGTGTGCAGACTTATGGCCTTCGGCACGGTTGAATGCACAAGGCCAGAGGCCTATGCCACTTGTGCCCCTACGGTATAATCTCGGCTCATGGCTGGCTGGCGAGTTTGGTGGTGTGCTGGGATCCTGCTGGCGGTCAATTTATTGATCTCGGCACGACTGTTCCGGGTCGAATACTCGGCCTACAACTCGTCCAACGAAGGCACGTTCATCGCGATCTCGCGTGTGATGGCCGAGCACCCTCTCGACTGGAATTGGTGGCAGCTGTGGGATGGAGGGCTGCCGATCGAGAACACCTATTCGCCCCTGGTTCCTGCCATGTCAGCATCGGTCGCGCGGCTAACGGGCGTGTCCCCCGCCCGCGCGTTCCACCTGGTCGGAGCCGCTTTCTTTGCCGCCGGACCGCTCACGCTGTTTTGGATGGCGTGGGTCTTCAGCCGGAAACTGGCGACCAGTTTCGTGGCTTCGCTCGCCTACTCGTGCCTGTCGCTGTCGGCGATATTGATTCCGGCGATTCGGGTGGACACGCAAGGGGCGCTGAACTTGCGACGGCTACAGGTGCTGGCGTTTTACGGGGAGGCTCCGCATACGATCGCTCTGACACTGCTGCCGGTCGCGTTCCTGTGCTTCGCCTTCGCGCTGACCAAGCCGGGCATGAAATGGAAGATTCTGGCGGGGCTGTCGATTGCCGCGGTGGCGCTGACGAACGCGTTCGGCATCGTGGCGTTGGCGTTTGGATTCATGGCCTGGCTGGTGACGTTGGGAAGCGCACGATTGGCAAGAGGCATTCTGTTGACGGCGGCGATCGGTGCGTTGACGTACGCGTGGATTTCGCCGTGGATGCCGCCGAGCGTGCTGCTCGCGATCCGCGCGAATTCGCCAACGGTAGACGGAGATTTCCGGTATACGACGGCCTCGTGGATCGCGTTGTGCGCCTGTGTTGCCGGATATGGCGTGGTGTGGCTGGTGCTGAAGTGGCTGCGGGTGGATCGCTTCCAGCGGTTCTTTGCGATGCTCGCGTACGCGCCGGTGGCGATCCTGACTTGTTGGTACGGCTGGCGGGTTGCGGTGGTGGTGCAGCCGACTCGCTACCACTTGCAGATGGATCTATTTCTCTTGTTGGCGTTGGTCTTTCTCGCCGGGTCGCTGGTGGATCGGCTTCCGCGGAATGCGCAAGTCGCGTTGGTGGGGGTGGTGATTGCGGCGCTGGGCGCGCAGGTGTTCCGCTCGGTCCGGTTTGCGCGCGGGCAAGTGAGGCGCATCGATCCGGTGCAACTGGTCGAATACAAGATCGAGAAATGGATGGACGAGAACCGGCACGGACAGCGGGCTTTTATTTCCGGTTCGAGCTCGTTCCTCTATAACGTGTTCACCGACAATCCGCAGTTGCATGGCGGTCACGATCCGATGCAGCCGAATCCGTTTATCCGGGCGGTGGTGTACACGATCTATTCGGGCGCGAACGCCGGCGACCGGGATGCGGAGTTCTCGACGTTCTGGCTAAAGGCGTTTGGCGCGAACGCGGTTTCGGTGTCGTTTGAAAAGGGACGCGAATACTACAAGCCGTTTACGCATCCTCACAAATTCGAAGGCGTTTTGAAGGAGATCTGGCGCGACGGCGACGACGTAATTTACGAAATTCCGGCGCGATCGAGGTCGTTGGCGCATGTGATTCCGAGGTCGGCGGTGCCGACGCGGACACCGATTCACGGCTTGGATATTGAGCCGGTGAAGGCGTACGTGGAGGCGCTGGACGATCCGCGAATGCCGTTGGCGGCGTTTGAGTGGCAGGGATCGAGCGCGGCGCGGATTGAGGCGGACGTGGGCGCGGGTCAATTGTTGGCGGTGCAGGTGTCGTACAGCGCAGGCTGGGAAGCTACGGCGAACGGGCGTCCGACGGCGGTGACGCGCGACGCGATCGGGCAAATGGTGATCGAAGGGTGCGCGGGTCCTTGCGAGGTTTCGTTGAAGTATACGGGTGGGGCGGAGCGGGTATGGACGCGGGCGGCTTCGTTAGGTTCGATGTTGGTGGTGGCGCTGCTGGTGGCGGTCCGGCGTCGGCGCTTGGCTGGTGACCGCTCCTGACGCACTCCTGCGGAGCGCTTTAGTCGCGGCTCGGATTCGGGGTGCGTTGGACTTCGACGAAGTTGGTTGGCGATTTCGTTCCGTGTGAACTTCGGGAGGTCCGCTTCCTTACGGTCGCGGTTCGGTGCTGAGCGGTGTGGTCCGCTTCCTTACGGTCGCGGTTTGGTGCTGAGCGGTGTGGTTCCCTCCCTTTATTGTCGGGGTTCAAGCCAAGCAGAGCCGAGTTTCATCGCGATCGTGGGTGACGTAGCCTCATGCGCCTCGACGGTTCGCGGCCGATGGCCGGTTCAAAACCCTTTTGCGGGTGAACGCGGCGGATTGGGTCCGCTTGGCCCCAGAACGCTTTGATGAAGAGATCGCCTCCGGTAGTCTGCTAACAACTTGAGATTCTTTTCGTCGCCTGCGGGCTGCGCCGGATGAGGAGAAGCATCGGGTGATTACTTACTATGCGCATTCAACTTCTTCTCGCAATTCTACTGACCGGTGTGTGTGAAGGCTCGGTTTCGTACTCGTATCAACATGGGCCGGATCCTGGGCCTGCCGGGAACAACGATTTTCACGGGCTGATTCTCGGGCAAGATGCGACAACGCCTTTCGCCAACAACCTGGACTTCTGGTGGGCGAGCCAGTTTTACACGGTGGCGGGCGGCGAGAGCATCAGCTCGATCACTTTAGGCTTCAATCCGAGCGCGGCGAACTTGCCGGTGAGCTTCCTGCTGTACTCGGATCAGAATGGGAACGGCCTGGCAGATTCGCTGTCTTTGCTGGGCCAGCTCAACGGAACGCTGCCGGCGTTCAGTCCGGTGCCCTTCGCGGTGGAAGCCTATTACACCCTGACGTTCGGTACTCCGATTCCGGTGGGCACGAGTTTCTTCACTGCGGCGCTGTTTAAGAATATTGCGCCGACGGTGACCTGCTATATCACGAATCCGCCGCAGACTCCGCCGTGTCTGCCGGATGTCACAGTGGATCTGCATCAGCCCGAGGGTCACTCCTGGTGGGCGTACAACACCAAGATCCCAAACACGTTCAACGTGGCGAACCCCATGGGCGCGGAAGGTTTCGTGACTCCGGCGGATTCGCCTTGGAATTTTACGCTTTCGGCGATTGGTGTCGCTGGCGATACAAGCGGCGTGCCCGAACCATCGAGCATTGCGCTGGTGGGTGCGGGCGTGGGTTTGATCGGCTGGATACGGCGCAGGCGTAAAGGCTAGCCGCCGTCTATGTTCGCGTGAGATTCGCGTCCGCTTCCGGCGTGCTCCTTCGGAGCACTCTCCAGAAACCAGGTTGTAAGGTATTGAGGGATTTGGGGCATGGTTAGGTGGGGATTTCGATGGGGACGAGGGCGAAGCCTTGTTGGGCGGCGTGTTTTGTGAGTTGTTT
>JBBQWZ010000049.1:0-51226 GCA_038210135.1 Bryobacterales bacterium
TTGGAAATCGCTCCGCGATTCCCACATTCCCACAGCCCCGGATGCTCTTCCTTCCCGCAAAAACCAAACCAAGAAAGGAAACCTAGCGGCGGATCGCTTCGCTCCCGCCTTCAGGCTCATTCTTCAATGAGAAAATGCTGATGCGTCGCGCGCGAAAGGCGAGATCGTCGTCAAAGCGAAGCGTTGCGCTCCGAACGCTAGCGCAGTAACGTTCGCTCGAAGAAATCGACCTGCAACTGCTGCATCTGCCGGTTGGCCGGACCCGTTACGCCGTGCGACTTCTGCGGATACAGCATCATCTCGAACTGCTTTCCGGCGCGCTGCAGCGCATCCGTCATCTGCAGTCCGTTCATGAAGAGAACGTTGTCGTCGTCAATGTTATGGATCAACAAAAGCTTGCCTTTGAGATTCCCGGCGCGCTGCGGAAGCGCGGTTTCCTTGTACCCTTCGACGTTTTCTGAAGGCAACCCCATGTAACGCTCGGTGTAAATCGTGTCGTAATAATTCCAGTCGGTCACCGGCGCCCCCGCGATCCCGGCGTGGAACACATCCGGAGCGTTCAGTAAACAGTTCAGCGTCATGAATCCGCCGTAGCTCCAGCCATTCACGCCGATCCGCTTGGGATCGACGAACCCTAAAGACAAAAGATATTCAACGCCCTTCTTTTGATCTTCGAGCTCAATCTTGCCGAGCTGCTGAAACACGGCGGACTCAAACTCATGCCCGCGCCCGAACGATCCGCGGTTGTCCAGCTGCCAAATGACGAAGCCTTTGTGCGCGTACACCTGGTCGATTCCGACGCCCGACCAGCGGTTCATTACACTCTGCGCATGCGGACCGCCGTAGACTTGCACGATCGCCGGATACTTCTTCGACGGATCGAAGTTCGCTGGTTTAATCAAACGCGCCCACAATACAGGCCCATTCGCTAACTTCACCTCATGCAACTCAGTCGGAAGAATTTCGAATTCCTCGGCTTGTTTCCTGTTCGCTTCGCGATAGACGCCGAGCTCAGTGCCATCGCCCGAAGACAACGTTGTGCGGGCCGGCGACGACAGGTTTGAATACGTGTCCAGGTAATACGCGCCAGTCGGACTGACGTTGGCTGTGTGCGTCCCGGCGACGGTGGTCAATCGCCTGGGCTGCGCGCCACCAACTAGTGCTATCGAATATAGGTGCCGCTCGGTCGCCGATGCCTCGGTCGAGGTGTAATACAGCAGGCCCTTTTCCTCACTGACCGCGTTAATCGCGGTAACTTCCCATGGTCCGCGTGTGATCTGCTTAGGATTCATCGACGCGAGATCGTATAGATAAACGTGATTGAAGCCATCGCGCTCGCTGGACCAAAGGAACCGACGGCCGTCCTTCAAGAAACGGATGTCGTCGCGCACGTTGATCCAATAGCGATCGCTCTCGGTAATCAGCGTTTTCGGCACGCCCGTTGTTGCGTCGAAGGCGACGAACTCGAGCTTCTTTTGATTGCGCGTCAGCCGTGTCGCGTACGCGCGCCCATCCGGCAGAAATCCGGCGCGGGCAATGATCCACAAGCGGCGAGTATCTCCGACATCCAGCCACTTGGTCGGACCGCCGTTCACGGAAACGATACCGAAATGAACGTCGGCATTATTTTCACCGGCCTGCGGATAGCGCTGCGGTTCCGCGACGGCGCGAGATTTCAGCAAGTCCGCATGCGGATAAATCGGCTCGTCCGCAATGTCGAATTGAAGATAGGAAATTGATTTCGAATCCGGCGACCACCAGTGCGCTGTGCTCAACCCGATCTCTTCCGGATACACCCAATCCAGTCCCCCATTGCGAAGCGTATCTTTGCCGCCCTTCGTGAGGCGAGTTTCTTTTCCGGTCGCGATTTCGATCGCGAATAAATCCCAGCCGCGACGGAACGAAACCCGCGAACCATCTGGCGAAAGCTTCGGGTCCTGTTCCGCCACCGGCGTTTTGGTGATTTGCTGCCACTTCGCCGCGGCTGCTTGCCAAACGAATAGATCGCCGCCGGAGGACACCAGCAGGTCCTTGCCGTTCGGAAAATATTGAATCGCAAATTCGCGAACCCGCCGATTCTCCCACTGGAACATCTCCTCCGGGGTTAGCGGCGCGGCCATCGCGTCGAGCAGTTCAAGATTCGCGAACTCTTTGGATGACTTCGACGCGACATCGTACTCCATGAGTTTCCGCCCTTGACGAAACAGAAACGTTTTTCCGTCGGGCCCCCAGGCCGATGGCATTCCGGCGGCCAGTTCGCCGCGGCCTCCGCCTCCGCCCAGGTCGGCGAGAGTAACCGGCTTCTTCGCAGCCAGCACAGGGAACACAAGGAGTAAAACGGCAAGTGCGCGCATAGTCAATGAAATTGTAGTCTAGAGACGCCGGGCAGCAACAGGCCTGCCCCGAAGCGAGACTATATGAAACTCACGTTCTACGGGGCCGCCCGCACGGTAACCGGTTCCATGCACCACGTCGAAAGCGGCGGCCGCAGCTATCTTCTCGATTGCGGAATGTTTCAGGGCCGGCGAAGCGAAGCGTTCGATCGCAATAGCCAATTCCCGTTCGCGCCATCGTCGATTGAATCCATCGTTCTCTCGCACGCCCATATCGACCACAGCGGCAATCTACCGACGATCGTTCGTCAAGGTTACAACGGTCCGATTTACGCGACCTCGGCGACGATCGACCTCTGCGAGGCAATGCTGGCGGATTCCGCGTTTTTGCAGGAGAAGGACGCCGAGTTTCTTTCAAAGCGCCGCGCCCGCCGCAAGTCGATCGGCGTGGATCAGCCGCCCCCGATCGGACCTTTATACACGGTCGAGGACGCGAAGAAAGCGCAACAGCACTTCCGCACCGTCGAGATGCATACCGCGACGAAAATCGGTCCGGACATCGCCTACACGGCTTATAACGCGGGCCACATGCTCGGGTCGACGGCAATCGTCGTAGAAGCGGAAGGCATAAAGCTTGGGTTTTCGGGCGACGTCGGGCGTCCCGGGCTGCCCATTATTCGCGACCCCGAACCGCTGCCGAAGGTCGATTACCTGATTCTCGAAAGCACGTACGGCGACCGGCTTCATGAATCCATTGGCCCGGTGAAAGAGCGGCTTGCCGAAATTATTACGCGAACCTCGGAACGCGGAGGGCGCATCGTCGTTCCCTCTTTCGCCGTCGGCCGCGCCCAGCAGCTGGTTCTTCTACTCCACGAACTAATTCTGGAAAATCGGATTCCAGCGATCCCGATGTTCGTCGACAGTCCGCTGGCGGTGAACGCAACCGAGATCTTCCGCAAGCACACGGAGCTCTATGATGACGGCGCGGAGAAATTCCTCGCCGACGGAACCGATCCGTTCGGCTTCAAGCGCATGCGCTACATTCGCGACGTCAACGAATCGAAGGCGCTGAACGACCTGCGCGGGCCGTTTCTGGTGATCTCCGCTTCCGGAATGTGCGAAGGCGGGCGGATCCTTCATCATCTTCGCAATTCCATTGAAGACCCGCGGAATACGGTGCTGATCACCGGATTCCAGGCGGAAAATACGCTGGGCCGCAAGATCGTCGAAAAGCAGCAAGAGGTTCCGATCTTCGGCGAACCGATGCGGCTTCGCGCGGAAGTGGCGCGCATCAATGAACTCAGCGGCCACGCCGATCAACACGAGCTGATCGAATGGATGAAACCGCAGATGCCTGGCCTGAAGGGCGTCTTCCTGGTGCACGGGGAAATGCGCCAAAGCTCGGCCCTCAAGGCCGCCATCCAGTCGGTCTTCCCCAATCTACGCGTGGAACAACCGGCCCGCGGCGATTCGTTCCATCTCGGGTAAGGGTGCGCAAAATCCACGCTTGACAGGCTCGAGAACGGAAGAGCATACTTAGTTAACTACCCTAGCCATCTAAGTGAGCAATGCCGTCTCCTAATTCTACGCAATCCGCTCTCGATCTTTTGGTACTGACGGTACTCGGCCGCCGGGGACCGCAGCACGGGTATGCGATCGCGAACGCAATCCAGGAGCTCTCCGAAGAAGCGCTGCACATTGAGGAAGGCTCCCTCTATCCCGCCCTTCATCGCATGGAGGAATCCGGTTGGATTTCCGCCGAATGGATGATTACGGAAAACAAACGCCGCGCCCGTCTGTACGAGATTACGCGCGCCGGCAGGAAACAATTGGCCGCTGAAACCCAGCGCTGGGCGGACTACTCTACCGGAGTGGCCCGCGTGTTGCGGCTGGCGTAAAGACCCGCGCAAGGAGCTTCCCATGTCCTGGCTCACAAGACTTCGCAACTCTGTGCATTCGAGCCGCCTCGACCAGGAGCTTGCCGAGGAGGTTCGCGATCATATCGAGCGGCGAACCGCGCAACTGATCGAGCGGGGCCTCACGCCCGAGGATGCCAGCCGGCATGCCGCCGCCGCCTTCGGAAACGTTACTCGGGTTCGCGAGAACAGCCGCGATGCGCGCTTGTGGACCGTGCTCGACGGAACGCTGCAGGACATTCGCTACGCGATGCGCGGTATGCGAAAGAGTCCCGGTTTCACCATCACGGCGATTTTGTCGCTGAGTCTCGCGATAGGCGCGAACACCGCCATCTATTCGATTGTGGATGCTGCCATTCTGCGCTCGCTGCCGGTTCCCGAGCCCGGAAAGTTATTCAGCCTCGCGTCGCCCGAGATCCAGCAAACCGGCGTAGACCAGGGAGGAAATCTCTCTTCCGGCGAACGCGATTCCTTCAGCTATCCAATGTTTGAACGATTCCGCTCCGCAGTGGGATCCTCAGCCCGCCTTGGCTTGTTCAACTATGCCAGCGTGATCGAAGCGCAAATCCAGGATCGTTCGGCGCCAGTAGAAGAGGTCGTACGGCAGTGGGTTTCCGGTGACGCTTTTGAAATCCTGAATGTTCCGCCCGCACTTGGGCGCGTCTTTTCGGCCGAAGACGACCGGATACCGGGCGGTCATCCGTTCGCTGTCATCAGCCACGAATTCTGGCGTCGTCGTTTTCACAGAGACCCATCGGCGGTCGGCCAGCGGCTGCTGATCGGCACCGATACCTACTTTGTCATCGGCGTTGCGCGAGAAGGTTTCTTCGGAGTGGAGCCCGGCAAATTCGTGGACGTCTGGCTGCCATCGATGATGTCGGACAAGGCATCGTTGACGAACGTCGGTTGGTCCTGGTTCCGGATCGTGGGACGTCTGGCGCCGGGGACAACGCGAGAGCAAATCCAAGCGCGCTTGCAACCGGCGTTCCACGATTTCATGGAAGGTGCGATCCGAAGAAGTCCCACCATGCCCCCGGCGATCCGGAAGCAATTCCAGGATCTGGCGTTGCGCGTGCATCCCTCGCCCGCAGGCGTATCGGAATTCCGTCAGGCATTCGCGCGTCCGCTCTGGATCGTGCTCGCGATCGCCGGCGGAATCCTGTTGATAGCCTGCGCCAATATCGCAAGCCTGCTGCTTGCCCGCGCGACCGCCCGATCCGCTGAGATGGCGATGAGAATCTCGCTGGGTGCGTCCCGAGCGCGTTTAGTTCGGCAACTCTTTACGGAGAGTCTCCTCTTATCGATCGCCGCGGGTGGCGCCGGATGGATACTTGCGCGCGCCGTCGCTCCGGCGCTGGTCGCTATGTTATCCACGGAGGTCGAGCCGATTCAGCTTGCGCTTTCGATGGACACGAGAGTGCTCCTCTTCTGCGCGGCGATGTCCACCGCGGCTGCCGTATTCTTCGGCCTGCTTCCCGCATGGCAAGCATCGGCGGCAGAACCCATGTCGGCCCTTCGTGGCGTCCAAGGGCAAGCGGGCAAACTTCGACTTGGGCGCTTTTTCGTGTCCGTGCAGGTCGCATTCGCCTTCTGCCTGGTGATCACCGGAGTCGGGTTTTTATACAGCCTCCGGAACCTCTCTCGAGTGGATACGGGCTTCTCCGCGCACGACGTCTCGCTGCTTCAAGTCGAAAGCGGATTCGAGCCAAACCAGGACGACCGGCGGCGCGAATTTGGAGACCAGTTGCGCCTTCGAGTCGCAGCGCTGCCCGGAGTGCAGAGCGTCGCCGGCGCCCCTTGGGCGCTGTTTGAAAATAACGTGTGGACCGAACAGGTGGTCCTGCCTGGGAAGCAGCCCTCGGAACGCGAGGAGCTGTTTTACCGCGTTTCGCCACGTTATTTCGCCACTCTGAAAACGCCGCTGCTCGGCGGGCGCGATTTTGAATCGCGGGATCGCGAAGACAGCAAAACGGATGCGCTGGTTCCCGCGATCGTCAACCAGGCCTTCTCCCGCCGGTATTTCGGATCGGAGAATCCAATCGGCAGGACCTTCGACCGCCCCGCGCCTAAAGGAGCAATCCGGCATCAAATCGTCGGTCTCGCCGCCGACGCGCACTATGGTGATCTCCGAAATTCGCATGAGGCTATCGTCTACCTTCCGCTCAACGGCCAAGGCCGATTGCGCCTCTACGTCCGGTCCGGGCTCGACCTCGGATCGATTCTCCGATTAGTGGAACGGGAAGCCAAGGATCTTGCACCGGTCGCCCATATTCGCGACGTCACGACGCTCGACACACTGATCGGCAATTCCATCCTGCGGGAAAAGCTGCTGGCTGGAATCGCCGGCGTGTTTGCCGCGCTGGGCCTGATCCTGGCCGCAATCGGGCTGTTTGGCTTGCTGAACTATTCCGTCGCAAGAAGGACCAAGGAAATCGGGGTCCGCTCGGCACTGGGTGCCCGCCGCGTTGAGATTTTGAACCTCGTTTGGAAGGACCTGCTCACCATGACCGGCGGCGGATTGGTCGCGGGACTTGCGGCTTCATTCGCCGTCATGACCGTTCTGCAATCGCTGCTGTTCGGAATCCGTCCCGCGGATCCGCTGGTCTTAACCACCGCCACTTTGCTGTTCGGATTCGTTGTGCTGATCGCTGGAACGCTACCCGCGTTACGCGCCGCCGCGATGGATCCGCTGATCGCCTTGCGTTACGATTAAGGTCACCCGACCGGTATCGTCTCCACCAGCCGGACTCCTACGTAGAAGTCGTCGCCATCCTGGTTGCAGTACCTTACCTCGCCGAGTACGACGCGGTCGGACATCCGAATTTGAACCAGCGATCCGGCGCAAACGAAGCGGCTGGCCCGGAGCCGCAATCCATGCCACGAAATATCGAGCACACGGCACTGGGAAGCGGGATCCGTGGACGTCACTGGATCGAGCAGCTTGACCTTCGCCGGAGTGTCGAAGGTCACCCTTGGCTCCTTCCGCCGTTCTTCACCGATCCAACCAGTGCGATCCGGTGAGAGCCGCAGAACCGTCCGCTGGCAATCCTCGCATTCCAGCAAGTGTTGCTCAACGGTCGGAATTTCGTGGGCCGGCGTTTGGCGAAAAGCGAACCGCTCCAATACGTCGGGTGAAAGATGCAACTTTTGCCTCCTCAAAACTAGGTCTGTTTCCCCTAGACACCCCGAGAGATCGTCAGAACGCCGGACTAACTTGATAGGCAGCCGAAGCAGGAGCCTACTTACGACGGATTAGTTTTAATCCCTTGCCCGGATCGCCCTCGTCCAGCTTGAAGAGCCTGCCTTCCGTCGAATCCACGATCGACACGCGGAACGGAACATTCGGGCCGAGTTCCGTTCCGCCATGCTGCTTGTGGTGCTGCACTTCGAATCGCAGCGACTTGCCTTCGACCTTCAAGGCAAGCATCTGGCCGCCTTCATCGCTCGACTCTTTCACCTGCCAGGCGCCATCCGGCCCGCGCTCCTGGAACAGAAAAGCAATCCTTCCGCTGAGCGTTTTGCCGGACTGCTGGATCGTAATTCTTACAGCCGGCGGTCCGTTCACCTCCCCTTCCCAGACGCCCACCAGGGGCGAATCCGCGGCAGCAACGGCGGCGACAACCAGGAATCCAAGAATTGCCGATTTCATATCGTGCACCTTAGTGAATTTAGACTTGTGGAGGTTTCGCGCCAGCCAACGAAGCTGTCGCAAGGGTCCCGCCGAGGTTCATTGTTTCGACGGCGGAGGATGGAACGATGACCATGGCGCCTTTTTCCTTGATCGCCTCATACAGCATGTTCATGGCGCGCAAGTGAAGAGCAGTCGGATTGTTTTGATAGAAAACAGCCGCTTCCGCAAATTTTTCCGCGACCTCGGTTTCGGCCTTGCCTAGAATATTGCGAGCCTGCCGTTCGCGCTCGGCCTGTGCCTGACGCGACATGGCGTCCTCAAGCGGCTGCGGAATCCGTACGTCGCGGATCTCGACGGATTGCACCGTGATGCCCCAGGGATTGGTTTTCTCGTCGAGAATCTTTTGCAGCTCCCGTCCCATCGATTCGCGCTCGGTAATCATCTGGGCGAGCTCATGACGGCCAATCGATTCGCGAAGCGCGGTCTGCGAGGCCATGTTGATCGCCTGCACGTAGTCCTCGACTTCGAGGATGGATTTCTCCGCATTCCAAACCAGCCAAAATACGATGGCATCCACGCTCACGGGTACCGTATCCCTGGTCAACGTGGATTCCGCCGTAACACTCGCCACGCGGACCCGCTGGTCCACATAGCGGGTCAGAGTATCGACTACCGGGATCACGTGAAACGCACCCGGTCCGCGCAATCCCGCGTACCGGCCCAGCCGTAGTACCGCCACTTTCTCCCACTGATCCGCCACCTTGATTGAAAACAGGAAATAGATTCCGGCCAGGCCTCCCACAGCCGCCGCCGCGGGGTTTTGTGTCACCAACATCAACAACACGCCGGCAATGATGCTCGCGGCAAACAACGCCACCGCTACTCCGCTTACGCGGGACGCTCTCTGGTTATATCCCATCGCTTATTTTCTCCTCGACTGCTGATCGCTTTGAAGCTCTTTGAGCTCTCCGACTAAATCCTGGACAGAAAATCCAGCCGCGCCTGCGCGCGCGACGAACTCCGCCACAAGGCGGTCGAGCTGCCGGCGGTGCTCGACTTGATCGCGCTTGATTTTTTGCGTTCCGATGAAAGTGCCGGTACCTTGCTGCGTCTCGAGAACGCCGCGGATTTCGAGTTCGCGATACGCCCGAGAAACGGTGTTCGGGTTGATCGCCAGATCCACCGCTACCTGACGAACGGTCGGCAACTGATCGCCCGGCGTAAGCCCCCCAGCCGCAATCCCGGCGGTAACCTGATCGATAATCTGCCTGTAAACCGGAACTCCGCTGTGGAGGTCCAATCGGAAGGCGAAGGGCGGCTTAAAGGTCCGTGTATCAGCCATCTAAAAAGATAGTGTACTAGTTTACTAATACATGTCAAGAGAAAAAATATGGCACGCGTCCTTCGCCGCAGCAAAGCCGCGCGCGGCTGAAACCCGCCGACTCGCCATCCCGAAGAGCCGTTTGGACGGAGGACTGTTTAGACGGAGTACCATTTGGATTGATAAGCACCACGCAACTGGAGTCCTAAATATGAGCGCACAAACTCCCATCGCAACCTACGGCCACTCAGCGGATCCGATCCAGGCCCTTCCGCGCACGCTCGTCAATCTGGTCGGCGGACAATGGACCGCTTCGACGGCAATCGATGCGCTGGACGTAACCAACCCGGCCACCGGAGCGGTGCTCGCGCGCGTTCCCCTGTCGAACCACGCCGACGTGGACGCGGCAGCCCAGGCAGCAGCCGCTGCCTTGCCGGACTGGCGCTCGCGATCGATCGGCGAACGCGTCGGTTTTCTTTTTGCACTCCGCGAGAAATTTAGAACCCGAATCGACGAACTCGCTCTCTCGGTCTCGCGCGAAGGCGGCAAGACTCTACCCGACGCGCGCGCCGAAGTGACCCGCACCATTGAGGTGATCGAGTCCGCTTGCGCGACGCCCATGACCATTCAAGGCCGCACGCTCGAAGGCGTATCGCGAGGCATTAATACCGAAACCCTCCGCCAGCCCGTCGGGGTGTGTGCCGCAATCACGCCGTTCAATTTTCCGTGCATGGTGCCCATGTGGTTCTTGCCGTTTTCAATCGCGTGCGGCAACACCTTCATCCTGAAACCGTCGGAGCAGGTTCCACTGACTTCGGAACTCATGGCGCAGCTTTTACAGGAAGTCGGCTTGCCGCCCGGCGTCGTCAATCTCGTGAATGGCGGCGTGGACGCGGTGAACGCCATCCTGGACCATCCGCTGATCCGGGCCGTTTCCTTCGTCGGGTCGGTCGCCACCGCGAAGTATGTGTACCGCCGCGCCGCCGAAAATGGCAAGCGCGTGCAGGCGTTTGGCGGCGCCAAGAATTACATGATCGTGATGCCGGACGCGGTCGTCGAAAAGACCGTGCAAAACATTTTAGGTAGCGCCTTCGGCAATTCGGGCCAGCGTTGCATGGCGGGTTCGGTCATGGTCACGGTCGGAGAAGGCCGCGAGAAGTTGATGGAGCACCTGAAAGAAGAGACCGCGAAACTCGTCGTCGGCGAGGGGATTCAACCGCGCGTCGACGTCGGACCCGTGATTTCCCGCGCCGCCTGCGAGCGGGTTCACGCCTGCATCGAGAGCGGAATCGCGGAAGGCGCGGACCTTCTGGTGGATGGGCGGCGTCCCTCGAACGTGCCGGACGGCGGGAATTGGGTCGCGCCCACGATCCTTGATAATGTCACCCCGGAGATGCGCGTCGCCACGGATGAAATTTTCGGACCGGTGCTTTCGGTGATTCACGTTGCATCGCTGGATGAAGCGATCGACCTCGTCAACAGCGATCCGCGAGGCAATGGAACTTCGATCTTCACCGAGAATGGCGCGGCAATCCGCGAATATACGCGTCGCATCGAAGTGGGCATGGTGGGTGTCAACGTCGGTGTAGCGGCGTCGCCCGGAACCTTCCCGTTCAGCGGTTGGAAGGAATCGTTTTTCGGCGACTTGCACTGCCAGGGCAACGATTCAATCGAGTTCTACACGCGGCAAAAAACCATCACCTCGCGCTTCTTCTCAGCCGGCGAGAGTGGTCCGTTCTTCGTTGAACAAAGTCCGAAAAGTAAATAGTCAACGCCATTCGCTATTTACTTCCTTCCGCGATTGCCCATTAAATAATCGACTACCGCCCGCATTGGCCGCTTCGCATCGGACGCAGTCATGCATAAGAGAATCAGGCCTTGCGCCGCATTTTGTTGATCCATAGCATTGACGACGACAACGTTCTCTTCAGGAACGGACTGCGGATGACGGATGCGCTGCAGCGCGCCGGAAAGCAGTTCGAGATGATGCTGTATCCGCGGAAGTCGCACGGCGAGACGGGTCCCGCCAACCGGCAGATGCAGGTCGATTTCTTCGAGCGGACGTTACTGCGCTAGCGTTCGGAGCGCAACGCTTCGATCTCCGCCACCATCGCTTTGATTTTTGCTTTGACGACGATCTCGCCTTTCGCGCGCGTCGCGAGCGTTGCATCGCCGTAAATTCCGCTGGGCGAATAGCGCGGTCCCGACGGATCCGTATGCTGGATAGGACCAGAACCACCTTTTGGAAAGTCCTTCGAGGCTTTCTTCATATCCACGGTTTTCGGGGCAATGTACAGCATCATCGAGGTCTCGATCTCGTCGGCGTGAGTACCTTCTTTTTGGGTCGTCACCGCCTTCTCTTCCTCAGCGCCCGCCTTCAGAATGTCGGTGAAACGCAGGATAATTCCGTCCTTCGCTAGAATCTCGACCGCCGGCCGCAAGGCACGAATTGTCGAGACACCGGTGTTGAGCGCATAAAACTTCACCGGACCGAATTTCGAGAGAGCCCGGCAAATATCCACGAGCATATCCCGCGCGGTTTCGAGGCGAAGCGACGTAGCGCCGGCGTAGTTCACGAAAGCCGGGTAGTAGTGATAATTCAATGTGGGCGCCACCACGACGGAAGTGCGTTTCATGACTTCCGCGGTGAAGTAATCGGCGAGATACAGGTCGTTGCTGAGTAGAAGATGCGGACCGTGCTCCTTCGACGCCGCGCCAATCGGAATCATGACGATGGTTTCGGGCGTGAGCGCAATCTGCGCTTGCGGCCACGTTAGATTCTCGAGGCGCACGCTCGTTTGGGCGGACTCGATGGCAGCAATCATGCATAAGAGAATCAGGCCTTTGCGCCGCATCTTGTTACACTATTACGATGCTGTGGTTGCGCGCAATGGGCGCGCCGATTCTGTTTCGAAAGGCGTGTGCCGTGTTGCTCGCGCTGGGCGTCGCGTCGCTCTATGCGGGCTCGTCCGCCAATGGTGCGGATACGCTGTCAGACACTCTGGTCGTGCTCCCGTTTTTCAATTTATCGCCTGCCTCGGGGCCGGATTGGGTAGGGGAAAGCATTGCCGAAACGGTTCGCGAGTCCTTGGCCGCGCGTGGGTTGATCGTGCTCGACCGCGAAGATCGACTAGCCGCGTATCGTCAACTCGGCCTCCGAGTCGGGGCGCTGCTCACGCGCGCCACGGTGCTGAAGTTTGGCGAGACGCTGGATGCGGATCAAGTAATCTACGGCGAATATTTCATCAACTCGGGGCCGGGCCAGCCGGCATCCTTGCGGCTAACGGCGCATATTTTGAATTTACGCCGAATGAGCCAAGGTCAGGAATTTTCGGAATCCGGTCCGCTCACCGATCTCGAAAAGCTGGAGTCCCACTTGGCGTGGCAGACGCTCCGCTATCTAATGCCGCAAACCACGCCGTCTGAACAGGAGTTTCGCAAAGCCGAAACGCCAGTCCGTGTAGACGCGCTCGAAAATTATGTTCGCGGCCTGATGGCGAAAGATCCGGAGCAAAAGCAGAAGCTGCTGCTCGAAGCGATCCGCCTCGATTCGAGTTTCAGCCAACCCGCGTTTCAGCTTGGAAAGCTGGCTATGGCGAAAAAAGATTACAAGACCGCGGCGACGTATTTGTCGCGTGTTCAGCCGGGCCGTTTGCAGTTCCGCGAAGCGAGTTTCCTGTTCGGAATCGCCAAATTTTATCTGGGGGATTCGGCGGCGGCGGTTCGCGCTTTCGATACCGTGCTGCAAACCGTCCCGCTCAACGAGGTCTACAACAACCTGGGCGCGGCGCAGGCGAAGAAGGATCTGGTTCTCGCCATCGAGAATTTCCGCAAAGCGGTGGAAGGCGATCCCAACGACCCGCTGTATCGCTTCAATCTCGGCTACACGCTCTGGAAGCACGGTGATTTCGTGGAGGCCTCTGAGAACTTACGCGCCGCGCTCGAACGCGCGCCGGAGGATCCAGACGCAGCGGAACTGCTTGAGCGTTGCGACCAGAGAATCAGTTATCGCCTCGCGAAGACAAAGCGTGACGGATTGGAACGGCTGAAGACGAACTACGAAGAGCGCGCCTACTGGCAACTGCGGGCCGTGTTGCAGCTGAGTAAGCCGCAGCCCGAAGAGATCAAATGAAGCTGAGGATCAAGTTCGGCTTCGGCAGAAAATCCAGTGAGCCCGGAAGGGCCCCGGCAGCAGCGGGGCCGCCTGATCGTGTGGAGACGCCACCGCCGCTGGCGATTCCGACTCCGCCGGACGTACTTCGTCCGCCTGATCCAAAACCAGAATTCGCACCGGTACGGACGAAAGCCCCCGGGGAAATGAGTATAATCGGAAAGCTAATGGTGGAAGCTTACGGCCTTTCAGACCCTGGTTGCGTTCGCAGCAACAACGAGGATTACTACCTCGTCGCACCCACCATCGGTCTCTATTTAGTTGCGGACGGAATGGGCGGCGCGCAAGCCGGCGAACACGCGTCGAAACTCGCCGCCGAAACGGTCTGGGAAGTCATCAATACTGCTACTAAGCCCGACGGCGAAATCCTGAAGCAGGCATTTGAAGAAGCCAATCGGCGAGTCCTCGCCGCCGCGTCTTCGGATCCCACGCTCGAAGGAATGGGAACGACGCTCGTCGCCGTTTTGGACACCGGATCCGAGTTGTTGCTGGCCAGTGTCGGCGACAGCCGCGCCTACGTGCTCGACGAAGAAGGGTTCACCGCCATCACAGAGGACCAGACCTGGGTTCACGAGGTCGGCCGGCGGCTCGGAATCGACGAAGAGAGTTTGAAGACGCATCCGATGCGCCACGTTTTGACGATGGCGATCGGCGTCAGTTCGCAGTTACGGATCCACACCTATTCATTGACGCCCAAAAACGGCACGCAGATTCTCATGTGCAGTGACGGATTGCACGGCGTCGCTTCGGAAGAAGTGGTGATGCAGGCGATGGCTGGTGAAGGAACTCTCGAGGCGAAATGCCAGGTGATGGTCGATGCAGCCCGCGATGCGGGCGGTCCTGACAACATCACGGCAGTGCTGCTGAAGGTTGCGGCAGCGGCGGAATAAATTCGGCCCTCGCGGGTCACAACGTATAAGGCGTCCAAGTTGACGGGCTTCCCTTATCCCAAGGAGATTTTTTATGAATCGATTTTCGCTGACTCTGCTCACCCTGGCCGCTGCGAGCTCTTTCGCTTTGGCACAGGACGCACCCTCGCCCGTGACCGAAGTGAAGGGAATGTACACCGGCGTCAAAAACAACTGGATCAAGATGGCCGAGAAGATGCCGGAAGAGAATTATTCTTTTAAGGCGACGCCGGAGGTTCGTACGTTCGGCCAGTTGGTTGGTCATGTCGCCGATTCCCAGGCGAGAACCTGCTCCACGTTGACCGGCGAGCCGAAGGCGCTTGATGCCGGGAAGAAAACGTCCAAGGCGGACCTGGTCGCCGCCCTCAAAGAATCGTTCTCGATGTGCGACGCCGCATTCGATAAGCTGAGCCTCGCCAACATGGCGGAAGGCGTAACGATGGGCCGTGGGCAACGCACAAGAATCGGCGCGCTGGCCGGAACGGTTTCGCACTCGAATGAAGAGTACGGCTACACTTCGATCTACCTGCGCCTCAAAGGCATCGTGCCGCCGTCGAGCGAGCCGCGCAACTAGCTAGTGGTTTCGAAATCGAAAGGGGCAGAGACCACGCATCTCTGCCCCTTTTGTTTTTGTTGCTCGCGGACAACGCGGATTTTAGACGCCCCAACAATAATCTTCGACGACTTTCTCGATCGCGTCGTCCTTCTCCGCAAGCCGCATCAGTTCCAGGCGGATGGCATCGATCAAAGCCAGCCAACTGGCTTCGATGACGTTCTCTGAAACGCCGACCGTAGCCCAGCTGCGACGGTGATCCGACCACTCGACCAGCACACGGACCTTGGCCGCCGTGCCTTTCTTCGAGTCGAGAACGCGAACCTTGTAGTCGGTGAGCCGGACATTCGCAATCGCCGGATAGAGCGGCGAAAGGCATTGCCGGACCGCTTCATCCAGCGCGTTCATGGGACCGTGGCCGCTGGCCGTCGCCGTGAATTCCGCTTCCTGCACCTTCACGGTAACCGTGGCCGAGGTGGCGGTGGCGAAGACGCCATCCATCTTCGTGGTCACATCGAAATTGACTACTTCAAACAGCTGAACTCCAGGATTCATCGCCTCGCGAACCAGTAATTCGAAGGTGCCTTCTGCCGCTTCGAGCTCGTAGCCTTGATACTCGAGATTCTTGATACGATCGAGCAGTTCGCGCCGCGCGGAGTCATCGAGCCGGCCGTCGAGACCGTGCTGCTTCAATTTGTAAAAGATGTTTCCGCGGCCCGACAGGTCGCTAACCAGCACGCGCTGACGGTTCCCAACGGATTGAGGAGTGACGTGCTCGTACGTCGCCGAATCTTTAAGCACGGCGCTGACGTGAACTCCGCCTTTGTGCGCGAACGCGCTACGTCCCACGTACGCCTGATCGTTCCGCAATGGCAGATTCGCCAATTCGGCGATAAAGCGGGCGACCGACGTCAGGCTTTGCAGCTTCTCTCGCCCGATCGTAGTGTGTCCAAATTTCAACTCGAGATTGGCGATGATCGAGCACAGGTTCGCATTGCCGGTCCGCTCGCCGTAGCCGTTAAAGCAGCCCTGAACCTGGGTAAAGCCCTGTTCGACGGCCGCCAGCGTATTCGCAACGGCCAGCTCCGCGTCGTTGTGAGTGTGGATCCCAAGGACACCCTCAAAGCGTCGGCGCACATCCGCGCAAATCTCCATCAGCCGGTGCGGCATGGTTCCGCCATTGGTGTCGCAAAGACAGAGAATGTCGGCGCCGGCGGACTTCGCGGCTTCGAGCGTCTTCAGCGCGTATTCCGGATTTGAAGCATACCCGTCGAAGAAGTGCTCGGCATCGTAGACCACTTCCTTGCCCTGCTGCTTCAGGTATCGAACCGTGTCGGAAATGATGACGAGGTTCTCGTCGTTGGTGATACCGAGAGCGTGCTTGACGTGAAAATCCCAGCTCTTGCCGAAGATCGATACCACCGGCGTGCCGGCTTCGGCGAGCGCGCGTACGCTAGGGTCTTCGTCCACACGATACTTGGCGAAGCGCGTTGCTCCGAACGCCACGAGCCGCGCATGCTTCAGATTCAGCTCGGCGGCGCGCGCGAAGAATTCGCGATCTTTCGGATTCGAACCCGGCCATCCGCCCTCGATGTAATCAATCCCGAGCTCGTCCAGCTTTTGAGCAATCAGAAGTTTGTCTTCGACCGAAAAAGAAACGGCTTCGCCCTGAGTGCCGTCGCGGAGCGTGGTATCGAATGTGAAGATGCGCATGGCCTTTTTCTCTCCCCCGCTTACGCGGGGGTTTCTATCGACTTGGATTTCGTAATTCGGGCCGCTCCTCCGATGGGCCGCCCGTTCTCTGTTTACGCCGTTGCGACGGGCACTCCGACTTCTTTTTTCTTTTTCAGAAAGGTCATCATCTCGCGGAGTTCCGCGCCGACCTTCTCGACCTTCTGGTCCGCCTGCGCCGCGCGCATCGCCAGAAATTTCCCGCGGCCGGCTTTGTTTTCGGCGATCCATTCTTTGGCGAACTGACCGGATTGAATCTCCGCCAGAATCTTCTTCATTTCCGCCCTGGTCGCATCGGTGATGATGCGCGAACCGCGCGTGTAATCGCCGTACTCCGCCGTGTCCGAAACTGAGAAGCGCATATAGCCGAGGCCGCCCTCGTAAATGAGATCGACAATCAGCTTCAATTCATGCAGGCACTCGAAGTACGCAATCTCCGGGGCGTATCCCGCCTCGACCAATGTTTCAAAGCCCGCCCGAATCAGTTCCGCGGCGCCGCCACAGAGCACAGCCTGCTCACCGAACAGATCGGATTCCGTCTCTTCCTTGAACGTCGTTTCGATGACGCCGGCTTTCAGACAGCCCAGCGCGAGTGCGTAAGCAAGCGCCTGTTCCGTTGCTTTGCCCGAAGGATTCTGCGCCACGGCGACCAGCGCCGGAACGCCGACGCCTTCTGTGTACAGCTCGCGGACGCGGTGCCCGGGAGCTTTCGGCGCAATCATCGAAACATCCACATTGTCCGGCGCTTTGATGAATCCGAAATGCACGTTGAAGCCGTGCGCGAACATCAATGTCTTTCCCGCAGTCAGGCCGGGAGCAACGTCCTTCTGATACAGATCCCCCTGAATGTGATCGGAAACCAGAATCATGATGACGTCGGCAAGCTTCGAAGCCTCGGCGGCCGTTGCAACCCGCAGGCCCGAGGCTTCCGCTTTCGCCCAGCTCTTCGATCCGGGATACAACCCGACGACAACGTCGATTCCCGAATCGCGAAGGTTCAGTGCATGCGCGTGACCCTGGCTACCGTATCCGATAATGGCGACCGTCTTGCCCTTGAGCAAATCGAGGTTGCCGTCTTTTTCGTAAAAGCGTCTTGGCATTGTTTTCCTTGGGAGAGTTGCGGGCGCGGCTAGTCGCGCACCATCGCGGTTTCCTGCCGGGGACCCACTTCGGTCGGTCCGGCTAATTTCAATTTGCGGGCGTCGAGCGAAACGGCGACCATGCCAGAGCGGGTCACTTCGATCTCGCCGTAGCTGCGCATGATGTCAATGAACTCGTCGAGCTTTTCGGAATCGCCGGTCGCCTCAAGCGCATAGCCCTCGGTCGAGCTATCGACCACGCGAGCACCGAAGATTTCCGCTTCTTTCAAAATGGCAGTGCGGCTCGGCATCGCCGCCCGCACCCGCAAGAGAACCATTTCGCGCTTCACCGACGGGGACTCCGTTAGGTCGGTTGCCTGCAGAACGTTGATCAGACGGTTCATCTGTTTGATCAATTGCGGACGCTGATGCGGCTCCACATCGCACACGATACTCATGCGCGACAGCTCCGGATCGAGCGTGCGCGCGACCGTCAGGCTTTCAATGTTGTAGCCGCGCGCCGTAAGGAGCCCGGTAACGCGCATCAGCGCGCCGGGCTTGTTTTCCATAAGGACAGAGATGATTTGCAGCATGGTTGTTTGCTTTCGTTAATCGACCGAAACCGGCTGTGGCGACGACAACACCATCTCATTGAGAGCTCCGCCGGCCGGCACCATGGGGAAGACATTCTCAAACGGAGAAACCTTGACGTTCAGCAAATACGGACCGGGCTCGCGCACCGCAGCCTCGAGCGCGGACGCCAATTCACTGGGCTTGTCGATCGTTCGCCCCTTGAATCCGTAGGCGCCGGCCAGCTTCTCCGCATCCGGAAATACGTCGAGCTCGACCGACGAAAGGCGGTTGTTGTAGAACAGCTCCTGCCATTGCCGGACCATCCCGAGATAGCCGTTGTTGAGGACGATGATCTTGATGGGCAGGGCGTGCTTGGCGATGGTCGCCAGTTCCGGAATTGACATCTGAAAGCCGCCGTCGCCGACGATCGAAAACACCAGCTTGTCCGGACGCGCGAACTGCGCGCCGACCGCCGCCGGCAGGCCAAAGCCCATGGAACCGAGTCCGCCGGAGTTGATCCACAAGCGCGGATGATTGAAGCGGATGAATTGCGCGGACCACATCTGGTGCTGGCCGACGTCCGAAGTGACGATGGCCTCGCCGCCCGAAAGCCGGTCGATTTCTGATATCAGATGCTGCGGTTTGATTTCGCTGTCGGAGAAGACCGGCTTCAGGGGATTCTCATCGCGCCAGGCGTTCACCTGACCCCACCAGGCTTTACGGGCCCCGGCATTTTTCGCCGCGCTCGAACCTTTCATCTCGTTAACCAGCGTGTTGAGTTTGCCGAGCACTCGCTTCACGTCCCCGACAATCGGAAGATCGGCATTGCGGATCTTGCTGATCTCGGCCGGATCAATATCCACGTGAATGATCTTGGCGTGCGGCGCGAACGCATTCAGCCGTCCGGTGACGCGATCGTCAAAGCGGACTCCCAGGGCGATCAGCAGGTCGGTATGCGTCATCGCCATATTGGCGGCATAGCTGCCGTGCATGCCCGGCATCGAAATGAAATTAGGATGACTCGAAGACAAGCCGCCGAGGCCCATCAGAGTACAGACGGCGGGTGCGTCCAACGTTTCGGTCAACGCGGTGAGTTCTTCTGAAGCGCCCGCCGCAATGATGCCGCCGCCCGCGTAGATCATGGGCCGTTCCGCGTCCCACATCATTTGCGCGGCGCGCCGGATCTGCCCGCCATGGCCTTCCATGAACACCTTGTAGCCCGGTAGATGAATGCTGTTGACGGGTGTGTAGTGGGCCTGCGCCTGAAACACATCCTTCGTGATGTCGACGAGTACCGGCCCGGGCCGGCCGGTCGAAGCGATATGGAACGCCTCGTGAATGGCCTGCGGCAGATCGGCTAGATTCTTGATCAGGAAATTGTGCTTCGTGCAAGGACGCGTGATGCCGAAGGTGTCGGCTTCCTGGAAGGCATCCGACCCGATCAATTTCGACGTCACCTGGCCCGTCAATGCGACCATCGGAATCGAATCCATCATGGCGTCCACGAGGCCGGTGATCAGGTTAGTCGCTCCGGGGCCCGAGGTCGCGCAGCAAACGCCGGTCCGGCCGGTGGCGCGGGCGTATCCTTGTGCCGCGAACGCCGCGTTCTGCTCATGCCGCACCAGGATGTGCTTGATGTGGTGATCGTACAGCGCGTCATAGAACGGGAGCGTAACGCCGCCGGGATACCCGAAAATGCAGTCCACGCCTTCGCGGACCAGGCATTCGAGGAGCACCTTCGCTCCGCTCATGAGTTGAGATGACATCTGACCTTTTGTTCCTTCCGATCGAGCCGGTTATTGGGCCGGTTCTCGTTGTGGTTCGGTTAGCGGGAGCGCCTCCGCATTCACACTGGCTGGTTACCATGCGGTTGCGGAAGAGCTCCCACTAAACAAAAAGGCCATCGCCGGGGTGGTTGCCCCGCCGATGGCCAAGATCGCTACCGATTCCTAGACCGTTCAGGCGGGGGTCGCTACGACCCCGATAATAAGCTGAACGAGTCCAAGAGAAATGACTACGCCCAGACCTGGCACTAGTAGGCTAAGGCCGAGCGAAAGAACCGGAAACCCAGAAAAAGAAGTCGAGAGCTGGTGTGCGGTGGATGCGACCTGGTTGGGTTCCATTGCGTACATAGCTCTCTGAAAACAAGACTAACCGACTAGCCGACTAAATGCAAGACCTACTGTCAATAAATTCGCTAAATGACGTCATACGAAAAAGACAAGCCCGCCGCCGCGGAAGTTCGCCCGCCAGCACGTAGAATTGACCCAGCAAGATACTGAAATAAATCAGCTTACTGGCACTTTCCGGCAGCCCGCGAAGCCGAAGTACCCTGCCCATTCGTAATCGTCACCGAAAGCGATTGGAGGGAATTCGCACCGCCGCTTACGCTAAACGGAATTCGTAGAGTGAAGGCTCCACCGCTCGGAATCGATTCGTCCGAAGTGAAATATTCGGTCGAGATCGCTCGAGCGTTGATGGTGAAGGTGCCAGGAACCCGGTACTCGCTGGGCACAAAGTGAATCGTCAAATCCGCTCTCGTGATCTCGCGCGTGCTGGCGAAACCGGTGAGCACGAGTTCGATTCCGGTAGAGGTTGCGGTGTAGCAAGCCGACGTCAGCGTCGGCGCGGATCGAGCGACGTGGGTCGAGACCGATGGCAACGAATTGAAGATCTGCGTGCCTGCAGCGTCGAGGCGCGAAACCCGGAAAGTGAGATTCGTGGCAACCGTTCCGGTGGAGGTGACGGGGAAAGAAACGGTGCGCGTCCCGGCGGGGATCGTGAAGTTTTGCGAAAGCTGACCGTTGCGGAACCGGACGGCGGGATCGACGTGATTTGCCGCGCTATCCAAGCTGCCCGTGTCGGGCACGTTGTCGATGACGATCGTTCCGTTCAACGGCAGCGAATACGCGCGGGACAGATCGAGAGTGACGACCAGAGTGGTAACGGCTGGATCCACTGTCGCGGGCAACGCGCGCAGACTGACCAGAGGAGGATCCGGGATCTTCACCGCCACCGAGCAATCGTTGCGGATCGACAGACCGCGGCTGTCCGCCGCTGTAATTCCAAAGGTGTAGTCGCCGGCGGTGGTCGCGGTTCCCAACAGCGTTCCGTCGGTGCTCACGCGCAGTCCGGGCGGCAGGCCGCTGCCGGCCGTGAATGTGTACGGCGGAATGCCGCCTAAGACTTCAATCGGGAACGAATACGGCTGCCCGACCTCAACGCCGGGTAGCGGACAGAACGCACCCGTCCGCAGCGGTTGCGGCGGAATTTCGAGATGGCACGGCTGTGACGCCGCGCGTCCGGCTACGTCTTTCGCGATGAGGTAAAAATCAAACGAGCCGGGCTGCGTCGGCGTTCCAAACAAGCGCCCGGACGGCCCAATTTCGAGGCCCCGCGGAAGCACTCCGGCGACCGTCCAGATGTACGGCGCCACGCCGTCGCCGATGATGTTCAACCCTTGCGCGTATTGCTGTCCAAGCGTCCCTTGCGGAAGCGGACAAGACGTGATCCGCATCGGACCCGGACCCACCCGCAGCGTGCAGGATTTCGATCCCTGGCTTCCGTTCTGATCCGTCACGATCAAGCCGAAGCCGAATGAGCCTCCGGAAGAAGGTGCGCCCGTGATCACGCCATCGCGCGACAGACTGAGCCCGGGAGGCAGCGAGCCGGATGTGGTCCACGCGTATCCGTCGTTGCCGCCGGTCGCGGTCAGCCTCGGACCCGTGTAGGGCGCGCCGTACGTCGCATCCGGCAGCGGACACGCCGAAGTGATCTGTATCGATGCGTCGGCAACTTTCATCGAACAGGATTGCGCCTGGGTCTGGCCGGTTTGATCGGTCAATTGCAGTTGAAATCTATAGTCGTCGGCCGCGCGCGGCGTTCCCGAAACCAAGCCGGAAGAAGACAACGAAAGTCCCGCCGGCAGCGAGCCGTTTCCGAGCCATTGATACGGACGAGTTCCACCGGCCGCGGAAAGCTGAGCGGAATACGGAACGCCTACGGTTCCGGCCGGCAGCGGACAATTATTGCCACCCCCGGTCACGCTCAGGCTGACGGGCGGAGTCTTGACATCAAGGCTGCAAGCGACGGCCGCTGGCGACGAGCCGGCTCCGTCACTCGCCCGGATTGTAAATCCGTAGGTGCCCACCGAACTCGGCGTCCCGGTCACGGATCCGTCAGCGTTCACTGCGATGCCAGGCGGCAAATTGAATGCATCCGGGACGTTCCAGGTGTAAGGACCGGGCGCGCCCGAAGCGCGGAGCGAAGCGCGATACGCCGACCCCAGGGTCGCGGGCGGAAGTGGGCACGCGGAGGTGATCAAGATTACCGGCGGCGTCACATCCACGCTGCATCGCTGCGATACGCTCACCGGACCCTGTTCGTCGTTCGCCGTCACTTTTACGGTGAATTCGTAGCGTCCGGCCGACAAAGGCGTGCCCGTCAGCAAACCTTTCGAACTCAAAGCATACGGCGATGTCGTGAACGGATCCTGAATCAGTTGCCACGTGTAGGGAGGCGTCGAACCGGCCGCCTGCAGTTGCAGGCTCAGCGGCGATTGAATCGTTCCAGTCAGGCCAGCGCAGCCCCCGCTGATGTTCAGCGGCGGAATCACGATTCCACCTCTAGCGCGGAAAATGTAACGCCCAATCACCGTACTGCCGAGGCGCGTGAACGCCAAAGCATGCGGACCGTTGTCGAGGAATGCGCCCGACTGGAACGATCCCGAAAGCTCAAAAAACGTACCGGCGTCGCCGGTTCCGTTCGACCAGCCGACCACCACCGGCGTGCCGCCCAAACCGCCTGTACCGCCCGAGGCGTCGCCGGTTTCCCAGGTGACCTTCTCGTAGTTAAATTCGATATCGAAATTACCCGCGCCCGTATCGGACCGCTCGATCAGCACGACTTGAAACCGGTTGATTTTGTCGGCGTGACTCGCGAAATAGCCGACGTCCACGAAATTGGCGCCAAAGGCCTTGTGGCCGTCGATCGTCGCCCGGCCATAGGTCACCCGCTTCGATTTCGCATTGCGCGTATCGACATCCGCAAAGAACGGAGCGATAATTTCGCGCGCGGTACTGGTCAAGCCGAAGGGCGTGAACGTAGCCAGCGACGCGTCGAATGTGACGTTTCCGTTATTGTTCACGTACACCGACGAGCGTTGTTTGCCAAAGAAATTGATGGTGAAGCCCAGGTTCTCGAGCGGACCGGAGCCATCGTCGTTCGCCGGGATGCTGATCGCCTGAAACTCATTATTGGTACGGATCGCCTGCGAGAACGCGGGCAGGGCAAAAATCGGGATTAGGGCAAGAACAGAAATTCGCTTCATGTCTACTTGCCTCCTTTCGCCGCCAACGGAGCGGCTTTCGAGTCCGTGATCAAGGGCGGATCGGCCGAAGCGGCTACCGCCACGGCTGTGATCCGGGCGTCCGTTCCATCGGCGTCCAGCAGGAAAATCTCGGGCTTCGGCGACGCGCTCAGTTGAAACACCGCGTTTCCTTCGAGCGCGTACAATCCGTCGGCCGCTCGTTCGAGAGTCAGCACCGTGCTGCGCCGCGAATCGAAGTCGATCACTGCGATCGATGGATCGTCCAGATTCGCGACAATCAGCTTCCGCCCGTCCGCTGAAACGGCCAGAGCGGATGGCGACGAGACGCCGTCCGCCTCAGCGGCAACGACACCGGAGGCTCCATCCGATCCGAAGTTCGAGAACTGCGAGATCTCGTTGGTTTCGCGATTCGACGCATAAACCACCCGCGAGTTCGGCGCAAATGCCACCGCGGACCAGGAAGCGGCATCCGCCACCTTGTTCAATCCATTCGTCAGCGAATACAGTTGTGCTTTCTCGTCCGCTTTCACGATCAGCGCGCCCACGCTCGCGTCATCCGACACCGCCAGCGCGATCGCGTCGCCGACCACGCCATCGAGCGAGTACGACCCGGCGCGTTCCGGAGCGGCGGAGAAGTTCTTCCAAATCTCGATCCGCGAGGATCGCCAATAGAGGATAGCCGCGTCGCCGGATGGACTGAAGATGACCTGATCGACGCCATTCTGCGCGTCTAAGCCGCGGAGCGTGGCTCCAGCGCGGCCAAATGTCATCACTTCGAGGCTGCCTGCCTGCGCGCGGTCTATGATGGCCCACGCGCGATGCGGGGCGCTGGCGGCAAACCGGACCGCGTCCGTCCGTGTTATCAGGTCCGCTGACGTGGCGCCCGGAACGCCGGTCAGAGTTCGCAGCGCCTTGGCCTGCGGGTCCCAAAACCGTCCCAGTACGGGTGACTCTAGCCGGCCACCTTCTAAAATAGTCTGCGCGGGCGCGAGTGCCGACAAATACGCCAAAGCGGCGAGGGTACAGAACAGCCGTGTCATCGACATTACTCCTCGCCTGTCTATCGGCAACTTCCGGCACTTTGAGTACTGGGCGAATCCTGAGGGGAAACTAGGGTGGAAGCCTTATAAGGTCTTCGGGCATCCTGCGAGCCCGAATCTTTCGCGTTCACGCGGAAAGTACCAGAAGAGAGGCATCGCATAAGCTGAACAAGTACGCCCATGAACTATCCCCCTGCGATTCCCCGACGCGACCGGTCCGATGCCGAATACGCGGATCTAAAGCGGTTGTTCGTCGATTCCGGCTTCTCGAATCAGGCGATCTGTGCGCGCCTGCGGATCGACGCGCTCCACGAAATCGATCCGGGAAGCACGTTCGACCTCCCTCCTCTCGCGAACGCCAGCGATGCGCTTAGCCGCCTCTTCGTCGAAGGACGCGCCGTTCCGGCGGACGAACTCGCGAAGTTGCTGCCCGACGGAACTATCCCTTTGTTGGCCAGCTTCGACCTGATCGTCGAAGAACAAGCCGGCGTGTGGGCGGCGACCGTCTCCCTCTATCCGATCGAAGACATCTTCACCGCGACCGACCGCTATAACAATGTAGACGGAACGCCTTTCCAGGGCTGGGATGACCTGGTCTACCCGTGTCTGTTCGCGACCACGCGCCGTTTCATCGAGGTCCTGCCGCGCGCTGCCTGCGGTGATGTTTTGGACCTGTGTTCCGGCTGTGGAGTCGGCGCTTTGCTTAGCGCCAAAGCGGACCACGTCTGGGCCGCCGACATCACCGAGCGGTCGCGCGAATTCGCGATCTTCAACGCCAAACTGAACGGCATCGCGAACCTGCATACGCTGACCGGCGACATGTACGCGCCGGCCGGCGACAAGAAGTTCGACCGCATCATCGCGCATCCGCCCTATCAGCCGGTGATGAAGCACGACCGCATCTTCAATAGCGGCGGCATCGATGGCGAAGAATTGACGCGGCGCATCGTCGAGCAGGCGCCGAAGCACTTGGAACCTGGAGCCCGCCTGTATTGCCTGTGCCAGATTACCGACCGCGACTTGCCTGTCGAATCGCGCGTCCGCGAATGGCTGGGCGAAGGGTCCGCCGATTGCGACGTCGTCTTCATTCGGTACAAAACTTTCGAAATTCAGCGCTACACCGCGATTGCGACTTTGCGAGTCGGCGGAAACGAAGCCGCCTGGCGAGAGTGGATGAAGCAGTTCGGCCAGAGCAAGGTCAAGGACATGAACTACGGCATGCTCGTCGTTCAAAAACACGAGCGAAAGAGGAAGAGCTTTACGGTGCGCGCGACGCTCGGCTCGGAGGGCACGCCGCGGGATCTCGAAAAGCTTCTCGACTGGGAAACGCGGGCTGTTCAGCCGGACTTCACCGAGTACGTTACGGCGAGCAAATTCCGGACTCGTTCCGGCGTGAAAATGCGGGTTTCGCACGAGTTCGGCAAGGCCGCCTGGGATCTCACCGAATACCGGCTGCTGAACGACACGCCTTGGGAAACCGAGATGGTGATCGACCAGACCGCCGCCCACGCGCTCACCTTATTTGATGGCGGCAATACCGGACGGCAGGCTTTGAATCAGCTCCGCGAAGTGGCCGGAGTCGGCGTACCCGCGTTCGCAACGCTGGTGCATCGCCTCGTCACCGCCGGCATGGTGGAGTTAATCTAGCGGCCTACTTACCCTGAAACACAGCCTTGCGGCGCTCGCGAAAGCTCGCGACACCTTCGCGGAAATCCTCGCTCGCCACAATCGCCGGCATGTCATCGCGCAGATGCTCCGCCGCGGAAATCTCGCCTTCGACAATGGACCGCCAGGCGGAGTTTAACGTCGCGCGCACACCCAGCGGAGCCTGATCCGCAATGCGGCTCGCGAGCGAAATCGCCATCTGCATCTGCTGACCGGGTTCCGTGATGTCCTGGATCAGCCCCAGGCGCAGCGCGATACTGGCATCGAATTCGTCGCCGGTCAGGAGATACCGCATCGCATTTCCCCAGCCTGCTTCGCGGACCAGCCGGAACGTCGCGCCCCCCAACGGATACAGCCCGCGTCCGACTTCGATCTGCGCGAACCGCGTGTTGGACGCCGCGATCCGGACATCGGCCGCCAACAGCATTTCGATCCCGATCGTGAACGTGATTCCGTGAACCGCGATCACTAGCGGCTTGCTCAAATGATTCCGCAATCCGAATGGATCGATCTCGCCCGGCCCCAGCGCAAACGGATCGCCGGGAGCATTCATGCGCTCCGAATACTGCGCCAGATCGATGCCGCCGGTAAAGTGATCGCCATGGGCGAAGATCAGAGCGCATCGCAGCTCCGCATCGCGATCGTACTCGCCAAGAGCCGCGGCCAGTTCATGGAACATCGCCGGATCGAAGGCATTCCGCTTCGCGACGCGATTCAGGCCGATCAAAAACAGGTGCCCTCGGCGCTCGATCGTAAGGTTGCTCATCACGAGCAGTATAGTCCGTGCGCGACGCATCGCCCGCCGCTCGCGTACACTCTATAGAACATGCTCGGGATTGATCGCAGAGTACTCAGGGCGGCGTGGACCTTGCTCCTCTTTGCGGTCATCGTCTTCGCCGTTTACCTGGCTGCGCGCACAATTATGGTGTTCGTCGTCGCCCTGCTGTTCGCGTACCTGCTGACGCCGATCGTCGATTTCGCTCAACGGCGTGCCCCGAAAAGCTGGCCCCGCATCGTGATCCTCGGCATCGTATACGTCGGGTTCGTCGCCGGATTAATCAGCCTCCTGATCCTTCTAGGCTCGAAAATCGGCGAGGAAGCGGGATTGCTCGCAAAGACCCTGCCGGACCGCTTGAAGAACGGCGACCCGCTCGCCGGAATTCCCTTCCCTGGTTTTCTCGAACCCTGGCGCGCGCAGATTCTGGATTTTCTGCGTACCCAAATTTCCGGTCTCGACGAAAAAGTTCTGCCGATGCTGAAGGCCGCCGGTGCGCACATTGCGGAAGGCCTCGGAAGCCTGCTGACGATCGTCCTGATTCCGATTCTGAGTTTCTTCTTCTTGAAAGACGGCCGCGAAATGCGGAACGCCATGGTCGAAGCCGCTGGGGCCAAAGCGCATGTCGTCAGCGGAATCCTCGACGATCTTCACGATCTTCTCGCCCAGTACATTCGCGCCCTGGTATTGCTCGCGCTCGCGACGTTGCTTTTCTATACGATCTTCCTCGAATCCGTCGGCGTGCCGTATCCCGTATTGCTGGCCGGGATCGCCGCGATTCTCGAAGTCATCCCGGTGGTCGGACCGCTCACCGCTTCGGGCGTCATCTTGCTTGTCGCGGCCTTCAACGGTTTTCCGCACATGCTGTGGATCGTCATCTTCCTGGTCGTCTACCGAATCTTCCAGGATTACGTGCTGAACCCGTACCTCATGAGTTCCGGCGTAGACGTGCCGCCTCTTCTCGTACTGTTCGGAGTCCTCGCGGGCGAACAGGTCGCCGGCATCCCCGGCATGTTCTTCTCCGTGCCCGTGATCGCCGCGCTGCGTGTCTTGCTGGTCCGGCAAGGCTGGTTCGTCGGACGCCGACCGCTTAGGCCGCCTCTCGCCAAGCCCAGCCACGGCAATTCCACTTAAGGATGACTCTCCGGCTGCTTCGATTCGCGCTATGGATTCCGCTCGCCTTCGCGAGTCCGCTGCTCGCCCACGTCGTCAGCATGAGCACGGGCGACCTGACGCTGAACGGTTCGGAGGCGATCTACGAATTGCGGATGCCTCTCTATGAGGCGCAGCACGTCGCCAATCCGCAGGACGTTCTTCTCGGCGCGCTGCACTTCCGCGGCGGAATTCTGATGAGCGAGGCGAAGCTGCTCAGCAAGTCTTGCCGCGAAGCCGACGGTCAATTGATCTGCGCTGGAATCTATCTCTTCCAAGCTCCGCCTGCGGTCATCGAAGTGGAATGCACACTCGCGAAAGTCACCGTTCCGAACCACGTCCACCTGCTTCGCGCCAAACGAGGCGACCGCGAAGATCAGGCCGTTTTCGACCTCAGCTTTCAGAAAGCCGAACTCCGCTTCGAGCCTCCATCGCCAGCCGAAAAGCGTATTCGCGCCGGACTCGCCGGACTCTGGCGCGCCATCGCCGGACCCGCCCAGTGGCTATTCCTCATCGCCCTGGTCATCGCCTCCCGGAGTGCGCGCGAACTACTGCTGCTGGCCGGGATGTTCATCCTCGGCGAATTGGCGGCCCAATTCATCCCGATCGGAACGCTTCCGCCGCGCTTCCTCGAAGCCGCGGCGGCTCTCACCGTCGCCTATCTTGCGGTCGAAGTGCTGTGGCTCGACAGCGCCGGCGCGCGCTGGGCCGTGCTCGCCGTACTCGGCGCGATTCACGGACTCTACTTCGCGCAATTCGCGAACGCATTCGTCGAAGCAAGACCCGCCTTGCTCGCCGGCGTGGTCGTCGGAGAAATAGGGGCGCTCGCGATCCTGGCTTTGGCGGTCCACCTGATGCCGTCTAGCCTGACGCGGAAACTGCGGCACCCGGCCGCCTGGATCCTCTTCGCGGTCGGCCTCGGCTGGTTCGCAACGCGTCTGATCAGCTAGGTTCTTTGGTGGCCGGAACGGTCTTCCGTTGAGAGCGCCAGTAGAAGTAATACGCGATCGCGAGGACAGCCAGCGCGATACCCGCGTACAGGCCATACTCATGCGCCAACGGTCCGACCTTGGTCCAGTTCTCGCCCAGGAAATAACCCAGCGTAAGGAACGTCGAGACCCAGATCAGCGCGCCGCCATAAGCGAACAGCGCGAAATGCGGAAACGTCAGGCCGCTGGTTCCGGCAATCATGGCCGAGAAATGGCGCACGCCGGCGATGTAGTAGCCGACCACCAGAATCCAGTGTCCCAGCCGGTCGAACCACTTGCGGACGTTGTCCATTTTCTCCGGCGTAACGTGAATGTACTTGCCGTATTTGTGGACGAAGCCCATGCCCAGCGTCCGGCCGATCCAGTAGCTCAGCGTGATCCCGCACATCGCGCCCGCCCACGCCGTCAGGCCCATGATCCAGGGATTGAACTTGCCCTTCGACAGCAAATAGCCGGTAAAAACCAGCAGCGTTTCGTCGGGAATCGGAAGTCCAACGATCCCTAGCATCAGAGCCGCGAACAAAGCGGCGTATCCGTAATTGCTCACCCAGTCAAGAACGAATGTAAGGTCCATAAATGCGCGTTATCTCCCGAACGGATCTTCGAGCGTTTTACTCTGCGGCGTCAGCAACTCGGAGCCGTCTTCGGTGATGTGCATGTCATCCTCAAGGCGCACGCCGAACTCCCCGCGGATATAAATTCCCGGTTCGTCGGAAAACGTCATATGCGGCGCAAGCGGCATTGTGTTTTGCGGCACCAAGTACGGCCATTCGTGCCCATCCATTCCCATGCCGTGGCCGACGCGATGGGTGAAATAGGTGTATCCCGGCCCGAATCCGCCGTCGACAATCACTTTCCGCGCCGCCGCATCCACCGATTCCGCCGCGACGCCAGGCTTCGCCCGCTTCAGCGCCGCGCTCTGCGCCTTCAGTACCAGGTCGAACACGCGGTTCATTTTGTCGCTCGCCTTGCCGATCACGAACGTGCGCGTAATGTCGGATTGATAGCCCTCTACCGTCGTCCCGCCGTCGATCAACACGACGGAGCCCTCCTTCGCCCGCTGCGGCATCGTCGTTCCATGCGGAACCGCCGAGTATTCGTCAAACAGCACCAGGCCGCCGCCCGGAAACCCTAACTTGGCATGAGCCGCAGAAACCAGCGCTCCGAACTCCGTGTGCGTCATGCCCACATGGGCCATCCTGTACGCCGCCTCGAACGCCTGGAGCGTCACCGCGGAAGCCAGCCGCATCAGCGCAATTTCCGTCGGAGTTTTGATCTGCCGCACGCCCGCCGTGATCGGAGTCGCCGAAGTGACGCTGAGCTTCACATGCTCGAGGCCATCCGCGAAGACGAACTTCATGGTCTCCTCGACGCCGATCTTTCCCGTCGACAGGCCGCGGTCCTTCAAGCCCTGCGCCAGCAGCGCATACGGGCTCTCGTCTTCCTGCCACACCAGAACGCGCGCTTCTTTCCCGCCCGGAGCCTTCGCGATCTGCTCGCGCGCCCGATCCTCTTCAAACGCCGGCGAGATATAAAATGGATCGCCTTTCGCTGGAATCACCGCTCCGAAAAAGCGTTCGCTATTGCCCCAGCGGATGGATGTGAAGTAGTCGAGCGACGTGCCGCCCGCGACCACAATCGCATCCAGCTTCTGGTCGCGCATCATTTTCCGCGCGCGTTCCAGACGTTGCGCACGTTCGGAATCGGTGATCGCCTTGGCTTCGCTGCGGCGCGATTTCAACTTGCCGATGGGCGAATCCGCCGGAATGTCTACCGCAGGCGGACCGGCTCCGCGCTGCGCCCGCAACGCTCCGGCAGTCAATGCCGTGGCAAGAATTGTTCTCCGCGAAGGACCAAGAGCCATGCCGTTCAGGATACTGCACTAATGCCCGCCATCTGGCTTGAACCCCGACCGTAAGGGAGGCGACCCAGCACCACCAGCACCCCAATCCCATCAGACACCGCGTCCGAACCAGCGAAGCGAAGCAGCGAAGCGAAGCATCGAAGCGAAGCAGCGAAGCGAAGCATCGAGGCGCGCACGGAGCGGGACGAAGTCCCGCGAAGTAAGTGCTCCCGACAATCAAAAAATTTCGCAAGCAACAAAAGCAAAACGCCGCCGACAACTACTTAGACATCGCCGCGCCCTCCGGCCGGCCAGGGAGAGAAACCAGAATGCGATTCCTAACTTTTGTGTGCGCGACCGCACTCGTCACCGCCGCGGCGATATACGCCCAGGATCCCGGCTTTATCCCGCCGATGCCCAAGAACGCGAAAAAAGGCCAGGCCAAATCCTCCGGCCATTCCGTCACCACGTTGGCCGAAGTCCAGAAGATATACGTGGACAAAATGGACAACAACCTGGACCAGTACGTCAAAGCCGAACTCATGAAGCAGCTCAAAGGACGCATCACCATCGTGACCGCGCCTGAAGACGCCGACGGCATCATGACCGGCGTCAGCGAGCAGGAAAAGGGCACCGGCGCCAAAATCACCGGACGCTATCTCGGCTTGCACGACGTCGCCACCGGCAGCGTGACGGTGCTCGATCGAAGCGGAAAAAATGTCCTGTGGGTGGAAGAGGCCGGCGACCGCAGCCTGATGTTCGGGATGATGCGCCGCGGCGGCCAGCGGAAAGTCGCCGACCGCCTGGTGCACAAGCTTAAAAAAGCGATGGGCGTCTAACTACTTCGTACCGGGCTCGGACTTCTTCGCCGACGCCATCGGAGCCGTCTTGCCGGGAGCCTTCTTCGCCGCGGTCCCGACAGACGGCTCGGCGATAAGACCCTTGATCAGGTTGCGCATGAAGGTTTCGTCCTGCACTTTGTCATCGCCGCTCCAGATCGTCTGGTAGCGGACTACGCCCTTGCGATCGATTACCACGACCTGCGGAACTACCCAGCGCTTCATCACATCGAGCTTCAGATAGTGCAGCGCCATCGGCATGGTGCTGAAGCCCACCGGATAGCCAACCTTAAAGTCGCGGATGAAATCGTTCACCAGCATCCCGGCCATCTCGTTGACCGCGATCCCAATCGGCTGAAACCCCTGATCGCCGAATTCCTTGTACAGTTTGGTGTACATTTGCGCCGCGTGCTGGCAGTGCGGGCAGGTGGTGAACAGGAATTCCGCGCAGATCACCTTGCCCTTATAGCTCGAAAGCAGCACGTTCTTGCCGTTCGGCATGTCGATCTGAAATTCAGGAGTCTTCAGACTGATGAGCGGACGGTCCTTATCAATATCCGCGGCGGACGAAAGCGCAGCGGAAAACGTCAAGGCGAAAAGCGTGAGAAAAGCACGGCGCATAAGACTAGTGTAATCCGACTCGGGGAGTAGAGGATTAGGGCCGGACATCTCGCATTCGCGCAAGCCGCCTCGCCCCATGTCGTACGTGCAGAATCTCCACCACCGCGCGTTCGACGCAATAGTAGATCTTATAAATATGCGGATAGGACTAAGCCCGAGGAAATGCCCGGAGTCGCCCCTGAAGATCTCGTGCCGGGCTCCGCCGTCTTCACGCCACCCAGGAACGCCGTACCGCTCGATGACATGCGCAATTGGTGGACCTACGTGCCCGGTGCCGACTGGCGGCATCCCGAAGGTCCCGCCAGCAATCTCGACGGCCGCGCCGACCACCCCGTCGTCCACGTCGCATTCGACGACGCGGAAGCCTACGCGAAATGGGCCGGCGGTCGTCTACCGACGGAAGCTGAATTTGAGTACGCCGCCCGCGGCGGCCTGGACGGCAAGCGTTACGCCTGGGGCGACGACCTCACGCCAGGCGGCAAAAACCTCGCCAACCTTTTCCAAGGAGCCTTCCCGCACGCCAACACCGCAGCCGACGGCTTCAAAGGTACGTCACTAGTGAATGCATTCCCGCCCAACGCCTACGGACTTTACGACGTCGCCGGCAATGTCTGGCAATGGACTTCCGATTGGTACCGGCCCGACACCTATTCCGCGCGCGCCGGCGCAGTCGCCAAAAATCCAAAAGGTCCCCAATCCAGCTTCGATCCGCAAGAGCCCGGAACCGCCAAGCGCGTCCAGCGCGGCGGCTCCTATCTCTGCAGCGAGCACTTTTGCCGCCGCTATCTGGTCGGCAGCCGCGGTAAAGGCGAAATCAAAAGCGCCGCTTCCAACCTCGGCTTCCGCATCGTGAGCAATCCGTGATTACCACATGCCTATTGATCCTCGTGGGCCTCATGAACCGTCCAGCCCTGGTCGAACGTAGCGGCCGAATAGCCCCGCCCGTAAGGGCGGGGATTCCATTCCAACGCTTCGCCCCCGCCGCGATCTCACCCCTCGAAGATCCTACCGCTCCCTTCTGGAACAAAAAATCCCCCTCCCAAGTTCGCATCCGAATCGAAACCACCCAAGGCGTATTCGTCATCGAACTACATCGCAAGTGGGCTCCCCTCGGAACCGACCGCTTCTACAACCTCGTCCGCGCCGGTTTCTTCAACGACTCGCGCTTTTATCGCGTCCGCCCAAACTTCATCGCGCAGTTCGGAATCGCGGGCGAACCCGCCATCGCGCAAACGTGGCGCAGTCAAGCCATTAAGGACGACCCGCCGAAACCCTCCAACACCCGCGGCAGAATCGCCTTCGCCATGACCGGCCCCGACACCCGCACGACGCAGCTCTTTATTTCCCTAGCCGACAATTCGCGCCTCGACAAAGAAGGTTTCGCCCCCATCGGCGAAGTCGTCGAAGGCATGGAAATAGTCGATCGCATCTACTCAGGCTACGGCGAGGACTCCGGCGGCGGAATGCGCGCCGGCAAGCAGGCCAAGCTCTTCGAAGAAGGCAATGCCTACCTCGACCGCGAATACCCCCGCCTGGACAAATTAATCCGCGCCACCATCGGCAAGTAGTGGCATAGGCCTCGGTGGCATAGGCATACGGCCTGTGCATCTTCACAAACCCAAGCATGGAAAAGCATCCGCCCCAGCCCGCGCACTACGCTAAAATAGCTTCGATCCACCTATCCTCTCCGTCATAAGGACCCCGCATGCCCGATCAACCAGAACGCACTCTCGGCTTCAACACGCGCGCCCTCCACGCCGGCTACACTCCGGATCCCAGCACCCACGCCCGCGCCGTGCCGATCTATCAGACCACGTCGTTCACGTTCGACAGTTCCGAGCATGCGGCCGCGCTTTTCGGATTGCAACAGTTCGGCAACATCTATTCCCGCATCATGAATCCCACTCAGGACGTGCTCGAACAGCGGGTCGCCTCGCTCGAAAACGGAGTCGCCGCGCTGGCTGTCGCGAGCGGCCAGTCCGCGCAGTTCGTCGCTCTCTCGAGCCTCCTCGAACCCGGCGATCACTTTGTCGCCGCCAGCACTCTCTACGGCGGAACCTTCACCCAGTTTGAAGTCACCTTCCGCAAGTTCGGCTACGACGTCACCTTCGTCGAGCCCGACGATCCGGAAAATTTCAAGAAAGCCATCAAGCCCAACACCAAGCTGATTTACGGCGAAACCATCAGCAACCCGCGCGGCAACATCCTCGATATCGAAGCCGTCGCGAAGATCGCCCAGGCCGCGAATATTCCGCTGGTCATCGACAATACGTTTGCGACGCCCTACGTCTGCCGGCCGATCGACTACGGCGCCAACATCGTCCTCCATTCGCTGACGAAATTCATGGGCGGCCACGGAACCTCGATCGGCGGAATCATCGTCGATGGCGGCAAGTTCGATTGGTCAAAGAGCGCGCACGCGCAAATCAACACGCCGTCGCGCGCCTATCACGGGATGAACTTCGCCGCGACCTTCGGAGCCATCGCGTTCATCATCCGCTGCCGCGTCGAAGGTCTCCGCGATCTCGGGCCCTGCATGAGCCCCTTCAATGCCTTCCAATTTATCCAAGGTATCGAGACCCTCGGCATGCGTATGGACCGCCATCTCTCGAACGCTCTTGCGGTCGCCCAGCATCTTGAAAAGCATCCCCTAGTCGCATGGGTGAAGTATCCCTCGCTGCCGTCGAGTCCGTACGCCAAGCTCGCCCAGAAATACACGCCCAAAGGCGGCGGAGCGGTTTTTTCGTTCGGCATCAAAGGCGGACTCGAGGCCGGTAAGAAACTCATCGATAGCATGAAGCTGTTCAGCCACCTCGCCAATGTCGGCGACGCGCGCAGCCTCATCATCCACCCGTCCTCGACCACGCACCAACAGCTTTCGGCAGCCGAGCAGGCAGCCGCCGGAGTGACGCCCGACCTAGTCCGCTTATCGGTCGGCTTGGAAGATCTGGAAGACATCCTCTGGGATCTAGATCAAGGCCTGACCGCCTCGCAAGCGTAACCCCCGCATTCACCGATATAGCCCCGCCCGTAAGGGCGGAGATCCATAGCCCCGCCCGTAAGGGCGGGGATCCATAGCCCAGCACCGAACCGCGACCGTAAGGCAGCGGACCACCTACCCATTAGCCACAGGACCGCACACCTCATCACTTCCGACTACACTAAAAACGGCTCCAAGGAGAACCACTATGGCCATTTCCAGACGACATTTTTTCTACGGCACCCTTCTCGCAGGCGCAGTCCCCTCAGCCGGCTTCGGCAGTTCTCTGTCGCTGAAATCCGCTGGCTACAAATCCCCTAACGAGAAACTGAATTTCGCCGCCATCGGATCCGGCGGGCAGGGTTGGAGCAACCTTCGCGCCGCCTCTCCGACTGAAAACATCGTGGCCCTCTGCGACGTTGACGATCGCCGCGCCGCGCCCGCCTTTAAAGCGCACCCCAAGGCACCGACCTATAAAGATTTCCGGAAGATGCTCGACAAGGAAGGCAAGAACATCGACGCCGTCATCGTCGCCACGCCGGACCACATGCACGCCACCGCCGCCATGTGGTGCATGGAGCGCAACAAGCACGTCTACGTGCAGAAACCCCTGGTCCGCACCATTTGGGAAGCGCGCCAACTGCGCCATGCCGCCGCGAAATACAAAGTCGCGACGCAGATGGGAAACCAGGGCTACTCGAACGAAGGAACCCGCCAGTGCGCCGAAATCGTCTGGACCGGTGAGATCGGCGGAGTCACAGAAGTCCACGCCTGGAGCGATCGCCCGCTGTGGAAACAGGGCCTCACCCAGATCCCGCCGCCCGAACCCGTTCCTTCCTACCTTGATTGGGACCTGTGGCTCGGCGTCGCCGACAATCGTCCGTTTACCGCCGGAGCCACCGAGCCCGATCGCTGGGACGGCTTCTTCTATCAGCCCTTCAACTGGCGCGGCTTTTACGATTTCGGCTGCGGCGCCCTCGGAGACATGGCTTGCCACATTCTCGGCGCCGCCAACATGTCTTTGCATCTCTCAAAGCGCCAGATCGTCGGCGTCGAGTGCGTCAAGAAGGAAGGCGCCAGCCCCTTCATGTTCCCCAAGGCGTCGATCATTCGCTTCGACTTCGCGCCCTACCAGGACATGCCGGCGCTTAAAGTGTTCTGGTACGACGGACTGAAAGAATCGCCAAAAGTCGCCGGCGTGCCGGAAGGCGAATGGCTTGGCGATCCGCCGTCGATTCCCGTTGCCCCCGGTACCGCCCCGGCGCCGCTTCCGCTCACCCATTCCTTCCGCTCTCCCGGCAACGTCTTCAACTGGGAGCGCTTCGAGAAACTGAAGTCCTCGACCGAGCCCCTGCGCTTCCCGACGCCGAACGGCAGCGTCTTCATCGGCGACAAAGGCGCGCTCACCACCGGTACTTACGGCGAAGTCACCCGCCTGCTGCCGGTCGAAAAAATGCGCGATTACAAGATGCCCGCGCCGTTGCTGACCCGTTCGCCCGGCCACATGCGCGACTTCATTCGCGCCGCCAAGGGCGGCGATCCGGCCTGCTCCAACTTCGATGTCGCCGCGCCCTTCGTCGAATGGATGCTGCTCGGCGTCATCGCTCTGCGTCATGAAGGCAAGCTCGAATACGATCCCGCCAAAATGCGCATTACCAATAATGTCGAAGCCAACAAACTTCTGAAGCCTACCTTCCGCAAAGGCTGGGAGTTCCACACCGTGAAAGGCTAGGCTTTCTTAAGAAGGAGCAGGCACAACCAGCGCCTGCTCCGCCAACATCACCACCGCTTCCACCTCTTCAACCGGAAGAGCATGGTCTACACAGTCTTCTTCATCCTCGGCCTGATCATGGCGCTGAATGCGGTCCGCGCGGTGTTTCAAGTTCGGAGCATGAGGCGCTGGCCTTCCGCTGCCGGCACGATTACCACATCCACCTTTGAAGAATCTTCCCAGCCGCAGATTTACCGGTACTCTGTCATCTACACCTACAAAGTCTTCGGCGAAGTCTTCGACGGAAGTCGCGTGACCGCCGATGCGGCTCCGCCTACGCTCACGCGCAGGAACGCGACCGACCTGAAACAGAAATACAGGGAAGGCGCGGCCGTCAACGTTTATTACGATCCGGCCGATCCCAAGGAATCCACGCTCGAGCCGACCGCCTCATTGAAACTCGACCTCGTTATGGGCTTCAGTGGCCTGTGTCTGGCCGGCGGCGTTGCTGTGGCGTACCTGCTCGAAACCCGGATCTAGCTACTGCGAAGCGGCGGCGCCCGAAGTCTGCACCGTGCGATGGATCGAGCCTGAATCCACCGTATTCCCCGCCCGCGAAACCGTCTGGAAGAACATATCTTGGCCGCTGACTTCAATCAACATAAACGCCTGATCGCGATCGAAGCCGGCCGCTGTCATTTCGGTCTTCTTCAAATCGCCCGCCCGTAACTGTCCCGACGAGCCTTCGGTGAAATACGTGATGCCCTTTTGCGGCTTCACCCGCTCGTAGATGTGCTCGTGCCCCGCAAACACCACCTGCACGCCGTACTTCAGAAACAATGGCTCCAGGATGCCGCGCAATTCCACCGACGATCCGTGAAACTTCGCCGAAGAATACAGCGGATGGTGGAAGTAACAAATTTTCCAGTCCGACTTCGAGGCGGAAAGCTCTTTCTCGAGCCACGCCAACTGCGGCGGATCCATGTAATTCGAATCCAGCGCGAAGAACTGTACATTGCCCTTCTTGTACGTGTAGTAGCGTTCGCCGTTCATGTTGAACGGCTTGTAAAACCGCTGATTCGTGTCGTCGTGATTGCCCAGCGACGCGTAGAATTGAACGCCCGCATCGAGCAGCGGCTTATACGGTGTATCGAATTTTGCCTTCATCTCGGCCGCGCTTTTGCCGCCGTAAATGTTGTCCCCCAGCATAATCACGAAGGTGAACTCGAATTTCGAATACATCTCCCGCATGCGCGAAGCGACTTCGTATTGCGGCCGTTCCCCCGTGCCGTTATCGCCGATCGCCGCAAAGCGCACCGAGCCTTGCTTGAGCGGCAGCGTAAGATCCTGCGCTCCGCCTGGCGTCAGCGCCAAAAACACCAGAACAACCAACCAGCCAATGGATCGCATGAATCTCATTTCAGTCTATGGGATCGCGTTGGGAATGAAGTCAACCACGATTCTGGCTTCCGTATCGACCAGGACGAAATCGTGTCCGACGATCCGGTATTCCAGATCCTTCTGTAGTGGCGGAAGATGCCGCAGTAGCGTCGGCGGCATCGTTGTCAGCGGAATACCTTCCGGATACTCGGCGTTCACCTGAAGCTTCCAACCAGCCTGCGGCTCCCCTTGCTGAATGGTCCTGCGGATTCCCGCCGCCTTCGAACTCCGAAAGCTCTTCGCGATCGATTTCCGGAGATGCGCCGCCACGTGCGGTGTAAACATATCCCCGGGCTTGGCGTCCTTGCGCAGATCTTGAATCTTCTGCGCCAGCGCGTGCCGCCGGTCTTCCAGTTCCTGTGGATTTCCAGTTTTTCGCAACCGCGGAACTGCCCGCTGCAATTTGGAGTATTGTTCGACCCGCTCGTGGAAATCTTTGAGAGCCGAAGCCGTTTTGGCGCTGGAAGCCGATGACTGGGCGTACATGCCATTGGCGGCTAAAATCGCGCCAACGACCAGCAACGCGCGTGGGCCAGAAACTTTTGTCATGAAAGTTCGCGTACCGCCTCAATAAGAGGAGCCATCTCGGCCCGACTTTGTTTCGTTACGTTGTGTGGCAAGGCCTCCGGCCTGTGCTCGAGTGGCATAGGCCTCCGGCCTGTGCTCGTAAGTGGCAAGGCCTCCGGCCTGTGCTCGTAAGTGGCATAGGCCTCCGGCCTGTGCTCGTAAGTGGCATAGGCCTCCGGCCTGTGCTCGTAAGTGGCATAGGCCTCCGGCCTGTGCTCGAGTGGCACATGCCCCTGGCCTGTGCACTTCACTGCTCCGTCAGACTCGACGCTTGCAAGTTGTGAAGGTCCGCATAAACCCCACCCGCCGCCAGCAATTCCGCATGCGTGCCCCGCTCGACAATCTGCGAATCGTTGACCACGAAAATCACATCCGCTTTCTGAATCGTCGAAAGATGATGCGCGATCACCACGCAGGTCCGGCCTTTCATCAACCGGTCCAGCGCTTCGAAAACCGCCTGCTCGGACGCCGCGTCGAGTCCGGATGTCGGCTCATCCAGCAGCAGGATCGGCGTGTTGCGGATCACCGCCCTCGCGATCGCCACCCTCTGGCGCTGCCCACCCGAAAGCGAAACGCCCCGCTCGCCCACCATTGTGTCGTAGCCATCCGGCATCTTCTCGATGAACTCGTGGGCGTTCGCGAGCTTCGCCGCCTCGATGATCTCGTCGCGGCGCGCTTCCGGCTTGCCGTACGCGATATTCTTCCAGATCGGCGCCCGGAACAGCACCGTATCCTGCAGCACGAAGCTCAGTTGTTCGCGCAAAGAAGACAGCGTGTACCTCTTGATGTCCCGCCCGTCCACCTTCACCACGCCGGACGTCGGATCGTAAAATCGCGGAATCAGGCTGACGATCGTCGACTTCCCCGCCCCACTCGGACCGACAAACGCCGCGACCTGCCCCGGCTCAATCGTAAGACTTACGCCTTTTAGAATCGGGCAGTCTTCCGTGTATCCGAAGGACACGTTCTCGAGTTCGATCTTCCCCTTCAGCTTGCGCGCTGGGCTCGCGCCCGGCATATCCCGGACCCTGCTCACCATCCCCAGCACTTCCTGAATCCGCTCGTAGCTCACCGTCGCCTTCGACACGGTGTCGCCCATCTTCGCCAGGTCGCGCATCGGCTTGTACATCTTGGCCAGATACGCCAGGAAAATGATCAAATCGCCGGTGCTTAAGTCGCCCGCAAGCGCCAGCCGCGCGCCGTATCCCAGCACCAGGCACGTGCCCACCGCCGCCAGTACTTCGACGATCGGCGAGAGCTTGGCCTTTACCGCGCGTGCCTCGAGCGCGATCCCGACGTTCTCGAGACTCTGTTCCTCAAATCGCTGCTGCTCGTAGTCCTCGCGCGAGAACGCCTTCACCACCCGAATCGACGAAAACACTTCCTGCACCGTGCTGATCAGTTCGCCTTGCTTCTGCTTCACCGCGCGCGAGGCCTTCTTGATTCGCTTCGTGTAAAACCACACCACCACGAAAAGCGCCGGAACAATCGACAGTGAAATTAACGCGAATTTCGCGTTGTAATAGAACATCACCGTGATCATGCCGGCCAGCGTCAGCGTGTTGACCAGCATCCCCAGCAGCGAGGACGTAATGAAGTCCTGCACCGCCTCGATGTCGCTGGTCACCCGATTGATCAAATCGCCGGTGCGCTTCTCATCGTGCTCGGCGAGCGACAAATGGTGAATGTGCTGATAGAGCGTCCGCCGCAGGTCGTGCATCACCCACTGACCGACCGTCGTCGTCAAGTACTTTTCCGTGTAGGAACTCAGTGCCCCGACCACCGCGATGATTGCCACCGCCGCGACCGCGAAGTTCAGGATCGCGAGCGAATCCTCGCCCGCGAATTTGCTTACGATGCCAGCCAGCCAATGCGGCAGAGGCTTCGACTGCAGGATGTTGTCAACAACAACCTTGAGCGGCCACGGCTCCAGGAGATCCGCAATCGTCTCACCAAGCACGGCGACAAACGCAAGCGCGAGCGTCCACCAGTGCGGCCGTAACAACTCCAGCATCTGGCGCCAGTTGGTTTTTACCGCTGGTTTCGAAGTCTCTTTTTCGTCTGGCATTTCGAGTGTGATGGGTCTCCGCAACAGCGTCGATAGTCCGCAAAACGGAAAACAGCGCTCATTGCGATTGCAAGCGGAATGCCAATTATCTCATGGCTCAGCTTGCGCTTCGGGCAAGTCCCATAGCGAACACACCTCGCTTTCGACGTAATCGCCGACAGAAACCGTTTCGCCCGGCGGCCACATCGTGCTCACTGAACCGGGCTGATGGAAAATCACGTTCACGCTGCGCCGCGACTGCCGGCAGGCATTCGACACCTTCGAAACGGTGTGCCACGAATTGTCGGATCGCACCAACAGGCTGGAGCCGCCCACAATCGGCGGAATCTCCGCGACCACATCGTCCGCACGCGAGGAATTCAGAATCTGCAGGCAGCCGCCATCCCTCGGATCCCACGATTCGTTGAAGTACAACACGTGCGTCATCATCTTCTCTTTGAGATCCAGATGCGGACCCAGCCACGCGCCCGGCCCATAGTGAATCACGTTCACCTCCAGAACGCACGCCGATAAATCCAGCCCGGTCAGACGGCTCATCGCAGCGCGATAGCAGGCGGAAAGCAAATCCTCCGCCAATTCCCGCCACGCCGGACTCAGCCCCCGCGGATTCGAAATCCCGTCCGATCCCATGTGGATCAATGAACGGGAAGAATAAACGTAGCCTTTCTCTCCGTCATAACCCGATACTTTTCTGAAGTGGTCAAAAGGATACGACGCCGCAAGCGCCGCCGCATCGGCCGGTTCAAATAGCCCGTCAATGAATTTCCACCGGAACGGATGAAGTTCCATGGAGTGCTGGTCGAGGCGCGCGATGTTGAGCATGTTCACTTCAACGAAACAGAGGCCAGCTTTCTATACTGGGAAGGAAATCTATTCTAACGAAATGAGCTCGCCGCGCTGACCACCACAGTCCGACTTGTCTGTAGCTGCGACCGCTACAACTACGGCGATCTGCTGTTTCCCGTCGTCACCGCCAACGCCCTGTCGCAGAATCAGGAGCTCCGCGAACGCTTCCGTTTTCAACAGTACGGAATGATCGCCAGCGACCTCAGCACGTTTGGCGCACTTCCCTCGAAAGGCATGCGCCACCTGTTCCGCGACGCAGTGGACGGCGACGTCATCCTCGTCGCCGGAGGCGAGAACCTCGCGCAAACCTGGTACGTCATGCACCAGATGTTGGTCGAAGACGGGTTCGTGGCGCGCCTCGCGGAATGCCTGGAGCGCCACGGTCCGGAATTTACCGAAGCACTCTCGCGCAGCAGCTTCGGAGCGCGCCAGCCCTTCCCCTACATCCTCTCGCCGGCACATTTTGAAGCCCGCGTCCGCGTGATGTACAACTCGGTCGGCGGATGGCCCCTCCGCCACTACGCCCCCGACGCCCAGACCTCCATCCTCCGCGATCTCGCCCGCGCCTCTTTCCTCTCGATCCGTGACGAAGAATCCGCCGCCATCGTTCACGATCTCGACCCGACCCTCCATCCGCTCGTGGCGCCGGACTGCGTGTTTCTTCTTCCCGGTCAGTTCACAAAAGAGGATCTTGCGAGAAAAGCATCGCCTGAAATCCGCGAGCTCGTCCGCCAGGCCGGCCGCTTTCTTACCTTCCAGTGTCATCCGCGCTACGGGAATGCGAACCGCGATGCACTGAAATCCCAGCTCTCCATCCTCGCCAACCAAACTGGATTGAACATCCTGCTGACGCCGATCGGCCGCGTGTATTCGTTCAACGACGGCAGTTTTCTTGAGCCCTTCGCGCAAGACCTCGGCGACGCCGCCTTTTACCTTCCGGACTCCGCCACCATCTGGGACATCGCCTACGTCCTCAGCGCGGCGGACCTGTTTTGCGGCACCAGCCTCCACGGCGTGATTACGTCGCTCGCCTACGGAGTGCCGTTTGTATCTCTTGAAAACGCGGACCCGAAGCTCGCCAACAATATCCGGACTTGGGGCCTCACCGGCACGTTCCCGCAAGCCGCCGCCTCTGCCATCGCCGACCTCGGAAGCCGCGCGCTGAACCAAAAAGGAAACTCGCTCGACGCCCACGCCGGCCGCCTTCGCGAAGCCGCCGAAGTCAACATGCAAAGCCTGGCTGCTGTGATTCTGCCGAACTAAAATGCCGCCAATCGCACTTTTTCCGTCGTCCGGTCGAACGCCTCCGGAAAGTAGGGATCGCCCTCGACCAACACCTGGCTCCAGCGCAAACGGAAACGCTGACGCTCGGCGAACGTCGTCCCGCCTTTGCGCGTCGCGCACTCCACATGAGTCAGCTCAATGCGTGGATCGACGACGATGCGATAGCCTTTCTTCCGCACGCGAAGGCAAAGATCCAGGTCGCCGTAGTTATCCGGGAAAGCCGGATCGAATCCGCCGATTTCCTGAAACACATTCTTGCGAATTCCAAGGCATGCGCCGGTCACAGCCGAAACGTTGCGAGGCAGTTGCAGGGAGTACATCAGCGGCGCAGCCCCGAATTCCCCCCGCCCAGGATGCCCCGCGCCATCCTGAATGCCGAACACCATTCCCGAATGCTGCAACGCTCCCGACGGATACAGCAGCCGCGCGCCCACCATGCCGATCTCCGGATTCTCCAGCCGATCCGCCATCACGTCCAGCCATTCGGGCCGAATCGGTGTGACGTCGTCGTTGATAAACACCAGCAACTCGCCGTTCGCCCCCTCCGCGCCGAGATTGCACATCTTCGAGAAATTGAAGACGCCGGAATAGCGCACCCGAACACAATCCGTCGAGTCCAACACCGCCCCCAGCGGCTCCCCGCCACTAACCACGTGCTCGACCACAACCAACTCATGCGGACGAGCCGTTTTCTTCCGCCCCTCGAGAAACGCCGCCAGCCGCTTCGCGTTTCGCGTGCAAACGATCAGGCTCGCCGGCCTCTTCGATCGAAGGCTTGGCTGAATGTAGAACGTGTAGAGCAGCGGCCCGTCTTCGATCGTCGCCGCCACCTGACGCCGCGCCATCGCATCCGCCAGCGCGATCCGGCCCGCCTCGTGCGCATAGGGTTTGGCCGCCGGATTTAACGACGTCGACTGGGCATGCTGCCGCCAGTGATACAGCACCTGGCGCACATGCCGGACCTCGCGCGCACGCTCGACCAGCCGCAGCGCCAGGTCGTAATCCTGCGCACCGTCGCACTTTTTCCGGAACCAGCCCACCTGCTCGATCAACTCTCGCCGCGCCACAAAAAGATGGCCGAAATACATGCACGAGTCCAGCAGTTCCGGAGACCAGTCCGGCTTGAACGTCGGACCCGAACGCTGGCCGTCAGGATCCAAATAGTCCTCATCCGAATACAACACGTCGGCGCCATCTTGACACGCCTCGACAATATGAAACAAAGCCTGCGGATGCAGCTCGTCATCGTGATCGAGGAACGCGGCGTACTCGCCCGTCGCCAATTGTCCGGCCACGTTCAGCCCTTCGGAAATACCGCCGTTCACGCCCCGGAACGACACCCGAATCCGCGAGTTGGCCGCCGCTTCGCTCTCCAGGTATTCGCGGATCCAGGGTTCACCCGAGGCGTCGTCGCAAATGCACAATTGCCACTGTTCGTAGGATTGCGCCTTCACCGATTCGATGGCCCGCTCCAGCCACATCCGCTGCGGCCGGAAGGTGGACATCACCACACTCACCAGCGGCCGGACCCTCCACCCGCGCGCCTGTTGCCGGTACCACGACGCCGTCATCCCCCGTGATTCCCGCGCCGCCACCCACTCCCCGTAGCTGACTCCATCCAGTTTCGCGGCGGAGCTTCCGCGCAATCGCAGATATAGGGGATGAAAGGGAGAATGCAGCAGAATTTGTCCGGCTATTTTCTTCTGCTTCGCGAGGATCCGCCCGGCGAATCGTAGAAAGCGGAAGACCACGCTCGCCTCGATGCGGTTCAGCCGCTCGTCCAATAGCCGTGTCTCCTGATCGAGACTGTGAATCGCGTCAAGTAGCTTGCGTCGATGGGCAGGCCGTTCTTCGAGTGGCTGCGGAGCGCTCATACTTCGGAAGGCTTTTCCAGCCTAACGCAAACGTGCAGGAATTGCCGCCGCGGGCCAAAGCTGCCGAACGACCGTATGCTTGCCGTCGAATGCAACGCTGAATACTTCCCGAAGCCCGTCAGCGACCAGGATTTCATGAAAACCGGCAGCGCCTTCGCTTGTTTTCTCGACGAGCACGAAGATCTCCAGCGTGCTGTTTACGAAACAACCGCTCGTCCGCTGTACTCTCTAGATGTAGGGTTCGGACTGGACTCCGCTCACTCCGCCCCCCGCACCAGACATTCGACATTTTTCGGTTCGTAGGAGATCTCTGCAATGAAGTTACTCAGCCTGGCCGTTTGCGCTCTCGGCCTCAGTATCGCCGCACATGCCCAAACCTCGACCGTGACCCTCACCGGCACGGCGACGATTACCGGCGTTACCGGAGCCACCAGCTCCACCTTTTCGCTCATCGGAAGCGCCACCATCCTCGGACTCGGGAGCGCCGTGTTTTCCGGCGCCGGAACCGTTCCGAACGGCGTTCTGACCGGCCAGATCAACGGACCCGTCACCGGCAATTACGCCATGATCTTCCCTGACGGAGCGATCCTTTATGGCTCCTTCGCCTTCCCCACCGTCTTCCTCGTTCCCCAGGTCGGCGGCTCGGCCAGCGTCACCGGATCTCTCAACGTCAGCGGCGGCACCGGCCGCTTCGACGGCGCCCGCGGGGTATTCAACCCGCTAACCGGAACCGGCACGATCATTAGCTCGACCAGTTCGAGTTACACCATCTCCGGCAATGGCAATCTGAGCTACGGAGTCAAGATCCTGCCCACGCTGGCCTTCGGCGGCGGCTGGTATACGGCTCTCTATTTCACCAATTCCACCAGCGCGCCCGTCTCCTTTCCGTTGAGCTTTACTTCGGATTCCGGCGCGCCCCTGACCATCGCCGACGCCGGTGGATCGTCCACCACCGTCAACATCGCTCCCGGCGGATCGGCCCGCATCGAAGCGCCGAACACCGGCAACCTGCAGCAGGGTTACGCCATCGCCACTCTCCCTCCCGGAGTGAATGGCTACGGAGTGTTCCGTCAAAGCGCTGGCACCGTGGCTGACCAGGAAGCCGTCGTTCAGTTCTCGAACAGCGGTGTCACAACCTCCACCCTGATCTTCGACGAGACCAACTACATCACCGGCATCGCGGTCGCGAATCCCAATAACTTCCCGATCACGGTGAATCTGAGCGCCACCAATCAAAGCGGAAACTTGCTCGGTACCGGCATCATCCAGCTCGCCGCTCTCAGCAAAACTTCGGTGGCCCTGAAAACCATCGCCGGCCTCACCGGAATCGTCAACAATCGCGGCACGGTGACGTTCAGCTCAACCAGCGGATCGTTCGCCGTCCTCGGCCTGCGCTTCAACGGCTCCGCCTTCACCTCGATCCCGACGTCGGAGAAGTAAAACGTCAAGGCCCCAGCCCCGCCCGTCAGGGCGGGGATTCCTTATCCTCCGAGGCGCGAGCGTAAGCTCGCGCTCACTCGCCCCGCACCCAGAAGGAGCACGTCGGGAACGGACGCTACGCCCCCTGCCGCCGTCGATCCCAATAGCAAAAAAGGCAAGAAGGCCCACCATGCTGACTGCCTTATTAACCTTCCGCACAAGCCATTTCCACGGTTCTCGAAGGCGGTCTCATCCGTTTTCCGCTGAGGCGGAAATGCCCAACCCGGCGCGACATCGTAGAATACGATAAGTGCCTTCGGCCAAGCCCACTCTCCTCCGCCAACTCGGTGTCTTCAGCGCCACTGCGCTGGTCGCATCGAACATGATCGGCACGATGATTTTCACCGCCACCGGATTTCAGGTGGCGAGCATCGGATCTCCGAAAATCATCCTCCTCGCCTGGGCCGTCGGAGCGCTCGCCGCCCTTCTCGGAGCCTTCTGCTATTCCGAACTCGGCGTCAATCTCCCCAGTTCCGGCGGCGAGTACGTGTACCTCACCCGCGCTTTCGGACCCACCTGGGGCTTTGTCGCCGGCTGGGTTTCCTTCTTCGCTGGCTTCTCCGCGCCCATCGCCGCCGCCTCCCTCGCCTTCTCCGATTACCTCGGCTACTTCTTCCCCGCGGCCAAACAAAGCGCGTCCTGGTTTCAACTCGGCTCCGGCGAATGGACTCTCAGTTTCGGTTGGGCCCAAATCATCGCCTCCACGCTCGTCGCGCTGTTCTCGCTCCTCAACATCTTCGGACTCGGCCGCGTCGCGCGCATCCAGAACCTGCTGACCGCCTTCAAAGTCACCGTGATGGCCGCCTTCGTCATCCTCGGCTTCGCCATCGGAACCGGCGACTTCGCGCACCTTTCGCAGAACGCCGTCCGCACCACGCCCAACTCCGTCCTCGTCGAATTCGCGCTCAGCTTGTTCTGGGTCTACGTTGCCTATTCCGGCTGGAACGCCGCCACCTACGTCGCGGAAGAACTGCACCAGCCCTCGAAGACGCTGCCCATCGCCCTCGCTGTCGGAACCACGCTCGTCGCCGTCCTCTACCTCGGCCTCAACCTCGTGTTCTTCTACGCGACTCCGCCCGAGGAAATGAAGGGCGTCGTCGCCGTCGGAGCCCTCGCCGCTTCGAAACTCTTCGGTGCCGGAGTCGCCGGCCTCTTCGCCGGCCTGATGGCCGTATCCCTCATGTCCACCGTCAACGCCATGGTCACCATCGGACCCCGCGTCTACTACGCCATGGCCACCAACGGAGCCTTCCTTCGCGGAGCCGCCAAGGTCCACCCGCACTATCGCACTCCGGTCTACGCGATCGTCGCGCAAGCCATCTGCACCATCCTCCTGACCGCGACGCCGTTTCCCCAATTGGTGGTCTACATCGGTTTCACTTTGAACTTCTTCGCCTGCATGTCCGTGCTCTCACTCTTCCGCTTCCGCAAGCGCGAAGGCTGGCGCAAGCTGCGCGTCGTCAGCTTCGCCTGGCCCCTGATTCCGGTTCTGTTTCTCCTGATCGGCGGCTGGCTCATCATCGTCGGCATCCAATTCAAACCCTGGATTTCGCTGGCCGCTATCGTCACCTGCGTCACCGGAGCCGCCGTCTATCACGCGCGCTATCGCAAAGCCCCCATCGCCGAGGCTGTCGCATAAATGGCAACCATCCTCGATGGAAACGCCGTTCGCGCGCAAATTCTCGACGGCCTGAAACCGCGCATCGCCTTCCTCACCGTGAAGAGCCGTCCGCCCGGACTCGCCGTCGTCCTCGTCGGCCACGATCCAGGCTCCGAAATCTACGTTCGCAACAAGGTCAAAACTTGCGCTGAGCTCGGGATCTTCAGCGAGAAGATCACCCCGCCCGACACCGTCACCACCGACGAACTGATCACGCTCATCCATCAACTGAACGCCCGCCTCGACATCGACGGCATCCTGGTGCAAATGCCGCTTCCCGCGCACGTTGATTCGCGGAAAGTGCTCGAAGCCGTAGCCGCCCACAAAGACGCCGACGGCTTTCACCCCACCAACGTCGGCTACCTCGTCGCCAATCGTCCCGCGCCCCGCGCCTGCACGCCTGCCGGAATTATGGAGATGCTCAGGCGGTATCAGATTCCTGTCGCCGGCCAGCACGCCGTCGTCGTCGGACGCAGCGACATCGTCGGCAAGCCCATGGCACTGATGCTGCTGCACGAAAACGCCACCGTCACCATCTGCCATTCGAAGACCCCAGACCTCGCCGCCGTTTGCCAACGCGCCGACATCCTGGTCGCCGCCATCGGACGCGCCGCTATGATTCGCGAGGAGCACATTCGCCCCGGCGCCACCGTGATCGACGTCGGCATGAATCGCCTGACCACCGCCGCCGAAGCCAACGCCGCCGGACGCACCGAACAGTTTGTGAAAAAGGGCACGGCTCTCGTCGGCGACGTCCTGCCAGCCGATATGGAACGCCTATCCAGCGCCTACACGCCCGTTCCCGGCGGCGTCGGCCCGCTCACCATCGCCATGCTCATGGCCAATACCGTCGCACTGGCGGAAATTCACCTGTGCTAAGAGTCGGACTGACAGGCGGTCTCGCCAGCGGCAAAAGCTTCGTCGGCAAAGTCCTCGCCGGACTGGGCTGCCTGGTCGTCGAAGCCGACCAGCTCGGTCACGAGGTCCTCGAGCCCGGCGCCGAAGCTTACGCGCAAACCATCGAGGAATTCGGCAACAGCATTCTCCGGCCGGACCACACCATCGACCGCCTCAAGCTTGCCGAAATGGTTTTCGTCGCTCCCGAACGCCTCGAAAAACTGAACGCCATTGTCCATCCTCCGGTCCGCGCCCGCAGTGCCGCGCTCGAACATGATTTCTTCAAACTTCATCCCCGTGGCATCGCGGTGCATGAGGCTGCGATATTAATAGAGACAGGCAGCTACCGGAAGTTCGACCGCATGATCGTAGCGGCCTGCACCCGGGAGCAGCAAATTGCGCGCGCTATGGAACGCGACGGAGCCACTCTCGAAAGCGTCATCGCCCGTCTGGCGAGGCAAATGCCACTGGCGGAAAAAGTCCGCTTTGCGGACTACGTGATCGATACGTCCAATACCAAGGAACACACCAGCGAACAAACGGCCGCCGTTTTCGCGGAACTCGAAAAGCTGGCCGCCCAGGGAGATCCCGGTTCGACGCGGAGTACGATTCGATGAAATTCAGAACTTTAGTGATTGCAGCCGCCCTCGTCGGCGGATTCTGGTACGCGACTGCGCGTTCCGGTTGGGATTGGAAAAAGATCGGCCATCCCATGACGCAGATCGGCAAGCTGTGGAGCGAGCCCGACGTCGCCCGCGGAGCCGGCCTCTCGACCGACGAAGTCAACAACATCGACATCTACAAAATGGCCAGCCCGGCGACGGTCTTCATCACCTCCACCGTCTACCGCCGTAGCTTTTTCTTCGAGCCCCAAGCCACCCGCGAAATCGGCTCCGGCTTCATCCTCTCGGATGACGGCAAGATCCTCACTAATTTCCACGTCGTCTCGGGAACCAATCAAGTCGAAGTCCAGCTCACCGACGGCAGCCGCCTCAAAGCCGACATCCTGGTGCGCGACCGCCAAAACGATCTCGCGCTGATTCAGGTGAAACACTCGAAGAAGCTTCCGGTCCTCAAGCTCGGCGACTCCGACCGCCTGCAGGTCGGCCAGAAAGTTCTCGCCATCGGCAACCCGTTCGGCTTCTCCGGAACGCTGACCACCGGCATCGTGAGTTCGCTCGGCCGCGACATTCCGACTGAAAACCAACAAACGCTGGAGGGCATGATTCAGACCGACGCCTCCATCAATTCGGGCAACAGCGGCGGACCGCTCCTCGATTCCGGCGGCAACGTCGTCGGAATCAACACCGCTATTTATGGACCGACCGGCGGCAGCGTCGGCATCGGATTCGCCATGCCCATCAACCGCGCCAAGGCCATGCTCGAGGATTACCGCTCCGGCAAGAGCTTCGGACGCCCGCGCCTTGGAGTCAGCGTCGTCTATATCAATGGCGAATTCGCCGAAGCGCTGGAACTCCCAGCCACCGGCGGCCTGCTGATCCAGAATGTCGCCCGCGGCTCCGCCGCTGATTCAGCCGGCTTGAAAGGCCCGCGTCAGATGGTCGTTGTGGGCAATGCCGAAATCGGAATCGGCGGCGATCTCATCACCGCCCTCGACGGAAAATCCGTCGACAGCAACGACGCCATCGTCCGCGCCTTAGCGAAAAAGCGTCCCGGCGATCCGCTCCAAGTCACCATCTACCGCGCGAAAAAATCCCAGACCCTCAAAGTCAAACTAGGCGAATCGCTAGAGTAGCGCCGCAAGACCACTACCGAACCGCGACCGTAAGGGAGCGGACCAACACTGCTCAGACCGAACCGCGACCGTAAGGGAGCGGACCAGCACGACCGAACCGCGACCGTAAGGGAGCGGACCAGCACTACTCACACCCGAACAGAGACCGTCAGGCAGCGGAACAGCACGACCGACCAGAGACCGTAAGAGAGCGGA
>JBBQWZ010000050.1:0-49242 GCA_038210135.1 Bryobacterales bacterium
CTTGGAAATCGCTCCGCGATTCCCACATTCCCACAGCCCCGGATGCTCTTCCTTCCCGCAAAAACCAAACCAAGAAAGGAAACCTAGCGGCGGATCGCTTCGCTCCCGCCTTCAGGCTCATTCTTCAATGAGAAAATGCTCCCGCTGATCGTCTAAGCGGATCGTCTGAGATGTAGACCCCACCCACTCCTAAAGCGCGCGACCCTATGGCCGCGCGCAACACGGCCACTCGTTACTAGCTTGAACCCGGAGCGTAAGCGACGGGACCTCATTCCCCAGCTTGAACCCCAAGCGTCAGCGACGGGACCCCGCCTCAGCTCTTACGGATCGTGACTCCGCCGTTCGTCGTGACCACTCGGACCATCGGCCCGCCGGAGCCCATATCGAACGACAACTTCTTGCTGATATCGCCCTTCACCATCACCGGCAAATCAACGCTCATTCTGCCATTCACGGTGCCCGTCTCCAAGTGTGCCGAATACCTCTCCGGAACTTTCAGCGTCACGCCGCCATTGCTGGTCGATGCGTCGAGCTTCGTCCCGTCCCAACGATCGCCCGCTAATTCCACCGTCAGCCCGCCATTCGTCGTACGGCCTTCGACATCGCCGCCCAGCCGCGCCAAGTGGACTCCGCCATTCACCGCCGTAAATTCAATGCGTCCGTGAATATCGGTGATCGAAATCCCACCGTTCATCGTCTTCAACGCGAGATCCGTGCGCTCCGGAATCATCAGTTCGTAACTCACCGCCCAGCCGCTCTTGGTCTTCCCGTTCCTGTCCGGACCCTGCGCGCCAATCTGACCCGCCGAACTATCGATCCGAATCTGCGAGGCCATTGCACGCGCCGCACCGTCATCGTCTCCCCACGTCTGCACCTGCACGCGAAGCAACACATCGGCCCGCTTCCAGCCCTTCACCGAAACGCCGCCATTTGTTCCGCCGTCGACGCTGAAACGCCCCGTCGCCGCCAGACTCTGTTCGCGAATCTCGCAGAACGATCCCCGATCTTTTTGCCAGTTCTTCCCTTGGTTACAATCCAGCGCCATCATCGGAGCGATGGAAGCTAATGCCACAATTGCGAATTTCATTGAATGATTCCTCCCGTTCGATTCTTGGACGCCGGTTCGATCTGTCGGTTGGTGAGACGTCGCTCTAAATTACCGCGTACGTCCGGGAATGTTACCGTGGCTTTGATGGAAGTCCTGCATCCCGTCGAAATTCGGGTCTTAGGCGCTCTGATCGAAAAAGATATCACCACGCCCGAATACTACCCGCTGACTCCGAACGCAATCATAAACGCCTGCAACCAAAAATCGAATCGCGATCCCGTCGTCAACTTCGACGAATCGACGGTGATGGACGCGCTGCGCCTGCTGATGAATAAGCAATTGGCGTTTTCAGTGTCCGGGTCGGGTCATCGCGTCGAGAAATACGGACATCGGCTTGGCTCTCAGTTGAACCTCGGACGGCGCGAGCTGCCATTGCTCGGGGTCCTCATGCTTCGCGGACCGCAAACTCTCGGCGAGTTGCGAACGCGTACCGAGCGCATGCACGATTTCGCGGATCTGGAGGAAATCGAGCACTGTCTATCCACATTGATGGATCGCGAATTGGTCACGAAGCTGCCGCTCGCGCCAGGCACAAAAGAGATCCGCTGGGCGCAGCTTCTAGGCGGACCCGTCGAGTGGACCGCGCCCTCGGAATCATCCATCCACGTGGATTCGCCCCAGCGCCAAGCCCTGGAAGAACGCATCGCCCACCTCGAAGCGGAAGTCGCCGAGCTAAGATCCCAATTCGCCGACTTCCGCAAGCAATTCGAATAAGGCAAGATCCCTTCGCTACACTAGGCCTATGAAAGAGAAGCCATGACGATCGAGCTTCGTCCGGATCTTGAGCAACGCATCCGCGAGCTCATCGGCGTCAGTGCGCCTGCCGAAGTTGGAAAATTTGTCGAAGAGCTCCTCGAATCGCATCTCAACGCGAAGAACGACGACCTCGACTTCGAAGAATTGGACGTCACCGAGGCGATCGCGCAGCTTGAGCGCGGCGAGGGAATCCCCGCCGAGCAGGTAATTGCCGAATTGCGCGCGAGGCATGGAATACAGGGTTGAGTTTTCGCCTTCTGCGAGAGCCGATGTAAGGCGGCTGCAGGAATGGGCGCTCGAACGAGCGCCGCATCAAGGCGAAGCGTGGATCGGGCGGTTAGAAGTTGCGATCGGGTCGCTCACAAGGAATCCTGAGCGATGTCGTCCTGAAGCAAACTCCCCAGGGCAAGGACTCCGAGTCCTTTTATTCGGTTCCGGAAGAAACATCTACAAGATTCGCTTCCGCCTGCGGGCCAACGTCGTCCAAATCCTTCGCGTCGTCCGCGGAGCGCGCCAGAAACTCTGACGAGGGTCGCAACCTAACTCGCTACCATAGAAAAAAATGACCCAACACGATCAGAGGCGGCGTGTCCACGTCCGCCGCGTCGATGAAGTCCAGACTCTCGACGAACTCTTCCGCCACTGCCTTCCCGCATTCGGCGGCGCCTACCTGCGCCGCATCTACACCATCCTCGACCGCGCCATCGGCAGGAACTGCCCTCTGACGCTCGCCATCTCCGGCCCCATCACCGTATCCGGCCAGCACCAGGCCTGGCTGCTTCCCCTGCTTGAAACCGGCTGGATCGCCTACCTCTCGACCACCGACGCCGTCTGCTATCACGACGGCCACCGCAGTCTCGACGGACATCGCGATCCCATCCACGAGGTACCCATCTTCGGCGACGACGGCGCGCTCCGCGATGAAAAAACCATCCGCGTCACCGACATGGCCTTCGACGAGGAAGTCCTGCTCGATCAGGATCGCTTCTTGTCCGCTCTGCTCGGTCTCGAAGAGTTCCAGCACAAGATGACCGGCACCGAACTCCGTTATCGTCTCGGTGCCCACTTCGCAGCGCAGGAACACAAGAATCACGTTCCTGCCGGACTTCTCTCCACCTGCCAGCGCCTGGCGATTCCGATCTTCGTCGGAGCCCCTGGCGACGGCAGTGTCTTTCTCAATTCCATGAAGCTATGGGCCATGCGCGAAGCCGGCCTGATCCCCTCTTACGGCTTCGATCTCGACCTGCATGCCGAGGTGTTTGAAGCCTGCGCCTATCATCGCTGGGGCCTGTTTGAAAGCGAAGCTAAAGCGCTCGGCACGGTAATCCTCGGCGGCGGAGTCCCTAAGAATTACAACCTCCAGCCGGAACCCGCTCTCGGCCAGGTCCTCGGTCTGCCCGACGTTCGCGGCTACGAATTCGACGTCCAGATCGTCACCGCCCCGGTCACCGACGGATCGCTCTCCTCGTGCCCGCCCGCCGAGGCCGTCACCTGGGGCAAGGTCGATAAGGACACCTACCTGCAGTCCACCGAAAGTATGCAAGCCGATTACTCGACCGTCGTGCCCTTCCTGGTGAAAGCGCTGCTCGACAATCGCGCCCGTTACGCGGCGCTCGCAAGCGAAATCGGCGAGGAAAAACTCTTCGAGCAGGAGCCGCACGCCCGAGGCTATTTACGCTCGCGCAACGGCTATCGTCTCTATGAAAAGCGCCAGGACCTGTGCGCCAAACTTCGAGGATCCGTTCGCGAAAACAGCGAATGGCTCACTGACAGCCTGCGCTACCCGCTGCCCTAACTAACTCTGATTCAGCTCACGCCGAACCGCGTCCGTGAGGGAGCGGACCGCTAAAATTCCAGCGACCGCCGTACCACCCTAAAGCCCCGCCCGCAACGGCGGCGATTCGAAGTCAAGTATTTCCGCAAACGCTTAGGCCGCCGTCACACTCAATTCGCGGCCGACCTTTGCGATCGCTTCGATGCAGCGCGTGAGTTCTTCGTCGGTCGTGTAAAAGTGCGGAGCGAGCCGGATTCCAGCGCCCGGCCGGAAGTCCATCAGTACGTCACGGCGCGCAAGCTCCTTCACGATTTCGTAACCATTCGGAACGTCCAGCACCAGCGCGCCTCCGCGATGCGCCGGATTGCGCGGAGACTTGATCCCAAAGCCTTCCGCCTCCGCCATCGTGATCAGCGCCTCGGTCTGACGGATTGATTTTGCGCGGATGTTGTCCACGCCGACTTCATTGATGATTTCGTAGCCCGACATCGCCGAGTACATCGAAGGCACATTCGGTGTGCCATGCGCGAAGCGCAGAATGTCGTTGGCGTACTCAATCTCCGCCGGCTCGAACGCGAACGGATTCGCATGCGCCTGCCAGCCGGTCATCTTCGGTTCGAGTGTCGGCCACAAGTCGCGCCGCACGTATAGATATCCGGCTCCAGGACCTCCGCACAGCCACTTCACCGATCCACCCGTCGCAAAATCGACCCCGAGTTCGCGCACGTTGACGGGAACCGTTCCGGCGGACTGGTACAGGTCCGCGAAAATCATCGCGCCCATCTCATGCGCCCGCTTCGTGATCGCGGCGAGGTCCTGAATAAAGGCGCTCTTGAAGATCACGTGCGACACGGAGACGAGCGCCGTTTCCTCGTCGATCGCGGCCAGCAGTTTATCGGTCGGGACAGTCATGCCGTCTTCCGAATCGACGTAAACCACGCGCGGGCCGTGGCCGCCCTTGCTCAGCGCCTCATAATTATAGATGTTCGAAGGAAAGTTCAGCCGCTCCGAGACAATTTTGTTACGCTTACCGCTCCAGTCGAAGCAGGACAGCACGATCGACTGGCAAACCGAGACGTTCTGGTGCATTACGACTTCGCCGGTTCCGGCGCCGATGATGGAGCCGACCAGGTTGCCGACCGTCACCGGCATTTCCCACCAGCCTTCTTCCCAGGCACGAATTCCGCGCGTCTCCCACACATCGGCAAATTCGTTCAGCCGGTCCCGCGTCCGCCGCGGCATGGCGCCGAGCGAATGCGAAATCATGTACACCGATTTGTCGAGAATCGGAAATTCCGGTCGCCAGGCAAGAAGCGGGTCGTTCATAGAAACTCTCTCCGAGATGATCGCACGACAAGCGCATTCGAATAAACGTCCCGCATTGTAAAGCTACAATGAAGGTTGGACGCTCGAATGAAGCTTGAACTCGAGTTGGATATTCCGTCTGAGCTCGTGGATGCGGAGTTTGAAGCGCATCTCAAAGAGGACGTCGTATTGCGCCTCTTCGCTGACCGCAAGATTGCTTCGGGACGTGCCGCTGATCTCCTTGGTGTCAGCCGCATGGAATTGCTTCAGCTCCTGAGAGAACGCGGGATTCCGGCTGTGCAGTATACAGCTGCGGATTGGGACGAGGATGGGCGTACCATCGGCGTCGCCGCGGGTGACCCGCTGAACTCTCTTCGTGACTAACGTCGTCGCCGACAGTTCTCCGCTAATTTATCTCGCCGAACTCGCCGATTTTCAATTGCTGTCCGATTTGTTCGGGACTATCGACATCACCAGAGCTGTTTTTGAAGAGGTCGTGACGAAAGGCCGCGGGCCGGTCGTGTCGTGCGTGAGGCAAGCAATCGACGCTGCGAGGATTCGCATCGTGGATCTCGATGACGCTGGAGCAGCAACTGCGATTGCCGAAAGATTCGGCCTTCATCCTGGCGAAAGTGAATCTATCGCGCTGCTCCGCCAGCGAAAGTCGGGTTTGCTTCTCGCCTGACGATCAAGTGGCGGTGTCCGTGGCGAGACAATAATCGATCGAAGTGCTGCGAACTCCCGGTGTTTACAGACTTGCTAAGCAGAGAAAACGCATCTCGGCGATTCAGCCAAAGCTCGACGCCCTCATCCGCGTCGGTTTCGTCTGCGGCCACAGCATTACGCCGAAATTCTGAAATGGGCGGGCGAGGCTTAAACCTCCGCTTATGGCCGATCCTTCCACCACCACATTTCCGCCAGTTTCTTCTGCACCGGCCACACCTGATCCATCGTGTCGCCGTCCCACATCTCGCCATTCTTCATGACGTACTGAATCGTATTGCTGTTGCGGATGTCGGCCAGCGGGTCCTTGTTCAACACGATCAGGTCCGCCATCTTCCCCGCTTCGAGGCTCCCGATCTCGCTGGCGTAGCCAAGGGCCGCCGCGCTGTCGAGCGTGGCCATCCGTAGTATTTCGTGCGGCTTCATTCCGCCCATCGCCATGCTCCACATTTCGAGGTGGCATTGCAATCCCTGCATCTCACCGTGACCTCCTAAGCCGATTTTGCCGCCCGCGCGCAGAATCGCAGTGGCACCGGCCGCAATCTTCGGGAAGATGAATTCGTCATCGCGGTAATGCTGCAACCGCGCGAGCTTCGAGTACAAAACCTCCTGCGGAATAAACCGACGCAACTTCTTGTCCTTGTACATCTCCTCGTTCTTGTACCAATAGTTTTCGCCCATCGGACCGCCATAGGACACCAGCAGCGTCGGCGTGTACACGGTTCCGGTCTTGGCGAAAAGCTGCACGATGTCGTTGAACAGCGGAACCACCGGCAGCGAATGCTCGTTGCCGGAGAAGCCGTCGATCGCATGCGTCAGATCCAGCTTGAAATCCGCGCCGCCCTCCGTCGTCACGATCATCTGATGTTCTTTGCAGGCCTCCACCATCCATTGCCGCTGCTGGCGGTTGCCCACCATGTACGACTTGATAAAATTCGTGCGGAAGTGCTTCTTATATCGCGCGATCGTATTCTTCGCTTCGTCGAGCGACTGGAAGTCGCTATCCGAAAATACGCCCGGACCGGTTGACCACGCCCGCGGACCGATCATCTCGCCCAACTCCACCAGATCCTGATACGCGAATTGATCGTTGGTATTCGTCTGCGGATCGCGGCCCGACGTGACGCCGTACGCGATGTTCGCGAGATAGGTGTAGTCCTCGGTGTCGAGCACCTGGTGATGCACTTCCCAGTGGGCGTGGATATCGACCATCCCCGGCATCACCGTCTTGCCCTTGATGTCGATGATCTTCGCGCCCCCCGGAATCGCCACCTTGCCGCGCGCGCCGATCGCCGCAATCCGGTTGTCGGTTATCACGATGTCGGTGTCTTTCAACACCTCGTCGCCCTTCATCGTGATCGCGGTGCCACCCCGCAAAACCACCGTGCCCTTCGGCGTATATCGCGCGCGCTCCACCGGCAATTCGATTTCCTGGCCCGGGAACTTCACCGGGGGCTTCGCGGCCGCTTCCAGCTTTTCGCCTTCCGCTGCAGCCGGTTCCGTGTCCCCGCGCGGACCACGTCCGCCAGCAGGTCCAGTCGGATCCGGCGTCCAATCCACCGTCGTAATCGGCTGGCGGAAGTACGTGGACCCTGTAGTCCAGGTCATCGTTTTGCCGTCTCCCGACCAGCCGAACGTATCGGTCGGAATGGTGGTCAGCTTCTTCACTGGCACGGACGAGGCGCGCACGTTGATCGCGGGCGTTTCCCCTGTATGGGGAATCACCATCACGTACAAATGGTTCGTCACCAGCGCCAAAGCATATTTGCCGTCTGGTGAAATTTGCACGTCGCGCGCCGGAGCGGGCTGCGGCGTACGGCTCGGACCCGTCACCGTCAACGCAACTTTGCGGTCCGTTCCGTCGAACCGCATCGAAGCCAAGCCGCCCGGCCCATACACATACAGACGATCAGGCTCGGGTCCAAAATGCGGACGTCCGGATCCGCGCGACGGCGCGATCATTACCGCTTCGCCGCCCGCCGACGGAATCCAGACAATGTCTAAGCCCGGCTGCGGCGACGTGAAATCGGATGGGTGATTCACGCGCGTCTGCCGCGCCGTCCGCAACGCAACAATCCGCGTCCCGTCGGGCGACCACACCGGATCGCGATAGAACGCCGCCGTCCGGGTCACCTGCGTGGGCGTTCCACTACCGTCCGCGCGCCGTTTCCAAATATGACCACCCGCTGTCGACCACGTCACGTACGCGATCCACTGGCCGTCGGGCGACCACGAGGGCTGATACTCGCGCGCGTGTTCGCCCACGCTCACCTTGCGCGTCGGAGCGGACGCGTTCCCGGATGCTGGAATATCGGCGGTGTACAGTTCGGTCAACGACGAGAACGCCACCCGCTTGCCGTTTGGCGATTCGCGGACGCTCTGTGTCAGCCGCGCGCGCACCGGACCGGTCTCGATTTTCTGCGGATAATTGTTGAGATTCGGCCCGATGTCGAGCGACACCTTCGCCGTAAACGGAATCACCCGATCCGCACCGGTGGCGACCTCGATGCGATGGATCTTGCCGCCGTAGGAAATCAGGATCGCCGAACCGTCCGCGGTGAACGCATAGCCGGGAAGCAAATCCCGTGACGCGCGCGCTTCCTGCTCGTCGCGTTGAATCGGATACTTCAACCAGCGCTCGTCGCCGTTCGCCAGATTGCGAACGCGCAGGCCAGTCTGCGTATCGAATCGGGTCGCGAAGATCAGGGTCTTTCCGTTTGGCGAAACCGCCGGCTTGAACGCATTGCCCTGCGCGAACGTGATCGAATCCTCGTCGCCGGTCAACCGGTTGCGCCGGTAGATCTGCGTATTCTGCATCCGTCCGCCACCGCCGCCGCCTGCCCCGCCCGCACGCCCAGCGAAGTAAAAATACTGCCCGTCTTTGGTAGGCCACGCTCCGAAGCCGTTGATCACGCCGGCCCCACCGCCACCAGGTCCACCTGGACCCGCGACCGGACCGACTGGCACAGCCGCGCCCTTCGTGATCTTCAAGCCGGATCCGCCGACGCCCGAGAACATCCACAGCTCCGTCGCGCCCCTGCTCGCCGGGCCCGAGAGCGAGACCACCACGTACTCGCCGTCCGGAGTCCATGCCGGCGAAAAGACGGTCGCCTGCTTTTCCTTTGACAACTGTTTCGGATTGCTGCCGTCGGCGTTCGCGATCCATAGGTTGTCGGCGCCGTCGCGATCGCTGATAAATGCGATCCGTTTCCCGTCAGGCGAATACCGCGGCATCGAGTCGAACGCCATGCCCGTGACGACTGCCTTAGCCTCGCCGCCCTCGACCGGCATCGTATAAAGATCGCCGAGCAGCTCGAACAGAATGGTCTTGCCGTCGGGCGAGAGATCGAGCGAGATCCAGGTGCCTTCGTCGGCCGTGAATTCCACTTTGCGTTCCGGCTTGAGCGACAGGCCTTTCTTTTCGGCTTTCTTGCCCGCCTTGGTGGCATCCTTCTTACTGTCGGGAGCCGCCGGACTCTGGGATCGGCCGTTCGACACCAGCATCGACAGGCTCAATGCCCCGGCCAACAGGAGAACAGGAAGAAATCGCATCGGGGCAATTGTAGCAAGGCTCAAAGCGGATTCCGGACTCGCCGGTCATGCTTCGGAAAATAAATGCCGCCGTATGCCAGCACCTCCGCCGATTCCCTTTGGGAAGCGAAATCCGCGCAAGCTGCACTCCGGCTCGGACGCCGCTGTACAATTGAATGCAAGGTCCGGAATCATGCGCCCCAGTCTCGTCTTTTCCATCTTCGCGGTCACGGCGCTTCTCGCCGCTCAATCGGCGAAGCCGCCCGCCCCGCCTGCCGCCAATCCGCAGCAGGAACCCGCTAACATCAAAATCGACGTAAACGAAGTCATCGTGCCGGTCACGGTGACCAACGACAAAGGCAAGTTTGTCTCCGATCTCGATCAGAAGGATTTCCAGATCTTCGATGAAGGTAAGGAGCAAAACATCCGCTTCTTCACGCGCGAGCGCAACCAGCCTGTGGTGGTCGGCTTCCTGATCGATCAAAGCAACACGAACCGCCTGCACTGGAAGAATTATCAGGAATCCGCCATCGAGCTGGTGCTCACCCTGCTTCCCGGCGACAAACGCTATTCCGGGTATCTGGTCGGCTACAACACCGAAGCCGAACTGCTGGTGAACACGACATCGGATTCCGAAAAGCTGGTCGAAAAAATCCGTAAGATGAAGCCCGGTGGCGGAGCCGCCCTGTACGACGCCATCTACACTTCCTGTACCAACCGCGCCCTCGTCAAGGGCGAACCCGTCGAACCCCGCCGCATCATTATTATCGTGGGCGACGGTCACGATAACGCCAGTAAGAAAACGCTGGACCAGGTCCTCGAAATCGCCCAACGCAACCTCGTGACGATTTACGGCGTTTCTACCGTCGCCTTTGGCTTTACGGCGGAAGGCGATGGGAACCTTCGCCGCCTGGCCGAAAAAACCGGTGGACGGGTCGAGTATCCCGGGCAAGGCGTTTACAACGACGTTTCCGGCTATCTCTCGACGCCCTCCGACGAAGGAAACTACGCTTATAAGGTCGGCACCGGCGGCTACGCTTCCGCCATCGCGACCGGCATGTTCAAGGCCGTCGCCAATGTCGCGGGCGAAATTACCACCCAGTACATCCTTCGCTATATTCCCAACGGAACAGAGGAGGAGAAGGGTGCCGCGAAGACCTTCCGCAAGATCGAAGTCCGGGTAAATCTGCCAAATGTCAAAGTTCGAGCGCGCGACGGCTATTACCCGTTCAACCCGTAACCGATAAGCCCAATAAGGACCGCGGCACCAAACGAGAAGCTTCTGCTTCTTTCTAAAAAATCATGGCTCTCCTGGCTTTAGCCACCGCCAACTACTCGCTGCTCACCCACACGATGGGTACCAGCCAGAGCCTTACCATCGGCATCCTGCTTGAAGATCCCGCCGAAAACCTGGTCCATGTCCGGCTGCGCCGCGATTGGTGGGCGCTCCACGAGGAAGGCAGGCTCGATCTCGAAGACATCGAGATTCTTGAGGTCCTCGAAGACGACCTGCGCGCCAAGTCCCAGGAATTCGGCGCTGCCCGCTTCTTCCGCTGGCTGGAGGATTCGCTCTCGAACACCCTCCGCGTTACCGATCGCGAAGCGGTGACGGTCGATAGCATCGTCCGCTCGCTCGACCGGCTGTACCGCCAGCATGTCGCCCCCAAGATCCTGCCATTCCGTACCCACCTTCCGGTTTATACCCTGCGGGCGGCCGCCGGACGCTTTCTCGAAAATCAACAGATCGAGGAAGAAGGCTGGGAGGAAACTCCCTCGGACCTGCGCCTGACCGAAGACCTGTTCATCGCCCACATCAACGGCCGCAGCATGGAGCCGAAAATCCCGGACGGCAGCCTCTGCGTCTTCCGGCTCAACGTCGCCGGATCCCGCAACGGACGCCTCGTCCTGGTCGAGAACCTGCGCGAAGGCGGCAATAACCGGTACACGGTGAAGCGCTACCGCAGCGAGAAGACCAAGTCCGCCGGCGACCCCGAAAACGAAGCCTGGTCCCATGGCCGCATCCGCCTCGAACCCCTCAACCCGGAATTCGACGCCTGGGACATCGACCCAACCGATGGCCAGGTCCGCGTCATCGCCGAATTCGTCCGCGTCCTCCCCTAGCCAGTGGCATAGGCCTCCGGCCTGTGCAAACCAGTGGCATAGGCCTCCGGCCTGTGCAAACCAGTGGCATAGGCCTCCGGCCTGTGCAAACTAAACACCCACGACCCAAACATCTAACCCCCTGATTCCAAAAGCTCACTGCCAAGTAACCCGAATCCTCACCCCAACCGTCCTCTCCCCGAAGCTTATAATGAAGGACGTGGTTCCTACGGCATTCGAGCAACCGGTGGCGTCTCTAACCCCGGTCCTGGAGCGAGGCAGGCTCAAAACCGCCGGCGCCCGGAAAGCGCTCGCCGGTTTCTTCCTATCCGGCCTGATCTTCAGCTTCCCCGGAGCCATTCTGCCCGTCTGGGGCCACCATCGGACCTGGGATTACTCGGTCGTCGGAGGCTATTTCCTCTTCACCGTCCTCGGCGTCCTCGCGTCCACCTGGATCGCCCCGCCGCTTCTGCGGCGCAAAGGCATCGGCTGGGTCCTCACCGCCACTTGCACCCTCGCCGCCGTGGCTCTCCTGTACCTCGCCGCCGTCTCCCCGCCCTTCTCCCCCTGGTATCGCATGGGCGGACTCCTGGTCCTCGGCATCGCCGGCGGAGCCCTCCATTCCGCCATCTTCCACGGCATCCATTCCATCTACAGCCACGACTCCGCCGCCACCGTGAACCTCGCCGGCATCCTCTTCGGACTGGGCTGCCTGGTCATGGCCCTGCTCGTCTCCGAGACCTTCTTTCTCTATACCGCCCCCAGCATCCAAATCCTCACAGCCGTCGTCCCCGCGCTCTACGCCGTCCTCTATGCCCGCAGCCGCTTCGACGAACACGAAGTCCCCATGCAGGCCTCGCCCCGGGAACTCCTCCGCGACGTCCGCTCGCCCGGCGCTGTCCTGCTTGCTCTCCTCGTATTCTTCCAATTCGGAAATGAATGGGCCGTCGCCGGCTGGCTGGCCCTGTTCATCATCCAGCGCCTGGGAATCAGCCCCGCCACCGGACTCAGCCTGCTGGCCCTGTACTGGTTCGCGCTTCTCGTCGGCCGGGTCATAGCGCAATCCATGCTGCCCCGCGTCTCGCACGCGAAAATCCTGTTCGCCAGCTCCGTCGCCGCCGTCTTCGGAACCCTGCTGCTGCTGGTCACCAACAACGTCGGCGGAGCCGTCGCCGGTATCCTCTGCATCGGATCCGGCTTCGCCCCCATCTATCCCTTGGTCGTAGAAAAGATCGGCCACCGCTTTCCCGATTACCACCCCGGCTTCTACAACGGCCTGGTTTCCCTAGCCTTCGCCGGAGGCCTCCTGGCGCCAGCCAGCATCGGCTGGTTCGCCAGCGAATGGGGAGTCCGCGCCGTGTTAGGAGTCCCCTTCGCCGGCTCCATCGCCGTCTTCGCCCTGGTCGTTCTCATCTGGGTAGAAGCCCGTTTCGAGGCCAAGTCCGGCAAAGCAACCTAGGATCAGGCTACTGCGCGCATTGAACCCGGAGCGTAAAGCGACGGGACTTCCGATTCCAATCAACCCGCCAGTGAGGGCGGGGACTCCGCTCCATCTGACACAGCCTACTACGACCCCGCTCCCCCATCTCAGCCACAATTCCGTGCTCCCACCCAGCAGAGAACCACCAAAAGGCGGACTTCGCTCGAGCCGTGGTCTCCCCGCTCGAAAAAGAAAATTACGAACGCCGAACCTCCCCAGGTCCGCCGTCCCTGTACCGCGCGCTGCTCGTTAATTCACTCCTTGCATGCTCCCGCAATGGCCGTTTTCCCGCGTATCCTAACGGCGGAGCTTATACTGCAATGCTGGGAGGGTAAAAAGATGAGTGGACCGGGGCACATCGTCAGCGAACACAACGCCGAGGGAATCTGGGGCAGGCTTTCCAACTTCGACACCGGCAGCGCCGTACTCAAGATCGAGCATCGGACGTTCTTGGAACAGAATGTCGCCCCCATCCTCAGGGCTGGTGGAAGTCTGCGCCTCATCGGGCTGGCCAGCCGCCTCGGGGACTTCGACCGCAATAAGGTATTGTCGCGCCACCGGCTGGACAGTGCGATCACCTTCTTGAGAGCGGCCGCGCCAACCGGTTTCTTAATCGCTCGCGACGAAGCGCAGGGCGAACAGGCGGCTATCTGGGCGGGCGTCACCGAGGAACACGACAACAACGAAGTTTGGAGAAGTATCATCTTCTCCGCCTGGCGGAGGCACGATCCTCCGCCGCCTCCACCCCCACCCCCTCCCCCACCACCACCGACAATCCATGTGGTCCCGCCACATCCCGCGGGCGGCACGCGCTTTCGCCTTCGAACAATCTTCGGAGCGAGTTTCGGTCTGACCGGCGTCGTGGGCGCGGAAGGTCTATTCTTTGACATTCTCGATGTCGAACGTCAAATGCTGTGCGGATACGAGCTCCGTGGAATCTCCATCGGCCACGGAAGTCCGATTTCGGTCTCGCTGGGCGGCGACTGGAACGACTTCACCACCCTACGCCCCATGAGCGTGGGCAACTTCGGCGGCCTCGCACGATTCCTTGGCGTGGGCGTGGGTCCCCATAGCGCGAGCGGCTTCGAGCTGGCTCCGCTGGCATGCCCTCCCATCTCATTCATGCCGTTTAACAGCGGTTTTCAAGCTGGCGTGAGTATCGGCTTAGGAACCGGCGTCGTCACCCGAAGCTTCATCCCCTACCGGGTATCGGATGCCTGGTGGCCCCACCACGGCTAAAATGCCGCTTGTTTGAAAGAGGTACCGTATGGATCCCGCACGCCTTCATCTCAACGTTGTGGATCGCTCGATCGACCCGTCGCTCGCCATCGCGCGCCAAACCTATCCGGACCACATTCCGGCTAACAGCGTCTGGGAAATGGTGGACGGCATCCTCGAACGCGTGCGCGGCGCCCGCTCCGCCGACGGCGCCACCGGGGTCGTCATCGGCTTCCTCCGCATCGTCGCGCATGGCAACATCGGCGTCCAGTATATGGGCGACTCCCATACCACCAGCAACCAGCGGCAGATGATGACCGTCGATGCGAACGGCCATCTGATGAACCGCGGTACCTTGCTGCAGCTTCGCGGCTATTTCGGCTCCGGCGCCATCGTCGAACTCCACGGCTGCCATGCCGGAGGCGGACCCTGGGGTCAGCAACTTGTCCGCGAACTCGAAGGCCTATGGGGCGTCCGCGTCCGCGCCAGCGCCGCCACCCAGTATTTTTCCACTCCCGGACTGGACTATATCTGACCCGGCCAATCAGATCGCCCGAACCGAGCCGCAACCACCCCGAGGCGCGATCGTCAGATCGCGCACCAATCGCCCCGTCCAGGCCTGAACCCGGAGCGTAAGCGACAGGACCGTAATTTCACTCGTCAGATCGCGGCCACTACCCAACCCGGCCCTATAATGAAAGTTCCCGCCATGCCTGCACCTGCGTCCATCCGTCCGGCCGTCGAAGCCTACGTCCACGAGCACAGCGCCCGCCTGCTCGACGAGCTGAAAGCTCTGCTGCGCATCCCCAGCATCTCCACGCTTCCTGAAAACAAGCCCGACGTCGCGCGCGCTGCCGCCTTCGTCGCCGACGCCCTCAAAGCCGCCGGACTCGAAAACGTCGAAGTCATCCAGACCGCCGGACACCCCCTCGTCTACGCGGACCTGCTCCACGCCGCCGGCAAGCCGACCGTCCTCTGCTACGGCCATTACGACGTCCAGCCGCCGGATCCGCTGGAGCTCTGGCACACTCCGCCCTTTGAACCCACCGAACGCAACGGCAACCTGTACGCGCGCGGATCCGCCGACGACAAAGGCCAGATGTACATGCACATCAAAGCCGTCGAAGCCCTACGCGCCATCCTCAAAGACGGTCCCTTCCCCGTCAACCTGAAATTCCTCATCGAAGGCGAAGAGGAAGTCGGCGGAGCCGCCGTCGCCAAGTACGTCGAAGAAAATCCGGCGAAGCTGAAAGCCGACGTCGCGCTGGTCTCCGACACCGAGCTCTTCGCCGAAGGCGTTCCGACCCTCTGCGTCGGTCTCCGCGGCCTCCTCTACATGGAAGTCGAAGCCACCGGCCCGTCGAAGGATCTACACTCCGGCATGTACGGCGGAGCCGCGCCCAACGCCGTCTTCGGCCTCATCGAACTCCTCGCGAAGGCTAAGAATGCCGACGGCATCATCCAGATTCCCGGCATCTACGACGACGTTCAAAAGCCCGCGCCCGCCGAACTCGCCAGCTGGTCCACGCTCCCCCATACCGATGAGGAATTCCGCGCCGAAACCGGAGCCAGCGCCCTCACCGGCGAACCCGGCTTCACCGTTCTCGAACGCATCTGGGCCCGTCCCACTCTCGAAGTCCACGGCATCGCCGGCGGCTTCACCGGAGCCGGTGCGAAAACCGTGATCCCCGCCAAGGCCACCGCGAAAGTTTCTATCCGCCTCGTGCCCACGCAGGACCCCGCGAAGGTCATCGCCGCCTTCAAAGCCTTCGTCGCCGCGAACACGCCCAAAGGCATCCAGACCGAAGTCCGCCTCTTATCTGGTGGACCCGCCATCATCGTGAATCCCGACCACCCGGCCATCGATACCGCCGCCCGTTGCTTCGCTGAAGTCCTCGGACGCCCCACCGTTTTCGTCCGCTCCGGCGGCTCCATCCCCATCGTCGGAGATTTCGCCAAGCACCTGCACATCCCTACGATCCTGATGGGTTTCGGCCTGCCCGACGACGGCCTCCATTCGCCCAACGAAAAGTTCAAAATCGCCAATTATTATATGGGCATCATCACCATCGCCCATTTCTTTTCGCAATACGGAAGTTGATTCGCCGACGCTATTTTTGTGATCAAGACGCCCCTCACAGCGCCCGACCCCAATCCCGATAGCGCCCCCGAAAGCGCGGCCGAAGGGCCTCTCGTCGCCGAACCCGCCGTCCCTGAGAAACCAACCGCCAGTCAGGAAAGCCTGGTCCGCTCCGCCGGAATTGTATCCATCGCCGTCCTCGCCAGCCGCGTCACCGGACTCGTACGCGAATCGCTGATGGCCCGCTGGTTCGGTGCCGGCCTCATCAACGACGCCTTCACCCTGGGCTTCCGCATCCCCAACCTCACGCGCGACCTGTTCGCCGAAGGCGCCCTCTCGAGTGCCTTCGTCCCGACGTTCACCGAATACCTCACCAACAAGAGCAAGCAGGAAGCGGCGACCCTCGTGAACCTCGTCGGAACCGCCATTCTCTTGGTCGTCGGAGGCTTCTGCGCCCTCGGCGTCCTCTTCAGTCCGCAGTTGGTGATGCTGCTTGCGCCGGGCTTCGCCGCCGTTCCAGGCAAGTTTGAACTGGCCGTCGAAATGACGCGCATCATGTTTCCGTTTCTCGTGCTCGTCGCGCTCGCGGCGCAAGCCATGGGCGTCCTCAACGCCTGTAACCGCTTCGGCGTCCCCGCCATGGCGTCCACCTTCTTCAACATCGGCTCCGTCGCTTTCGGCGTCCTGCTGGGCCGCGTCCTCGGACCCGCCATCCACCTTTCCCCCATTGAGGGCATGGCCTTCGGCGTCGTCCTCGGTGGCGCTCTTCAGCTGTTTTGGCAAGTGCCCAGCCTGCGCGCAGCCGGGTTCGTTTTTAAGCCCACCATCAACTGGTCGCACCCCGGACTCCGCCGCATCATCACCATGATGGGACCCGCCATCATCGGCAACGCAGCCGTCCAAATCAACGTGATGGTGAATACCAACTTCGCCACCTCGATCTCCGATCCCGTGCGCGGCCTCGATGGACCGGCCAGCTGGCTCACCTTCGCCTTCCGCTTTATGCAGCTCCCGCTCGGCCTCTTCGGAGTCGCCATGGCATCCGCGACACTTCCCTCGATTTCGCGCAGCGCCGCCGTCGGCAACTTCGACGAATTTCGCAAAACGGTTTCGAAGTCGCTCGGCATGGTCTTCTTACTGACCCTGCCTTCCTCCGTCGGACTGTGGATCCTCGGACCTTCGATCATCGGCGGCATTTATCAAGGCGGCCGGTTCCAGACCTACGACACCGAGCGCACCGCCGTCGCTCTTTCCTGGTACGCCGTCGGCCTGGTCGGCTACGCCGCCGTCAAAATCCTGAACCCCGCCTTCTACGCGCTCGGCGACACGCGAACCCCGATGGGCCTCAGCCTCATCTCCATCGCCATCAATCTCGGCGTCGTCTGGACCATGATCCACGGCCTCCACATGGGCATCGCCGGACTCGCCCTCTCCACTTCCGCCGTCGCCATCTTCAATTTCGTGACGCTCTTCCTCATCCTCCGCGCCCGCGTCGGTGGAATTTATGGCCGCGAATTGATAGCCGGCTTCGCGAAAGTAGCAGTAGCCTCCACTGCTATGGGAATCGCTATTTGGATCACGCACACCTATTTAACTAGCCTCCTGGGTGACACGAAACTCGCCCGCCTGGGCGATCTCGCCGTCTCCATTCCCGTAGGCCTTGCCATGTTCTACTCCGCCTGCCGCATCCTAGGCGTGAGCGAATTGAATATGGCCATCCGAGCCTTCCTAGCCCCCATCAAGCGCCGCCTAAAGCGCTAACTCAACCTCTACCGCGACCAACCACTCAGCACCGAACCGCGACCACCAACCAGCACCGAACCGCGACCGTAAGGGAGCGGACTCCCCCCGGCCCCACACCAACTCCTGCGCCGCAAATCCGGCTTGAACCCTGAGCGTAAGCGATGGGACCCGCACTCAACTCCTCAATCCACAAAATCTCCAAGCGACAACATTTTTGAACGCATTCAACATAACCCTTGACGAATAGGCACCACCAGCGCACACTATTTATGAACACGTTCAATATAATGATTTGCATCGCAACCACCACCCTGATCGCGGCCCCGCCGGACCGCTGTTTCGACCTCGCCAGAAGCGTGGAAGTACACGTCGCCGGGAACATACACTCCGGCGAGTCCGCCGTCGCCAGACCTGGAGTCACAGCGGGGTTGCTCAAACTCGGCGACTCTGTTACCTGGCGAGCAAAACACCTCGGAATCTGGCAGCACCTCACCAGTGAGATCACCGCATACGACCGCCCCCGCTATTTCCACGACAAAATGACCAAGGGACCATTCCGCGCCATGGCGCACGACCATTTCTTCGAAGCCACCGGCAGTGGCCAAACATCGATGAAGGACATTTTCCGCGTCGAAGCCCCGCTCGCAATCCTCGGACGAATCGCCGAATTCGTGTTTCTGCGAAACTACATGCGCGCACTCCTTGAAGAACGCAACGCCGTCCTCAAGCGAATTGCCGAATCGGAAGAATGGCGGAAATACCTATGAAAATCGTCATCCCCGGAGGCTCCGGCCAAGTCGGAACCATACTCGCCCGCCACTTCCATGCCAAAGGCCACGAAGTCACTGTACTCACTCGCCACCCGCAACCCGTCCCTTGGAAAACCGCGAAATGGGACGGCGTAACAGCCGGCGCGTGGACTGAAACGCTCGAAGGCTCCGACGTCTGCATCAACCTCGCCGGACGCAGCGTCAACTGCCGCTACACGCCCGCTAACCGCCGCGCCATTATCGACTCGCGCGTCCTCAGCACGCGTCTGCTGAACGATGTCATTCCGAAACAGAAGGCGCCGCCTCGCATTTGGCTGAACGCAAGCACCGCCACCATCTACCGCCACGCGCTCGACCGTCCCATGGACGAAAAAACCGGCGAACTCGGCGGCAACGAACCCGGCGCGCCCAATACCTGGAATTTCTCCATCGACGTGGCGAAACAGTGGGAAACTGCGTTCTTCGAAACGCCAACTCCCGCCACCCGCAAAATCGCGATGCGCAGCGCGATCACCTTCAGCCCCGACCCGGGAGGAGTTTTCGAAGTCCTTCTGAACCTCGTTCGCCTCGGACTCGGCGGACCCCAGGCCTCCGGCGCCCAGTTCGTTTCCTGGATCCACGAAGCTGACTTCGTTCGCGCCATCGATCGCTTGATCGCCGATGAATCCTACTCCGGCATCGTCAACATCGCAGCGCCCAATCCCCTGCCTAACCGCGACTTCATGCAACTCTTCCGTGAAGCGTGGGGAACCAAATTCGGCCTCCCCGCTTCCAAATGGATGATTGAGTTCGGTGCCGTCTTCTTACGCACCGAATCCGAACTCATCCTGAAAAGCCGCCAAGTCATCCCCGGCCGCCTCCTCGCCGACGGCTTCGAATTCCAATTCCCTACTTGGAAATCCGCCGCCAAAGACCTCGTGGCCCAGTGGCGTGCCTTCAACAAAGCGTAACCAGCCAGGGTCACCGCCCGCTCGGCCCGGAAGTGCGACGCTGGCTGACCAATACGTTGGAGTGTATACTATGAGTACACTTATATGGGCCAGATCACCATCTACCTGGATGACGAGACCGAGCGCCTCCTCAAACGCTCCGTAAGAAGCTCTGGCGAGTCGGCCAGTAAATGGATCGCTGATGCCGTCCGGAAACGCGCCGGCAACGAGTGGCCGGCGGACCTCGCCTCTCTGTTCGGCAGCTGGAAAGACTGCGACTTTCCAGACGCCCTCCACGGCCGAAAAGGCCTAGGCAGAGACGTAAAGCGGGAACGGCTTTAGCCATGTTCGCGCTCGATGCCAACGCGCTCATCTTCGCGTTGAAAGGCAAAGGACGCCTGCGCGAACGTATCCTTGCCGTGCCACCAAACGAAATTGCCGTACCGGCTGTCGTCGTCTTCGAACTGGAGAAGGGCTCGCTGGGCTCCGCGAATCCGATTGCCCGCCGTCGCGATCTCGCGAAACTGCTGTCTCAACTGACAGTCCTGCCGCTAGACACCCCAGCCGCCGAAGCAGCCGCCCGCATCGCCTGGATCCTCGAAAAGTCCGGCCAGAAAATTGGCCCGCTCGACACCTTGATCGCCGGAATCGTCCTAGCCAACGGCGCCACGCTGATCACGCACAACACCGCCGAATTCTCCCGCGTCCCGGGCCTCTCCATCGAAGACTGGTTTTGATCGGACCTACTCCTCCCGCAAAGCCATCTGCGGATCGATCCGCAAACTCCGCCGCGACGGCAGCCAGCACGCCAGCAACGTCAACCCCGCCAACAGCGCCGGACCTCCCACCACAATCAGCGGATCGCCCATGCTCTGCTTCGTCATCGTCTCGAAGTTGTCCATGAATGTCCCGAGCATACGCACCGACGCGTACGCCGATGCGAACCCGAACGCGGTGCCGGCCAGCACCAACACGATCCCTTCTTTCATGACCAGGCCCATCACCTGACGCCGCGTCGCGCCCAGCGCTACCCGGATCCCGATCTCCTTCGTCCGCCGCGCCACCGCATACGCCGTGACTCCAGCCAGCCCCGCCGCCGCCAGCACCAAACTGAACACGCCGATCCCGCTATAGATCAACATCGCGTAGTTCATCAGGAACATCATCTGAGTAATCTGCTCGACCATGCTGGTCACTTTGAAGACCGTGATATTCGGATCGATTCCCGCCACCAACCGCCGGACTTCAAGGCCCGCATCCACCCCCGGCTTCGTGCGCAGAATCAACGTCACGCCCTCCGCCAATGGACGCGCATACTCCTCCGGATCGATCAACCGGAACACGCCCGGCCGCGCGACATCCATCACCATGCCCGAACGGATGTCCTTCACCACTCCGATCACTTGATACTCTTTCTCCTGAATCCGCAGCGTCTGCCCCACCGCCGGCCCGTTCGGCCATTCCTGCTTCGCCAGCGTTTCGTTCACTACCATCACGCGCGAATCCTGTTTCTCATCCGCTTCGACGAACACACGCCCCGCCACAATCGGAATCCCGACCGTTTCGAAAAATCCCGGGCCCACCCGTTCGCCGCGCATCCCCTGGACCGCCGCCAGCAACTTCTGTCTCTTCTCGTCTTTTGATTCCGGCGCGTCAGACGTCGCACGCATGATGTCCGCCTTGTCGGCGACCAGCGCTTCTCCACTGAACATCGCCAGTGGAGTCGTCTGCGTCAAACTCGCAATCTCCACCCCCGGAATTCGCTCCACACGCTCGCGCAGCTTCTTGAAGAACTCCGCCGCGCGCAAACCGTCATATCCATCGCGCACCGGATCGAGCGACAGCATCCATAAATTCTTGGCCTCGAAACCAAGATCGACGTTAGTGTTGCGCCGCATGCCGATCACCACGAACCCGCAGAACAACAGCAGCATTAATGACGCCGCCACCTGCTGCAGGATCAGCATATTTCTTGTGGAAAACCATCCGTATCGCCGCAACTGCGCCGCCGCGCCCGCCTTCATCGCCGTCGACAAATCCGCGCGCGTCGACTGCAGCGCCGGAGCCAACCCGAACAGGATCCCTGACACCGCCGAGACCACGACCGTGAATGCCAGCGCTCGCCAGCTCAGTATCATTTCGAAGTTGAAGGTGCTCGGCAGGATATCGCGGAAGCTCGACGATTGCCGCACGCTCCACCAGGCGAACAGCCAACCCGCCACTCCACCCAGCAGCGACAGCATCACGCTTTCCGTCAACAATTGGCGAATCAAACGCCCCCGGCTCGCGCCGACCGACAGCCTGACCGCGATTTCCTTCATCCGCGCCGACGACTTCGCCATCAGCATCGTCGCTACGTTCGCGCACGCGATCCACATCATCAGGCCGCACAGCAGCGTCGGGATCGACAGCATCACGGGCAGGTCGTCTTCCCGCACCGGCAACATTCGCCCGCCCTGTAGTAACTCGATGCGTCGCTCCTTGCGTTCTTTTCCCGCATCGTTGAACTGCTGTTCCAACTGGCGCAACTCTCCGTCCAGTACCGATTCCGCGTGCTTCATTCCGATGCCGTTCTTCAATCGGCCGACGAATTGAAACGCGGCCACTTTGCGGTCGGTCAGCGCGTCTTTGCCTAGCTCCGGCACAATCCGCTGCTGCACCGTCGTCGGCATAAAGACGTCCGCGGCCATCAACACCGGCGAAGCGCCAAGAAACTCCTTTGGCCCCACGCCCACAATCTCAACCACATTTCCGTTGATATGGACCGCCCTGCCGATGACATCCGGCGAACCCGCCAGGTTCGATTGCCAATACCGATAGCTCACCACCGCGACCGTGCGTCCGCGGTCAGAAACCGCGTGGAACAAGCGTCCAACTGCTGGCTTCACGCCGAGCACGTCAAAGTATTCCGGAGAAACCAGCTGCCCATTCAACCGTCGCGATTGCCCGCCTTCCTTCACCACGAACGGAACGTTACCCAGATAAGCCGCAATGGCTTCGAACTGTCCGCTGTGATCGCGAAAATATTCGAAGTTCGCATAGGAAATTCCCCGAAACCCGCGGACCAGTTGCTTGGGCTTTTCCGCCCCCGGCAGATCGCGAAGCAGAAACGATTCCATCTCGCTGTACACGCTGGTCGTCATGCCGATGCCAATGCCAAGCGACACGATCGACGCAATCGTCGCGCCCTTCGACTTCATCAGCATGCGCCAGCCGTACTTCACGTTCTGCGACAGCTCTTGCGCGTACTCGCCCGGCAGGCATTTCGCCACGTCCCACAGAATTCGTGCGACGACCGGAATCACCCCCGACGATCCCCGCCTCGCCGCCACGTCGCGAATCATGTCCTCAGTCAGCTGATCCATCTCGTCTCCATGCACCCGCCGGAATTCCTCCGGGAACGCATTCGCCAACAGCCGGTAAATTTTCAAAGCCCAAGCCGAAACCTGTTTCTCGCTCATGACGCCGCCTCCGAAAACTCCCCAACCGAACCGCGACCGTCCCACCAGCCGAACCGCGACCATAAGGAAGCGGAAGCGGCCCCAAGGCACAAGCCAAAGCTCGCGCTTTCTAAACCCCCCACCCGGATTGAACCCGGAGCGTAAGCGACGGGACGTCCGATTCTAATAGCCCCGCCCGTAAGGGCGGGGATTCTTCTCAAACGCCCCCGTAAACTCCCGCTCGGTTGCCCAGCACCGAACCGCGACCGTAAGGGAGCGGACAACCCAACCGTCATGACGCCGCCTCCGGCGAAACCACCCGCCTGTCCTCGATCATCCGCACCAAATCCTGCAGCCGGCGCGACTCGGCCTCCAAAACCTCCCCGCCAAAATCCGACAAATGATAGTAACGCCGCCGAGCATCATCGAATTCCGGAGCCGGCCGCTCCCCCGTCTCCTCGATCAGACCCTCCTCGATCAACTTTTTTAAAGTGCCGTATAGTGTTGCAGGCCAAAGCTTAAGCTTGCCATGAGTCCGCGAAAGAACGTCCTGCATAATACCGTACCCATGCTGATCCTGAGCGGAAAGCGAAAGCAGGATATGAAACCAGTTCGGCTTGAGGGGAAGAAGCGCATCAATCGTAGGCATCTTCAATATATATATTGTATACTATATATATTGTCAAGTCCCATCCCTCACCCGGCCTGAACCCTGAGCGTAAGCGATGGGACCCAACTCGTCTCTAAAATGATGAAATAAAATCAGTTATCAAAATTTGGCTTCGTTTTGCAAAAAGGCCAGACCCGCCAGATGGCTTCGTTTCGCACGCGCCCTACCGCTGCTACCTCTGTGAAGTGATCCCGTTTGCGGCGCCCGAAAGTCCGCTCCCTTACGGTCGCGGTTCTGACCGATTGGGCCAAGCTCGCAGCGAGCCGATTTAGGGCTTTGCGAAAATCGAGCGCACCTGGCTAATAATTCCAGGGGGAACGAGGTGGGTCCAGGGGTCGCCGCGTTCCAGGCGATGCCGCACTTCGGTGGATGACATTTCGTCGTAGCCACTGGGCAAGCCGAGCGACCGCACGCGGTGCGCGAGGCGTTCGGGCGGAATCCAGGCGCCGGCCCGTTGAGCGACCAGAAGACCGAATTCTTCCATCATTTTCTCGATGGTGCCGACTTCGCCATAATCCCAGCCGACGATGCGCTCGGCCGCGTCGCGGCCGCAAACGAAGTGGACATCGAAATGGCTTCCGAGGGCTACGCGGCATTCGCGGGCGATGTCGATGAACAGGCCCTGCTCGGCGATCGCGACGCCAAACAGCACGGGCGATCCGGCGGCGCTCTGGAGCATCGCGATCCGCTCGTCGAGGGTCGCTCCGTGGAAGACCTTATGAGGATAAATCCGCGGTACCACACAGATGACTTCGTCCACCGCCGCTCGGGCGGCTTCGACTAAGGCCAGATGCGCCAGGGTGGGCGGATTGAAGCCGCCGGCGAGGAGTCCAACCGACCCGACCTTGGCTGCACCTGGCGGACGCAAAAGAACTTCCACGCGGAAATGGTAGCGCGAGCGGTGTCAGGATTCCTACCGAGAGGAGGAGACAGGGTGAATCCCTAGCGACTTAAGGTGGGACTGACAGAAACCCTAGGGTTCCCACCTGAAGTGAATTAAAAAGGATCGCGTGTAGAGTAAAGGCATGTTCCACTGGATCTGCCCAGAGTGTGGTCTGGAATGCCCGCCCTCGTCGAGGGAATGTCCGGAATGTGATCGGCTGTTGACTGCCCCGCGCGACGTCGAAATGCTGACCGCGGTTGCGGCGGCGCACGCGCCTGCGGGTCCGCCCGAGTTGCCTACGGTGGCTGTGGAGCAGGCGGCTGCAGCGGTCGAGGAACAACCGCTCGAAATTCACGCGTCCCATTCGGAGGTCCTCCACGGACACCAGCACAACGGTCACAATCATGTGGAGCCGGCACCGGAATCCGAGATCGAAGTGCGTCCCCGTTGGGTACCCGTGGCGCTTTCGGGGCTCAGCGAACGGATCGTCGAAGCGCCGGAGAGCGAAGTCGCGGCGGTCGCAGTTCCTGTAGCGGAAGAGACTAGATCCGAGCCAGTGGGGGTTGCGGAGAATGCGGTCGCGTCTACCGAGGTTTTGTCTGCTGAGGTTGTGGCGGCAGATGTTCTAGCGGCGACCGAAGCTTTAGAGATTGAACTCGCTCAGGCTGAAGTTTGTGGACCGTTGGCCGAAGTGTCGCACGACGCGGCGGCCGATTCCGAGGAAGATTTGCCCGTCGTGAGCGAAGCCGTTTCCGAGGAGGAGCCCGCGCTTTTGGCCGCCCAAGAAACCGCGAGCGAGGCGTCACTTCCCGTGGAAGACGTCGAGTCCGTTCCCGCGGAGCCTGTTTCGGAGTCGGTATGCGAGGTCGAGGCGAGCACGGCCAAGAATGAAGTGCCCTCGCCCGTCATCGACGCTCACCCAATCGCCGATTCCGTGCCGATGTTGCTGCTCGCGGCTCCGGTAATTTCAGAGGAACCGGCGGCATCGCCCGCGCTTCCCGAACTTGTTCTCGAAACGCTCCAGCCGGATCTGGTCACTTCGGACGAGGAATTGGAAGCCGAGTTTGCCGCTCTGTTCGGCCTGACTGCGGAAAGCGAAGTCGCGCCACCCCTTGCGGAAGACACTGCGGCAGTGGTTTCCCTTTTCACCGGCGACGAGCATGAGAGTCCCGCCGAAACGTTGGCTGCGGCCGAACTGCATGGAACCACGATCGCGGAAACTTTAGAAAGCCCGGCCCTCCCGGACGCGCCCGACGCGGAGCAGGTGGAACCGGCTCTCGAAGAAATCGCGTTTGAAGCGCCGGTAGCCGGGATCGTGCCCGAGGCGATGGTAACCGAATCTCAATCGCTCGAAGGAGCGGAAGAAACGACGCTCAGCGAAGCGGTCGAGGAACTGGTCGAGTCCGTCCCGGTCGCCGAGGAGCACATCGCGCAGGAAGCCGTTGAGGCTGCGAGCGAAATCGAACCAGAACCGATCACCGGCGAAGCGGCAACAGCGGAAGCATTTGCCCCTCCAGCCGTGGATTTCGTGGAAGAGTTGACTTCGATCGCGGACGAGGTCGCGGAGCCATCCGTCGAAGTCGCCGAGATACCAAAGCTCGAAGCCGCCGAAACCGCGGAAGCGGCCGCCGATGCGACCGACGTCGAATTTGAAAAGCTATTCGACGAAGATGCGGCTGCGACGCCGGTGCTCGAAGCAGCGATGGTCGAGACCACCGAGCCTGCCGTCGAAGAGATTCAGCACGACGAGTCGGCGGCGCAGGCAATCGAGACGGAAGCGGCGGCGGTCGAAGCCACCCCGGCAGCAGACGCTCCTGCCGTAAACGACGACGCGCAATATCCGTCATCCATCGACGCCTTGGTTGACGAAACTGCGGCGGATGTGGCCGCTACGGAGCTCGAAGTTTCGGTACCTGAAGTTCTAATCGCCACCGCGCAGGTAAGCGAGACCGAAGCGGCTCCGCTGGCGGAACCGGCTTTAGACGCCACGTCCGAACCGGAAGCCGTCGTTCCGCAGCCCGAGTACGAAGCGGTCGGAAGCGCATCGGGCAGCGAAAATATCCTATCGCTGGTCGAGGCGGTAGGAACCGAAACCATATCCCCGCGGACGGTCGAAGCGGAAGTGCTGACGTCGCCGGAGATGGCGAGGCCATTGACGCGCGAAACCGAGGCGTACTCGCTCGCGACCAACGAAACGCTGCGGATACCACTGGCGTTGCTTCCAGCCTCCCTGGCGGCAGCGAGCATGACGGTAGCGGAACGTCCCACCACCTTGCGTCGTTTCGAGGCCGAGACGACCCCCAGCGAGCGGCCGAGCACGCTGCGGCGTGACGGCTCCGCGCCGCCGCCCGCTCACGGACTTCCTGAGTCGAACGGCCATTACTGGGGCGAGGCTCCGGAGCAGGTCGAGGTTCCAGCCGAGCAGATTGCCGGTACGCCTGCCCTCGACGCGCCAAGAGCCTACGAACATTCGCGTTTCGACACGCAGCGTTATGGTTCGCCCTTCTACGAGCAGCCCAAGTTTGTGGCCCCTCCGTTCATCGACATGACGCCGCGGCAGATTTTTCCGGACGAGCCGAACTTTGCGCCATTGAAGACGGTGGAGTTGAAGCCGCGTAAGAAAGATCGCGCCGCCGCGGAACTAGCCGGTCTGTTCGCGTTGAGTTCCGATCCGGCGCCCGCGCCGCCGGCCCCAAAGCCCGCTGAAATTTCGGAGCCAGACATGGCCGGTCTTCAAAGTACGGCCGCACAGGTCCTTCCGACGATTCGCCCTGCCCAGCCCGACCGCCAGATCTTCGCGCCCGACGCCGGCCTCAAGATGACGCTTCCGAGTCCGGCTCTTCCGCGGGAATTGATTGCGCGCGAAGGCCTGACCGTCCTCTCGGAAAAGGAAAAGCAGAAGGCGGCCAGATCCGGCGCGCCGGGCTGGCTGGTCAGCGTCTTGGTTACTCTTCTTGTGTTCGGCGCGGGTGTCGCGGCGCTATTCTATTTCGGTCCGCTTGAAGCGTTCGGCGGCAAGCAGGCTCCGGCGCCGGTTTCGACGACCGAGGCGGCTCCGGCGGCTACCGCGGGCAGCCACCCGCTTTCGAAGTACGTCGAAATCACTGGCGTACGGATCGTCGTCGAATCGAGCCGCAAGTCCGAAGTGCACTACCTGGTGGTCAACCACTCTTCCGCGGAGATTGCGGATGTCACGGTTCGCGCGACGGTCCGCAATACGCGCAAGGCCAACAGCGCACCGGTAACCGCATTCTCATTCCGGCTGCCGACGCTTGGCCCCTACGAGTCGAAAGAGATGATCGTGCCGATCGAAAAGCTGTCTCGCGGATTCGAGCTTCCTGACTGGCAGAATCTGAAAACCGAATTTCAGATCACCGGGCAGTAGTTTACTGAGCGCGACTGGATCGAGTCTCAGCCCGCTCATCTACAACGACTCGAATTCGCGGTTCCTGCATGGTGGCGCCAGGCACACCGAGAATCTGGCCAATCGCCTTCTGGCGGAATCGAAAGATCGCCAGCAACTGCCCACGGACCATAGCGGAATGCGCGAGCGTCCCCAGGGGCCCGAAAGGCAACTGGTACTCGACAGAATCCGCCACTTCGATGCCACCGGAAACCTCGCGGAACGTGTGGACGTGCCGCCACACCGTAAAAGGACCGCGGGTCTGCTCGTCCACGAATTGAAGGGGCGGCTGGTACGCCGTGATCAGTGTCCGCCACGGCATCGGAATTCCCAGCCATCGGATCTGGTAGTCGAGAATCAGTCCACGCGCCATCACGATCGGCTCGGGAGTGAGGATACGAAAGTTCAGCCAGGAGGGCGTGATTCGCGACAGGTTTCTCGGATCCTCAAAGACAGCGAAGATTTCTTCGATCGTTCGCGGAACGATCAACGCGCATTCGAGCCGGTAGCGGGGTTGCAGGAAGCGGGCCATGGATATTTTTGGAGGTCGTCGAAACCCATCGCTCGAAGATTTCGGCGGGCATCCGCCTGACACGGATCGCCTCGCAGGGCGGCTTCGAAATCGGCCTTGGCGGCTTCTCGCTGGTCGAGCGCAAACAAGGCCGCTCCCCGATTGTTGAGCGCCTTGGGATCATTCGGCCGCAGCGCGAGTGCCCGCCCGAAGGCATTCAACGCCAGCTCCGGCCGTCCAGCCGACAAATGGATTCTCCCCTCTTCGGATGCCAGGTCCGGGTCGTTGGGTGCAATACGTTTTGCGTCTTCGATCACTGCGACCGCGCGGTGCCAAGGCAACGCGCGCGCGAGTTGAAGGCGAGGGCGGATTTTGTTCGGGGCTAAGCGGACAGCTTCAGTCCATAGCGATTCCTCGGTTCTCCACACGAGGCTCTGGCGGATGCTGATCAAGGCGAATCCGAACAGCAGGGCCGCGATGATTCGCCGATCCAGATGCGCGAGCAGGACTCCGGCGCAAGCTGCGAAGGCGACGAGTGGGAGATACAGTCGGCGGTCCGCGGCCAGGTCCGCGGCGGGAAAGATCGACGAACTCGGCAGCAGCAGAATCAATGCGCCGAGGAACCAGAATCCGGCGCGCGCTTTCTGAAACCGGGTCGCCGCGAGGACGGCGGCAGCCAGGACACAGGCCCAGGCCAGCATTCCAGCGGCGGGTCCGCGAACCGCGATTTCAGGATCGGGCGAGAAGGCGAGCGGGATGATCAGCATCCGCAGGTAGCGCAGAATGACGACGCCCTGCGTCCAGAAATAACTCGCGGGCGTGATGCCTGAGGACGCCGCGACGCCGGATCCGGGCAGGTAGTGCGATGCCCAAATCACTCGCAGTCCGGCCGCCAACGACAGCAGCAGCATGCACCCGATGGGAGCAAACTCGCGCCAGCGTACGTCTTTCAAACCGACTCGCCGAAATCCGACGGTAGACGCGTGCAGTGCCGCAAGGAACAGCGGAAACGCCGCGCATTCTTCTTTCGCGAGAAGTGCCGCCGCGAAGAGCGCGACGGCGGTCGAGGGGCGTCCGCGGAGCCAGGCTCCGAGAGAAAGTAAACAGAAGAGCGTCGCCAGAAGAGTTCCGCGCGCGGCGACGTAGGCGACCGGTTCGGTGGCGACGGGATGCACTGCGAACAACGCCGCTGCGATCCAAGCGGCGGGTGTTCCGATGACGCGGCGAAGCGCGGAATAAGCAGCCAGAACGCAGGCACAATGCAAGCCAACATTCGCCACGTGCCAGAGAAGCGGATCGCTGCCGGATACTGCGAAATTCGCCCAAAAAGTGAACCAGGTGAGAGGCCGCGTCTGGAGCGGCAGCCAGGCGCGCCACCACCCGTCGGCGGACGTGATCACGGAATCGCCGAGGAGTCCGTAATCGTCAAAATGAAATCCTCCGGCAGCCGCTGCCCCGAAGGCAAATAGCGCGGCCACCACGAGAAGGAGCTTTTCCCGCAAATGTTATTCTAGGGAACTCCGTGCCTACCCCGCCGAAATCCGTTCCGAAGCCGAAAACCGCCGCCGCGCGCAACGAGCGGACGGCCAAGATTTTGAAGACGCTCGATCAGATGTATCCGAACGTAACCTGCGCTTTGCATCACACCAACGCATGGGAACTGCTGGTGGCGACGATTCTATCCGCGCAGTGCACCGACGTGCGCGTCAACATGGTGACTCCGGGTCTCTTCAAGAAATATCCAGACATCCGCGACTTCGCGAACGTCAGCCAGGACGAACTGGCGCAGGACATCCGCTCGACCGGCTTCTTTAATAACAAGGCGAAGTCTGTGATTGGAGCGGCGAAGAAAGTCCTTAGCGATTTCGGCGGCGTGGTTCCGAAAAACATCGACGACTTGCTGACCGTTCCGGGAGCCGCGCGAAAAACGGCGAACGTGGTGCTCGGCACCGCCTACGGAATCGCTTCGGGCGTGGTGGTCGATACCCACGTTCAGCGAATTTCAAACCGGCTGGATCTGACCAAGCAGGCGGATCCGGTGAAGATCGAGCAGGATCTGATCAAGATCGTGCCGGAGAAGCGCTGGATTCTGTTCTCGCATCAGGTTATCCATTTTGGCCGCGAAATTTGCGTGGCGCGTAAGCCGAAGTGCGCCGAGTGCAAACTGGATCCGATCTGTTACGCGGCGGATAAAACGCTCAGCTAGAATGCAAACGGCACCTGTTGCCAGGCGCCGTTCCGCATTTTCCTCGAAACACCCTCCATTATGGTCGGGGTTCAATCCCATGTAGGACCGGTCTTAGCCGGGTAAGTGGAGGCCCTTGTGAATCGCGTACAGCGCGAGTTCCAAGCGATCCGACACGCCGAGTTTGTCGAAGATGTTGTGCAGGTGGTTCTTCACCGTCTGCTCGCTGATGAACATCTTCTCGGCCATTTCCTTGTTCTTGTAACCCTGGGCGACCAGCGCGACGATCTCGCGTTCGCGAGCCGACAGCGGATTGCGCTCCCGTCCGTTTTTGCCGATAGAGGTGATGGTCCCGTCCGCGGCTGTCGAGAATTGGCGCATGACCGCGGCCGTGGTGTGCGAATCGAGCCAGATCTCGCCCGCGTACACTTTCCGAATGCTCTTGACGATAAGTTCGGGAGCTGTCTGCTTCAGCACGATGCCGGAGCAGCCCAGTTTCATCGCTTGAACAAATTCGTTTTTGTCCTCGGACGCCGTCAGGACGATGACCTTGACGCGCTTGTTGGTGGTTTGCAGCGCTTGGAGCGCGCTGAGCCCGTCGAGGTTCGGCATGCGCAAGTCGAGAAGTAGAACGTCCGGATCCAATTCCTGGACGCGTTCGAGCACCTCGCGGCCGTCGCCCGCTTCGCCGACGATGTCGAAGTCGTCTTCGAGCGCCAGCAACTTCTTGAGGCCGTCCCGGACAATGGGGTGATCATCGGCGATTACGATTCGAATCAATCGTTTTACGGTTTCGACCGGGTATCCTGTTGTTTCTTCGGCAATTGCGCCAGCCTGCGCTTCTACCTGGCCTGAAGTTTCGTTATCGGCAAGACTAAGTTCCATCACTCCTCCAGCTATCTAACGCTCCGATTGTACCGGGTTCTAGTACTTCCAGCAATGCAGTCAACCCGAGGCTTATTGGTGGAGATCTTACCTACTTGAGAAGTAAGGTCGCCCTAGTTTTTGGCGTGAGGAACCTCAGCGCTGCGGGAGCCAGCCTGCATACTCCTAAGTGGAAACGCGAGTCCTGACGGTACCAGATGGGGCTCGTCGATGGACGTGACGGAGCGCCACGCACGGACGCGAAAACGGCGGATCGACCTCGTTGTCGGTGGCCGCTCGGAAAAATACCGAAGCTCCGGTCCGCAAAGCCGCACACCCCGCCGGTTGGCGCTATTTCGCGTGTGATATGATCCGGTCGCATTACAATTTCATAACTAACGGAGTCACCAAGCAGTGAGAGTCTACGAAGGTACTGAAATTCGGAATGTTGGACTTGTTGGACACGGTCATTCAGGCAAGACTTCTTTGACCGCCGCCCTGTTGTACACATCCGGCGCGACGCCCCGATTGGGAAAAGTGGACGACGGCTCGTCGCCGACGGATTACGACGAAGAGGAAATCGCTAGAAAGATTTCGATCTCGACGTCGCTCGTGTACGCGGAGTGGCGGAAACACAAAATCAACCTGCTCGACACGCCTGGGTTCAACCTTTTTATCTATGACGCCAAGTCCGCGCTGGCCGCGGCCGATTCGGCGTTCGTCGTCGTCGATGGTATCGCCGGCGTCGAAGTGCAGACAGAAAAGGTCTGGCACTTTTGTGAAGAATTCGGATTGCCGCGCGCGCTGATCGTGAATAAGTTGGACCGCGATCGCTCAAGCTTTGAGCGCGCGGTCGAAAGCATCCACGCGATCTTTGGACGCGCCGCCGTGCCGGTCCATTTGCCGATCGGCTCCGAGCGCGAGTTCAAGGGCATCGTCGATTTGGTCACCATGAAGGCGTACATGTATTCGCCGAACGGCGACGGCAAAGCGAAGGAAACGGAAATCCCCGCCAACCTCGCCGACGAGGCGCAGACCGCGCACGAAGTGTTGGTCGAAATGGCGGCCGAAGGCAACGATGCGCTGCTCGAGGAGTTTTTCGCCGAGGGCACTCTTCCCATCAACCACATCATCGATGGCTTGCGCGACGGCGTTCGCGATCATCGCATTTTTCCGATTCTATGCGGGTCCGCGACGCAAAACATCGGCACCGATCTGATCCTGAATTTTGCGATCGATTACTTCCCCGCCCCGGTCGATCGCGGACCGTTCGGAGCGACGCATAACGGCGACGCGGTTCAGCGCGCGGTGAAGGATTCTGAAGCCGCCGCGGCATTCGTGTTCAAGACGGCGGCGGATCCGTTTTCTGGACGCGTGACCTACTTCAAAGTGATGGCGGGCTGCATCAAGAATGACGCGAACCTGATCAATTCCCGCAATACGCAACCGGAACGCATCGCGCATTTATCTTGTGCGATGGGCAAGACGCTCACTCCGGTTACGGATTTGAAGGCCGGCGATCTGGGCGCGGTCGCGAAGCTGAAAGACACGCTCACCGGCGATACGTTGTACGACAAAGCGTACGCCGTCGAGTATCCGCAAGTCGAATTGCCGGAGCCGTCCATCGCCTACGCCATCGCGGCGAAAACGCGCAACGACGAAGACCGCATGGGGCACGCGATCCACAAAATCCTGGAAGAGGATAAGACGCTTCGCTTTTACCGCGATCCGCAGACCAAGGAATTCCTGCTGGCCGGCAATGGCCAGCAGCACGTCGAGATTATTTGCAGCCGCTTGAAGAAACGCTACAGCGTCGAAGTGGAACTCCATGCGCCGAAGATTCCCTATCGCGAAACCATTCGCGGGACGGCCGACGTGCAGGGCCGGCATAAGAAGCAGACCGGCGGCCATGGCCAGTTCGGCGATTGCTGGATTCGCGTGATGCCGCTCGGGCGCGGCGAGAAATTCGTGTTCGCGAATGAAACGTTCGGCGGATCGATTCCGAAGAACTTCATTCCGGCGGTCGAAAAAGGCATCGTCGAAGCGGCGGCCAACGGCTATCTCGCCGGCTTTCCGGTGGTCGATTTCAAGGTCAGCCTCTACGACGGCAGCTATCACGATGTGGATAGCTCGGAGATGTCGTTCAAGATGGCTGCGCGCAAAGCTTTCAAAGCAGCGATGGAGGTCGCCAAGCCGGCGCTGCTTGAACCGGTGATGAAGGTGGAAGTGCAGGCTCCCGTCGAATACGCGGGCGACCTGATGGGCGACATGAACAGCCGTCGCGGCCGCATCGCCGGAATGGATACCAAGGGCGGAACGCAGATCATCCGCGCGCAGGTTCCGATGTCGGAGATGCTGACTTATCAGAACGATTTAATCTCCATGACGCAGGGCCGCGCGACGTTCCACATGGAGTTCGATCACTACGACTTCGTGCCGGGCTTGCAGGCGGATAAGATCATCGCGGCGGCCAAGGCGGCGAAGGCGGGTATCGAGGAAGAAGAAGAGTAGGGTGATCGCCGGATGCGAGTTGCTAGGATGAGGTCATGAAGCTTCCCGAAAGAATCTCCGTCCAGGTCGGCGTGATGATGGGTAAGCCCTGTATCCGCGGAACTCGCATTCCGGTGTATTTGCTGCTGCAAAAGATGGCGGCCGGCGAGACCGCCACTCAACTTCTGGAAACGTATCCGCAATTGACGGAGGCCGATCTGAGAGCATGCCTCGAGTATGCGGCCGCGCTTGCCTCTGAAGAAGTCGTTCTCGCGGAAGCGTGAAAATTCTCTTCGACGAAAACCTGTCGCCGAAACATGCGGCGCGGTGCCGGGCGAGCGGTCACGACGCGGTTTCTGTTTCTGAAGCGGGGCTCGCAGGGGTTAGCGACGAAGTGATCGGCTTCATCCGGCGATACGCTTCCACCAGCTCGAAGAACACATCCTGCAGCAGGTCCTCGGCGTCGAACTCATCCGGAATGCGGCGCCGGATGAACGCGAGCAGCAGCCGCCGTTCCTGTTCGAACGCGCCCGAAAGCCGCTGGTCCTGTTCCGCCCGATCCTGAGTCATAGCCAACGTGCTTCTCTCGCCTTGTTAGACGAAATCGCCGCCCGAATATTATAGGCTTGTGGCTTCAGGATAGCCGGATGCGAAACAGCGGAGCTAAAACCAATTAAGCCGCCTGGCTTTTCAGCAGGCGGCTCTTTAGCGGATGCACTGGCCGGAGGCCTAGGCCACGAACTCCACTACTTCTTCTTCTGCGGGTTGATGATGCGGACCCGGGCTTCGAGCTGGGTCGCTTCCTTCTTGCGCTTCATCTTCTTCAGGAGCGAGATGTAGTCCGTAATCACTTCGAAGAGCATGGCCGGCGGCGGATCGGACGCGCCAATAGAGGGGCGGCCTTTGCCGAGGAACAGGTTGCGCTTATCGAGGATGCTGATGGACAGCTTGTACAGGCTATCCGCTTCGGCGTCGCGGTTGCGGGATGCGCACAGCGCGGCAAGGGCGTTCAGGCTGGTCGCGGTTTCCGTCTCGCGCGCCGACAGGATCTGGCGGAACAGTGGCTCGGCTTCGGATTGACGGCCTTGCGCCGTATAGATTTCAGCAATGCGCCCGAGGTTCGCCTGCGTCTGCGGATTGGCTGCGCCGAGCGACTTGTTCCTTATATATAGGGCGCGCTCGTAGCTCTGGAGTGCTTCCGGATATTTCTTTTGATCGAAGAGCAGCTGCCCGATTCGGTCGAGGTTGGATGCGACCTCGGGATTCGAGGGTCCATAGGCGCTTTCGCGGATCGCCAGGGCGCGACGCCAGGTCCCTTCGGCGTCCGACGGCTTCTGCAGTTGCTGATAGATCTCGCCCAGGCTGTCGAGCGAACCGAGTAGCAACGGATCGTAGATTCCGCGGGATTTTTCGGTGATCTTGATGGAGCGTTCGAGCAGCGGCCGCGCGTCACCGTATTTGCTGTCGATCGCGAGCAGGCTGGCGAGCAATTGCAAGGTCGGGACGATCTCCGGATTTTCGCCCATGCCGTTGTGTTCGTAGGTCTGCACGGCACGCTTGGCGTTCAGTTCGGCCAGCGGATATTTCTCCATCGCCGAGTACAAGCGCGCCAGCTTGTCGAGCGCCGGAACCACTTCGTTACTCTGCTTGCCCTTCGAAACCTCGATGACCTGCAAGGCGCGAGCGTAATAGCCCTCTGCCAAACCGTACTTCATCTGCGCGAAATTGACGCGGCCGAGGTCGTTCAGATCGCGTACGATTTCCGGACTGTTCAACCCATACGTATGCTCACGCTCTTCCAGAATCTTGGTGTACAGCTTTTCCGCTTCGCCATATCGGCTTTGGGCGGAAAGGGTTTCGGCCTGATCGCGCCATGTCTGGATCACTTTCGTGTCGACCACCTGTACGCCGCGCGCGGACTGGATGTCAGAAGGCGGCGGAGCCACTGGTGCGTCCGGCGCAAACGTCTTATCCGCAGCCGGAACCGCGGCCGGCACGGCTGCTTTGTCCGAAGCGGCGGTAGCGGCCACCGGCTTCGCGGACGCCGTTCTTGCGCCGGGTTTTACGGCGGCAGCCTTCGGCGGGAGGGGGGTTCCAGGCGGCGGCTTTACCGCTTTTTTGGCGTCGGTCGGCGGATTGGACTGGGTCTGGGCGATCCCCATCGAAGCCAATGCAAGGAACGCCAGTACAATGCCGGCGAGAAATGGGGCCGCCAGCAGAGCGGGCTTGGTTTTGTTGACGATAAGTGCAGACATAGTTTGGGCCTGAGTCTCAAGATCGGCAGGTACGGCGGAAAGGTTCAGAGTGCGCCGCGAAAACAGTACTTTGCCGTTCACAGTTCCGAAATCGGACGGTGCCTTCCCAGGCTGGCAATTTCACCCCTCCCCAGGACGGATTCGCCACAGCGGAAAGAGCTTTTGCCAATTCAACCCGGTCGCACTGGATTCCGCGTGATAGCGTGAAGGCACTTGGGTTTTTAGGGGGAACGGACAGGACACTGATGCGGAGCCGGCTGCGGCGTTACGGTCTAATTTTCGGCCTGTGGACGATCTACGGAGTCGTCATGGCCCTGTTCGTCTATTTTCGCGGCCAAATCAGCAACGCTAAGAATCCCTTTTCGCTCAGCAGCGCCCTGATCAGCGAGGTTTCCTACGCCTGGATTTGGGCCGTCGTCACGCCTCCGGTACTGCTGCTCGCGCTGCGCTTCCCAATTACGGGACGCCAGTGGCTGAAGAACACCCCGCTCCATCTCGTCTGCGCCCTGCTCCTCGGCGGCGTGACCAAAGCCGTCTGGCTGGTGACGGCCGCCCCCATCGTCTACAAAAACATGAAGGGTTGGCAGCTGCTGACGAAATTCATGGTGATCAGCAGTCTCGATTTTGGGATGGTGAATTACTTTCTGGTCCTACTCTGTTTCCACATGGTGGATTACTACAGCCGGTACGAGGAGAGCCGGATCCGCACGGTTCACCTCGAAGCGCAGCTCGCGCGCGCCCAATTGCAGGCTTTGAAGATGCAACTGCATCCTCACTTCCTTTTTAATACGTTGCACGCGATTTCGGAATTGGTGCACGAAGACGCATTCGCCGCGGAGCGAATGATCGCGAAGTTGAGCGACTTTCTACGCTTGACAATCGACCATGCGGGAGTACCGGAAGTAACATTGCGCGAAGAAATGGACTTCCTTTCGCGTTATCTCGAAATCGAGAAAATGCGTTTCGAAGACCGGTTGTCTGTCGAATTTGCCTTGGACCGTGGAACTCTCGACGCTCGAGTTCCGAACCTGATCTTACAGCCTCTCGTTGAAAATGCCCTGAAACATGGGCTCGGCCGTCAAACTCGCGCGGGCGTGCTTCGTATCGAATCCGGACGGGTCGATGGAACTTTGTGGATGCGAGTGTTCGATAACGGACCAGGCTTTAATCCGGTCGTCAAGCCATTACGGCAAGGCGTCGGATTAACCAACACCAGAGAGAGATTAGAGCGTCTATACAACGGGAATCACCTATTCGCCCTGACAAATGTTCCAGGGGGCGGATTTGAGGTGACAATTCAAATTCCCTTCCGTCTAAAAGCCGAAACGTGAATCCAACAACTACAACCGCGGGAGCCGATGTACAGGGTCAACGCCAACCGGCGATCACTCGGCAAGCCCCATTTGGTCAGAGCACGGATACAATCCGGACCCTCATTGTGGACGACGAGCGCCTGGCGCGGCGGAGGTTGCGCAGGCTGATCTCGACGCAGACCGCGTTCGAAGTGGCGGGCGAATGCGCCGGCGGTCAGGAGGCGGTGGACTTCCTCCGCGACCACGACGTCGATGTCATTTTCCTCGACGTCCAGATGCCCGACCTCGACGGATTTTCCGTCCTCGAGCAGTTGGGCGATCGGGATCTGCCGCTGGTAGTGTTCGTCACGGCCTACGATGAGCACGCTCTGCGTGCTTTCGACGTTCATGCGTTCGACTATTTGCTGAAGCCTTTCGACCCGCTGCGCTTCTCGAAAACCGTGGACCGCGTCCGCTCGGCAATCAGTAAAAGGCAGTTGCCGGATGGCGGAGATTCGCGCCTGCGGGAATTGCTTCAGGAAGTGCGCACCAAGCCGGCGGCGTCGACGAGATTTGCGATCAAGACTCCAGGCCGTGTGTTTTTTGTGCGGCAAGAAGAAATCGACTGGGTCGAGGCTGCCGACAACTACGTCTGCCTGCACGTCGGCAGCGATACGCACCTGTTGCGCGAGACCATGAATTCGATCGAAGGCCGACTGGATGGCGAGAAGTTCGCGCGCATCCATCGCTCGACGATCGTGAATCTGGACCGCGTCAAGGAACTGCGCCCGTGGTTTCACGGCGAATACGTGGTGGTGCTGCGCGAAGGCACCGAACTGACTTTGAGCCGGAGCTATCGCGACAAGGTTTTGGGCGTTTTGAACGCGACCTGAGCGCTGACTCATTTGGCAGTCTTTTTTGCGATCGAACGCTAGGCCAACTTCTCCAACCGCTCCAGCACGCCGACCATTCGGACCGCCGCTTCGCGCTGACCGCCGAAGCGCAGCCTTTCATAATCCACCGTGAACTCCGCGACCAGTCTCGAGACTTCGGACGGCGCGAGCACTTGGGCGAATTCGCCGACTGTGAACCAGGCCGGCTTCTCGACTCCGCGCTTGCGAACCAGGTCCAGCATCCTTCTGTAGAGCAGCGCGGCGTCGGACGCATCCGCCTGACCGCGCTGAACCCGGCGCAAGCGCCAACGCGCGATCAGCCAACTGCGCATCGACCGCCAGTAAACCAGCACGATTCCGCCGAGGACCAGCACCACGACCAGCACTCCGCCCCAACGCCACGCGCTTCCGGCGGCGGGCTTGCCGCTGCGTTCGAGCCAATTGCCGAACTGATCCACCCAGTTCACGCTCACCTTCCGACCGGTTTCTTCCATCTTCGACGCGAGCGCGATCTGGCGGTCAAGATCGTAACTCAGTACCCAATCCTGCCAGAACACATCGGCGGCATCGAGATATTGACTGAAGGCCGACATCATCGAATGCGAAATCGGATTCGGATCCGCCGGAGTTGGATCGAAGGCCGTCCAACCGCGCCCCGGCAGCCATGCTTCGACCCAGGAATGCGCGTCCGACGCGCGGATCACTTGCCAACCGCTGACCGGATTGTAGGAGCCGCCAGCGAATCCTGTGGCGACGCGCGAAGGTATGCCAAGCGTCCGCAGCATCACCGCCATCGACGACGCAAAATACTCGCAGTGTCCGCGCTTCCGCTCAAACAGAAAGTACGCGAGCGGATCGTTCACTTCGCTCGAAAGCAGTTCGAGCGTGTAGCCGAAGTCGCGCTGCAAATGCGCCTCGATCGCACGCGCCTGCTGACCCGGCCAATGCGCGCCGTCGGTGAACTGGCGCGCGAGAATCGGAATCCGCCCATCGAGTGTTGGTGGAACCCGCAGATACTCGAGCCGCGAGCGGTCGGATAGCTCCGGCTTCTCCTCGGGCAGCGGCGACTCCGCATCCAGATAGCTAATTCCGGTGTAGTAAAGACCTCCTTCCGCGGGCAAGCGCGCGCGCAGCGAATCGTGGCGGCTGCGATACACGTACGGCACGTTGACGTGCAGCATCTCAGGTGTGCCGGGCATGAACAGCACGTCGGACGCGATGTCTTTCAGATGGACTTCGTAGCTGATCCGCGAACCCGGCCGCCATCGCTGTTTATCGGACGCCAGTTGCAGCCAGCCGTCCACACGCAGCAGTTCCGGGCTGGTCGGCGGGTTGTACCACTTACGTCCGTCGAACTGCGAAAGCGTCATTCCGCGCCAGCGATACGACGACTGGTTTTCCGCGTTGCCCAGCTTGACGTGCATTACCGTCTGCGAGCTGCGTTTGATCTCGCCGAGCTGCCCCAGCACGACTTCATTCGAAAATCCAGGAAGACGGTAGCGATCCGACACCAAGTGGCGGAACGCCGCCCGCGCAGTGCGCGGCAGCAGGAAAAACAGCCCGCCCGTCAAAACGATAATGCCGGCGAATAAGGAGATGCTCAGCGTCCCCAGCCGCCAGCGGAATCCCCGCATGCCGCCGCGTACGACGATCGGCGCGAGCTTCGGCTTCTTCGCTGAAACGTCGGTGGCGTGTTTGATTTCACCGCTCGCAAACGCCGCGATCGAACACAGCAGGAATGCCGCCAGGCAGACCGAAAAGGTCAGCGAGACCGAAGTCATACTCGCGGTCAGAAGTTCGAGGAACGCGATCAGTTTTAGATACGTGTAGTCGCGCGCCGAAACCGCCGTCAGCAGCTTCATCACGCTCAGGAAAAAGATCAGGTGAATCGTCGATTGCAGAAAATCGCGCGACAGAAAAAAGTAATCGACGGGATAGAACGCGATATAGAGGACGGTCGCGATGTGCAGAAAACGCCCCGGCGGCTTCCAGCCGAACCAACCGGAAACCATTGCGAACCGCAGCAGCAGAGCGCAGCCGGAGAGCACCGCCGTCGGCAGATCCAGGCCGCCCGACGCGACCACCGCGAGATACCCGCTGGTCAACATGCCCAGCAGTGAATACTCGAAGAACGCATGAACGGCGCGAGGATGGATCGCGGCGCCCGGAGCAGCGAACATACCTTATTCTACCTCCGGCGACCGATTCGGCCTCGCTATTTTCCTCGTCCACTCAAGCGCGGACGTCATCTTTCCGAAGGGCCCTCCGCGACGAGTAAGTGGCATAGGCCTCCGGCCTGTGCACCGTGGCATAGGCCTCCGGCCTGTGCGCGAACTCTAGCCCTCCAACACCGCGTCCATCGTGACCTTGGCGTTCAGCACTTTCGACAACGGACAACCCGCCTTCGCTTCGGCCGCCGCTTGATCGAATTTCGCCTTGTCGCCACCCGGAATCTTCACCTTGACGTCCAGGTGACTTTCCGTAATCGCGAATCCGCCCTCGACCTTGTCGAGCGTGACGGTACAAGTCGTATTGATGCTCTCCGCCGTCATTCCCGCGGTTCCGAGCGCCAGGCTGAGGGCCATCGAGAAGCAGCCGGCGTGCGCCGCCGCGAGCAGTTCCTCCGGATTGGTTCCCACGCCGTTTTCAAAGCGGGTCGAAAACGAGTATTGCGCGCTACTCAGCGTCGTACTCTGCGTGCTGATCGCACCCTTGCCGCTCTTAATGTCGCCCTGCCACACCGCGCTTGCTGATCGTTTCATAAATCTCCTCCGTTAATCGATGCGGTTCGCCGCAGTATTGTTCCGAATCATTTCGCAAGTTCTTTTTCGAGCGCCGCGACGAAAGCGATCAACGCCTTCGAATCGAGTTCCTTCGATTCCGCGACCCCAAAGAATCGATCCCGCTGAAAAGGTACCCGGCCTGTTTCCGGCTTCCAGTGTTGAAGCGCTTCAAACGCGTTGCCGCCGGATTGCATCTCCGTTAACGTTACCGTGACGATGCCCGGACCAGAATACACGGCGCGCAAGCCCATTCCCTGCGTCCGTGTGAAGCCTTCCACTTTTTCCGGCAGCCGGACCTGGATCGGTTTACTGGCACAAGCCGTCACGCCAAGAATCAGCAATAAATTTAAAGACAATATTTTCTGATAAGCCAGTATCCGCATATGCTACAACCTTAGCGTGCGCCTTGCCTTGTACCACGACACCCCTGTCTCCGAACCCCGTTTCGACGTCTTTCATGCTAAGGGAGTCCTCGCCGGGTTGAAGGCGCTCGACGCGCGCGCGAAGCGCAAGGGTCTCGAATCCCTCGACCCCACCCGTAGCCTTCTCGTCCGCATCGGCACAGAACACAATCCCGCCGTCACGAAGAACAGTTATGGCGTTTTGAATCTCAGCTGGCAGGCCGCAACCGAATCCGCCGCCTGGGCGGAAACGGTTCGCCTCGAGACGGCCACGCTCCGCGAAGCCATTCAGCAAACGCACGGCGTGCCGTTGAAGTTTCTGATCTGGGCGGGCATGGGCGGTTCCGCCGAAGACAAAAGCATGTACAACGCGTGCGGCCTGCTCAATCGCGGACCGAAATGCTACGTCCTCGACTCCACCGATCCGGCGAAGCTCGCGGCGATTCTCGCCGACATGCGCAAGCGCAGCGGCCTGTCGGAGCGCGAAACGTTGAAGCGGACCCTCGTTGTTGGCATGGCCATGGGCATGACGTCCTACGAGCCCGTCGTCAACCTCGAACGCCTGGCCGCCCTCTATGCGCGGCACAAGATCGAAGCGCGGCCGAACTTCCTGTATATGACGCTCAGCGGCTCGCTGCTCGATCAGTTTGCCCAACCTAAGGGCTTCAAGCGGATTGAGCTTCAGCTTGACGGGCGGAATTCTACCGCCGGGCGGCATACCGGTCCGCTGACGCGCGGCAGTCTCTATCCGCTCGCGCTCGCCGGTGTCGATCTCGACGAATGGATTTCCGCCGCCAATCTTCCGGAAGAAGATATCGACACCGCCTGGCGGCTCGCCGCGTTCCTCGATGCGCAGGGCGCCGCGGGCCGCGACAAAGTGACCTTGTTATGTTCGAAAGAAGTGAGCGGCGCCGGCGTCTGGACCAAACAGGATTTTGAAGAAAGCCTCGGCAAAAGCGAGGAGATCGGGATCAAGATCGTACTCGAATCCCCTGTGCGCCTGACCAACTATCGCGCGCCGAAAGATCCCAGGCAGGATCGGTTGTTCCTGGCGATCGCGCGAAAGGGCGACAAAGCGCTGGTCGAGAAAACCGCGGCCCTGCGGCGCGCCGGCTATCCCGTCGCGGTGCTGACGCTCGACGAACGGCCGCTGTCCGCCTACATGCAATTCATCCATTACGCCGTTTTTGGTCTCGGCTATCTGCGTCAAATGAACTTCGTCACGCAGCCGTCAGTCGAACTATACAAGAGCATCACCAGCAAGCTCATGAAGTCGCCGGCCTGGGAACGCGCCGCCGCGTCCCCGAATCGCGCCGCCTGGCGGAACCTCGTCACGCTCCGCGTCGATCACCACGAACTGCCGTCCGGCTCCGCTCCGTCCGCCTACGCGCAACTCCTCGCGAAATCGCCTTCCTGCTATGGCGAGCTGACGTTCTTCGGCGACACCCGCTACGACGTACGCGGCAAAGCGGTCCGCGCCGTGCTCGACCGTGCCGCCGAGCTTGTCTTCCGCAAAAAGCGGAAGCAGCCGGTGGACGTGTATGAGGGTCCGGCGATGAACCACAGCTATCACGAGATGATCATCGGCCACGGCGGCTGCTTCTCCACCATCGTGATCGCGGACGCGAATTCGACGTCCGATGACAGCGTTTATCACCGCACGCAGTTCCTCGCGACCGAAGAGGCGCTCGCCCAACGCGGACGCGAAGTGGTCGCCATCCACCTTAAAGATCTTTCGGAGAGGTCGCTCGACGCGCTCGACGAATTCTTCCGCGAAGCGGCGCGCGCGCTTCCGCGCGTACACTAGAAGTTCACGCATGGCCAAGTACAAAGCCGCAGGCACGCGGCGTCCGAAATCCACCCCGCGCAGCGCCGTTCCCTGCCTCGTCATCATCGCCGTCGGCTTCGGGATCGTATTCCTGCTGTTTTATCTCGGCATGCAGTCGGGCAAATAAATGCGAATAGATCAACGTCAACTGGACCAGCTCCGGCCGGTAACCATCACCACCGAATATCTGATGACCGCCGAGGGATCCGCTCTCATCGAAGTCGGCAACACGCGCGTGCTATGCGCCGCCTCGATCGAAGAATCGGTACCGGGCTTCATGCGGAATAGCGGCAAGGGCTGGGTCACGGCGGAGTATTCGATGCTCCCCCGCGCCACCGCCACACGCACGCCTCGTGAAGTTTCAAAAGGCCGCCAGTCCGGTCGCACGCACGAAATTCAGCGCCTGATCGGACGTAGCCTCCGCGCCGTCGTCGACATGGAACTGCTCGGCGAACGGAGCGTCATCATCGATTGCGACGTCCTGCAGGCAGACGGAGGAACCCGCACCGCGGCCATCACCGGCGCCTACGTCGCCATGGCCTGGGCCCTGAAACAGCTCCAGAAATTCGGGACGCTGAAGAAGTGGCCGGTCCGCGATTGCGTCGCCGCGACCAGCGTCGGCATCGTTGGCGGCAAGCCCATGCTCGACCTCTGCTACCAGGAGGATTCGCGCGCCGACGTGGACATGAACGTCGTCCTGACCGGCGAGGGCAAGTTCGTCGAAGTGCAGGCCACCGCCGAACACACCGCGTTCGACGACGACCAAATGGCCGAAATGCTCACCCTCGCGCGCAAGGGGATCGCCGAGCTCATCGCCGCCCAGAAGGCCGCTCTCGCGAAGGCGTAGTGAAACTGTTCTGCGCCACCTCGAATGAAGGGAAGCTGCGCGAGTTCCGCGCCGCCAGCGGACCTGACTTCGAAATTCTCCCCTTACCCGGCTTGCGTGCAATCGATGCGCCCGAAGAATCCGGCCAGACCTTCGAAGCCAACGCCATTCTCAAAGGTCGGTTTTACGGCGCACATCTTCCAGCCGAATCCGCGGAGGGATTTCTGTTTGCCGAAGACTCCGGTCTCGAAGTCAATGCCCTCGGCGGCGACCCCGGTGTATATTCCGCGCGCTTCGCCGGACCCGACGCCACCGATGCCGCGAACAACCAACATTTGCTCAAACGGCTAGAGCAGTCCGCGAACCGCGCTGCGCGATACGTCTGCGTGATCGCGCTCGTCAAGAATGGCGAAGTGCTGCGCACGTTTCGTGGAATAGTCGAAGGCGAGATTACCAGAGAGCCAAAAGGCTCGGGCGGATTTGGCTACGATCCGCTATTCTTTTATCCGCCCTTCGCGATAACGTTCGGCGAAGCGCCACCCGAACGCAAAGCCGCTGTCAGCCACCGGGCGGAGGCGCTTGCCGAAATGTTCGCGTTTCTTCGCGGGTACGCTCGCGCTCACTAAACTTTCGCGCCTTGAACCCCCACCCAGTCCCAGCACCGAACCGCGACCGTCAGGGAGCGGACGCCTCCCCTGCAGCCACGCCACGAACGTCACTTCGGATTCGCGATCCGGAAATCAGGCCCCTTCGACGTCGAACAATTGGAGCAGTGGTCGTAACTGAGAATCCGCGTAATCTTCCACGCACCATCTTTGTTCTGCCACACGTGGGTGAACTTGGCCGCTCCACTACCGTCCGGACACTTGCCCTTCTTCGGATCGCAGAACAAATGGATCCCTGTCTCCACCGCCCCGTATCCATTCAGCGGAAACACCCGCAGGGTGCCCGGTACAAGATCCCGCCGGACCTTGCCGCAAATGTTGTTCTTCACCGCATCGACCGTATTCTGGCGACCAACCATTAGTCCGCCGACGTCGTGATAGAACTCAAGATCCTCCGCCAGCAGCGATCCGAATTTCGGCAGATCGCAAGTGTTGTACGCGTCGAACAGCGCCGCATCAAGATCCGCAATCGTGCGGTACAGCTGATCGTGTTCCGGCTTTTGTCCGTACAACCCACCAGCCAAAACCGGCAACAGCAGCAAAGGCAGTTTTCGCAAAGCGTTCGTGAAGAGCATTCGCCATGAATACGACGAACGCGCGAAACTAGTTCCGCCCACCGCCCGGCTTACCAGACCTGCCGGAGCTCCGTCACATCCACATTCGGACGCTCGGTGTTATTCGTACCCATCACCTGACCGCTCGGCGAATGCACGTAATAGTAATTCTTACCCGAAACCGCCTCGTATTTTTGCCCCGTATACGGATCCTCCAACCGCACCCGATCGCGGTTGCCATCGGCCCGCCGCTCCGACATCACGTCGTTCGATTTCTGCCTGCCCCAATACTCGTCGCTGCGCACCTTCGATACGTAATCGCCAGTCTCCTTGGTGATTTGGCTGACCTTGGCCGTCGTGCCCTGCTGCGTCCGCGCCCATTCCGCACTCGCAACATACGTCTGCCGCCCATGATCCTGAACCGCGAGCGCGATCCGCGCCTGGTCCTCCGGAGCCGTCCATCCGCCGATCACCATCGGATACCAGGAACCCATTCCCGCAATCACAGTCACCTGTGTGCCGCCCAGAATCGTGCCCACGAACTTCTGCCCGTTGCGCATGTATTGGAAATCGATCTCGCCATAGGTCGTCGTCTTTTGCATGCCCGCCACCGGATACTGGCGAGCCACCTGATCGGCTTGCGCCTGCAAATCCGTCCGGTTCTTACGATTCACTATTTGAATCTGTACGCCCGGCAAGTAGAACCGCCGCAGCACGAATTCGGCGAACTGGATGCCTTGCATATATTGCGCCGTGTTCGGCCCCGGAGGCAGACCTTGCACCGGAAGATTGAAGATGCCCGGCAACTGCGGCTCCTGCGTCCACAAAATGATCTTGCCATCCGGCGACGAGATCTTCAGCCACTGCTTAACATCCACCGCCGTCCGGCGGTATGTGCCGCCCTGCGTATTCCAACCCACCGGAACTTCCAGCGTGAAAGCCCCCTCGCGCGGATCCATGAAGCGCTGGAATCGCAACGCCGGACCCGCCTCGGTCCCATTCCGCGCACCCTGCGCACCGCCTCCGCCCGGGCCTCCCGTTACTACGAAGCTCTGCACCACCCGAATCAGCTCGTCCTTGCGGGGCTCATATTGAAATGCCGGAGCTCCAATCGCGTACATCATCCCGGCGCCTTGCTGAATCGAAACCAGTAGACCCGCCTTCGAGTCGCCCCACCGGCTCGCATATTCCATCTGGCCGATCGCGTCATCCGTTTGCGCGCGCCGTTCACGCACTTGGCCAACCCGCGCCCGTCCAAACACTGATCCGAATTTCGAAGGAACCTGCTGCATCCACTGCTTCGCGCCGACGTTCGCCTTTTCGAAGAACGCGTGGATCAGCACCACCGACGATCCGTCCGCGCTGTGCGCGTAAATGGTCTTCGCGTCCGGTGTCTCGACAACCCAGCCCGGCGGGTGCGAAAGACGGAAGCCGTTCTTATCGTTATGTTCGACCCACCCCTGAGCAAACGCCCCTTGCGCGATGAGCAAACAGGCTCCGGCCGCCAACGCCGCCGTCCAGCTTCGCCTTATCTTCGCGTTCGCATTCCGAATGGGTTTCATGTTTCCGGTCTCCTGCGTCGTAATCGTTCCTGTCTGGAATAGCGGAGTCTGGACCAAAATCCCCTCAACCATCTGAAGACGACTACAATCCGTATAGTAGTCGATGCTTCGCAGAATCCTATTCCTGATCCCCGGCCTGCTCCTCGCCCACCCGATGGGCAACTTCAGCGTTAGCCATTACACGCGGATCGAAATGAATGCCCACGGCGCGGACGTCCGCTATGCGCTCGATCTCGCGGAAGTACCGACGTTTGAGCTACTGCGCGATTGGAAACTGGAAAAAGGAAGTCCGCGCGAGGACCTGCTCGCCAAAGCGAATCAGCAGATGCGGACTTGGCTGCCCGGCCTCGATTTCCGCGCCGATTCGAAAGCCGTCGTTCCGGAGATCGAATCCGTCGATATCGTTCTCTCCGACGGAGCCGCCGGACTGCCCGTCGCCCACATCACCGCCAAACTGAAGCTCGCCGGAATCGCGCCCGGCACGCTGACCTTTGAAGACCGCAACTTCGCTGAACGCGCCGGCTGGAAGGAGATCGTCATCGCCTCCGCCAACGGAGCGACTCTCTCCAAAACCAGCCATTCGAGCGACGAACGCAGCAAAGGCCTCACCGCCTATCCGGCCGATCCTCTCGCCGCGCCCCCGCAGGACCTCCGCGCGGCTTTGACCTGGACCGCCCTTCCGGTCGCGACGCCACAAAGCAGCGAGCCGAAAGTAGTCGCCACAAACAAAATCCAAACACCCGTCGTCGTCCCGATTCCTCAGCCGACACCCACTGCGGTCAGCCAGTCTTCGCCATCCGCCGCGAATCCCGCGGCCCGGAAACAGGCCGGCGAAGTCACCAAGGGCGATTACCTCTCGCGCCTCCTGAGCAACAAAGAACTCTCTGCCAGCATGATCTTCCTGGGCCTCCTCGTCGCCTTTGGAATTGGAGCTGTCCACGCCACTTCGCCCGGTCACGGCAAGACCCTCGTAGCGGCCTACCTGGTCGGATCAAAGGGAACCACGAAGCACGCCGTTATCCTCGGCGCGATGACCACCTTCACCCATACCATCAGCGTCTTCGCCCTCGGCCTGGTGACGCTTTTCCTGTCGCAGTACATTCTTCCCGAAACGCTGCTGCCCTGGCTTGGAGCTATCTCCGGCCTCTCGATCGTCGCCGTGGGTGGATCGCTCTTCTACAAGAGGTTCCGCAAACTGCGCCGCGATAAAGCCTCTCACTCGGATGCCCCGGCTGTCGCTCACCTGCATTCTCACGATCACTCGCCAGCCGATCCGAAGCCGCACGTCCACAGCCACGCCGACGGGCATACGCACGATCACGATCATGACCACGCGCATGCGCACGCCCAAGGCATAGCTCACTCCCACGCACCCAAGCACGAACACTCACACGATCACGATCACGCCCACGGAATCGCTCACTCCCATGCGGCCAAGCACGATCACGATCATGACCACGCGCATGCCCATGCTCACGGAATCGCTCATACACACCCGGCCAAGCACGACCACGGGCATTCCCACGCCGCCGGACTCGTTCACGACCACGGCGACGGAAACATGCACAGCCACGATGTCCCGGAAGAGATCACCATCGGCGGCCTGATCGCCCTCGGAGCCAGTGGCGGACTCGTACCCTGCCCGTCCGCGTTGGTCCTCTTGCTGACCTCGATTGCGTTAGGCAGAATTGGACTCGGCCTGCTCCTGCTGACTTCGTTCAGCCTCGGCCTGGCATCCGTCCTGGTCGGAATCGGTCTGCTGGTCCTCTACGCTAAAAGCTTCCTGCCGCAATCGAAGCGCATAACCGGCCATCCCGCCTTCCAACTCGTGCCCGTCCTCTCAGCCGCAGCCATCGTCATCATCGGCTGCCTCATGACCGGCGTCTCCCTAGGCTGGGTCCGCGGCTTCTCCGCTTGAACCCGGAGCGTAAGCGACGGGACCACAGACTTACCTGCGCTCGAAACCGTACACCGCGAAAATCCGAGCCGCGACCAGAGCGAGCCAAAGGCACGCGCCGGAAGCGGACCACAACTCCCTAGCACCGAACCGCGACCGTAAGGAAGCGGACCATAACTCCACAGCACCGACCGCGACCGTAAGGAAGCGGCAACTCCCCAGCACCGAACCGCGACCGTAAGGAAGCGGACCACAACTCCCCAGCACCGAACCGCGACCGTAAGGAAGCGGACCACAACTCCCCAGCACCGAACCGCGACCGT